>JAHEZJ010000045.1:26656-34862 GCA_023251135.1 Flavobacterium sp. | reverse complement strand
TTTGTTTTTTATTTTATATCCTTAATACCATAAAAGGACGTTTTGATCATCTTGAAGAGGATATTCAAAAACTCAGTAAAAAACTTGATTTATTAAAAACAGCTGAAAAAACAACTGAAAATATTTCGGTTGCTCCAATTCCGGTTGTCAAAAAAGAAGATTTCAGGACAATCCCGGAACAATCCAATCCAAATATTCCTGAACCTGTTCAACCCAAAGTGGTCGAGGAAAAAATTCCTATTGCAACGCCAACAGAAAAAATTGAGGAATCAGAACCTGAAAAGCCACTTGCACCGGCAGCAATACAAGCTGCTTCAACAGTAGAAAAAACAACTCCGCAACAGCTTACTCCTGTAGCACCTGAAAAATCATTCTGGGAAAATTTCAAAGAAAAAAATCCGGATCTGGAAAAATTTATCGGAGAGAACTTAATTAATAAAATCGGAATTTTAATTCTCGTTTTAGGAATAAGCTATTTTGTAAAATATGCTATCGACAAAGACTGGATTAACGAACCTGCACGTGTGGGAATTGGTATTTTATCCGGAGCATTGGTTATGGGAATTGCGCATAAATTGCGTAAAAACTATGCGGCATTCAGCTCTGTTATTGTTGCGGGAGCCATCGCCATTTTTTATTTCACCATTGGAATTGCCTTTCACGATTATCAGCTGTTCAATCAAACGGTTGCTTTTAGTATCATGGTAATCATTACGGCTTTTAGTGCCTTAATTTCTTTATCGTATGACAGAATCGAATTGGCCGTGCTTTCGCTTATCGGAGGTTTCGCGGTTCCGTTTATGGTTAGTACCGGCGCAGGAAACTACGTTGTTCTGTTTACTTATATTGCTATTTTGAACATCGGAATTCTGGCTATCGCCTCTTATAAAAAATGGAATCTGGTTAATATTCTCTCTTATATCTTTACTGTCTTATTGTTAGCAGCGTGGCTATCGAAGGATTTAAAATCAGATCAACCACATTACGCCGGAGGTTTCCTCTTTGCATTCCTCTTCTACTTTATCTTTATTTTAATGAATATCATTAACAATATCAGATCAAAAGGCGAATTTTCACGTACCCAGCTTACGATCCTCGCGAGCAATACGTTTTTGTTTTATGCCGCCGGAATGGCTATTTTAGCTTCTTATCATAGTGAATTAAGGGGCTTGTTTACCACTGCTTTGGCGTTCTTAAATTTAATCTACGCCTGGTTTTTGTACAAAAAATTCGAACTCGACCAAAAAGCAGCCTACCTGCTTATCGGACTCACTCTGACTTTTGTCACATTAGCGATCCCTATCCAGTTTGAAGGAAATTATATTACATTATTCTGGGCTACAGAAGCTGTTTTATTGCTGTGGCTGGCACAAAAATCAAAAATAACAAGTTATCGATTTGGTGCAGTAATTGTTCACATCTTAATGATTTTCAGTCTGATCATGGACTGGAATCATTACTACAACAATAATTTGCCTTTAAACATCGTCCTAAATCCAATTTTTATAACGGGTGTTTTTGCTGTGGCTTCTTTGTTTGCCATTTGGTATTTGTTAAAAAATGAAACCGAAGATTCCACCCTCTTCAATATCACTTTCAATCCGGAAACCTACAAGAAATTTATTGCAACTGTGGCTATTACAATAGGCTATTTTACCGGTTTGTTTGAAGTTGTTTTTCAATCCAATCAGTATATCGAAAACCTGTACAGCGCGATCGCATTCCCTATTTTATATCACTTATTGTTCTCGGCCATATTTACATCATTTTTGATTCGAAAAAAAACAGAAACAGGATATCAGGGTGCTTTACTGATAGCCCTTTCAAATATTGTTTTATTCACCTTCTGGTTTTCCAATTATCCATTTTTTGAACACAGAGACCTTATTACTACGGGAACCGGTACATCCATTGCTTTTTATCTTCATTATATTTCGCTGCTTATCACGATTTATTTTGGCTATCAATTGTTTAAAATTTACAAGAAAGTGGATTTCACTTTTCTTCAGAGCCGATATCTCATCTGGGGTGCCGCTTTCTTTGTCCTTTACATTACCAGCTCAGAGGTGATGTTGCATGGTCTTGTTGTAATGAATTCTCCCGTTACTCTTCACGATTTGCAGACGACCGTATATACCAATTACAAATCCAATTTGCCTTATCTGCGTGAATTAATAGCAGATGACTCTATTCATCTGGCCAGTATCAAAATAATCAAAACCGGATTCCCTATTCTTTGGGGTATTCTGGCTTTTGTATTTTTAATTATCGGAATCAAAAAACAACAAAAATCTTTACGAATAATCGCTTTATCTTTGCTTGGATTGACCATTTTAAAATTATTTGCATACGATATCAGCAACATTTCCGAAACCGGAAAAATCATATCGTTTATCCTTCTGGGAATATTAATTTTAATTATCTCTTTTGTATATCAAAAAATCAAAGTGTTAGTTATTGACGAAAACAAGCCAAAAGACACCAATGAAACTAAATAAATTTATCTTACTCCTATTTTTTGCAAACCTTTCTTTCGGACAATATCAGACGACCGGAAAAATAAAACCCGTTTCAGAGCAAGGTTTCCACGAAATTATTTTATCTCCGGAAATTCGATCTTATTCGAAACAAGATCTTAGTGATATCCGATTATTTGATTCAAAAGGGAATGAGATTCCGTATTTTATCCAAACCCCTAAAAACAATAGTCTAAACACTTTTGAAACGTACACAATAGTCTCAAAAGCAGCTATTCCTAAAAAGAGTACTACTGTTATCATTGCAATTCCGTCGAATAAAAAACACAATGAGATTTCGCTTTTTATTGCAAATTCTGATGCTGAAAAAAAATACACGGTTTCGGGAAGTGACGATCAAAAAGAATGGTTTGGAATTTCCAATACCCGAATTTTAGACGACCTGAACAGTACGTCGGAAACCAGTGTTGCCAAAACCATATCCTATCCTTTAAACACCTATCATTACCTAAAAATTGATTTCGACGATCAAAAAACGCTACCCATTAACATCTTAAAAGCGGGCAATTTTACCAATCAAATTCAGAGAAACGCTTTACAGGAAATAAGCTCCGGCAAATCAACTACCACAGAAAACCATTCGAAAAAAGAAACACAAATTCAGACACTTTTTGATGCTCCTCAAATCATCAACCAAATTTCGTTTGAAATTGCAAAACCTGCTTATTATAGCCGTAAAGCTGTTTTATACAAAAAAGTAAAAAGACAGTTAAAACGAAAATCAATAACCACGGAAGAGGAAATCGCAACTTTCGAATTAAATTCAAATGTAAAAAACACTTTTACAATCCCTGAAATATTCGAAAAAGAGCTTTTTATAAAAATAGAAAACAACGACAATCAGCCGCTCTCGATTTTAAAAGTGAAGTTCAGTCAGAACCCGCTTTCGATGGTTGCCGAGTTAAGTTCAAACGAAAATTATGTTCTTAAAACCGGAAACAAATCGATGACTGCTCCGGAATATGATCTTTCTGCTTTTAAAAATAGTATTGCTTCCAATTTACCACAAACGGCTGTGTACGATATTCAGCAAAAAGCGACTGTAAAAAATCAAACCGAAAACAAATCTTTCTGGCAACAATCCTGGTTTATGTGGCTTTGTATTTTGTTTGGAGGTGCTATCCTTTTATTTTTCACAACCAGCCTTGTAAAAGATTTAAAACAGAAAAATGGGCAGTAAACTTTTCCAGATTTTTAATTCTATTTTTCTGACTAAAGCAGAATTCTGTTCCTTTTTTACCAAAAGAAAGCAAAAAATAGCGCGAAATTTCGCTCCTGTTTTTTCATTATCGTTAAAATAAATTCCAGAAAACACGCACCATACAACGATTAGCCGAAGTTTCTTAAATGTTAACAAAATAGATTTTCAGAAACCATAAATAATTGTATTTTTACGGTTCAAAATTCAGAAAATAAATGGGCAAAATCATTGCGATTGCTAATCAAAAAGGAGGCGTTGGAAAGACTACTACATCTGTAAATCTTGCTGCCTCATTAGGTGTTTTAGAGAAAAAAGTATTATTGATCGATGCCGATCCACAAGCCAATGCTACATCTGGCCTTGGGATTGACGTAGAGTCAGTTGAAGCCGGAACGTACCAAATCCTGGAACACAGTATAACACCAAAAGAAGCCGTTTTAAAATGTACAGCTCCAAATGTTGATGTGATACCTGCACACATTGACCTTGTTGCCATCGAAATCGAATTGGTTGATAAAGAAAACAGAGAGTACATGCTTAAAAAAGCATTAGAAAGTGTGAGAGACGAATATGACTATATCATTATCGACTGTGCACCTTCTCTTGGTTTATTAACCCTGAATGCTTTAACAGCGGCTGACTCAGTAGTTATTCCAATTCAATGTGAATATTTTGCACTTGAAGGATTAGGAAAATTATTGAACACCATAAAAAGTATTCAAAAAATACACAACCCAGATCTTGACATTGAAGGATTGTTACTAACCATGTACGATTCGAGACTGCGTTTGTCTAACCAAGTGGTAGAAGAGGTTCAAAAACACTTTAACGATATGGTTTTTGACACCGTTATTCAGCGAAATGTAAAATTAAGCGAAGCACCAAGTTTTGGAGAAAGCATCATTAATTATGACGCAACCAGTAAAGGAGCCGTTAATTACATCAATTTAGCTCAGGAGATTATAAAGAAAAACAGCAAATAGTTTTTATGACAAAAGCAATTAAAAAACAAGCCTTAGGAAGAGGATTATCAGCGTTATTAAAAGATCCGGAAAACGACATTACATCAGTAGAAGACAAAAATGCTGACAAGGTTGTTGGAAATATCATTGAGCTTGAAATAAGTGCTATCGAAATAAATCCGTTTCAGCCCAGAAGCAATTTTAATGAAGAGTCGTTACGTGAATTAGCCACTTCTATTAGAGAGCTTGGCGTAATTCAGCCTATTACTGTTCGTAAATTAGATTTTAACAAATACCAGCTAATTTCGGGAGAGCGTCGTTTGCGTGCTTCGACTTTAGTAGGTCTGACGCATGTTCCAGCCTATATTCGTATTGCCAATGACAACGAATCATTGGTTATGGCTTTGGTTGAAAACATTCAGCGTCATGACTTAGATCCAATTGAGATCGCACTTTCGTACCAGCGTCTGATTGACGAAATTCAATTGACACAGGAGCAAATGAGCGAGCGTGTGGGAAAAAAACGTTCTACTATTGCCAATTATTTACGTCTTTTAAAACTGGATCCGATCATTCAAACCGGTATCCGTGATGGTTTTATCAGTATGGGGCACGGTAGAGCTATCATTAATATTGAAGACTTAGATGTTCAGACGGATATCTACCAAAAAATAGTAAGTCAGAATTTATCTGTTCGTGAAACCGAAACTTTGGTAAAAAATTACCACGAAAGTTTAAAACCAAGACCGGAAGGAAAACCTAAAGCAGATTCTTCTTTTATGGTTAGAGAAACACAGAAAAACAGTTTCAACGATTATTTTGGTTCGAAAGTTGATATAAAAGTAGCCGGTAACGGTAAAGGAAAAATCACCATTCCTTTTGATTCGGAAGCCGACTTTAACAGAATAATAAAATTAATAAACGGATAGTGAATAAAATTGTCCCCATAAGTCTATTGTTCTTTCTCATAGGAACCGTTTCTCTTTTTGCCCAGGTAAAAAAAGACACGGTTTTGGTTGTTAAAGACACTAGCAAATTGCAGGAAATCGATCCGCTTACGCCTGCAAAAGCAGCGTTCTACTCGGCGATTTTACCTGGTCTAGGTCAGGCTTACAATAAAAAATACTGGAAGATTCCTTTAGTTTACGGAGCGATCGGTACGAGTTTATACTTCTATCTCGACAATAATAAAAAATACAACAATTATCGCGACGCCTACAAACGAAGACTGGAAGGCTTCAATGATGATAACTACAAATTTCTGGATGACAGCAGACTTATTGCGGGTCAGAAATTTTATCAGCGAAACAGGGATTTATCACTATTATTTGTGGTTGGTTTTTATGCCCTAAACATCATCGATGCCAATGTTGACGCTGCATTAATTCAGTTTAACGTAAACGAAAGATTATCCTTGCGTCCGGAAATTTATCCCGACACTGTAACTTTCAAACCAAACGTTGGACTAACTTTTAATTACCACTTTTAAATAACTTCAGTTATTTGAATTTTAAAAAAATACACGAAATGAAAATTGCGCTTTTAGGATACGGAAAAATGGGTAAAGTAATCGAGCGAATTGCTTTGGAAAGAGGTCATGAAATTGTTTTGAGAAAAGACGAATTCACTACTTATGACGGCCTTTCAACAGCCGATGTCGCTATCGATTTCAGCATCCCGACTGCTGCCGTTGACAATATTTCAAACTGCTTTCACGCTAATGTTCCCGTAGTTTCTGGAACAACAGGCTGGCTGGAACATTATGACGAAATGGTAACGCTTTGCAACGAAAAGAAAGGCGGTTTTATCTCAAGTTCTAACTTTAGTTTAGGGGTTAACATTTTCTTTGAACTGAATGAATACCTGGCCAAAATTATGGCTCAGTTTGATTCGTATAAAGTTACGATGGAAGAAATTCATCATACACATAAGTTGGATGCGCCAAGCGGTACAGCCATTTCTTTAGCGAAAGGCGTGATCGAAAACAGTAATTATGCCAACTGGACTTTAGACGAAGCCAAAGACAACGAAATTCATATTGAAGCGAAAAGAATTGGAGAAGTTCCGGGAACTCATACGGTAACTTACGATTCGGCTGTAGACAGCATCGAATTGAAACATACCGCACACAACCGCGAAGGTTTTGCCCTTGGAGCTGTGATCGCAGCAGAATGGCTTGCCGGAAAAACGGGTATATACTCTATGAAAGACGTATTAAATTTAAAATAAACAGTTATAAAAGGTTGAGGTAATTTTCAAATTAGACCCCTGCCCTGAAACTTTAAACAAAATATTATGACACTATATTATTGGTTTGTATTTTTCTTAGCCGTTCAGATTATTCACTTTCTGGGAACCTGGAAATTATATCAGGCTGCCGGAAGAAAAAGCTGGGAAGCTGCAATTCCGGTTTACAATTCGATTGTTTTAATGAAAATAATCAACCGCCCAACCTGGTGGACTTTATTGCTTTTCATCCCAATCATTAACCTGATTATGTTTCCTGTTGTTTGGGTAGAAACCTTAAGAACGTTTGGCAAAAAAACAACTTTAGATACTCTTTTAGGAATCTTCACTCTAGGTTTCTATATCTACTATATCAACTACACTCAAAAATTAGTACACAACGCCGACAGAAAATTAACGTCAGAAAATAAAGCAAGCGATACACTAAGCTCTTTACTTTTTGCAATTATTGTGGCAACACTTGTACATACTTATTTAGTGCAGCCTTATACAATTCCTACATCGTCTTTAGAAAAATCATTATTAATTGGTGACTTTTTATTTGTTAGTAAAGTAAATTACGGTCCAAGAGTACCTATGACTACCGTTGCACTACCAATGGTTCATGACTCTATCCCTTTTGTAAAACAAAAATCTTATTTGAAATGGCCACAATTGCCTTATTTCAGATTACCTGCCTTAGAAAAAATAAAACGAACAGATATTGTGGTCTTCAACTGGCCAGTCGATACGGTTCATTATTTCTATGAGCCAAAAGGAAGACCCGGCGTAATCAAACCTATTGATAAAAAATCGAATTACGTAAAAAGATGCGTAGGTATTCCTGGAGACAGCCTGTCTATTAAAGACGGATTTGTTTTCATCAATGGAAAAAAATTAGTTTTACCGGAAAGAGCAAAACCGCAATACTCTTATTCAGTAGCCATAGATCCAAAAATACCTATCGATTTTGAATCTTTGGTCAGAGAACTGGATATCACTGACGGAGCAGGATTTAAAAGCGAAAAAAGAGACACTCTTTATTTCAGAGCTTTAACTGAAGCCAGTGCAGAGCGCCTTAAAAACACACCGGGAATTACAGCTGTAAAAAGAGAAATAGACCGAGGAAATGACAATGCTATTTTCCCTCATATCAACAAATGGAGTCAGGATAATTTTGGTCCGATCTATATTCCGGAAGCAGGAAAAACTGTTGCTTTAACCAATGAGTCACTGCCTTTTTACAAGGACATTATTACCACTTATGAAGGAAACACTTT
>JAHEZJ010000045.1:0-26646 GCA_023251135.1 Flavobacterium sp. | reverse complement strand
TGCTACTACTTATACCTTCAAACAAAATTACTATTGGATGATGGGAGACAACCGTCACAACTCTGAAGACAGCCGTTACTGGGGTTACGTTCCTGAAAATCACATCGTAGGAAAACCGGTTTTCATCTGGATGAGCTGGGATACTAACGGTAAAGGAATCAATAAAATTCGCTGGAGCAGAGTTTTCACGACTGTTGACGGCGAAGGCCAGCCTCAATCGTACTTTAAGTATTTCTTATTTATTCTTGCAGCCTACTTTGTTGGAGAATATTTCTGGAGAAAAAGAAAAGAAAACAAAGCATAAAATAAAAAAAGTTATTTTTGTCTCAGGTTTCAAGTTTCAGGTACATTCAAAACCTGAAACTTGAAACCTGAAACTTTTAAAGCAATTACAGATGAACTCTCTCTTACTTCCTACTTATTTTCCATCGATAAGCCACTTTGCAGTTATGGCCCAATCTGAAAATATTACTTTTGAAATGGAGGATAATTTTCAGAAACAAACCAACAGAAACCGTACGTACATTTATAGTCCAAACGGGATTCAGTTATTAAACATACCCGTTAAACATTCAAAATCTGCTCATCAAAAAACAAAAGATGTTTTAATCGAGAATGAATTTGACTGGCAAAAGCAGCATTTCAAATCATTGGAAGCCGCTTACAGAAGCTCTCCCTTTTTTGAGTTTTTTGAAGATGATATTCGTCCTGTTTTTGAAAAACAGCACACTTTTTTAATGGATTTAAATCTGGAAGTGCTGGACATCACTACTAAATGTCTGCGCATGAAATTAGAGTTCGGTAAAACTTCTGAGTATTTTCATGAAGTAGAAAACATCTCTGATTTCAGAGTTTTGGCTAACGGAAAAAAAGACCTTAATGCCTTTGAAAAATACACCCAGGTTTTTGACGACAAGCATGGCTTTATCAATAATTTAAGTGTTTTGGATTTACTTTTTAATGAAGGTAAATTTGCTATGGATTATTTAAAAACACAAAAAATACTGGTTTAAGATTTAGGTTTAACCGCAAAGAGCGCAAAGATATTCGCAAAGTTCGCAAAGTTTATTTATCATAGCTTTGCGAACTTTGCGTTTTTATAAAATCTTATCATTAAAAACCCCTGCGTTCTTTGCGGTTAAACCAGCAATAGATTCTCACCACTCCTTTTCTGATTAATTTAATTCCGCTTTATCGTCAGCTGCTTTTAGCTCCAGCCATCTTGACAATGTTTCCATAATTCGTTTTTTATCGTTCTCCGGAAAATCTTTCACTCTCGTGGTGTGGCTACCGGTGGGAAGAACCATTTTTAAAGCATCCAGTTTCGGATCGGGTGTTGGAGCACAGGAATACCAGGTATCGTAACCGCCGTAGATATACAAAATCTTGTTTCCTTTATTCTCAACATATTTACGCACTTCTTTGATGTATTTCGGATTGTATTTTATAGCCACTCCTTTGGGTGCAAATCTATCATTAGAAGTACTTTTTACCACCTGTAACAAATCAGCAACCGGAGAAAAATCAAAACCATAATAGCCTAATTCTTTCAAATGCTGATAATAAGACGGCAGGTAATGAAAGTACATTTTATCATTGTATGTTCTAACGCCTGAAACCTCATCCAGATAATCAAACAATTCTTTTGGAGTTGCAGTTACCGCCGGAATAGCCTCGCATTTTCCGCCCCATTGCCAAAAAGAAAAAGGAAATTCTAAAACCGCATATTCTAACGCTTCGGCCAAAGGCACTTCTGCAAAGGTCATTTTCTTTGCTTCGGCATATTGTTTAAATTCTTTTAATACGGCTTCTCTATTTTCTAAAACTGCTCTTTGAAAGGCTGTAATTTTTGCCCTGCAGGCTGCTGTTCCCACTATTTTTGTATGTTCGACCGTTCGGGGATCTTCCGTCGTATTGATTAGCGGTGCCACATAAGGCATAGCCACATCAACGTCATTTGGGTATTTTGACTTGTAAATAAGGGCAGTTTCTCCTCCTTTACTTATTCCGGTTGAAATCCATTTTCCTGTATAGATTTGCTTGAGTTTCGTTACAAGATCATGGTAATCGGCAATGGCCTGATCGTTTGTCAAGTATTCCCACGGAAGTGGTTCCGGTCTTGACTTTCCGTAAAAACGATATTCAACCGCAATCTGATTTGCGTTTAACAACTTACTTACCTCACTTTTAATGTTGTTTGTATTATAACCATGAGTTTCAATTACCATAGGACTATTAAAATTAAGATGCGAGAGATAAACGTAATGTTTAAATGTTCCTTTTTGCGGATTTTTATGATCTAATGGCTCGTCTAAAATGAGCTGATACGATTCTGTGTAACCTTCCAAATTTTCTATAACCGTAATTTCGGCTTTCGGAAACAAGGCTGTGAGTTTCTGATGTAAATCGGATGTGCCCTGTGCTGAAGCAAAATGCGAACTCAGTACAACACACAATAGCAATAATAAACGCTGTATACTTTTCATTTTTTAAAGTTTAGTTGATTTTCTAAAAATACTGGCATTACCAACCAAAATCCAATAGTATATTACCCTTAAATTATTATATTTTACCTACTTTGAGTTAAAATAGCACTATCCGGAAATATTGACTTATTTTTAATCCGGAAAAACAAAAAAACAACTAACCTTAAAACAAAAGATATGACTATTGGAGTTGGCGGATCTAACGCTATTGCAGAATTAGAAAAAATACAGGATATGGCACTGAATGTAAAAGCCATTCAGCCGGAGGAATATCAAACACGCATCGATAAAGCAGTGTCGCTTATCCAATCAACAGGTTTTAAAGCTGTGTTCCTCAATGCAGGAACCAATTTGTACTATTTTACAGGAACGAAATGGAATCCTTCTGAAAGAATGGTAGGCGCTCTATTGTTTGAAGACGGCAGTCTGGAATATATCGTTCCAAAATTTGAGGAAGGTACTTTTAGAAAATTCATGCAAATCGATGGTCAGCTGAATTGCTGGGAAGAACATGAGTCTCCTTCTGTTTTATTTGGAAAAATACTGCAGGAAAAAGGTGTCAATAGCGGTAAGATTGCACTGGATGAATCAGCCGGTTATTTTTTAATTGATGCGATCGTGAAAGCTAATCCTGGTTATGATTTTGAAAACTCACAGCCTATTACTACCGGCTGCCGTATTCAGAAATCGGCAAATGAAATTGCTATAATTCAACAGGTCAAAGAAATTACTATGGTGGTACAGCGTGCTGCTGCCCGCATTTTACATCCGGGTATAAAAGCCGCAACGGTGGTTGATTTTATCAATAAGGCGCATATCAAAGCCGGAATTCCTACGGGATCTTATTTCTGCATCGTATTGTTTGCCGATGATTCTCAATATCCGCATGGAGTAACCACTCCACAGGACTTAAAAGAAAACGATGTTGTACTTATTGACACCGGCTGTCGTCTGGAAGGTTATTTGTCTGACATCACCCGAACTTATGTGTACGGAACTCCAACTGAAGCCCACATAAAGATTTGGAATTTAGAAAAGGCCGCACAAAAAGCAGCTTTTGATGCCGCACAATTAGGAGCAACTTGCGGTTCTGTAGATGATGCCGCACGTAAAGTAATTGCAGCAGGAGGCTTAAGTGCCGATTATGAACTTCCGGGCTTACCTCATCGTGTAGGTCACGGAACAGGATTGGACATACATGAACACCCCTACCTTGTAAGAGGCAGCACTACTGTTTTGCAGGAAGGAATGGTGGTAAGCAACGAGCCAATGCTTTGTATTCCTGGGCAATTTGGAATTCGCCATGAAGATCATTTTTATATGACCGCTGAGGGCCCAAAATGGTTTACCACTCCTATGCACAGTATTGACAATCCGTTTGGGATTGGTATTAATTAAGTTTTATTTTAAAGACATAAAAAAGGGGAAACGATATCGTTTCCCCTCTTTCTTTTTACAACCAAATTATTATTTAACCAATAATTTTTTAGTATCTGTGAAGCTTCCATCTGTAGCTACCACAATATAAACTCCTTTTCTAAGGCGATTTACCTCATAAGAAGTTGCATTTCTTACTACATCCACTACGTTCCCTGTACTGTCGTAGATCGTAATTTTGATATCCGACGTATTTAGGTTAGCGAAGTTAAAATTAACAACATCCGTAGCCGGGTTTGGATACAATGTAAATGATCTTGCAGTGTCAGCCTGAACTGCTCCCGCACTTCCGTTTTGTAAATCAATTGAAAGCGGAGCGCTCCAGTCACTGGTCTCAGTGGCATTTTTAGCTCTAACTCTAAACTGATAAACCGTTTGCGTACCTTGTTTTGGAATCCACAAATAATAAGTAGTAGAAGTTCCAAAAGTTGTCCATCCTGTAGTCACATTATTCAGCTGTACTTCATAACTTGTAGCATTAGCAACGGTGTTCCAAGAGGCATAAAATCCGGATGTATATACTCCTGAATTACCAATATTCGTTGGTGTTGGCAAGGTCACCGGATTTGGTGCAGTACCCGCAACTACTGTATAATCTTCTACTTCCCCATCGCCGATGTTGCCACAAGCTGTTGACGGATTTGAATAATATTTCATTACAATACGCATTCTGGTAGTTCCTGTAAACGCAGTCGGGGTAAAACTTCCCGTTGCTGTTCCGGTGGAAGAAATTCCATCGATTACTTTTTCAGAAGCATCAAAAACATTGTTTTTGTTGTAATCGATCCATACTCCCCAATATTCTAAATACGATCCTCCTGAGAAACCTGCTGCCAGGCTTACATTTGTTGCTGTTCCCGGAGTTACTGTTACTGTTTTAGAAGTAAAGTTGGCATAACCACCGGCATCTTTACCAGATGTATTTGTAAAACTTCCAATGGTCACTGCGTTAATATATTCGTAGTTACTGTTGGCCTGAGCAGTACAGTAAGCTGAACCTGCAGCAAGAGTTGCCGTTACTTCATTTGAATAAGCTGAATAAACCGTATTTGCTTTTGCACGTACTCTGTATTTATAAGTACTTCCGGCTGTTAAACCTGTGTTGGTATACGTAAGCGCTGTACTTGGTAATGTTGTTATTTCGGCAAAAACATTATCTGCACCTGCTCTTTCTACTACGATGTTTGTCGCATTTGTAGCATTGTTTACCCACGTTAACTGTACTTGTAAGCTGGTGTTGTTAACCGTAGCCGCAAGACCTGAAGGTGCCAGAACGGTTGTAGGAGCCTGAGTTCCCGCCTGAATGGATTCGTTTGGTTTGGTATTGTAAGCAAAGTCAAGAACAGAATAACCAACGCCTCCTGCTTCTACTTTTACGTGCAGCCAGCCGTAGCATATACGTCCTCTGCTTGTGTATTCAAAACCAATATAACCTGTTTGATTGTCCCAAGCTGTATACGTTGCCGTTCTTAAGTCTAACTGATCCGGATATGCTGCTCCCGGAGTTACAAAATTACTTGATGCTCCAATGGTAGTTCCCTGAGCAATCAAACTGATGTTTCGGGTACCTGCTGGTCCTACTAATCTTTTGCCATAGGTTTCTACTTTTAAAGCTGCAGCTGCAAATTGCCACGCTCCGTATTCTGTATTGTCTCCGATTCCTAAGTCAAAATATTGCCATGGTTGTGCTGCTGAAGCAACATAATCAGCATTGTTTACATAAAACACACCATAAGGCGCATCAAATTTTAAATTGATTGTTTTTGATGCATTATCAAGTGTCGAAATTCCTCCTGTAATAGCAGCATCTTTGAATGTAATTGCTACCGCGGCATCATTTGCCGGAAGATGTGCTATTGCTTTTCCGGTGAAAGAAACGACTACTTTATTATTTCCTGAAAGCGTCAAAACTGCTGTTAAACCTGAAGGAACTCCCGTAATGGTATAATCAGTTCCTGCCGTTAAAGTTCCGGTGCTTTTAGTAAAAGTTCCGTTGTTAGTGGATAACGAAATGGTGCTGGTAGTGGTAACACCTCCGTCATTAGCTTCGGCTTCGTACAGTACACTTTCAGACAGAACCACTGCCGTTTTGTTGGTCATACCTGTATAAATAGGGGTGTTAGGCTGTGTATTATAAGCATATTCCGAAACGGTGTAACCATCTCCGTTAGCCGCAACATCTATCTTGAACCATCCGTAGCAAGTTAATCCTTCGATTTTATATTCAAAACCAACATACCCTGATTTTCCATCCCAGGCTGTATAATTTGCTGTTCTTAAATCCAGCTGATCCGGATATGCTCCAGGAGCTACCATATTACTGGCTGGCCCAACTGCTGCATTTTGTCCTAATAACGTAATATTTCTGGTTCCGCTTTCGCAGACTAATTTTTTACCATAGGTTTCAATCTTCAATGCATTGGCCGCATAACGCCATGCTCCAAATGAAGTATCGTCTCCTTTTGCAATATCAAATGGTTTCCAGATTAAAGCGGAAGAGATGTTAATGTTAGGCATGTCTACAAAAAAGATTCCATAAGGATCGGTAAATCTCAAATTGTAAAACAAGGAGGTACAAGATAAACCTGTGGTTCCTCCGGTAAATGCCGCAGGTAAAAAACTGATTCCTGCTGTTGTATTTTGTGCTGCTGCATGGTTTGTTGCTTTTCCTGAAAGCGTTACCGTCACTTGTCCGTTTGAGTTCACCGTTACCACTGGTGTAATTCCTGCCGGAAAGGTGTGTGTAAAATGAGTTCCTGCAGTCATTGTTCCTGAACTTAGCGCAAAAGTTTTCCCTCCGCTTAAGGTAACTACTGAGGCTGTGTTAAAGGCTCCGTCATTGACAACGGTTTCTTTAAAACTAGTTCCGGTTGCCACTAAACTGCTCTCGGTAGAATTTACTCCGGTATCAATTAAGTTTTGTGGCTGCCAGAGCGTAATTCTGGCTGGATGCTGTAAAGCTGCCAGCATTCTGTCGATCTGTCCCTGAGTATACATTTTGTAGCAGCCTTGTGCGCCATTGTATCCCATGTAGTTTTCGATGTTTACTTTATCTCCTGTACAATTGGTTCCCGGTGTACAAGCCAGAGTGTGCTTAGCATCTTCGGCAGGAGTGTCGGCAACTTCATCTGTGCCGGAGCAGCCTCCTTCGAAAGTGTGAATCAGGTTTAAGAAATGCCCAAATTCATGTGTCAACGTTGCTGAGAATTCTTTGCTGTAAGAGTTGTCGTAAAGGTAAGCTCCATTAAAAACAACACGCGCTGTATTGCTGGCGGTCATTTCTGAACTTGGATACCACGCAACTCCCGAGTTGTTAAAAACTCCTTCGTTATACAAATCGTTCTGAATATAAACGTTCATGTATTTTTTGTTGTCCCAGGCATCGGCGGCAATCTGGTCGTCGTAACCTCCGCCATTTCCGTAACCGTTTTTAGCCGCATGGAAAACAACTCCGTTGGTACATCCTCCGTTAGGATCCTTTTTTGCCAGTTTAAATTCGATGTTTAAAGTTCCTCTTCTGGCCTGAAAGAAAGGTTCAACGGTTTGATAATCTGCGTTTCTTCCGTTAAAATCGTCATTTAATTGTGCCAGATGGTTGACGATTTTTTCATAGGTAATCGTTTTGCCGCTTTGTACGTCTCCATAAATATGAAAAACAACGGGAATGGTGTAGGTAGTTACTGCTGCACTTTTTGAAGTTTTGCTTTTACGCTGAAGTGCGAAATTGTTGGTAAAGGTTTCAAAATCCTTTTTTTCCTGAAGTGATTTGGGGCTACTCCGATACACTTTGGCGTTTTCTTCTGTCGTCCGGCAAGGAAGTCCTTGCGCGCTTATTTTCCCTATCGAAAAAACAAGCATTAATACTAGTAGTTTTGTTTTCATTTTTTGTTGGATAAATTTGTTGGCATCAAAATTAACTGCATAGTTTCTAATTTATTGATACTATGTTATTTAAAAACAATATATAATTAACAGCTTTTTAACTATAAAAAAACACACTATTAAAAAATATTCCATATTTCATGCGCTTTCACAAATAAATAAGTTATTTTATTAAACAAAAACCAAAATAACCATAAGAATCACATTAAGAATAAACTCTCTTTTCAACCTTCAAACTCCAAATTCCAAACTCCAAATTCCAAATCCCAAATCCCAAATTCCAAATCCCAAATTCCAAATCTCACATTTCACATTTTACATTCTACATCTCACATTTCACACAAACCTTCTCCCCTTATTTCTTAAACAAAAAAAAACCGGAACCCAATTAAAGGCCCCGGTTAAAAACAGGAAAACTAATTCAAATTAAAATTTATCCCAGAAAATTTTTGTAGTCATTAAATCTCCACCTATAGCAGAGGAAGCTGCTTCATAATTTTCTTTGTTTAGTGTTTTATCAAAGATCGAATAGATGTTACGAACTGGCACTTTTCCTTTAGCTGCGTCTACAGCTGTTGAAGGCGCCAGCAAAACAGGAAAATCTAATCTTCTGTATTCCGTCCATGCTTCAAATCCTCTGTTGTAATAAGCGATCCAAAGCTGGTAAGCAATCTTTTCTTTGGCTGTTCCGGCAGCAGTTGCAAAATCAACATCTGCTCTGTCCAAATAGGTTTGAGCATCGGTATTGGATACTCCCCAAAACTTCATGCTCGCCTGGATTCCTTTTTTATAATATTCTTCTGCAGTACCTCCTACATTAAAACCTCTGTTAGCAGCATCGGCCAAAAGGAAACAGGTTTCAGTGTAATCAAAAAGTACTCCCGGGTTTGTTTTTTCTTTTAATCTTAGTCCCATATTCGAATAGTCACCATAAGTTACCTGTTTCGCATATGGTGCTCCTTTATATTTACCTGACTTTTTAGAAGCCGGATTAAAGAAGGTATCACGTCTTGGGTCATTTTTAGCGTTCAGTTCGTCTACAAAAAAGGCCGTAGGTATGGTCTGGCTTTCATTTACTAAAGTGTCATACAAAGGATTCATGTCTACCAATGAAGAGAAATACTTAAACAATGCTGTTTCAGCTTCGCTTGTCATAACTCCTGCGCTATAAGCACTTTCTACTATGGCTTTTGCTTTTGCAGGCTCAACGTCAGCAAGGTGCAATCCTAGTTTTAGTTTTACACTGTTGGCCAATGTTTTCCATTTACCCACATCTCCTTTGTACACTAAGTCAGCTGTACCAAAACTCTCTTTACCGGCATCCATACTGGCAATTGCAGCATCAAGTCTTGCAGCAAGATCAAAATAGATGGTTTTAGCATCGTCGTATTTCGGATAAGGGTGCAGATTAATATCTAAAGCTTCAGTGTAAGCCACATTCCCAAACAAATCAACAAGGGTTTGGTAAGCCATTACAATCTGAATATCCAATATTGCAATTTTGTTTTTCTTGATTGCAGTTTCAACAGCTCCTAATGCTTCTTTGGCTGCAACTTGTTTTTGCGCATTTACTAAATCCTGCAATACATCGCGGTACAACAAAATGGCATGAGAGTTCCCTAAGTTTCTTCTCTCCATATTGTAGTTGACCTCATCGGTATAGGTTGTAGTGCTCCAATATTGAGCATATCCTCTAAAATTATTGTTGTTTACCGAAGCATTGGTCAGAAAGAATGCATAGTTTACCTGCGCACTGGTCATAAGCGCACCCGGTAAAACGGTCGTATACGCTTTTTCGTCCTGATTTAAATCTTCTAAGTTATCACATGAAGCAACCGAAAGTAAAATGGCTCCTGCAAAAAATATCGTTTTTACTATTTTCATTTTGTTGTTGTTTTTTAGAATTGAACTTTCATATTAAAGCTGTACTCTTTTGATGTTGGTAAAACTCCTGTTTGGAATCCCTGAAGATTTCCTGAAGAAAGTCCCGCTTCCGGATCAGCATATGGTAAATTTTTATGGATGATCCACAGGTTACTTCCATTAACTGCAAAAATCATATTGGTGATGAAAGTTTTTGCCAGGAATTTTGATGGCAATCTGTAGCTCAATCCTAACTCACGTAGTTTCACATAAGAAGCATCGTAAACATATTGCTGCTCTGGCATTGAGTTGTAGAAAGAATACCCGTCTGCGCCTTCTACGCTAACTACTTTATCATTTGGAGTTCCGTCTGCTTTAACACCCGCTAACAAAATCCCTCCGCCATTGGCAAGCGGCTCTCTTTGCGGATTTCCTAAATGGTTGTTAGAAACTGTACTTTCGTAGATTCCTGTAGTATGTCCGAAACGCTGATCTAATGAATAAACGTCTCCTCCTTTTTTCACATCGATTAAGAAATTCAATGAGAAGTTTTTATAGGTAATTACGTTGTTCAAACCTCCAATCCAATCCGGATTTATATCTCCAATTGTTGCTCCGGCTGTTTGTTGGTATCTTCCGTTTGAACGAATTACTTTTTCTCCATTTAGATAAGTAAATCCTGAACCGATTAACTGACCGATTGGTTTTCCAACTTCAGCAACGTAACCTACTCCCTGGAAAGATCCTAACGAAATTCTGTCAGCTCCTCCTAATGAGATTACCTCATTTTTGTTGGTAGACCAGTTTACTTTTGCTTCCCAGCTAAAATTAGCTGTCTTAACCGGAATAACAGATAAAGTTACCTCATATCCTTTGTTCTGAACGTCTCCTCCGTTGATCCAAGCTCTGGTATATCCTGTTTGTGTAGGAGTTTCAACAGAAAGAATCTGATTGGTTGTATTGGTTTTGTAGTAAGAGAAATCAAGACCTACACGGTTTCTGAACAATTTAAGCTCAATACCCGCTTCAATACCTTTTGTCAACTCACTTTTTAGATTAGCATTACTTTTGTTATTTTCTGTAGAAAAACGAATTCCGTCAGGTCCAAAATTATCGTTCTTTGGATAAGTTGCTGCAATAACAGCAAAAGGTGCATCATTTCCAGTCTCAGCATAATTCAGACGCAATTTTCCAAAAGAAAGCCAGTCAGTCTTGATGTGGTTGCTAAAAATGTAAGTTCCTGTAATCGAAGGATAGGTATAAGTACTGTTGCTTGATGGCAATGTTGAAGACTTATCTACACGATAACTTCCCTCTAAGAAATAAGTTTCCTTAAAATTGAAACTTGCATTCGCATAAACACTGTTTGTACCAATAGTAACCTGAGATTCTGAAGGACTGTTTATTTTGTCGATAGAATTATTCAAAGCATAAATTCCAGGTACTACCAATCCGCCATTTGTTGCAGCAAAGATTGAGTTACTCAAAGAACGTCTTGAATTGGCACCAACCATTCCATTAAACTTAATATCATCTGTAATATTCGTTTTGAAGTTCATGATCAAATCAAAGTTGATCTCTCTGAATGTTTTGTCAAATCTGGTATATTGACCGCGTGCATTAGGCGTTCTTTTTGATCCCACAGCGATGCGCTCTTCCTGCAGTTGGTGGTAAGAATCTACAGATCCTTTACCAATTACATCAAACCAATTGGTGATTTCTGTACTTAAAGCAAAGTTCCCGAAGAAACGATCACGACCTAAAGTATTGTAGTTGTTGTACCTCTGGAAATAAGGGTTGTCGTGAAACTGAATCGTTAAATCAGTTGGTCCTGCCACACTCCAGGTCGTATTTTGACCAGTAAGATTATAAGCATCTTTTAAGTCCTGAAAATCTACACTTGTAGAAAACCATTGTCTCACACTGCTCAGGTAGTTGTTTCCTCCGTCACCATATCCGGTTTCATTCATTCCTTTAGCATTTGCTTTTAAGTAGTTGGCAGAAACTGTAAGTTTAGTTTTTGGCAGGATGTTGTAACTTGCCGAGAAGTTAAAATTGTCTTTACGGTTGTTACTGTTTGGTAAAATACCCTGATCCATGTTGTAGTTGGTATAACCAAATCTGAAATCTCCTTTTTCACCAGATCCTGTAAAGGCGATGTTATTGATGTATGTAAAGCTTTTTTGATAAAAATCATTTGGATTTTTCTTAACTGCTGTCCATGGTGTTGCTTTTCCATAACCTGGCAATTCAGGATAGAATGAACTCCAGTTGTACACCAATAAGTTAGGATCAAATCTAGGTCCCCATGAAGCATCATCGGTTGCAGCATAAGGATGCATTCCACTTCCTAAATCAACTGTACCGTAAAAATCACCGTATCCTCCACCATATTGGTTCTGATACTCCGGTAAAGTTTTTTTATCAACTACTCCAACGGTTACTCCTGAGCTGAAACTTACGCCCAGACCTCCTTTAGATTTACTTCCTTTTTTCAAGGTTACCAAGATTACCCCGTTTGAAGCTCTCGAACCGTACAAAGCAGAAGCCGCAGAACCTTTTAAAACGTTCATGGTTTCGATATCATCAGGATTGATGTCTGAAGCCGCATTTCCGTAATCGTATCCACCAGTGTTACCACCGCTTTTTTGATCGGCACTATTCGTATTATCATTGTTCAAAGGAATACCGTCTACAATCCATAAGGCCTGATTGCTCCCTGTTAATGATGTTGTACCACGAATCACTACGTTTGTCGAACCTCCAATGTTATTATTACGTCTGATTTGTACACCGGCAATTTTACCCGAAATAGAGTTCGCTACGTTACCTGAGTTTACTTTTGTCAGATCTTCTCCTTTGATTTCCTGAGTGGCATATCCCAGAGATTTCTTTTCTCTTTTAAGTCCCAAAGCAGTAACTACAATTTCCTGAAGCTGCTCTGAGTTTGGAGTCAAAGATACATTGGCCGCGTTACCTGTAACGGTCACTTCCACAGTCTTCATCCCAATATAATTAAAGATTAAAACAGCATTCTGACTTGTCTTAATAGAATATTTACCGTCAAAATCTGTTTGAGTTCCCGTTTTTGTTCCTTTAATCAATACACTCGCACCCGGCAAAGGCATTCCTGCATTATCTGAAACAATTCCCGATACAACCCGCTCCTGTGCGAGCGCAAATTGTGCTAGCAGTACAAAAAAAAGTACTACCGTTTTTCTTTGAAAAAACTTGAATTTCATAAAATGGTTTTATAATTAGTATTGGCAAATGTTTTGCTTTTTCCATAATTTTTATGATAATATATTACCGCAAAAACCTATTATATTACCCTTTTATTACATATTTAATATTTTTACATGTATTATCTTACCCTAGTATTTTTGCACGAAATACGTGTCTTTTTTCTTACTTTTTAGGTTTTTTTGGCTGATTTTAGCCCACAAAAAAAGGGAGAAATCTCTTTTACAGAAATTCTCCCTTTTTTAGGCTTTTAAAACGATACTATTTTGCTCCCGGCGGACATTTTTCTTCTACAAATTTTATAAAAGTATCTATCAAATGTTTTTGAGTTCCTTCGCCTTCATGAATACTATGCGTACGATTTGGATAAATCATTAAGTTAAAAACTTTGTCGTATTTGATGAGTTCATCAATCAAAACTTCCGCATTTTTGTAATGTACATTATCGTCGCCTGTTCCGTGAATGTAAAGTAGATTTCCTTTTAAATTCTTAGCGTGTGTTACCGGGGAAGCCTGCAGGTAAGCTGCTGCATTTTCATCCGGCAAGCCCATATAACGTTCGGTATAAATGTTATCGTAAAAATGCTGATCGGTAACCGCAGCAATCGCAACACCGGTTTTGTATATTTCGGGATACTGAAACATTAAATTTAAAGTGACTGCTCCGCCTCCGCTCCATCCGTGTACGGCAACTCTGTCGGTATCAATAAAATCCCATTTCAAAACTTCCTTTGCAGCCATTGCCTGATCGCGGGTATTAACGATTCCGATGTTTTTGTAAATCGACTTTCTCCATTTTGTTCCTTTCATAACCGGAGTTCCCCTGTTGTCCATGGCTATTCCGATGTATCCTTTTGGAATCAATAAGTCTATAAATCCGTTAAAGTAAGGCATGTCGTTTGCTACCGAAGCCATTGGCTCTCCGTAAACATAAAAGAATAACGGGTATTTTTTTGTCGGATCAAAGTCAAGAGGTTTTGCCATAATTCCGTCGACTTCCACTCCGTCAACTGTGGTTACTTTGAATTTTTCCAAAGAAAACTCACGTTCCGGTTTTGTAAAAACATCTGCTTCTTTTGGCAGTATTTTTTTATGGTCTGACAGCGAAACCAAACGTATATTAAAGTCGCGGTTGATATTAGAATTGATGTGTTTTGCATACGAGCCATCAGTAGAAAACTCATACTCATTGGTCCCTTCAAATATTTCCGGAGTTATTCTTTTTGTTTTGTGTGAATTCAGATTCGTTTCATACAAATAACGCTGGGTTGCATCTTTAGGACTTCCGATATAATAAATTGATTTGGTCTTATCGTTATACGCTTTAAAGTAAGCGTCGAAATTTCCGGTGGTAATCAGTTCTTTCTTTTTTCCGTCACGGCTGATTTTATAAACATGCATCCAGCCGTCGGCATCCGAACTCCATAAAAAAGATTTACCATTGTCTACAAACTGACAAGGAAAACCATCGTACACGCCCGAAGAAATATCAAAAACATCAATCCATTCTGCCGATTTTTCCTGATAGATTAAACTGGCTTTACCGGATAGTGCATTGCAATTGTAAAACGAAACCTGATTTTGATTTCTATTCAGCTGTATGACCATTACCTCTTCTTTAGCTACCCATTCCATACGAACCAAATAGTTATTATCCGGTTCTCCCGGAATATCCAGCCAGTTGGTTTTTACAGTAGCGATATCAACAATTCCAATTTTTACAGAAGAAGGTTTTTCTCCGGCCTTAGGGTATTCTACCGGAACTACAAACGGATATAAAGCAGCGGTATTGTTAATCATTAAATGAAACTTTGTTTCTGAAGCATCTACACGCCAAAAAGCAATGCTTTTACCATCGGGACTCCAGCGAAATCCGTCACGTGCCGCAAGTTCTTCTTCATAAACCCAGTCAAAAGTTCCGTTGATTACCTTGTCTGTTCCGTCGGTGGTTAAAGGCGTTATTTTGCCTGAAGTCAGATTTTCAAGGTAAATGTTGTGCTTTGAAACGTAAGCTACATTTTCGTTATCGTTAGAAAACTTAGCAAACATCAAGGAAGACTCTTCTAAACTACCTCCCAGTTTTCTTCCTTTTCCGGTGGTTAAGTCAAAAAACCAATAGTCGCCTCTGGTCTTGGCTCTCCATACTTTTTTTGAATTGGTGTATACCAAAACTTTGGTTTTGTTCTGATTCCAGACCAATTCTTCGACCTCTCCTTTAAATCCTGCATTTGTTAATTGCTGTTGGGTTAAAACAGTAGTACTTTTATTCAACTGATCGACATCATAAACCAAAATATTCTCTCCTGAATTCACCCAAAAAGAATGCGAATTCGGCAGCCATTTTAATTCATTAATATCAATACCTTTTTGCGCCAATATACTTGAGCAGACAAAAAGAAGCAGTAAAAAGTGTTTTTTGATCATGGTTATTTGGTATTTAATAGCTGTTCTATTTCTTCAATTTCAATGGGCATTTCTTCCGATAAATTGATGTTTCCGTCGTCTGTCAACAAATAATCATTTTCCAGTCGGCAGCCAATTCCTTCTTCGCGAATGTAAATTCCCGGTTCGCAGGTAAGCACCATTCCTTTTTCGAAAGGTTTGGAATACAATCCGACATCATGAACATCCAGTCCGAGGAAATGAGCTGTTCCGTGCATGAAGTACTTTTTGTAAACGGGATTTTCGGGATCCTGAGCCGCGATTTCCTCTAAAGTAATCAATCCCAGTTTCACCAGTTCGGCTTCCACAAGGCTTGCCATCTGCACTTCGTAGTCTTTTGATAAAACGCCCGGTTTCAAAAACTTTGATCCCTCTTTAAGGCAATGCAAAACCGATTGGTAAATTTCTTTCTGACGAGGCGAAAATTTTCCGTTTACCGGAAGACAGCGCGTGGTATCTGAATTGTAATTGCCGTAACACACCCCAAAGTCTACCAAAAGCAGCTCACCATCCCGACAAACCGAATCATTGGTGTTGTAATGTAAGGCACAGGCATTTTTGCCCGAAGCAACAATGGGTTTGAACGCATGACGGTTTCCTCCATTTTTAATATAGTGATACGCCAGCTCAGCCTCTAATTCATATTCTTTTACATCAGGTCGTACCGCTTTCAACAGTGCTTTGAATCCGTCGGCACTTATGGCAACTGCTTTTTGGATTAAAGCAATCTCTTCGGCTGATTTTACCGGTCGCAGTTCTCTTGTTATTTTGGCAACACGTTCGTATTGATGCAACGGGTATTTTTGTCTGCACCACTGAATCATTCGATCCTGACGCGTGTTCATTTCTAAAGTTATTCTTTTAATGTGCTCGTTGTGCCCTAAGTAAATCGCATCAGCTTCAAAAGCAAACAGCTGTAGGGCTTTTTCAAATTCATGCACCCACTTTACATTCTTGATTCCTGAAATGGCGGTCACTTTTTCTTTGGTCAAAAAATCTCCGTCCCAAATTAAAGTATGTTCGCTCACTTCTTTTACAAATAAAATGGCTCTGTTTTCTTCTTTAAAAGCATCGGGATAAAGGACTAAAATAGTTTCGTCCTGCTCAATTCCGGACAGATAAAACAAATCATTATTTTGTGCAAAGCCCATTACATCATCGGCATTATTTGGCATCACATCATTTGAAGTCAGTATAGCCAAACTGTTTTTTTGCATTTTTTCGACAAACCTCTTTCGGTTATTTTCAAATAAAGAAGCCGGAATTGAATCGTATCTCATAGTTTATAATTGAAACATTTTAGTATCAACAGAAGGTGTTTTGCCCGAAATAATCTCTGTAATTATTTTTCCTGTTGCCGGTGCAAGGCTTAACCCCATCATAGCATGTCCCGTGGCGAAAGTCAAATTTACAACTTTTTTTGCACGGGTAATAATCGGCATTCCCGAAGGTGTACACGGTCTGAAACCAAACCAGGTATCCTTATTTTCAGGCATTTCAACCTGCATCTCCGGATAAAACTCATTGATGCTGTTGATGATTCCCTGTAGTCTGTTTTTATTAATTTTAGTGTCTCCGGTATGGGTAATTTCCATAGTTCCTCCAAAACGAATATCGTTATTCATAGGGGTCACCGCAACTTTACCTTCACACAAAATAGACGGAATCGAAGGTTTGTGATTTTTGTCCTTCAGCGTAAAGCTATATCCTTTTCCCGGTAAAATAGAAACCGAAACGCCTAACTTTTTAGCCAATGAAGGACTCCAGGAACCTGCTGCTAATACCACTTCATCGGTAGCAAATGTGCCTTTGTCTGTTACTATTTTTGTGATTTTATGATGGTCGAAAACAAAATCCTGTACTGTGGTACCGGAATGGATTTCTACTTTTAATCGTTTTAATTCTTCTTTGATAAATTGCATGAATTTTTGCGGATACAAATGCGCATCGCCTTTGTAGTGTATCCCGCCCAAAACATCAGTTTTGGTACCATTCTCTAATTTTGCAATGGCTGCAGCAGAAAGATAATCAACCTGCAAACCTAATTTTTCTGCCTCTCTGGCTTCATGAAACATTTCATGAGCTACTTTATCGGTTTTGTACAACATTAAAAGGCCCTTTTCTTCGTAGAAAAAAGAGTTGTTTTCTCGGGCAAAATCCTGATACAATTCCTTACTCAGCAACGATAAATCGCGAAGTGCCGGCATTGCTTTTTCTACATGTTTTTCATTTGCATGTTTGTAAAACTGAAGTCCCCATTTGATCAGATTTGCATCTAATCTCGGTTTTACATAAAACGGACTCTGACTGTCAAACATCCATTTCATTCCCTGAGCAATCATTCCTGGTTGCGCCAGCGGAATTATATGCGACGGAACTATCATTCCGGCATTTCCATAAGAACAGCCGTCATCCATAGGAGACTGATCAAAAATAGTTACCTCATACCCTTCTTTAGCCAGATAATAAGCTGAACACAAACCTATTATACCTCCTCCAATTATACTTACTCTTTTCATTTGTTCGAAATTGAAAAATTCATTGAAGAAGAATTTTATCCTCCTTCAATGAATCTAAATTTTTAATATTTTTTAAATCACCTGAAAACCATGAGCATACGGGTCATTTTCTTCATCAATGATGATGGTATTGTAACCGTATACTTTTGCCCAGCCCTGAATACTTGGTACGATTGCCGGAATGTCTCCAATGGAAGTTTCTTCTACAACTTTTCCAATAAACTTGCTGCCAATGTAACTTTCGTGAATAAATTCTTCTCCGGCTTTCAATTTCCCTTTAGCGTGCAGCTGTGCAATTCGTGCCGATGTTCCGGTACCGCAGGGCGAACGATCGATCGCTTTGTCTCCGTAGAAAACGGCATTTCGGCCGGAAGAGGTTGGATCTAAAGGCTCCCCTGTCCACAACATATGACTCACATCACGGATGGTATCGTTTTCCGGATGAATGAAATAGTCCGGATATTTGGCATTGATTCTTTTGCGGAGTTCCTGACTCAGCTGTACAATTTTACCTGCCGAAAAATCCTGAATTCCTGAAAAGTTTTGCTGTGGATCTACAATTGCATAATAGTTCCCGCCATAAGCAACATCAAAAGTAATTTCGCCCAGTTCAGGACAATCAATTGTTAATCCTTCCGCTGCTAAATAAGATTTTACATTGGTTAGACGTACCCAGTCGACTTTATTTCCGGTTTGCTGGTACTCGATATTCACGAGACCCGCAGGTGCTTCCATTTTTATTTTCCCTGGTATTTTTGGGGTAATCAAACCTTCTTCGATAGCAATGGTGATGGTACCAATTGTTCCGTGACCACACATCGGCAAACAACCTGAGGTTTCGATAAATAAAATCCCAAAATCGTTGGCAAGATCGCTTGGCGGATATAAAATACTTCCACTCATCATATCATGTCCGCGCGGTTCAAACATTAGCCCTTTGCGGATCCAGTCAAATTCTTTTAAAAAATGCTGGCGTTTTTCACTCATATTAGCGCCCGTCAAGTTTGGCCCTCCTCCTGCCACTACTCTTACAGGATTCCCGCAAGTGTGCGCATCTACACAAAAAAAAGTTTTCTTTACCATTTATTATATCTGGGATTTTGTTTGAATATTATTTAATGTTCTTAAAATCTGTAATGGATTTTCCTTTTGCAATTCTGCAGGCAACAATTCATCTGGCCAATTCTGGTAGCTAAATGGTCGTACCCACCGATAAACTGCATGAATTCCAACCGCAGTAAATCTCGAATCAGAAGAGGCCGGATAAGGACCACCGTGAATCATTGAAGGACAAACCTCAACTCCTGTAGGAACACCGTTAAAAATCAATCGTCCTACTTTGTTCTGCATCGCTGCAATCAATTCTTCCTGATTTTTTAATTCTTCAGATTCTCCAATAATTGTTCCTGTTAATTGTCCGTCCAACTGATTGACGATTTTTAACAGCTGTTGCTCATCGTCGCATTGTACCAGTACCGAAACAGGTCCGAAAACCTCATGGCTTAAGGTTTTATTTTCTAAGAACGTTTTTCCGTCTACCGTAAGCACTTTTTGTACCCCGTAATTTGGTGCTGCTTCACCTTTGTATTCTGCAATTTTGGTAACTCCATTTTGAGCGATCAGCGCTGCCGATCCTTCTTCAAAACCTTCTTTCATTGAAGGATGCAACATACAAAATGGTTCTATTTTTTCAATGGCCTGAGTTAATTCTTCCGAAAATTTATTTAATTCGGCTCCCTTAATTCCAAACAACAATCCCGGATTGGTACAAAACTGACCTGCTCCAAGCGTAATGGATCCCGCATAGGCAGCAGCCCATTTTTGACTGTTTACCGCTACTGCTTTTGGCAAAAGTACTACCGGGTTCACACTTCCCATTTCGGCAAAAACCGGAATAGGTTCTGGTCGCTGTGCTGCAAGATCAAACAAAGCTCTTCCGGCACGAATACTTCCTGTAAAACCAACCGCTTTCACCAATGGATGTTTCACCAATGCAGTTCCAAGTGTTGTTCCTCCACCAATAAGATTGGAGAAAACTCCTTCGGGCATATTTGTTTTTTGCGCTGCTTTGATAATCGCTGAGGCAACCATTTCACCGGTTCCTATATGCATGGAGTGACTTTTTACAATCACAGGACAACCTGCTGCTAAAGCCGAAGCCGTATCGCCGCCAGCTGTTGAAAATGCAAACGGAAAATTACTGGATCCAAAAACCACTACCGGGCCTAAGGGTACCAAAATTTTACGCAAATCTTCTTTTGGCGCAGGAACTCTGTCCGTTATTGCCGTATCAATTGCAGCCTGAACCCAGCTCCCTTCAATGAGCATTTGGGCAAACGCGCGTAGCTGACCAACCATTCTTCCGCGTTCTCCCTCTGCTCTGCCCATTGGAAAGCCGGATTCACTGCAATACTGAACTAACAAATCATTTCCTAAAGCTACGATTTCATCTGCAATAGCATTTAAAAAACCTGCTCTTTCAAGACCTGAACTTTTTTTATAGGTACCAAACGCCTGATGCGCCAAAGCAACTGTTTCTTCAATTTCTTCAGGAGTTGCTTCTGTAAAAACCCAGGGATTTTCGACATTAAGCTGCGGATTAAACGTTTTGAATGTCTTATCACCAGCGGCCTTAAGTGTACTTCCCACGTAATTTTTTCCTGTAATCATATTTCTTTTTTGTTGTTTGAATAAATACTTTACAATTCTTAAAAGAAGAAATTTGTAAAACCAATTGTTTTCAGCGTACGTTTACAAGTTTTTATAATCAGGCAAAGTAGGCCTTGATTCTAAAGATCTGGCAATAATTCCCAAAACTTCTTCTCTATCCGCTCCCTGCAGCGGTAATCTCGGTGCACGAACATATTCTGTTCCAATACCTGTTGCTACTTCTGCAAGCTTAATATTCTGAACTAAAAATGAATTGATGTCTAACTCTAATAAAGGAAGAAACCATCTGTATATTTTCAAGGCTTCGTCAATTCGGCCCGCTTTAGCCAATTTGTATATCGCAACTGTTTCTTTTGGGAAAGCACATACCAGACCTGAAACCCATCCGTCAGACCCCATTAGCAAACTTTCTAGAGCCAATGTATCTACACCTGATAAAATCTTTAATCGGTCGCCAAAACGGTTAATCATTCTGGTTACATTCGAAATATCTCTTGTTGATTCTTTTACCGCCTGAATGTTATCAAATTTTAACAGTTCTTCAAACATATCCAATGTAACTTCAATTTTATAATCTACCGGATTGTTATATATCATTATTGGAAGTGAAGTATTTTTTGCGACTTCAGAAAAATACGTTACCGTTTCAAAATCAGAAGCTTTGTAACGCATTGGAGGCAGCATCATCAATCCTTTTGCTCCATCTTTTTCTGCTTTATTGGCTGCTAAAATTGCAGCACGTGTAGTTTGTTCTGCAATATTCATAATTACCGGCACCTGGTTGTTTACCATGCTAACGGTACCTTTTACCAATTCACTTCTCTCTTCTTCTAAAAGAGTGCTGGCTTCTCCTAATGTTCCGCCAAGAATTATTCCTTCAACACCTGCTTCTAATTGTGCTTGTAAATTAACTTCAAACATTCTGAAGTCTAGTTTATCATCTGCAGTAAATTTTGTTGTTACTGCCGGCATTACGCCTTTCCATTGAATACTCATAATATCGATTTTAATTAAAACCAAAATTATTTATATTGAACAAAGCAGGAGGATTAAAAATTACCTCAAAACAATACTATATTACCCTATATAAGACGATTACACAAAAAACCAACTAATATATTGCTATTTTTTTGACAAAATAAAATATATTTGAAGTAACTAACCTTGACCAACCATGAAAGTTTTTCCATTTAAAATCCCCAAATCTGGAGAGGATCCTCTTATCTATCAAGAGGATAGAGAGATCGTTTTTTACGACAAACTCCATCAACACGAAGAAATTCAAATTAGTTTTATCGAAAAAGGGCAGGGCGCCATTTTTGCCGGCGACACCATTTCCCACTATCGCGAGGGAGACATTTTAATGATTGGCAGCAATTTACCACACGTTTTCAGAAGTGAAGTATACGAAAACGAATCTTCCATCATGCGCACCTTGTTTTTTACGACAAACTCTTTCGGAAAAGAATTCTTCACGCTTACTACTTTTAAAAACATCCATCCTTTTTTGGAAAGTAGTAAAAACGGGTTCATCATTCACAATGCGCCCAAAAAAATTACCAAGTCGTTTAAAAAGCTAAAAAAAGCCGATAATTACGAACGATTTATACTGTTCTTAGAGATCATCAAATGGCTTTCCAACAGCGACAGAGAGCAGCTCTCGAATCACCTGTACGACAAAAAGATTACGGATAATGAAGGCAAACGAATGCAGACTGTATTCGAACACGTCATGACCAATTATCAGAAAAACATTAACCTGGATGAAATTGCTTCGATTGCCAATATGACCAAAAATGCTTTCTGCCGGTATTTTAAAGTCCGGACCAACAAGTCGTTTTTTCAGTTTTTAATCGAAGTGAGAATTGAACATGCCTCGAAGCTGTTGGCCAACAACAGTGAACTTTCGGTTCTCGAAATTGCCGAATTATGCGGCTTTAATAACATTTCCAATTTCAACCGAAAGTTTAAGGAACTAAAGCAGACTTCTCCATTGCAGTATCGGAAACTGAATCTGTAGGCCGTTTACTTTGGCTTAACCGCAAGGGACGCAAGTTTTTTTTCTTGTTAGATTGTATATAAACGCAAAGTTCGCAAAGCTATAGGTAAAGCTTTGCGAACTTTGCGTAAACCTTAGCGCACTTTGCGGTTAAAAAAACTATTCAATAGATAGCCTCGTCATAATAGGATAATGATCTGAGTTCTCGAAGTCAGGAAAACTTTCAAATTGTTTCACTTTCATTTTACTGTCTGTAAAAATATAGTCAATTCGTGCCGGATAATAACGGAACTTATAGGTTGCTCCAAACCCTTCTCCTGCTTCTTCAAAGGCATCTTTCAGCTTTCCTTTGATATTTCGGTACACATACGAAAACGGACTATTGTTCATGTCTCCACAAATGATAATCGGGTTCTTGCACTGTTTGATATTTTCTTTAAAAATCTCAGCCTGCTCCTGCTGCTGTCTGAATCCTTTACTAATTCGGGTATAAATCAACTGGGATTTCTCCTGATTGACATGATCAATATTATTAGAAATATCACTCACATCCGGCGAAATTTTTATGGATTGCAGGTGCATGTTGTACACACGAATAACATCTTTTCCTCTTTTGATATCCGCATAAATGACGTTATTATCTGAGTTTGGAAAAACAATGTTGCCTTCAAATATGATAGGAAATTTTGAAAAAATAGCCTGACCGGTTTTAATTTTATTTCCGTCAATAAAAATATAGCGGTGCGGATACACTTTTAGATCCAGATGAGCTGAGTTTGAATATTCCTGAATGCAGAGAATATCGGGGTCTTTTTCGTCAATAAAAGCTTTAATGTTGGAAGGAATATCATCGCGATCGAGCCATTTGAATACGTTAAAAAGACGTACATTATAACTCATCACCGAAAAGTCTTTTTCATCGCGGACGTATTCTTTTGCCGAAAATTTATAAAATTTGCTGATAAAGGTAATTCCGGTAAGCAGTACCAAACCAGACAAGATAAGTCGTTTTTTAAACTGAATTCCCCAGTAAACGAAGAACAGACCGTTCAGAACGAAAAAAGCCGGCATAAAGAGCGTTAGAACCGATAGCAGCGGAAAACTCTTTGGTGCCAGAAAGGGTAAAATATAAATACTAAATGTCAGTACAGTTAGCACTATATTCAAAAAGAACATTATTTTATTAAACCATGAAAGGTTTTTCATATTGTGGCCCTAAAACGATTATTTTCCAGCTTTAAATAAAAACTCTTTTTCTTCTTTGGTCAGACAATCATAACCAGACTGGCTGATTTTGTCTAAAATTTCATCAATCTGTTGTTGCGTTTTGTCTTTCGTAACAATTCTTGAGGTCACTTTTTCAGTAGGTTTTTTGTAATTTTTATGTACTTTGGTGAAAGGGGTCGATGGGGATTTTCTAAAAAGATTGGCAAAGAAATCTAAGGTTCTGGAAACAATTTTGCTCAGGTCTGTACCGTTTTGCAACAGCTTCATAAAAAGAAATCCGAAGAATGCTCCTGCCAGGTGCGAGATATGCCCGCCGGTATTGTCTAAACGAAACTGCATTAAATCTAAAACCAGAATTACAGCGGTAATGTGCCAAAGCTTAACATTTCCGACAAGCAACAAACGCACATTCATGAGAGGCTGATAGGTTGTAACTCCCACCAAAATAGCCATGATGGCTGCCGATGCTCCTACGATAGGTGCCGAAATATTTAAAAAATAAAAACTCAATGCAAAAACAATTCCGGAGAAAATAGCTCCTAAAATATACAGTCCAAGGTATTGCTTCTGCGTAAAGAAAGTCAGGAATAAATTACTTGCAAAATTTAAAACCATCATATTAAACAACAGATGCAGAAAGCCATAATGAAAGAAAGCATAGGTTAGAAACGTCCACGGTTTGAACATAAAAACCGCAGGGTCTGATGACAGTGCCAACCAGTTTGGAAATGCAAACTGAGCATTAGAAAAATTATAAAAAAACACTAACGAAATCAGGAAACAGCCAATGTTCCAATAAATAACACGCAGGGCTATTCCGCCTAATTTGTATTGTAGTTTTAAATCGTCCAGAATATTCATAAAAGCTTTCTTTAGTTTTTATTTGCAATATTAAAGTTAAAAATTAATTCCAACGGTTGTTATTAAACTGATTCTTTTTCCAGTACCACATCATAAAATACCCAATCACTGCTCCTCCAATATGTGCGAAATGAGCAATTCCTGTACCTCCACCTCCAAAGATAGAATCTCCTTTAAAACCTAAAAATAAATCAATTGCCAAAATTCCAGGCACAAAGTATTTTGCTTTAATCGGAATCGGTATAAACATTAAAGCCAGCTCTGCATTTGGAAACATAAAAGCAAAAGCAACTAAAAGTCCGTAAATAGCACCCGAAGCTCCAACCATTGGCACCTGAGTAATTACAGAGGCTTCAAATAATCCTTTAAATCCGGCTTCATCAAGATTGGTCTTTCCAACCTTCTCTAATATTGGCTTAATTTGTTCTAAAAACAAATCTGCCCTAAAATTCACTCCATCACTAAAATTTACATTTAAGATCTGATGTAATGTCGCATCCGACAAACCTAAACTTCTTACTGGTTCTAAAGCCGACTGAAATTGTAAATAGTTTACTCCTATTTGTAATAAAGCAGCACCTAATCCGCAAGAAATATAAAAGAAGATAAATTTCTTACCACCCCAAAAATGTTCCAGGGCCGAACCAAAAGAAACCATAGCAAACATATTGAAAGCAATATGCAAAATACCTCCATGCATAAACATGTGAGTGATAGGCTGCCAAAGCTTAAAAAAGTCGCTTTCCGGAAAAAAAAGAGCAAAAAACTGTTCGGAAACCGGTACTAGCTGGGCACCTATAAAAAATATGATATTAATTATAAGCAGTTGTTTTACTACAGGAGTCATATTATTCATCATAAGGCAAACTTTTTATCAATATCTTCCACACGCATAGTGATGAAAGTAGGTTTTTGAAAAGGTGATATGTTTGGATCTTTACAGGCAAATAATCCGTTTACCAGATTATCTTGTTCTTTTTCGGTTAAATACGATCCGGTTTTAACCGCTAAACTTTTTGCCATTGATTTCGCAATGGTATCATTCTGACTGTAACTGTTGGCCGGAATTCCGTCCTGCAAATCACTTAGTAATTGTTCGATAACAAGTGAAACTTCACTCTCGGTAATATTTACCGGAATACCCGAAATCACGATATGATCGGTCTGTGCATTTTCAAAAACAAAACCAGTTGTTTCCAAAGAAGGTTTCAGTTCTTCGATCAGTTTCATTTCGGCCGCGGAATAAAATAAATCCAACGGAAACAAGAGCTGCTGGCTCGAAGCCTGATTTACGGTCATATTCAGCAAAAACTGCTCGTACAAAATACGCTGATGTGCTCTTTGCTGATCGACAATCACCATTCCGGATTTGATTGGCGAAACAATATATTTTTTATGAATCTGATACGTTCCCTGACTCGCCTGTTCAATCTCATTGTCGTTAAACAGCGACGAGGTTACTTCTTCATTTTCGAATATAAACGGAGAACTTTCGATACTTTCAGTCTCCAGGCCTACGTACAAACTTTCCCAGCTTGCTGTAGGTTCTACTCTTTTTGAATAACCAGAATACGAGCCTCCTCCTGAACTATAGCCCGAACCAGACCCGGAACTCGATCCTGATCCTGATCCACCACTAAAACCAGAGCCTGACCCCGATTTCGAATAATGCTGATTGGTCTTGTCGTCTGTAAACGGATTAAAAGTACCATCTACCTGAATCGTTGGTGTTTCGGCTTCTAAATCTTTATAATGGTAAGGGGTATCTAAATTGGCATCGCGGTCAAAATCTAAAACCGGCGCCACATTAAACTGCCCTAAACTGTGTTTTATCGAGGCTCTTAAAATAGCATACAAGGCCTGCTCATCATCAAACTTAATTTCTGTTTTAGTCGGATGAATGTTGATATCGATGGTATTTGGCGGAACTTGCAGGTATAAAAAATAACTGGGCTGCGAACCGTCTTTCAAAAGTCCGTCATAAGCTGCCATGAAAGCATGATGCAGATAACCGCTT
>JAHEZJ010000044.1 GCA_023251135.1 Flavobacterium sp. | reverse complement strand
GCCCCGATAGAAGTGGAAATCCTTTTGCTTTTTTCTTTAAAAAGCAAAAGATTGTAACGGATAGCGGGAGAGGGCTTCTAAAAATTTCAAATTCCAAATTTCAAATTCCAAATTCCAAATTTCAAATTCCAAATTTCAAATTCCAAATTTCAAATTCCAAATTCCAAATTCCAAGTTTCAAGTTTCAAGTTTCAAGTTTCAAGTTTCAAACTTGATGGCTTCGACTTCGCTCAGCCGGACAAAGGCTGCTCTTATTATATTTTCGTCTAGCTGGGCAAAAACTACTCTTATATATAGGTAGAGAAAAAATAAACCCGACAGGTTTTCAAAACCTGTCGGGTTGGTACTATATATAAGTAGGTGTTTAATTTAAACTATCGATAACTTCTTTTGCAATATGAGTACATGCGATCATCATTGTTTTTGCAAATAAAGATAATCGGTAGTAGTACTCACATCACGTAATCGAATTTGAGAGTTATTAAACTCAAATAACTTCCAGCTGCGATTCAATTTACTTAAGGGTTCTGAATTGAACTCTATTTTAACTTCTCTAACTCCATTCTGTACTATACTTTCCCATTGACCCGTTTGTGACACCCCTCCTTTAGTAGCAACTACAGATTTGTCACTTTTAAAAACAAATGAATAATCAACATAAGTGGATGTCTTTTCTGAGTCATCAAAAAAATAGGGTATCACCCAGGCCCCCTTTGTTATGGTTTGTGAAAAATCAAGTGTTACAATATTATTTTCAGGAGCATTGTCAATGGCATATTTAATTGCGTTTTCGAATTCTAAGTTATTAGAAATCGATTTTGTTTGATTGTTGTAATCTGCTATGGTAATTGGATATTTTAATGAAATATACTGACTGCTATTCAAATTTTTTATAAAATTGAAAAAAGCCTGATCGCTAACAATCGAAACAGAACTTGCAATTTGATTTGCGCTGTTATAACTATTAATCGTTATAGGGTAATTTATGTTTAGTCCATTAATTTTGGATAACAAATCAGGATGAAGATTCCAGTAGTCGATTAAAGTATTGAAGTCAGATTCAGTCGGAATGTTTTTTTCAATATAATTATAGTACACCATCATTACGGGGAAGTCTATTTTTACAATATCATCATCGTACGTACTTGCATTTATATTGTCTGTTACTTTTTTATAATCGGCAGTAGTATTTATTGCGATTTTCGCATTGTTAACAGTAACCGTATAAGGGAGTTTGATCGTACAATAACTAGACCTGTCGATTACATTATCCTGCACGGTTTGAACCATTGCAACCCTTTGCAAATAAGTCGTAAGAGGCGAAACATTTGTAACTGTTCCCTGCGCGTTATTATCTTTCTCGTCCATTTCGCTTTGACAAGACAGCAAGAACAAGAAAATCACTATTGATAAATATTTTTTCAAAGGGAACATATTTATATTTTTACAAAGGTAACAAAATTAAAGAAACTGTTTTTTAATAAATCCTCTCCAAGGCCTTTCATTTGATTCTACAAAACATTAATTATCAAACGAAAACAACACTTCCTGTTTGTATAAAACAATCGGCTTTGCTTTTACCCTACTTAAACCAAAAACAAATACTTTTGCAAAGTAACAACTGAAAAACCAAATGTCACAAAAAAACCAATCAAATACTTGCGACGAAATAATCTTTTCGACTTTTTTTAAAAGTCAGGTAAAAGCACTTCGCAATTTTCTTTTTTACAAATTTGGCAATATCGATCAGGCGGAAGATTTAGCCCAGGAAGCATTTGTAAAACTTTGGCAAAATTGTGCTTCAGTGCCTCTTGAAAAAGCAAAGTCATACCTCTATACTATTGCAAACAACAGCAGTCTCAATGCAATTGCGCATCAAAAAGTTGTTTTGAGGTATGAGAAAAACTTCACTGGCTTAGATAAAACAAATGAAAATCCGGAATATATTCTGGAGGAGAAACAATTTCAAACTAAGCTTTTGAAAGCCATTGAAAATTTAAATGAAAAACAACGCATTGCTTTTCTAATGCATCGAATTGACGGAAAAAAATACAGCGAAATTGCCTTAGAACTTAATATTAGCGTGAAGGCTGTTGAAAAACGTATTCATCTTGCTTTGCTAAGCTTACGCAAAGAAATTGATTTATAGAAGTAGGGTAAATTTAGATTCAATTGTTTTAACAACATAATACCAGTGTAATGAAAAAAAATCGCTTATTAGCAAAATGGCTTAACAATGATTTATCTCAGGATGAATTAGCTGAATTTGAAGCAAGTCCCGATTTTGAAAAATACCAAAAAATAAAGAATTATACTGATCATTTGGAAGTAGATGATTTTGATGAGAATAGGATGTTGTCTAACATACTCAATCAGAAAAAAGAGACTCCAAAAGTAATTCCTTTATACAAAAAATGGATCTTTAAAGCTGCCGCTGTATTTGTGTTAGCACTCGGAATTACGTTTGTTATGAAACTTTTTGTACCTCAGACTCAAACCGCAAATTTTGGAGAGAAAACCTCTTTTTCATTACCTGATAACTCTGAAGTTGTGCTAAACTCCGGTTCTGAAATAAGTTACAAAAAATGGAACTGGGCCAATAACAGACATCTTGAATTAAAAGGAGAAGCCTATTTTAAAGTTGCCAAAGGCCGACGATTTGAAGTACAGACCAGCCTGGGAAAAGTATCCGTTCTGGGAACTCAATTTAACGTTAAAGTTAGAAAAAACAAGTTTGATGTCGTTTGTTATGAAGGACGCGTAAAAGTGAATTATGCAAATACTCAAATTGTACTAACCCACGGGCAAAGTGTTAATTTTGAAAACGGCAAACAAGTAAAATTGAACGTAAGATCATTGAAACCAGAGTGGATTGACAATCAAATATCTTTTTACCAGGAAAATATCAGAGCGATATTAGACGAGGTTGAAAGGCAATATAACATTACAATTGAATTGAACACAAAGGACACGGTCTCTTTATTCACCGGAAAATTACCTGCGAAGGATTTAAACACAGCAATACAAATTATTAGTACAACCTATCATTTAGAGGCTAAAAAAGTCTCGAAAAATAAAATAATTTTTGACGAAAAATAAATGTCTCTCCCCAAACAATTTCATTTTTTGTTTTTTATGTTTTTCCTTGTCCTGAACGGCTTCGCTCAAGACAAAGGAAAACCTGTGCCTTTTAAAAAAATCATTGCAGCTATAGAAAAACAACATCATGTAAGTTTTAATTACACGGAAGACAATATTACCAACCTACAACTAAACCCTCCTAAAAGTGCCCTTACTTTAGATCAGAAACTACAATATCTTACAGAAAAAACCAATCTGTCATTTGAAAATATCGAAAACCAATTCATTAATATTTATAAAAATGATACTGAATCGCAAATGATTTGTGGTTATGTTTTTTCTACTGATCATAAAAAACCTATTGAAAACGCCAATGTTAATCTGCTTAACAAAACTCAAACTACAACCGATTCCAATGGCTATTTTGAGTTTAAAAAAGACCAAAAAAACACATTTCTAATCAGTCATATTGGCTTTATAACCAAAAAAATTGTAGTCAATAATTCCTCATCCAAAAACTGTCTGCAAATAACATTAGAGCCTGAGATTACAGAACTTCAAGAAATTAAAGCCAGTGCTATTTTAGCTTCAGGGATTTCAAAAAGCACAGATGGATCCTTTGAAATTAAACCTAAAAAATTTGGTATTCTACCCGGACTTATAGAGCCTGATGCTTTACAAACCATGCAGCAAATTCCGGGTGTAAACAGTCTTGACGAAAGCGTATCCAGCATCAATGTACGTGGTGGTACGCACGATCAGAATTTATTTTTGTGGAATGGAATACGAATGTTTCAAACCGGGCATTTCTTTGGTTTAATATCCGTTTTTAATCCCAATTTAGCACATACCATTTCTATTTATAAAAACGGGAGCTCTGCCTTTTACGGCGAGAGTGTATCTAGTGTAGTAGCCATTTCCTCTACTCCTGAAACAACCGAAAAAAACACTTTTAGCGCAGGAATAAATATGATAAATGCCGATATTTATGCAAAGCACAATCTCTCAAAAAAGAGTTCTATCGAAATTTCGGCACGTAAATCGATTACCGATTTTGTAGAAACACCTACCTACAAAGAATATTTTAATAAAGTATTTCAAAATACTACGATCACAGACTTTTCAGACAAACAAAACATCGATTATCGCAGTGATAAAAAATTTGACTTTTATGATGCTACACTAAAATATGCGCACAAAATAGGCGATAAAGATCAAATCATACTCGATTTAATTACCATTAAAGATAATCTGGAAGTTTTTCAAAGTGCCACTGTGTACAATATGAACAAATCGGAAAACAATGTTTTACGCCAGCAAAATTATGGTGGAAATTTGTCATGGAAAAGAAACTGGAACAACTACAATACAACTAAAATCAATATTTACAATTCTGCTTACGAGCTTTTGGCTAACCAAAAAACTACTTTTGGAGATCAGCTCGTAATTCAGGAAAATACCGTTAATAATAACGGAGTTAATCTGGAGAACAACCATATTATTAATTCTAAATTTACTTTTAGCGATGGTTATCAGTTCAATGAGATTGGCATTACCAATTTAGAACAAGTAACTAATCCAGATTTTTATCGCAAAGTGAAAAATGTGCTAAAAACCCATGCTTTAATTTTAGAAGGAAAATACAACGATACCCTTTCCAGAATCTATTTCAAGGTAGGAACACGCATTAATTATATTGAAAAATTCAGAAAATACAGTATCGAGCCCCGCATTCAGTTTAATTACGGCATCAACAAAAGTTTAAATTTAGAATTGCTGGCTGAGTTAAAAAGCCAAAATTCGCAGCAAATTATTGATTTACAAAAAGATTATTTTGGCATCGAAAAAAGGCGCTGGATTGTTTCCAATAACACCACCATCCCTATTCAAAGGAGTAAACAAGTCTCTTTAAATTTATTTTACAAAAAGAACGACTGGCTACTGGATATCGAAAATTTCTATAAAAAAGTATCCGGAATTATAACATCCAGTCAGGGCTTTCAAAACCAATTGGAATTTGTTCGAATGACTGGCGACTACGAGGTTCTGGGAACAGAAATGTTGATTCAAAAAAAAATGAATCACTTTCTGACCTGGCTGAGTTATACTTATAATCATAATAATTACTATTTCTCCAATTTTGAACCTCCTAGTTTCCCTAACAATTTTGAGTTAATGCATACGGTATCATGGGCGGGAATTTACGAGAAGAACAATTTCAAAATAGCACTGGGTACAAAATGGTCTTCCGGCAGACCAAAAACCTCTCCTGATCTTTCTCAAATTAATCTGTCAGATCCTGTATTGGTGTACAACAAACCCAACAATACCAATGTGCATATTTTTTCACAAGTTAATATTTCCTCTACTTACAAGTGGGAAAGCGCAAATGGAATTCAATACAAACTAGGTTTGTCTATTTTGAATATCCTAAACAGAAAAAATGAAATCAGCGAGTATTACAGAGTAAGTTCTTTAACAAATTCTATAGAAGAAGTTGAAACTTTCTCGCTGCAAAGAACTCCAAACATGAGCTTTAGAGTTTCATTTTAACCTTATCCTACAAGGTTAACAAAAATTACTTTTCTTTTTTTTAATAAAATAACAATTCTTTGGTAGGGTAACCTTTATCAAAGCTGTTTTACTATTGAATCTTATCAAAAAAAAGTAAAAGTGGCTCTATCAAAAAACTTAATCCAATGCCGACTGGCATATTTTTTCTACGACAGTTCGTAGTCATCAAATTTACTGCACGAAGTGCCTGTTAGACGCAAATACTTATTGCTGCTACCACAATTAACATTTTACTGAATATGCAACCCATATTCCCCACTTCAAATTAACTAAACTAAAAAATAATGAAATCAAAACAACTTAAACTGGCTTTTGCTGCCGTTACAGCAACACTATTTTTTACAAGCTGTAGCAATGACAAGGATAGCGACACTGTTACTCCGGAAGCAAAAAAAGAAATTGCACTTTCTACAAGTACTACATTAGGTTCTTATCTTTCTGATAAAGATGGTAAATCTTTATACTTTTTCGCAACAGATGCAAAGGGACAAGCCTCTTGCACAGGTGGATGTGAAGCCGTGTGGCCTCCATTTTATGTAGATAATTTAACCGCTGAAAAATTAAGCACAGGATTGACACTTTCTGATTTTGCAACTATAACTACCACATCGGGCAAAAAACAGCTAACCTACAAAGGATGGCCATTGTATTATTATGCACCAAGTATAAATGGAACAAATACACCGGAAACTGCCGGACAAACCACAGGAGATGGTGTTGGCGGTGTGTGGTTTATAGCAAAACCGGACTATTCGATTATGTTAGTCAGAAGTCAGCTTCTTGGGCATGACGGCAAAAACTACAAATCTGATTACACCGTTGGCGATGGCCTCACAACGTACTTTACAGATGCAAAAGGATTGACACTGTATACTTTTAAAAATGATAATTTCAAGAAAAACAATTTTACAAAAGCAGATTTCTCAAACAATGCCGTTTGGCCTATATATGAAACAGACAAAATAGTTGTCCCTTCTATTCTTGATAAATCTAAATTTTCTGTAATTACTGTATTTGGTAAATCTCAATTGGTTTACAACGGCTGGCCTTTGTATTATTTTGGACAAGATGCCAGCGTAAGAGGTTCCAATAAAGGAATCAGCTTTCCAAGCCCTGCCGTTTGGCCGGTACCTGTAAAAGACTCGCCACTTGCGATCTAAAAAGGCACACTTTTTCAATCAAATTCTTTTATAGGTCCTAACCTATTGTTGTTCAAATTAGTTCAATGTACTGTTGAGCTAATTTGAATCTTCATCATTTCCTCAACATTACAAAAACTAAGGGTCTGGATCTTAGAATTTCATGCTTCTTTCTTTTTAAGCAGACTAATCCGCATCAAAGCTGTTTTACTACTGAACCCTATCCAAAAAAATAAAAAATGAATCCAAAAAGAATCGCATTTGCAATTACAGCCTCGTTGGTATTGATTTCAGCAGGCCTCTATTTTTATTATGGTTTTGTCTTTAAGGAGGCACGCAATATAGCATCTGAAATACCTGAATTTAGCATAACTACAACAAAATTACTGAATGATTATAACTCAAATACAGAAAAAGCAGATTCATTATATCTCAATAAAACCATAGAAATAACCGGCAAAGTAACCAAAGAAACCGATTCTGTTGTGATACTTGAAAACAATATTTTTTGCCTGTTTACCAAAAAAACAAAAGACAAGTTATTGAACAACAAAGTAACCGTTAAAGGCAAATGCATTGGCTTTGATGAACTATTTCAAGAAGTCAAACTGGACCAGTGCACCATTAATAAATAAATCAATTCATCCATTTATGAAAAAATTTTTAGTCCCAATCTGCTTTTTCCTGGCCACCATAGCCTATTCGCAAGATGATTTACTAAACAGCCTTGATTCGACTCAGGTGCAGGAAAACTTTTCTACAGCAACTTTTAAAGCTTTGCAGTTGGTAACCTTACAAACCACAAAAATGCCTGCTAAAAAAGAGTTCTATTTTGTAGTCTCCCACCGTTTTGGCACCGTTAAAGACGGTTTAGACAGTTTTTTTGGTCTTGATAACGCCACTACAAAACTTGGCGGTATTTATGGGGTTACCGATTGGCTGTCTGTGAGTCTTTCCAGACATACATTGAATAAATTGTATGAAACAGGAGTTAAATACCGAATGATGAGGCAAAGCAATAGTTTCCCTGTAGACATTGTTGGTTACAGTGTTTTGGATATCAATACATTCCTGGAAAAAGATCAATATCCCGGTTTAGAATTTAAGCATCGTACGACCTACGTACAACAATTGCTGATATCGAGAAAAGTTAGCGAAAAACTATCGGTAGAACTAGTACCCTCATTTGTGCATAGAAATCTTTACAATCCAGACTTAGAAAGAGACAACCAATTTTCTTTTGGCGGTGGCGGACGTTATAAAATCACAAAAAGATTATCTGTCAATTTAGAATACATGCACAATTTTAATAAACCCAATTTCTATGAAAATCCATTGTCTGTCGGTCTCGATGTTGAAACCGGAGGACATGTTTTTCAATTAATCTTTACCAATTCACAAGCCATGAGCGAAAGCGGATACCTTACCAATGCCGCTGGAAACTGGGGGAAAGGGGATTTCTTTTTCGGATTTAACTTATACAGAGTATTTTAATAACTATAAACAAGCCAACTATGAAAAAAACAGTAGCAATTACAATTTTAGCAGCCGCACTAACACTTATAAGCTGCAGTGATTCTGATACCTACCAAGATATAGAAACTCCTCCGGTTACAGAAACTCCAACTCCAGGACCAAACCCGGTAGTTACTATTAGCTATTCTAAAAATGTAAAAGCAATTATTGATGCCAATTGCGTAGGCTGTCATCAAAGTGGAAGATCGGCAGGTTTCAGACCTCTGACCACTTATGCGGAAGTAAAAACAGCTACTGAAGGTGCAGGTTTACTGAACCGAATTCAACTACAAAATGGTCAACAAGGCATTATGCCTCAGGCCGGAAGAATGTCACAGGCAAATATTGATTTGATTGTGAAATGGAATACAGACGGACTAAAAGAAAACTAATTATTATGAAAAAATCGTTTATTAATTTCTCTATAGTGCTCTTACTCATTTTAATACATACCAATGGATATGCACAAAAAGTAATCACAAAAACAGGTAATATAAAATTTCAAGCTACTGTGCCTTCGTATGAAGAAGTTGCCGCCGAAAACAAAAGTGTGTCTGCAATTTTGGATCAATCCACAGGGGATTTTGCCGCTCTGGCTCTTATAAAAGGTTTCCGATTTAAAGTTGCTTTAATGGAGGAACATTTCAACGAAAATTATATGGAATCTGAAAAATTTTCAAAAGCGACTTTAAAAGGTAAATTAGAAGATTTTGACATTTCCAAAATTACCGGTACTCCTAAAAATTTCACCTTAAAAGGCGATCTTACCATTCATGGAAAAACAAAACCTATAACAGTAATCCTCAAAATATCCAAAGCAGCCAATAGCCTTAGTACTGTAGGTTCATTTGAAGTCAAACCCGAAGATTTTGATATCGAAATACCAAGTCTGGTCAGAAAGAAAATTGCGGACAAAATCAAGATTAGTTACAATTTTTTATTGGTTAAATAATCCATTCCAACAGATCAGGCTTAACTGGTAAATAACGTTTTGCAATTCAACATTTACTACTCCAATAACTTTCTACCTTGAAAGATTATTCAGCATGACTATTAACCAGAGGTCAGTTTCATACTTAGCTGGCCTCTTTTTTTACTAACTCAAATAAAATTCAAATGATCTGCAAAAATTATGTTGTGACCGGTGAAGATGTAAACGATGTTATGATTATGGAAAAGGCCGCGTACAATTCATACACGCTACGATTACTATACCACTTTTTATTTCAAAATGGATTTTCAAGAGAAAAGCTAAATTCTTTACAACTCGATTTGCAAGAAGGAAAATATGCACTGGTCCGCTATAAAAACCTGATGTTTACTGAACCTTTTTTTATTGAGATGAAACATTGTTTTATGAATGACAAGATCACTATTAAAAGTTACTTTTTTAATTCTAAAAACGAATGCTGTGCTGAGCTCGTTACAGAAGTAGAATGGTTTGATTCTATTCGCAAAGAAGTCATCAGAGCCCCTAAAAAAATTCTAAAGCATTTTAATACGAGTAACCCGGTAAAATTCCAGAATCCGTAAACATCCAACTCATTACCTCTGAGTGTCTATTATTCTGCTTTTAATATTATATAGGTTTAAAAACTCAATATCAGTCCGTTTTCCTGCTTTTTTGATACTCGTTTAAAATAGCACCTAAACCCATTAGAAGGAAAAATACGCCAAGACCGCCCAAAAGAACTGGGTCTACAATATAACCGTAAACCCCATCAATCTCCGCTTTATTCAGATTAGTTGGATCATACAAAACCTTAACTGAACTTCCTTCAATATAACTCGGAAGAGAAGTACCCACATTAGAAGTAAAATCTATTTGTTTACCTGATTTTGTAACAAATGAAACATGGGGATAATAGAGTGATCCATTCTTATTGCCAGCAAGAGGTATCGATTCGATAACTGTACCATAAACAATATTTGCCTTTTCAATAAAATTTAATTTCTGTTGAAAAAGATAAAATGCCCCCGCCAATAGAATCAAACCAGGTATAAAACACACATAAATAACAGCACGAATTAGTCTTTTATTCATCATTTATTTTATTATTAAAATTAATGGTTCTATCACATTGTCCTGTGGGTTATCACTAATTGCTTTATCAGGAATCAGAAAACAAAAAAGCCACTCGATTTGAGTGGCTTTTCGTGAACGCAGAAGGATTCGAACCTTCGACCGCCTGCTTAGAAGGCAGGTGCTCTATCCAGCTGAGCTATGCGTCCATTTGTTATAAAACTTCCGACAAAGTTTTTGTCGGGGTGGCAGGATTCGAACCTGCGGCCTCCTGCTCCCAAAGCAGGCGCGATAACCGGGCTACGCTACACCCCGAGGCAAAATTAAGCGGAGAGACAGGGACTCGAACCCTGGCGACGGTTACCCGTCGACAGATTAGCAATCTGCTCCATTACCGCTCTGGCACCTCTCCAAGCTCAAGAAACGTGTTCTGTTTTGCGGTTGCAAATGTAAGACAACATTCCATATCTCACAACTATTTCGACGCTTTTTTTTGTCTTTTTTCAATCTTTTTTTTAAACCTCTTCACTATCAAACAAATAGAATTAACAAAAATTTGATATTAAATTTAAAATCCAATCGAATTGCCTCAAAATTTGAATTTATTCAAATAAAGAGTAAATTTGCTTGATTAACTAATATTAACAGAAAATGAACAAAAGAGTTGTTATCGTTTCTGCCGTTAGAACACCTATCGGAAGTTTCATGGGAGGTTTATCTACCGTACCCGCACCAAAATTAGGTGCTGCCGCAATAAAAGGCGCACTTCAAAAAATTAACCTTGACCCAAAATTAGTTGATGAAGTTTTTATGGGTAATGTGGTACAGGCCGGAGTTGGCCAGGCACCAGCACGTCAGGCTGCACTTTTTGCAGGTTTATCTGAAGAAGTTGCCGCTACAACTATAAACAAAGTTTGTGCTTCAGGAATGAAAGCTGTTATGTTCGCCGCACAGGCTATCGCTTGTGGTGATGCTGAAATCGTAGTAGCCGGAGGAATGGAAAACATGAGTTTGATTCCGCATTACGTACAAATGCGTAACGGAACTAAATTTGGCCCAGCTTCTTTACTTGACGGAATGCAGAAAGATGGTTTGACAGATGCTTACGATAACAACGCAATGGGAGTTTGCGCTGATTTATGTGCGTCTGAATACAACATCAGCCGTGAAGAACAGGATAATTTTGCTATTCAGTCTTATGAAAGAAGTGCAAAAGCCTGGGATGCCGGAAAATTTGACAACGAAATTGTTCCTGTAGAGGTTCCACAAAGACGTGGTGAACCTATCATCGTTTCAAAAGACGAAGAATATACCAATGTAAAATTAGACAAGATCCCTTCGTTAAGTGCTGTTTTTACTAAAGACGGAACAGTTACTGCTGCAAACGCTTCTACTATCAACGACGGAGCTGCTGCTTTGGTTTTGATGTCTGAAGAAAAAGCAATCTCGTTAGGATTAAAACCATTAGCCTACATAAAAGGTTATGCCGATGCCGCTCAGGAGCCAAAATGGTTTACTACAAGCCCTGCAAAAGCATTACCAAAAGCCTTAGATAAAGCCGGAATTTCAATAAGTGATGTTGATTATTTCGAATTCAACGAAGCATTCGCAGTTGTTGGATTAGCCAATTCAAAAATCCTTAGCCTTGATAACGACAAAGTAAACGTAAACGGAGGAGCTGTTTCATTAGGACATCCACTAGGATGCTCAGGAGCAAGAATCATTGTAACTTTACTAAGTGTTTTAGAACAAAACAATGCTAAAACCGGAGCTGCAGCAATTTGCAACGGTGGTGGCGGTGCTTCGGCAATTGTTATCGAAAGAGCCTAAATACTATTTTATTAGGAGTTATTTCATTTGCAAATAACTCCTAATTTTCAACTCATAAATTACCCTAAATGTTCGGAATTTGCAATCTAGCCATAGTACCTGTACGAGCTGAGCCAAGTGACAGAAGTGAAATCGTTACTCAACTTTTGTTTGGTGAACATATCGAGATTTTAGAACGCCAAAATCAATGGGCCCGAATAAGAATTCAGTTCGATGACTATGAAGGCTGGGTAGATTCAAAACAATACCAGGTTATCTCTGAAGCAAATTTCAACCAATTAAGCAATGAAGCTATTATTCTAAATGCAGACCTGATTGATTATATTACTTCTTCGAATAATTTACTACTGCCAATTCCGCTTGGCGCTTCATTATCCTTTTTAAACAATAATGAAATTAACATTTCAAATTTTGATTTTGAAGGCACCAAAACCAGCGGCATAAAACCTAAGAGCGCTATTATAAGTACGGCTTTTATGTATTTGAATGCTCCCTATCTGTGGGGAGGAAAAACTCCTTTTGGAATTGACTGTTCCGGTTTTACCCAAATGGTCTACAAATTAAACGGCTACAAAATTCATCGTGATGCCTCACAACAGGCTCTTGACGGAGAACCTTTGAGTTTTATCGAAGAAAGTGAGCCCGGCGATCTGGCCTTTTTTGATAACGAAGAAGGGAATATCACACATGTTGGTATCATTATGGACAATAATTACATTATTCACGCCAGTGGAAAAGTTCGTATTGATCGTTTGGACCACTTAGGAATCTACAATCCCGAAATAAACAAACACACCCATAAATTACGAGTGATCAAGAAGATAATCTAACTTTTTCATCCTTCCTCTAAGTTAATTTTTCTCTAAACTCCAAAGCAAACAACAAAATTGTTGTATCTTTATAGCAAATTTGTTGTATCATGGAAAAATTAACGCAGAAAACAGAACCTTTTGATACTAAAAGAAGTATTCGAAATGCCTCAGGAAAAGTTATCTCCATTAAAAGATCTACTTTAAGTTCTGATGGTAAAGAATACAGCTGGAGCAGCAAACTGGAGCGCGTTGGAGTCATCCGATCCGGTATTCCTTATGATTCAATCGAAGTCATTAGTAGGCGATTAAACAATCCCGTAAAATCTGTTTTGGCCATTGTAGGGATTCCTCAAACTACTTATAACAAGAAAAAAAGCGAACATTTGCTTTTAGACAGCAGAGACAGCGAATTGGTTATTTTAATCAATGAACTGATTGATTATGGCCTTGAAGTTTTTAACAATGAAGAAGAAAAATTTCAAAGATGGCTCAAAAAACCCAATTTATCTATTGGTGGAAGCACTCCCGAAAACATGCTGGACACCGTAACAGGAATTAACGAAGTGAAATTTAGTTTGAATCGATTAGAGTTTGGAAACTTAGCTTAAATGAAGGTTTTTAGAATCGAAAGAGAAAAATACTTAAGCACGACTTTAGCAGGAATCGGAGCTTCAATGTCTGAGGGTTTCCGATGGAACAGCCTTAATACCCGCATGGTTTATACTGCCGAAAGCAGAGCATTGGCAACACTTGAAGTATCTGTTCATTTAGATTTAAGCGAAGATTTGCCTTTGGATCGTTTTTATGTTGAAATCGAAATCCCGGACGACATTACCATTCAAGAGGTTCAGTTAGAAGACTTACCGGAAGACTGGAATTCGAAACCTCCAATAGTAATAACACAAACGATTGGGGATGATTTTATAGATTACAACGAAGCTGCAGTCTTAAAAGTCCCGAGTTGCATTGTACCTCAAGAATTCAATTATTTAATAAATCCAACCCATCCGGACAGTAAAAAAATTAAGGTTGTAAGTACTACCCGAATGAATTTTGATTCGAGATTTCAACATTAATTCCACAAATTGACATGGATTTAAAATCTATTTAATCAGTGTAATCAGTGGCAAAAAATTAGTACCAATTAATGCAATTCCTATTTAAGCACTGATTCTGATTGTTTTCCTGAATTCAGAAGGGCTATTTCCTTTTTGCTTTTTGAAAAATTTATTAAAGTGGCTTTCATCGGTAAAACCAAATTCGTAAGCAATCTCATTAATTCGTTTATCACTAAACTGCAGGCGATGTTCAATCAGTTTTGTTTTATAATTGCTGATATACTGCTGCATGGTTTCGTTGGCATGCTTTTTAAAATAGCGTCCTAAATAGGTATTTGAAATTCCGAAATAATCACTAATCGATTCTGCTTTGATTCTTTCAGGATAATAAATGTTGTTTTGAATGTATTGCAGAATGTCCATGGCTTTTGCCTCACAGCCGATATTTACCTGTTCCGGCAAATACTTCGCAATATTTCTTGCCACGACAATAATTAAGGTGTTGACCAATTGCTGAATCAATTCTTTATTATAGACATCTTTATCTTCGTACTCCCGAATAATAGCCTCTACCATAACTTTCACCAAACATTTATCGGCAACATTCTTTAAAATGCAACCCGGCTGATGATTGGCGTTTTGCAGGATATACTCTAAACGCTGAATGTTTTCGTTTTGCAGGCTTGAATTTTTTAAATAAATATCATTGAACCTCAAAAAGAAAAAATTGGTTTTGGTCTCAATTGTAAAATTATGACAATCCTCAGGCGTCAACAAAAACAAATGCCCGGCATCGTATTCAAAGACATTTTTATTGATGCACTGCAAACCGGTTCCACCCAGAATATAAACCAATTCAAAAAAATTATGACGATCTCCTACATCCGGATATTCATCTAAAGTTTCAAAGGAAACACTAAACGGTTCGTATAAATTTTCTTTTTTCATAATCGCTGTTATTATATCGTGGCTGCAAATATACCTAAAAAACACAAATATATACCATTTAACACTCTTAAAAATGGTATAATTTTGTCAAAAAATTTTAAACGATCTAAAACATCACTTATGGAATATAGAAAATTAGGCAATACTGAACTCGAATTATCCACAATTACTTACGGTGCATTTGCTATTGGCGGGAATATGTGGGGTGGAAATGATAAAGCAGATTCAATTGCCTCTGTTCATGCTTCAATCGATCATGGTGTTACTACAATTGATACTGCTCCTTTCTACGGATTTGGTTTAAGCGAGGTCATGATTGGCGAAGCTCTAAAAACTCAAAATCGTTCGAAAGTACAAGTATTGACAAAATTTGGTTTGGTTTGGGACGGAAGTACCAACGGAAAAGGCGAATTTTTTTTCGATGCTGAAGACAATGGAAAAAAAATCCCTGTTTACAAATATGCTTCCAAAAACAATATTATTAAAGAAGTTGAAGAAAGCCTAAAACGTCTTCAAACCGATTATATCGACTTGCTTCAAATTCACTGGCCGGATGCTACAACTCCCATTCACGAAACAATGGAGGCATTGGAAAGCCTAATTCAACAAGGAAAAATCAGAGCAGCAGGTGTAAGCAATTACAGTGCATCGCAAGTTCAGGAGGCACAAAAAACCATTCAATTGGCCTCCAATCAGGTTCCTTTTAGCATGTTAAATCGCAGTATTGAAACGGATCTGATTCCATTAACACTTGCGGAAAATATTGGCATTATTGCTTACAGTCCAATGGAAAGAGGTTTATTGACCGGTAAATATTTCACCGATGGTAAATTAAAAGACAACGATCATCGAAATGGCTATTTTGGTCAGTTTGATCTTCAAAAAGTAAAAACTTTGGTGGAGGAGCTGAGTTCATTAGCTAATGCCAAACACATTTCTATCTCCCAATTGGTTTTGCGCTGGACGACTTTACAAAAAGGAATTACAATTGTTCTGGCCGGAGCCAGAAATGCCGAACAAGCCATTTCAAATGCCAAAACAATGGATTTTGATTTATCGGTTTCTGAATTAGATTTCATAGATCAGGCCATTTCAAAATTAAAATAGTCTCCCAAGCAGTTTTACCTTCTTTTAAAAGCATAAAAAATTAAATTATACCGAAGAGATATCACTCTTATCTCTTACACAAACACACAAGAGCAATTCATAGTATGAAAAAAATATTTATTATCAACGGTGGGCAAAATTTTGCTCACTCAGGCGGAAAGTTCAATCAAACAGTTACCGACTGGACTTTGGAATACTTAACAAACAGTAAAAAATTTGAAATAAAAACGACCAATATTCAGGATGAAATTGATCTTGAAAAAGAGGTCGAAAAATTCGTTTGGGCCGATTTAGTGGTCTACCACACTCCGATCTGGTGGTTTCAGGTTCCTAATCTTTTTAAAAAATATATTGACGACGTTTTTACTGCCGGACATGAAAAAGGAATTTACAAAAACGACGGCAGAACGAGAACAAATCCGGACATTAATTACGGTACAGGCGGGCTTTTACACGGGCGAAAATACATGCTTACCACAAGCTGGAATGCTCCTGCAACAGCTTTTACCCTTCCGGGAGAATTTTTTGAAGAAACAACTGTAGACGAAGGTGTTATGTTTGGTTTCCATAAAATGAATAAATTTGTAGGAATGGAGAAATTAGACGGTTTCCATTTTCATGATGTTGAAAAAGGTGCCACAGCCGAAAATATTGGTATCTTTAAGGTGAACTATACCAACCATTTAGAACAAATCTTTAAAACTTTATAATTATGATCTCAATAACTGCTATTTTAAAAAGTAAACCGGAAAATACAGCACAAATCAAAAACATGCTAAATCATTTGATTACAGAAACCAGAAAAGAAGAGGCTTGTGTACGTTATGATCTTCACCATAGTGAAAATGTTTTTATTATTTGGGAAGAGTGGAAAGACCAGCCAGGACTTGATATCCATAACAATCAATCGTATTTACTGGATTTCATTAAAGAAAGTGAAACTTTCATCTCCTCTCCTATACAGGTTTACAAAACGGCACAAATCTTATAATTTAAAGAAACAATGAAAGCACTTTTTACAAATACATACGAGTCTGATTTTGTCAGTACTGAAATAGAAATACCAACTCCAAAAAGCGGAGAAGTTTTAATTAAAATTCACGCAAGCGGAGTTAACCCGATCGACAACAAAATTCGCATTGGCGTTTCGCCTTACGCATCACCCGTTTTACCTGCGATTTTAGGAACTGATCTTGCCGGTGTTGTTGAAGCCATCGGAAAGGATGTTACTGATTTTAAAGTTGGTGATGAAGTGTACGGACTCGCCGGAGGTGTACTGGGACTTCAGGGAACTTTAGCCGAATATACTGCTGTTGATGCTGCCTTACTGGCTTTAAAACCTAAGAACTTAAGCATGAAGGAGGCCGCAGCCGTTCCGCTTGTATTGCTAACGGCCTGGGAGGGTTTAATTGACAGGGCAAAAGTAAAAAAAGGCGATCAGGTTTTGGTTCATGCCGGAGCCGGAGGTGTTGGACATATGGTCGTACAGTTGGCCCGCATTTTTGGCGCCGATGTTTATGCAACTGTTTCGCCCGAAAAAGCGGCTATTGCAGAAGCCTTTGGAGCCACTCCAATTGATTACAGAACCGCAACTGTTGAAAATTATGTAGAGCAATTTACAGCTGGAAAAGGTTTTGATATTATTTACGATACCGTAGGCGGATCATCCTTAGACGATTCTTTTAAAGCCATTCGCCATTATGGTCAAATTGCCAGTTGTTATGCTTTTGGAACGCACAATTTAGCTACCGGATCTCTTCGATCTGCAAGTTTACACGGTGTTTTTGTTTTGCATCCAATGATTAGCGGTGAAGGCAGAAAACATCACGGAGACATCCTGAAAGAAGCTGCAAAATTTATCGAAGAAGGAAAATTAAAACCTATTATTGATCCCCGAAAATTTACTTTAGACAATGCAATAGAGGCTCACAAAGCGGTTAGCGATGGTTCGGCTATCGGAAAAATTGTAGTGGATATCGTTTAATTTCCTGGTAAGATCCTTAAATAAAAAAGAGACTGTATCCCAAACGGACACAGTCTCTTTCTTTTTATAGCAAACTAAACTATTGCTTTATGATTTTCTGAGTGAAAGTCTTTTTAGCTGAAGAAGTTACATTAAGGAAATATACTCCTCTTGTTTTTCCCGACAAATTAATCGTTTTTTCGGTGTTATTTCCTCCGGCAAAAGTTTCGGTATAAATCATTTTTCCTTCGGCGCTATGAACGGTAACCGTATAATTATCAGCAGTAGATGGCGTTACCACATGAAAAACATTAGTGGAAGGATTTGGATATACCTGAACTCCTTTCAGATTGTTTATTTCTCTTGGTTTTGTTACTGCCAAATTAGGGCCGTTGTCTACTTTTAAATTATCAAACCAGATTCTGGTTCCAAAACCTGAAGTGCTTTTAAATTTAATTAAAACATTTTTCTGTTGTTTTACGATACCTAAATCAATCTTTTCGGCTCTCCAGTCAGAATCTTTGGTTGGAGTCCAATCGTTTGTTTCGTTTGATGTAGTGGTTGCAGGATCGTCCTGAATTGGAGGTGAAACCGTTTGCAACTGTATTTGATTTTTAGAATAGACATTCGTCCACGTCACACCACAATCTGAAGATACCAGAATATCAATCTTATCGGGAGCTGGTTCAGGATCAAAAACGCTGAAATATTGGGTATAAGCCAGATCAAAATACAAATAAGGTGTTGCAGCAGACGAAAGATCAACTGCTTTTAAAACAAGTTCGTCGACCTTAGCTGCCGGGTTGTCGGCATTATTGATTACCAGACAAGATAAGTCTCCTTTACCAACGTCTGAACGTTTTTCCCATGTAATAGCATCTTCACCCGGATTAATGATTTGCCAATCCTGAGCAGGAAAACTTCCTTCAAAATTTTCTAAATACGGAAGGCTATTTTTACTTTTTATAACTACCACACCGGTTTTTGTCATCGCAGTTCCTGTTCCATAAGCATTAGAAGCTATTAAAGTCACATTATAAGTTCCCGGGTTATCATAAACCACAGTAGGCACTTCACTTGTTGAAGAAGACGGTGTACCTCCCGGAAATGACCATGCCCATGCTGTAGGTTCTCCTGTTGAATTATCTTTGAATGCAATTGGAAGATCACTGCACAATTTATCGCTCTTCACAACAAATTCTGAGAATGGAGTTTCTTTACTATCAAAATTAAATTTCAAATTGTCAATCCATATTCTTGCACCAAATCCTGAAGTGTTTTTGAATTTAAATAAAACGTTCGGTTCTCCTTTAAATCTGGACAAAGTGACTCTTTCAGTTCTCCAGTGTGAGTCCAAAGACGGAATCCAATTGTTGGCATCGGCGCTTTCAAATGTTTCCAACTCCATATGAGTCTTTTTATAAACACTTTCCCAAGTAACTCCGCAATCTTTTGAAACGAGAATTTCCAGAGCGTCCGGACTCACAGCATCAAATTTAGCATAGGCCACATCGAATGAAAAATCGGTTACTCCCACTGACAAGTTAGCTGGTCTCAGAATAATTTCATCTACCTCACCCACCTTATCATTGTCGGCATTATTCATAACCATACAAGAAGAGGAGTTATGCCCTACTCCGATGCGTTGTTCCCAGGTTAATTTGTTGTCCGGATTGATAATTTCCCAGTCTGCTGGCAGAAAAGAACCTTCAAAACCTTCGGTAAAAGTAGTTTTATAAGGATCAACAATGGTTATAAAATTATTTTTAGTCGTTATTGTTCCGCTACCATTGGCATTTTTTGTAGCCAGCGTTACGGCATAAGATCCCGGTACATCATAGGTTACTGTTGGATTCTGATCGGTAGAACTTGACGGTGTTCCTCCCGGAAACGACCAGTTCCATGACGTTGGATTTCCTGTTGAAACATCTACAAATGGAGCTGTAAGACTTGTACAACGCGTATCTCTCATGCTGGATGCAAAATCGGAAACCGGAGTAGCAGCCTGTGTAACCGCAACATTTACATTATCAATCCAAACTCGTGTTCCATAGCCTGACACGTTTACAAAACGAATAGAAACATTGTTGTTCCCGATATAAGCATTAAGATCGACTACTTCTTTTCGCCAATTGGCATCTGTAACGGGTATCCAATTATTAGCCTGAGCGGTAGGAACAGCTGTAGTTTGTAAAACCGTATGCGTTTTCGAATAAACATCATTCCAGGTAAGTCCGCAATCTGTCGAAACCTGTACTTTTAAAACATCAGGGCTTACATCATCAAATTTGGTATAAGCAACATCAAAATACATTTGACTGTTTTGTCCCGCCGTAAAATCAAAATAAGGCAATCTGATATAATCCAAAGCACCTAATACCGAGTTATCGGCATTGTTCATAATCATACACGAACTGTCATTGTGCCCCACTCCTTTACGTTTTTCCCAGCCAAGACCTTTGTCAGGGTTTGTAACTTCCCATCCTCTCGGAGGAAAAGTTCCTGCAAAACTCTCCGTATAATTTACATTTGATTTTTGATCTACTTCGATATAATTCTGTACTTCTTTGGTATTTGTTCCCAACGAGTTGGTTACCTCTAAAGTTACTTTGTACTTTCCTGATGTATTGTAAGTAACTACCGGATTCACGTCTGTTGAAGTTGCCGGAGCCCCTCCTTCGAAAGTCCATACTCTTGAATTGGGCAATCCCAAAGAAACATCTTTAAAAGCTATTGCTTTTCCGGAACAAACAGCGGTTGTACTGTTGCTAAAATTAGCCAGAGGAGCCGTTTCAATAAGTCCAACTGCACCAAGATTAGCGGGCTCCCACAATAATCCTCGCGGATATTTGGCAACCGTTTTATCTTCCAGCCAATACGTCATTGCATTGGTCTGATCACGGGTGTACATATTCTGGCATTCCGTATTGTAATCCATGTGGTTTTCGGTGTTGGCATACACTCCGCAGCTGTTTAACACATTTCTGGCACAGCCTTCCGCAACTTTGGTTGGAGGAGTATCCGCCATCCCGTCATTAACCGGATCACAATCGTCCTGGAAAGTGTGTTTTAATCCAAAATAATGACCAAACTCATGTGTCATTACCTTCGCAAAAGTAGCACTCGCATGTGATCCGCAGGTGCTCCCAATGTACCTGTGATTGAAAGCCACACGCGGTATGGCATCCTGAATGGGTAAAAAAGCGTGTCCAGAACCAGTAGCTCCTTGTCCTGTATTGGGTTCATCCACCACCAAAACATCCAGATAATACCTGTTGTTTTTGCCGTACCATATGTGGTCATAAATTCTGGCATCATAACCGTCGGAAACGTGTGCTTCGGGATGCCAGTCTAAACCCGGAATTTCTAAAGGATTCCCCTCCGGATCAACGGTCGCTAAGACAAACTGAATGTTCATTTTACTTTTAACAGCGTCAAAACGAGGATCAGTTGTGGCATATCCCGGAAATAAACCATTAAAATCTTTGTTAACGATTAATAATGCATCATCAATTCTGCATTTCATCTGCTCTTTGGTAAAAGTATTATTGATATTGGTTCCATCGGTCAAAATGTGAAACACGACCGGAATCAGGTAAGGAGTGGTAGCCACTTTCTTCGTATTTCCTTTTTTCCAGGTTTTAATTTTGGAAAGCGATTTTTGAAATGCCGTTTCTTCCTTCTGGGACAATTCGGTTCCGCAACCAATAGGGTTTTGCTTTTGCCCAAAGGAAATGTAGCATTGAAGCAGAAAAACTGCAGCAATAAGGTAGTTTTTTTTCAAAATAATAGTTTTTTGTTAGTTGTTATTCCGAATATAAAATTGTCAGAAAATTTGTTAAAAATTTAAACTTTCAAAACAAATCATTCTTCATTATTTTATATTCGATGGTTTTTTTGATAAAATTATCCATTTAACATCTATAAAAAAGATATTATCTTATTGTAAAACAATTGTATCTTATCTGGTTTTTGTCGTTGTAATACATTCTAAAAAACAAAAAGCTGTCCTCTTGCGACAGCTTTTCTTAAAAAAAGTTTTCAATTCATCTTATCTTACTTACTTAATTCCTCCAAAAGCTCCAAAACACATGTTTTTGTGCAAAATTTCCACTTTTGTGAAACCCACTTTTTTCATCAGATCCAATTGGTAATTCATCGATCTTGGGGAATCTTCTTTTTCCACATAGTCCAAAACTTTTTGTCGGTATTCGACTCCTCCAATTTCTTCCAGATAATCCCCATAACGCTGCCATGTATAGCTGTTTAAAACTTCGGTATCCTGAGTAATTAAATCTGAAATAAAGAAACAGCCGCCGGGTTTTAATAATTTAAAAATTTTAGTAAAGGTAGTTTCCCAATCCTGATCGTCTCTCAAATGATGCAAAACTGCTCCTGCCAAAATAATATCAAAATGGTTTTCTGCCAAAGCGACTTCTCTGATATCGCCTTGTTGTACCTCTACGGTTCCATTTGTTTCTTTTGAAACTCTTTCAAAGGCCCTGTCCAGCATCGGCAAACTCAAATCGACCAGCGTGCAGTTTAAATTCGGCACTTTCGAAAGCATTTTTAAAGTATAATTTCCGGCACCACAGCCTATATCCAAAACATTCACCGCAGTCGGAACAATCCTTTTGGCGGCTTCGGTAATTAATTCCAGCGAAATAGTCGCATCGATAGTGGCTACTTGTCCGGTTTCTAAATTTGAAAATCGTTCGACATCCTTATCAAAACGCTCTCTGATTTCTTCAATGGTTGATTTTTTCATAGTTTTTTTATTGCTCCCGAATAAGGCGGGTTTATTAGTTATATTTTTTTTCTTGTCCCGAATTCACGAATTTTTATTGCTAAAATCGATATGAATTCGCGGCTAAAAAAATCATTACAATTTATAACACCAATCCCAATAATAAAAAGAGAACTTTTAAATATCTTAGCAAATTATAATTCTACAAAATAAAACCAACAAAAATGGCTGAGCAATCTTCAATCCAGTGTCCAAATTGCGGCACCCCAATCGATGTAAATGATGTTTTGAAGCATCAATTGGAAGATAGTATCCGTAAAGAATTTCAACAAAAAGCTAACGCTCAGTCCAAAGAAATGGAGCTTAAGAACGAGCAGTTTGAAAAAGCAAAAGCTGAATTTGAAGCCAAAAAGAAACAGGAGAATGAACTTTTTGCGGAACGACTGGACCGTGAAAGAAAGGTTGCTGAAAAAGAAATTACTCAAAAATTAAAAACCAAACTCGAAGAAGAAAATAAAGACCGTTTGCAGCTGATGGAAAAAGAGCTTTCAGAGAAATCGGAAAAACTGCGTGAACTTAATAAAATGGAGGGTGAAATTGCTAAGCTTCAGCGCGAAAAACTCGAAATGAAGGAAGCCATCGAAGCAGAAGCTCAAAAACAGCTTAACGCAACTTTAGTTTTAGAACGCGATAAGATCAGAAAACAGGAAGAAGAAAAAAACGAGTTAAAAATAAAAGAATACCAAAAACAGTCTGACGATCAGAAAAAGCTGATTGAAGAAATGAAACGCAAGCAGGAACAAGGTTCTATGCAATTGCAGGGGGAAGTGATGGAACTGGCGATTGAAGAATGGCTGGCCAGCAATTTCCCGTTAGACACCATCGACGAAATAAAAAAAGGTGCCAACGGAGCAGATTGTCTTCAGGTTGTAAATACCCGGGAGGTACAAAATTGCGGTTCTATTTATTACGAAAGTAAACGTACTAAAGCTTTTCAGCCCGCCTGGATTGAAAAATTCAAAAACGATATTAGAACCAAAAGAGCCAATATTGGGGTTTTAGTGACCGAAGTTATGCCGGCCGGAATGGACCGCATGGGAATGCGCGACGGAATCTGGATTTGTACTTACGAAGAATTTAAAGGCTTAAGTGCTGTTTTACGACAATCGTTAATACAGGTTAGCCAGGCTGTTCAGGCACAGGAAAACAAAGGTGATAAAATGTCGATGTTGTATGATTTTTTAACCAGCAATGAATTCCGCTTACAGGTGGAAGGAATTGTTGAGGGTTTCACACAGATGCAAAATGATCTGGATTCCGAAAAAAGAGCCATGCAGCGTATTTGGAAACAACGTGAAAAGCAGATCGAAAAAGTAGTTCACAATACTTTGGGAATGTACGGTTCGATTCGAGGTATTGCCGGAAATGCTGTTCAGACGGTACGAGCTTTAGAACTTGATTTTGTAGAAGACGAAGAAGAACAAAAAACAAAGGAACTGGAATAAGTACACCAACTGTGTATTTTTTACTCCTTTCCCTTTTTATCTAAATGCAATTTGCCATTCCAATCAATGAGTTCTCGTGAACAATACTGTCTTTTTACAGCATTAACTCCGGAGATTCATCACAATCGGAATGGCAAATTTTATAGTTTTTTATAAGACGGACCTTAATCTACCTTTCTAAATACCAATAGTTTTCCATTAGGATTAGACAATGTCAATCTTAGATCTCCAATTGAATAAGTGTTTGTACTTTGTAATGCCTGTACAAACTCTCCTTCTTTGTTACCCGGCATACAAGCCATCATAGTTGAAATTACATCAGAGAATCGCAACAATCCTTTTTCGAAGAAAATGGTTCCTCCTATCGAATTACATCCACCAAATCCCATGAATTTATTCTCCGCTGCGTTAATTTCAATTCTTGGCAATTCTTTTTGGAAATCAGAAGCAGTCACTTTTTTTCCATTTAACTCTTCCAATACCCAGATATCATGCAAACGATAATCGGTAATGTATTTACCACAGCCGTTTAAGGTCTGATCCTTCATCTCTACCTTAACCGTATAAGGAAAAACTGTTCCCGACATTGAATCGGTACATTCAAATTGCTGAATGGTAATGGTAGCCGAAGTTTTTCCATTGTTTACTTTGTACATCTTTACATTGGCATCCATTGCTCTGATGGGTTCAACAGCATTAAAACTGATGGATTCCATTCCTTCGATCAAGGATGTAAAAACAATTTTATCTTTTCCAAATTTCAATCCCCAAAACGGTTCATTTCCAGTAGCTTCAAAATAAACACTTAAATCTTCTTCTTCTGAAGTTGTTTTAGAAGTTGTTTCATTCGTGTTTGTTTTTTTAACTGCAACCGACTTACAACTTAAGATCACAGACATTAGGGCGCATAGTAAAAGTACTTTTTTCATATCATTAAATTTTTATTATGACTCCACACTAGAAAAAACCGGGCCAAAAATCGTTACTGCTCATTTTTTATGATTTTTTTAAGCAGAACCCTTCCTCTAATTTAAGAAAAATAACACAATTACAAAAGAAAGTATAAAATACTGGCAAACTCGACGGATTTGCAGCGTGCAATAAAACAAATCAATACTTCTCACTGCCGAAAAAACCTACCTAATCACTAATTTCTGTATCTTTGAAATCTATTATTTCTCTAAAAAATGAACACACCTTTTCAAAAAGCCAGCCAATTGATTGATGCTGAGAACGCTCAGGATCCTAATATCGAAACCGATCAAAATACAACCTATCCGAAGGAATTACTGTATTCTGACAGGATGTATAAACGATTGATGCAATTTGAACCTGAGGCTTCAGAAGAAATTCAGATTGCTTCAAAAGCACAGCACATTTGTCGATGGAAAGTGGCACGCGAATCCTATCCGATGGATCGTGTGGGGTATTTAAAATGGAGAGAAGAGCTTAAAAAATTCCACGCAAAAACCACTGCAGGAATATTAGAGAAAGTAGGATATGCTCCTGAATTTATCGATCGTGTTTCCTTTTTGATTGAAAAAAAACTACTTAAAAAAGATGCTGAGACACAGCTGCTTGAAGATGTGATTTGTTTGGTTTTTTTAGAATATTACCTGGATCCGTTTGTGCACAAACACGATGAGGAGAAACTCAAAAACATCATCAAAAAAACCTGGGATAAAATGTCAGACAAAGGACATCAGGAAGCTCTAAAAATCAAGTATTCCGAAGAAAACCTAAATCTGATAAAAGCCTCTTTGGGACTATAATTTTCAAACTTAATTTAAGAAACATTTCCTTCAGCCCCCACACCTACTTGATTCTTAATCCATATTACGTATATTTGCTTAGTCAATTTAGACAAATATACGTAGCGTCTTGAAGTAACAATTAAATAAATAATGAGTAAAACGATTCGGGTAGTCCTCGCGGATAATCATGTTTTTGTAAGGGATGGAATAAAATCTTTGTTGGAAAACGAAGTAAACATAGAAGTTGTAGGCGAAGCTACAGATGGAATCGATACACTCGAAGCTGTTGCTGCAAGTGAGCCAGACTTACTTATACTAGACATACGTATGCCGCATTTAACTGGTATTGAAGTAGTCGAAAAACTTAGAAGTGAAAATAATAAGGTTAAGATTATTATACTCACCACACATGAATCTGAAGAATACGTACTAGGTGCATTGAAAGCAGGTGCCGAAGGGTATTTACTAAAAGATTCCAGCAAAGAAGAATTTTTAAAAGCCCTACATACAGTTTTAAATGGAGGAAAATATTACAGCGGTGATGTTTCAGGAATTTTGATTCATCACTTTGTGCATTGTACTGTTTCATTAGGGCCTAAACAAGCTTTAGCCGAAGAAATCACGATTACTAAGAGAGAAAAAGAAATTCTGTCTCTTTTATTATCCGGAAAAGGAAATAAGGAAATTGGCGAAACTCTTAAAATCAGTAAGCGTACTGCCGAAGTGCATCGTTTTAACTTAATGAAAAAACTAAAAGTAAAAAACCTGATGGAGCTTTCAAACAAAGCAAGCGAGTATTCTTTGTTATAAAAATTACGTACAATTACGTAACTAATTTGCCAGAAATTACGATATTCTACCTGCCCTTTTCGATTTCTGAAAAGGGCATTTTTGTTCTGCAAATTCCTTGATAAATCTCATTAATTTGGTATATTTGAGAGGGTCTTTTCTCAGACAGGAAAATCAGCTTATGAAAATTATAGCGTGGAATTGTAATATGGCATTCAGAAAAAAAGCAGGCTTTCTTGACGCTTATAATGCCGATATTGCTGTTATCTCTGAATGCGAAAATCCTGAAAATCTAAAATTCCAAACTGATACAAAATTGCCAAACGATATTCTTTGGTACGGAACCAATCCCCACAAAGGACTTGGTGTTTTCTCCTATAGCACTTATAAATTTGAATTGTTGGACTGTCATAATCCGCTGTTCAAAAACATTTTGCCAATAGCCGTTACGGGCGGAGCCATCGATTTTACATTGTTTGCGGTTTGGGCCAATAATCCGCAGGATAAAGACGGGCAATATGTAACTCAGGTTTGGAAGGCGATTAATTACTATACAGATCTGATCAAGGAACATAAAACCATTTTGATTGGAGATTTTAACAGCAACACGATTTGGGACAAACCCCGAAGGGAAGGAAACCATAGTACCGTTGTAAATAAACTGAGCGAAAAAAAGATTCTCAGCACCTATCATACCTATTTCAATCAGGAACAAGGCAAAGAAGAGCATCCTACTTTATATCTTTACCGGCATGAAAACAAACCCTATCATTTGGATTACTGCTTCGCCTCGCAAGATTTCATAAACGTTTTAGATACTGTCGAAGTTGGCACTTATCAGGACTGGACGATGCTGAGCGATCATAAACCTTTAATCATTAATTTCAATATATAAATCATGACCAACTCCTGGACCGAACGGTGGAACGACCGTTACAGCACCGAAGAATTTGCCTATGGCACCGCGCCCAACAACTATTTAAAAGAAACCTTAGAAAAACTAGACCCCGGAACTATTCTCTTTCCTGCTGAAGGTGAAGGCCGAAATGCCGTTTTTGCCGCTAAACTGGGCTGGAATGTTTCGGCATTCGATATTAGTTCAGAAGGGAAAAACAAGGCTCTTAAACTAGCCCAATCTCAAAATGTCGCCATCGACTATCAGGTTGGAGAACTCGAAACCTTAAACTATCAAGCGGGACAATTTGATGCCATTGCTTTAATTTATGCACACTTTCCGGCAGAAATTAAATCGGCGATCCACAAAACACTCGATCAGTATCTGCGCAAAGGCGGTTATATTCTTTTTGAAGCGTTCAGCAAAAAACACCTCGAATATCTGGCCATCAACGATAAAGTTGGCGGACCAAAAGATATCGCTTCTTTGTTTTCGATCGAAGAAATTCAATCTGACTTTCCCGATTATGAGATCATCACACTGGAAGAAAAAGAAATCGAACTCAATGAAGGTCTTTTCCACAACGGAAAAGGTTCCGTTATCCGATTTATAGGAAAGAAAAAGTAATTCGTTTTACAATCATTTCGTAGAGGCGCAGTAGTGCGTCTCTACACCGCATCTCTCTACCCTCACACAATTGCGTCCTGCTCTCTTCCATTACAATTTCGCAATCTCTAAAACAATATTCACCATAAGGAGCTGTTTCCAGCTGTCCGTTGTATCTTTTGTCCCGAACCCCGGCACAAAAGGATGCCACTCCCATCTGGGCTAATGAGCTCAGTGTACAGTTTTCAGTTTTCAGTTCTCAGTTTTCAGTTTACAGCTTACAGCTCACAGCCCACATCTCACAGTTTACATCTCACAGTTTACATTTCACAGTTTACATTTCACATCTCACAATAAACATTTCACAATTAACAATTCACAATTAACAATTCACAATTAACAATTCACAATTAATAATCCCCCCCATTTTCCATGTAGAATTGTTAAGAAATTTTGGTTTCACATTTCAGCTAAAAAACCAAACAATTCACTTTCAAATACTTAATGTTAATTTTTATAAGAAAACTTAACATTGAATACCATGTTTTATAATTATCTTTACTTAACTGTAACTTAACAATTTAGTTACATTGCTAATAATAACCTTACCTAAAAGCACATTTATATGGAAAACAAACCCGAAGAAAGCACCCCGGAAAAAATCGATTCTGTAAAACCTGAAGCTGTTCAACCGGCTGCAGAAACTGCAAAACCTGCCAGCACTCCTGTTAAAAAAGCACCCGTTCGTAAAGCGGCGCCTGCTAAACCAACAACGGCAGCGGCAAAACCAACAGCAGCCAAACCGGTAACTCCTAAAGCTCCTGCAGCTTCTGTTACCAAAGCTGCAAGTACTACAGCAAAAGCACCTGCCAAAGCAGTTGTAAAAACGGCTGCAGCGACTTCAACTACACCAAAACCGGCAGCAAAAGCACCGGTAAAAAAAGTAGTAACACCAGCCGCTAAGCCAGTAGAAAAAACTGCTGTACAAACAACTGTTACGAAATTAAAAGAAGAAGATACTAATCAGGCAGTTAAAACCGAGGAAACCGGAAAAGATAAAGCCGCTAAAAAAGCCAAAAAAGTGAAAGACAAAGAAAAAGACAAAGCCAAAAAGAAATTAGCTAAGAAAAAAGAGAAAGCTAAAAATGATAAAAAGAAAGAAAAAGCTAAAAAAGCAAAACTAAAAGCTGCAGCTAAGAAAAAAGAAAAAGCTAAAAAAGCGAAAGACAAAGCAAAAGCTAAAAAAATTGCAAAAAAGAAAGCTAAAGCTCAGAAAAAAGCGAAAGCCAAAAAGAAAAAATAATATTCAGAAAGGTTTGACTTGATAAAAGTTGAACCTTTTTTGTGTTTAAAGGGGGCTTCGACTTCGCTCAGCCGGACAAAGCGAATATCACTTTGAGTGCCGAAAGAAGGACCTTTTTAAATCACTAGTAATTTATCCCCCAATGGCGATCATGCTGCGGTTATCAAAATGTTTTGCAGGATCATTCATTTCATCCATCGTTACCATTCCGGCACGAACCTTCTTTTTACTTTGAACAGCTGCTGAAATGAGATCCGTTATTGGCTGACCGTTTCTAAAAGGGGTTAAAAGATCCGTTTCTGCATTAGAGAAAAGACAGTTTTTTATTTTTCCATCGGCAGTTAAACGAATTCGGTTACAGCTGTCACAAAACGGATTTGTAATTGAACTTATAATTCCGAAATCTCCCTGAAAGTCTTTTATTTTATAGGTTCTCGCCGTGAAGTTTTCTTCGTCTTGGAGTTTTATAATATCCTGTTTTAAAAAACCATTCTCTACCCGGGAAAGAATCTCCTTTTGCGAAACCATTCTGCTCCTGTCCCACTTGTTTCCCGCAAACGGCATAAACTCAATAAATCGCACCGAAATGGGCAAAAAACGGGTTAGTTTAACAAAATCAACAATTTCGTTATCATTAAAACCTTTTATTAAAACGACATTTACTTTTACCTGAAAATCATGATTCAAAAGTAAATGCAGATTGTCGACAACTTTGTCAAACTGATTTCTAAGCGTTATCGAATGAAATTTCGACGCAACCAGCGTATCCAGACTTAAGTTGATCTTTTTAATATTAAATTGCTTTAAAACCTCAATATGGCGGTCGATCAAAATTCCGTTTGTAGTGATCGAAACCGAAATATCGAGAGCAGCCAGTTTTGAAATGATTTCCGGAAAATCTTTTCGCAAAAGCGGTTCACCGCCTGTTAATCGTATTTTATCAACACCCTGTTGTACGAAAGTCTGAGCAATACCAAAAATCTCATCGGCAGTCATTAAACTGGCTTTTGGAGACAGTGCGATACCGTCAGCCGGCATGCAATAGGTACAACGCAGATTGCATTTTTCCAACAGCGAAATGCGCAGATAATTGTGTCTGCGTCCAAAACCATCCGTCAAACTAGTGTTAAAGACTGTCATGATTTTTACCTTTTAAAACATGAAAAACATGCATCACATGCGGAAAAACCGCATCCATAGACTCTCTTGCTCCGTTGGTCGAACCTGGCAAAGCCAAAACTAAACTCTTACCCAAAGTTCCGGCTACGCTTCTGGACAACATCGCATAGGGCATTCTCTGTTGCCCATAGTCCCGAATCGCTTCCTCAATTCCGGGAATTCTGCTTTCTAAAATTGGCGATAAAGCTTCCGGTGTAACATCACGTGGTGACAAACCTGTACCGCCCGTAAAAATCACCAATTGATGTTCTTTGGCAAACGTTTTTGTTCTTTCCTGAATAATAGCAAGTTCGTCAGGAATAATTTCATAATGCGGTGTCTCAACGCCATACGAATTTAATTTTTCGACTATAATTTTTCCCGAACGATCTTCCTTATCACCCGCAAAAATAGAATCAGAACAAACAAAAACAGCTGCTTTTATTGCATTCGGAAATTTATTTTTAAACGAAGATTTTCCGCCTTCTTTCTCTATTAATTTTATGGTCGAAATTTCGATTTCTTTATCAATCGGTTTCAGCATATCGTACATGGTAAGGGCTACAATTGATGCTCCATGCATCGCCTCTACCTCAACACCGGTTTTATAAACGGTTTTTACCGTAAAGATGATCTGAATCTCCAGGCCTTCTATTTTATATTCCACCGAAGTAAATTCAATCGGAATCGGATGACAATCCGGAATCGATAAATGCGTGTTTTTAACCGCAAACAATCCCGCCGTTTTTGCCATTTCTAGTACGTTTCCTTTGGGCACTAAATTATGGGTCACAGCGTCAATTGTTTCTTGTTTACTAACTTTTACAATTGCGGTGGCGGTTGCTTTTCTTAAGGTGCTTATTTTATGCGTAATATCTACCATTATCTCTTATTAGGAATTCTGTTTCCAGGTGAAGGTATCGTTTTCAAACATTTCTTTCCCAAAAATGGGTACATCGGTTTTAACCCAGTTTACAATAGCCTCTGTTGCTTCATAAACTTGTTTGCGCCGCGTTGCCGAAACAAAGACAAACAAACAAATTTCACCCGCTTTTACAACGCCCAAACTATGGTAAATGTGCATACAGGTCAAATCAAATTTAGCAAACGCTCGTTCGCGAATGGTATGCAAAGCTTCGTTGGCCATATCCGTATAAGCCGAATAATCGATAGCCACAACGGTATTATTATGAATGACATCGGCACGAACTTGTCCTAAAAAAATATTGTGCGCCCCAATCGTGTGTTTGGATTGGTGTTTTGCGATCGACTCGGCTATAAATTCAGGACTGATTGGCCCTTCTACAAATACATTTTTACTCATTACTTCTATTTTTTTACCACAGATTAAAAAGATTTTTCTTTGGCTACGAATTCTATTTCAAAAAAATAATTCATGAATTCGGGACCCATAAATCTGTATGTTTTTTCACTTCGTTACAGACGCTCTGTTTTTTGATTACCCTCCTGCAAATGGCGGCAATAAAGCAACTACATCATTCGTCTGCAACGTACAGTCTACTGTTTTTGAAACTATCTTTTGATTTACCGCTACGCTGAAAACAAGCGAATCAAATTGGTATTTCTGATCTAAATCACGCAATAGTTCCTGCAGTGACACTTCAGAAAAAGGTACTTTTTCAAGTTCACATTGGGTTCTTTCGGCAACAGCTCCAAAATATTTAATCTCAATCATTTTTATAAATTTAAATTCTGAAAAATAAACTCATCTTCAAAATGTTCCTGAAAATAAGAAATCCAGCTTGAAGTATTTTTCACTACCTCGCCAATAACAATAATAGCCGGCGATGTTATCTTTTTTTCAGCAACCAATTTAGCAATTGAACCAATAGTTCCAATCACTTTTTGTTCTGTTTTTTTCGTTCCGTTTTGAATAATGGCAATTGGAAGATTGTCGATTCTGTTCTGCTGATAGATAGCAATGATCTCCTCTAATTTATGCATTCCCATCAAAATAATTACGGTCGCATCCGATTTAGAGGCCAGATGAATATCCTTCGATAACTTATGATCTGCCGTTGTTCCGGTAATGACCCAAAAGCTTTCGGCCACTTTGCGCTGTGTAACACTAATTCCAGCCGAGGCAGGAACTCCCAACGCAGATGAAATTCCGGGAACAATTGTCGTTTCGATTCCAAACTGTTCAGCAAATTCAATTTCTTCACTCCCTCTTCCAAAAACAAACGGATCGCCTCCTTTTAAGCGAACCACATGTCCGTGGGCCTTTGCCATTGACACAATCAGTTCGTTAATCTGATCCTGCGTATAAGCATGGCAGCCCAGTCTTTTTCCAACAAAAATAATTTCGGCATTTGATGCATAAGCTAACAATTCTTCGTTGACCAAAGCATCATACAAAACCACATCGGCCTGCTCTAAAACCTTTATCGCTTTCATCGTAATCAGTTCAGCATCACCCGGTCCTGCGCCTACAATCGTTAGTTTTGGTATTCTTAAGCTTTGCATAATCTTTTAACTTAAATTGGCATTCAAATCATTTAATTCGTCAGCCGAATTAATATTGGTTAAAGGAATGATCTCACTTTCATCCAGATTAATAATCTGATGCGGTATTCCAGCCAGTAAATCCATCACTTTTAGTGCATCCGAATCAATAGCTTTTTTGATAAAAGGGATCATCTTTCTGGAATAAATTCCAATCAGTGGATGCATTCGGCTCTCCGAAGCAAAAACGGTAATTCCGGCTTCTTCCGTATGTTTTGAGAGCAACTCCTGTAATAATTCTGTTGAAATTAATGGAATATCACAGCTCAAAATCAGGTTAAATTCGGTTTCAGACTGTAATAAAGCAGTGTAAATCCCTCCCAACGGCCCTTTGTCTGCAATAACATCGGGTATTTTTTGATACGGGAGATAATCATACTCCTTTGATGCCGTAACCAGTCTTATTTCTGCCGTAACAGGCAAAATCGCACTGATGATGTGTTCTATAAAAGGCTTTCCCCGAAACAAAACCAATCCTTTCTCTGACTGCATCCGGGAACTTTTTCCTCCACAAAGAATAAATGCTGTAAGTGTTTCCATTGTTTTTAGTTTTTGTTTCAGGTTTTTCTTGTTTCAAGTTTTTTTGGTTTCAAGTTTCAAGTTTTCTTTGTTTCAGGTTTCAAGTTTCAGGTTTCAGGTTGAAAGGAGAGAAAGTTTAACTTTAAAGGATAGACCTTACATTCCTACTCTCTTTTTATTATTCCATTATTAAGGAAAAATCAATTTAACGCTTGCCATTAAAATTACGGTTCCTAAAACTATTTTCAGGGTTTTGTTGGAGAAATAACCACTTCCGTAAAATCCTCCCAATACTCCTCCCACAACTGCAATCGGAACCAAATAAAAACTTTCGACAGGGATTGTTTTTCCGCCCATAAAAAAGCCTAACATTCCCGCAAAAGAATTCACAAATATGAATAAACTCGAAATGGCCGCTGATTCTTTTACAGACGCCCATCCCAAAAACAATAATATTGGACTTAAAATTATACCGCCCCCTATTCCCAACATTCCGGATAATAATCCGATTGCAAAACCAATTGTTAAGGCAAACGGCAGGTTGATTTTAACAGCCTCTTTTTCTTTAAAATTAAAAACTCCAAACAGCCTTAACGCTGCAAAAACCAAGACTACTCCTAAAACTGCTTTATAAATACCGTTATCTAATGTGACAAACCCTCCTATAAATGCTGCCGGAATTGACGCGATTGCAAAGGGATAAAACAATTTTGGCCTGAAATAATTCATTCGATAATAAAAGAAAAACGAAATACTGGATACAAACAAATTCAATAACAAAGCCGAAGGTTTCATCACCGCCACCGGAAAAGCAAAAATGGTCATCAAAGCCAAATATCCCGATGCTCCTCCATGTCCCACACTAGAATATAAAAATGCAATAACAATTAATGCAAAACTAAATAGTAATAGGTTTTCGGAACTCAATAATGTCATTGTTTAATCGTTTAATTGTTTAACTGTTTATTTGTTTCAAGTTTCAGGTTTCAAGTTTGCTCTTCTATAGGACTTTATTTATATACCGCTTTTCTTTCTTCTAGCATCTTTCTTCTACAATCTAGTTTCAAGTTTCAGGTTTCAAGTTTCAGGTTTGCTCTTCTATGGGTCTTTATTGATATACCGCTTTTCTTGGTTCTGGCATCTTTGTTCTACAATCTAATTTCTAGTTTCAGGTTTCAAGTTTCAAGTTTGCTCCTCAATATCGTTTTATTTACATACCGCTTCTCTTTGTTCTAGCATCTTTCTTCTACAATCTAAAATCTAAAATCTGCAATCTAAAATCCCTCTAATCAATCGGCAATACAGTCACTAAAGTTCCTTTTTCATAGGCTTCAACATCCTCGGGAACGATTAGCAAACCGTTGGCAACGGCAAATGTATTGAGCATCGCGGAGCTTTGTCCGTCCAAGACTGTGACATTTGTTTCGTCGTATCTTGCTTTTAAGAATAATGTTTTGCCTGTATCGTTTTTAACATCTGAATTCAGCGTTCGGACTATTTTTGTTCTGTCAGTTTCAGAAAGCCCAATTCTGTTTCT
>JAHEZJ010000006.1 GCA_023251135.1 Flavobacterium sp. | reverse complement strand
GTACACAGATCCCGGTAAACAAATTCTGAATTGGATTTCCAATACTTTTAATCTTCAAAAACTCCTCAATATCCGGGTGATCTACGTCTAAATAAGCTGCAAATGCTCCACGGCGTACTCCTCCCTGCGAAATGGTATCCATGGTAGTATCAAAAAGTTTCATAAAACTTACTGCCCCACTGCTCTTACCGTTATCTGTAACAGCGCTTCCTCTTTCACGTAACTCCCCAAAATATCCCGATGTTCCTCCACCAATTTTGGTTTGCATGATCACTTCTCCCAGCTTATGTGTAATTCCTTCAATCTCATCCGGAACGTGCACATTAAAGCACGAAATTGGCAAACCGCGTTCGGTTCCCATATTCGCCCAAACAGGAGAGCTGATACTCATCCAGCCGCGTTCGATCATTTCTACAAAAGATTCTTTCAATTCGGGTTTGTATAATCTTCTGGCTGCAGCCGTGCAAATTCTGTCAATTGCACCTTCTACAGTTTCTCCTTTTAAAAGATAACCACGATTTAAAATTTGCTCACTTTCAGAGTTTTTCCACCACATTTTATTATCGGCCCCACTTAACGGAAGGCTATTTGCTGAAGTTGTATCTATTGTATTCATAATTATAATTTGCTTTTTAAAACAGGTCGTTTGCAGTAATGCTTTTGTCGTGTTTGGTATATTCTACTGGTCTTTTTGCAAAGAAATCATCCAGACTGTTGGCAAAAACTTCTTCTTCAAACCAGGCCATCGCCTTATAATCGTCTGCTGCAACATTAAAAATAGTTGGAATATTAATTTGAACCAGGCTCTCGTCTATTCTGAACTTCATGAAATTAACCAAATCAGTTTTATTAATCGTTTCAATCTCTCCCTCTTCAAAAATCCAGTCTAAGATATCGGCTTCTACATCAATCGAATTTTTAACGGTTTCTCGAACGAGATTAAGCGTCTCTTCGTCGAAATAATCCGGAAATTCTTCACGGATTTTGTTTACGATATAAATTCCGCCATTGGCATGAATTTGCTCGTCAATAGAAGTCCATGCAATAATGTTACTCACATTTTTCATATACCCTTTGAATCGGGTAAAAGACAACAAGATCGCAAACTGACTGAACAGCGACACATTCTCGATCAGAATACTAAATAAGATCAGGGAAATAACGTACTTTTTATTGTCCTGCGATTTGGTATCCTTAAGTACGTCTGACAGATAATCGACACGCTTGCGGATCACAGGAATGTCTAAAAGTTTTTCGAATTCATCATTGTATCCTAACACTTCCAGTAAACGGGAATAGGCCTCAGAATGTCTGAACTCACATTCGGCAAAAGTAGTCCCCAGTCCGTTGAATTCCGGCTTTGGAAAATGCTCGTAGATATTGCCCCAAAAGCTTTTTACCGCTACTTCTATCTGTGCAATTGCCAGTAAACTATTTTTGATGGCTGTTTTTTCTGCAGCATTCAAATGCGAATGAAAATCCTGTGTATCGGCAGTAAAATCAACCTCAGTATGAACCCAATACGCTTTATTTATGGCTTCTGTAAACTGCAAAACCTCCGGGTATTCGAAAGGTTTATAATTGATTCTTTTATCAAATATAGACATATGTATAAGTATTAAATGTTGACTGAGTTCGAATAAAAATGCTTCGTATTTGGGGAGGTTTTGACGACATTTCTATAAATACAAATTTACCCCGGAGATCTTCTTTTATCCCCTTTTTGATGTTAAAAAACAACGCAATTATCAACAGTTTGGCTCCCCAAAATCTTCCCTCATTTTTGCGTTTTATCAACAGTTGGGAAATAAACGGTAAGAGGCGAAATCTCAGTTATTTATACTAAATCTAAATAGAGTTATCAACAGCAAAGGAGGCAAAAAACGGCTTTAGTTGGTCAACAGTTATCAACACCCCTTCTTTGAATTTTAGTCTTTTTACTACAATATAGTTTCTTTTCCTCCGAAAGAAAAACGCTGACTGCTTCAGTTTCTAAACTTCTATATTTTGCCTAACCCACTAAAAAAGCACACTCCAAAACACACCTAATTCACTATAAACAAACAATTTAACCAAACATCAAATATGCAGTACACGACTAACCGTTTGACTAAAAATTAAAGAAACTGCAATTTTTCAGTATAAATTTTGCGTAAAAATGATTGATCTGTAAAAGTTGGCGTAATTTTGCAGACTAAACGCATTTATCATGATTATCAGAAAAGCAACAATTGAAGATTCAGAAAATATTGCAGCACTTTTATTGCTGGCAATGGAGGACATTATCTATAAATTTATCGGTGAAAAGAACCCTAAGACAGCGTACTATTTCCTGCTTCATTTTGTTGAAACCGAAAATAATCAATACTCTTATGAAAACTGTTTTGTAGCGGAAGACGGAAACGAAATTGTAGGAGCTGTCTCAGTTTATGACGGGGCTCAGCTGCATCCGTTACGAAAACCGATTGTTGATTATGTCCGTTTGAATTTCAATTCTGATTTTAGTCCGGAAGACGAAACACAAAGCGGTGAGTTTTATATTGATTCGGTTGGTGTAAGTCCAAATCATCAGGGAAAAGGGATTGGCTCTAAACTTTTGCAATTTTTAATTGAGGAGTATGTAACGCAAAACCACCAGACTTTAGGTTTATTGGTGGAAGAAGCAAATCCAAGCGCGAAAAAATTGTATTTAAAATTAGGCTTTAAAATAGTGGGCACTAAGACTTTGGTGGGAAAAACTATGGAGCATCTGCAGATTTCGTAGTTTTTTGTTTCAAGTTTCAAGTTTCAAGTTTCAAATTTCAGGTTTCAGGTTTCAGGTTTCAGGTTTCAGGTTTGAAATGAGAATAGAATTACTAGTTGATTTTACCGCAAAGTCCGCAAAAGTTTACGCAAGGTTCGCAAAGTTTAAGTATAGCTTTGCGAACTTTGTTTTTTATAGTCTTATGTTTATTTCAAAGTGAAACCTGAAACTTTTTTGTCTTAATAGGATTTTTACTAAACGAACCCTTCAAAATACTGTTAACTTTTGCTAACTTGAACAGTATCAATCAAAAAGTTTTATATTTGCACCCTGAAAAATTTAAAACTTATTGTTATAAGGACTGAAATACTGCCTTATATTTTAATTTACATCGTTGAAATTTACTTTTAAAAATACCTTTTCCGGCAGGAACTTCTTCATTTTAGGAATCATTTTCATTGTTCTTACACTGCTCTCGATCTATATTTTAAGCAGCTTTATAACTGAAATTACCGAAAAATCAAATACGGCAACAGAAGAACGCGGCTTTCAAAAAAAACACGAAGTACTCGTACAGGAATTGTCACGCTTTTTAGAAACTCAAAAGGAGTTAAAACGTGTTGTCGAGATGAGCAATACGCACAACTTATCCGATAATTTAAAGGTTCTGAGTACTATTCATGCCAATGACAGCCTGATAAAAAACAACTGGTTTCAAATTAACAGCCAGCACATCACATTTGTAACCGCCAAGAACAGCCCCAATCTCGAAGCTTCTATAAAGAATTTTGCTGCCCAAAATGGGAATCTCAGCGAATACAACTGCATCGTTGAAGACGATAAAAACTTTTTCTGGCGCATCTACTACAAATACACGGCTGTAAATGGCACGGTAATTCGATATGGGTATGATATTGACTTACAAGCCCTGCAATCCTATTTCTCTACTATCGATCAGAAAGCGCTCAATTATGCTTTTGTATTCGATAAAAAAGGAACGATTTTGTACCATCCGGAAGTAAAACTACTGAAAAAGAACATTTTCAAAATCACAAACCTTCGTCCGCGTGATACTACTTTTACGGATAAAAATGGCTTTAGCCGAACAATTGCGCTTTCCGAATATTTAGGACTGGACATCGTGCGTTATACCAAACGACTCAATGTTAAAGGAACCAACTGGTACGTCTGCGTTAATTTTGCGGAGAAAATATCAAATGAAGATGTTAATACAGTAAAAAAGTATGCTTCGTTAATTTACATCGTTACCACAGCAATTTTAATTGTATTCTTTTATCTGTTTACCCTTTTTACACGCAAAACTTTTCAGGAAAAAGAGGTACTTGCACAGGAAAAAAACAACCTGCTGATCGAAAATGAAACGATCAACAAAGAAAAAGCACTTATTCAGTTACAACAATTAAAAGAGCAGATTAATCCGCACTTTTTGTTTAACTCCCTGAACTCGCTTTATATGCTTATCGAAAGTAATACAGCTGTCGCACGAAAATTTACCCTTAATCTGTCTAAAATATACCGGTATCTGATTAGCCCGCCCGCAAACAATATTGTTACGGTACAGGAAGAGCTGCTTTTTATTGAAAAGTACATTTTCCTTCAGCAAACCCGATTTACTGAAGAATTTGTTTTTTCAATTCACATTGAAGACGAAAATAATCTGGCTAAAAAAGTACCTTATCTGGCTTTTCAGATCGCGGTAGAAAACGCCATAAAACACAATATAGCTTCTGAAGAAACCCCTTTAAAAATAACAATTGACGTTAAAGAAAACGTTGTAATTATTACCAATAATTTAAACGAAAAGCAAAACTTCGGAAAAGAATCCAAGTTTGGTCACAAATACTTAGAAATTATTTACAAATATTATTCTAAAGACGATTTCAAGGTCTTCAAAAAAGACGGCGATTTTACTTGCATTTTGCCTTTAATTGGATAAAACAAAACATTCACTCCCGAAAAAAAGCCACTCACTCCATTTTGTTTTTTTTAACGTTAGCCCTGCAATATTTTTAGCCAAAAATTAACCTAAACTTAACTTTCAATGAGAGAAAAGGCATTGTTGATAAACCTAAAAAATATCGTTTTATTAGTACTGGTACTGAGTACCAGCACTATGGTTTCTCAAAAAAAGAATAAAAAGAATAAAGAAGACAAAACAGAACAAGTTAAAGATTCATTAAAAGATTCTAAAGGAAAAAAGTATGATGATCTTGTAAAAAAGGGAACTTTCAAAAAAGGACTCTTCAATACCATTCAGGTCAAAACAGATTTATACTTAGAAATTAACGATTCTCTTTTCCAAAGAGAGTTTTTAGTAGTCAATAAAATCTCCAATGTTCCCTTACCTGTTAATGATGCCGGATTGAATAAAGGAATGAATTACGAGAATAAAATTATAACGTTTCACAAGGATTTAACCGCCAAAAAAGTTTGGGTAAAATCTTCTGTTCCAAAGGTATCCTCCCCTGTTGGAGATGCTATCACGGCTTCGGTAAACAGTAATTTCTCAGAATCTATTATTGAAGTTTTTGATATCGAAACCAAAAACAACGACTCTACTTCGGTTGTCATCAAAGCCAACAAGGTTTTTGACGGTAAACAAAAGAGTTTCAACGACATATTGAGTAACATTGGCTTTGGCGGATCTGTAAAATCAGAACTGTCGTATATCGAAAATGTGAAAACGTTTCCAAAGAATATCGTAGTAAAATCGCAGCTTACGACATCAGTAAGCGAGGGCGGCCCTGCCCTTTCGGTGACATTTGGGGTAACATCCAATATTATTCTGCTGGATAAAGTTGCTATGCAGCCGCGTTTTGCAGACAAACGTGTGGGGTATTTCTCTGAAAAACACTGGTACTTCAGCGATAGCCAACATGCCATGCAGGAAAAAGAACTGATTACACGCTGGAGACTGGAGCCTAAAAAGGAAGACATCGAAAAATACCGCAAAGGCGAACTGGTAGAACCTAAAAAACCAATTGTGTATTATATCGATCCTTCGACACCAAAACAATGGCGCTCGTATATTATTGACGGAGTTCGCGACTGGCAGGTGGCTTTTGAAAGAGCCGGATTTAAAAACGCCGTAATCGCCAAAGAACCTACCGCAGAGGATACCGATTTTGATATCGACGATGTACGCTACTCGGTGATTACCTATGTGGCTTCGCAAAAATCTAATGCTATGGGACCTGCAGTTGTGGACCCAAGAAGCGGTGAAATTATAGAATCGGATATTATTTGGTGGCACAATGTAATGACTTCTCTGCAAAGCTGGATGCGAATTCAAACGGGTGCTATTGATCCGAAAGCCAGAGGAAACAAGTTTAGTGACGAACATATGGGAGAAGCAATTCGTTTTGTTTCTTCTCATGAAGTAGGACATACTTTTGGTTTAAAACACAATATGGGGGCTTCATTTGCCTATCCGGTAGAATCGTTAAGATCAAAAGAATTCACGGCGAAAATGGGCGGAACAGCACCATCAATCATGGATTATGCCCGTTACAACTATATTGCACAACCCGAAGATCATGTAGAAGCGATTACACCTAAAATTGGTGAATACGATAAATACGCTATCGAATGGGGTTACAAATGGTATGCAGACCAAAACGAAGAGCACACTGCGCTTAACAATCTGATTACAAAACACCAGGACGACCCAATTTATTTCTACGGAGAGCAACAAGACGGTGACAGTACGATCGACCCACGTTCGCAATCTGAAGATTTGGGTGATGACGCGATGAAAGCCAGCGAATACGGGCTTAAAAACCTTAAAAAAGTAGTAGGCAAAATCCTGGAGTGGACGTACGACAAAGACGAATCGTACTACCAAACAGGGAAACTTTACATTGGTGCTATTGGTCAGTGGAATCTGTACAATTACCACGTATTAACCAATGTTGGAGGAATCTACCTGAATACAACGGTTCATGGTGACAACAAGGCAAGTTATATTCCGGTTCCGGCCGCAATTCAAAAAAGAGCCGTTTCGTATTTGCTAAAAAATAGTATTTCGCTTCCGGAATGGTTGTTTTTCAATCCGATCCTCGACAAAACAAATCCGTTGAAAGACTCTCCTCTTGGGCCTTACGAGTACACTCCGTACACTTTGGCAAGAGAATTACAATACGGTATACTGTACAACCTGTTAAGTGACGATCGTTTGTTGCGCATGACCGAAAACGAATTGTTTCAGCGTAATGAAGCCAAAGAAAATGTATTCACGGTAACACAATTGTTCAAAACAATTCACCAAAACATTTTTGCACCTACGATCCAAAACAAATCGCTTACGATTATGGAACGCATGACACAAAAAAATTATGTAGACATCCTGATCGTTTCAACAAATAAACTTTTTGAGAAAACAGATTCCAAAAAAGGAATACAGTTGAGCGAAACCTTAAACATGCCGCATTTGTGTGATTATCTGAATGAATCAAAAATGGCACGTAACATTAATCAGTCTTCGCTGAAGAGAGTTTCAGAAGTGACTTCTGATAAAAAAGGAGAATTGAATCAGATTCTGCAACTATTGAAAACGAAAAGAAACATTGGAAATCAGGAAACAAAGAATCATTATTTTGACCTGATCCAACGTATCGAAAGAGCACTAAACAACACACTATAATTAACATAATCCAAAACAACCAATGAAGAATTTATTTTACATGCTGAGCTTCCTCCTGGCCCTCTCGGGTTACGCGCAGGAAAGGACTATTAAAGGAAAGGTGCTCGACGCCAAAGACGGACTGCCAATACCGGGAGTTACTGTTTTTGTCGAGAATACTTCCATATCAAACAATACAGAACAAAAAGGTGTTATTCAGAGTGCCAGTCTGGGAACTGTAACCGATTTTGACGGTGCTTTTGAATTTAAAATAAACAGTAGTATCAAAACTCTAAGAGTAACCTATATGGGTTACCTTCCTTATACGATTGATATTACGGATAAAAATCAATACACTATTTCTTTGAAATCAGATGTTAGTGAATTGAAAGAAATTGTTGTAACGGGCTACCAAAAGATCGAAAAAAGAAAATTGACTTCGGCTGTTGCCAAAGTTGAAATGGCAAATATCAAACAAGCCGGTGTGGCGAGTTTAGATCAAATGTTAATCGGTCAGGTTGCGGGTGTTGCGGTAACACCACAAACGGGAGCTCCGGGTTCCATTGCAAAAATCAGAGTTCGTGGTACAGCATCTCTTAATGGTGCACAGGATCCGTTATGGGTTTTGGATGGTTTGCCATTAGAAGGAAATGATGTTCCTCAAAACTACGACAAGGACAATATCGACGTATTGAGCAATTTTTCTATCGCAGGTTTAAATCCTGAAGATATTAAAGATATTACCATACTAAAAGATGCTGCTGCAACTGCCATTTATGGAGCAAGAGCTGCAAACGGTGTTATTGTGGTAACGACTAAAAAAGGAAAAAAAGGAAGCATGAAGGTAGATTTGAATGTCAATACTTTTGTGACTCAAAAACCTGATTTTTCTAAATTAAACCTTTTAAATTCTTCTCAAAAAGTAGATCTTGAACTTTCACTGGCTTCAAGAGAAGATTTGACTTACAGAGACGGTAACGGAGAAATTTCCCGTATTCTTAAACAGGCTAATGAATTAGGAGCCTACAGATCGGGAGGTTTTTCGTCTCTAAGTCCAACAACACAAAACGCAATCAACGCTTTAAGAAACATCAATACCAATTGGGGTGATTTATTGTACAGAAGTGCCATCAACAAACAATATACATTAAGTTTATCCGGTGGTGGAGAAAAATCTGATTACTATTTCTCTTTAGGAGCTTACAACGAAGAAGGAGCTACTATAGGAACTGGTTTTGACCGATACAACCTTACCTTAAAAAACAACTTTGATGTAACTGATAAATTGCGTGTTGGCGTTGGAATTTTTGGTACACAAAGTAAAAAATCATCTTATATTTCAGATACGGACACTTTTACAAATCCTGCTAATTACTCCAGAAACGCAAATCCATATCTAGCTCCATTAAACGCTGATGGAAGTTATAATTATGATAAAGACATGACCGGGTATGGAAATGGAAGTGTATATATTCCTTTTAATTACTTAGAAGAAAGAGAAAATACTAATTACGAATTGACAACAAGATCTATAAAAGCATTACTTGACGTTGATTATAATATTACAAAAGGATTAAAAGCAAGTACACAAATTGGTTTACAGTTTGACAACAATGCTTCTGAAAAATATGCCGGTAAAGACACTTACTTCACCAGAAAAGAAAGAGAAAAAACAAGTGTATTTGCAAATGGAGCTTATACTTATTTCCTTCCTGTTGGCGGAATTATTCAAAATTCAAACACTGACTTTTTTCAATACAACTGGAAAACGATGTTAAACTATAACACTACTCTTGGAGGGAAACATGAGTTAGAATTTATGGTGGGTAATGAGTTAAGAAAAAACAAAAGCACAGCTATTAATACAAAAGGTTTTGGTTTCGACCCGAAAACATTGACTACAACTCAAATTGTTTTTCCAACTCAAAATTATGCATCTAATCCAACCTATAGAACGTATTTAAAGAATGAAAACGAAAATGCATTTGCATCATTCTTCGCAACAGCATCTTATACGTATGACAGAAAATATACGTTCTTTGGAAGTGTTCGTTACGACGGTTCAGATTTATTTGGTGCAGATCCTAAATACAAATACTTACCATTATGGGCAGTTTCCGGTTCATGGGCAGTATCTGAAGAAAATTTCTTAAAAGATAGCGAAATAGTTTCTAATTTAAGATTACGTGCGTCTTACGGTTTACAAGGAAATATCGATAAAAATACTTCTCCGTATGTCGTTGGAACAAATCAAACAACTATTATTTTACCGGGACAATCAGAACCTATTATTAGTGTAGCTTCTCCTCCAAATGATAAATTAAGATGGGAAAAGACGACCAATACCAACTTTGGAATGGATCTGGGGTTATTCAACAACCGTATTAACATTATAACCGATATTTACGGAAGAAAAAGTACTGATTTAATTGGCTTACAATCACTTCCTGTTGAAAACGGTTTTGAATATACAAACGCTAACTGGGCTCAGGTAACGAATAAAGGATACGAGATTTCTTTGTCTACAAGAAACATTGACCGTCCGAACTTTAAATGGAACACGACTATTAATTTTGCTCATAATAAGAGTACTGTTGATCGTATCCAGACAAGATCTAACACCTATTTACCTTCAAGACAAGGATTACCTGTTAATGCAGTATTTGCATTAAAAACTAACGGAATTGATGAAAGTGGCTTCCCTTTATTTGTAAACAAAAAAGGAGAAACTGTAAACACGCAAACTCTTTTTGGTCTTTTTGATCCTTATGCAGATTTTTTCCCGGGAGTTTTCTCGCAATCAAAACTTACGAATGAAGAAACAAGAGATTTGTTTACTTATGTCGGAGATGCAGATCCTAAATTTACCGGTGGTTTTATCAACACTTTTAAAGTTCATAATTTTGATCTTACTATTGCTACCACTTTCAATCTTAAACAAACTGTTGTTGAAAAACCAAATTTTAATGGTACACAATTAGATCGTGGTCAGAACTACACTACAGATGTACTTAATGCCTGGTCACCTACTAATACAGGTTCAAACATACCTGGAATTACTAGTCCAACTTCAGGAACAGGAGATTCATGGATGGCTTACCAATGGTTTTCACCAGCAGGAGCACCACTTAATGTTTACAACTATTTAGATACTTGGGTTCATGAAATGAGCTATATGCGTTTAAGCAGCGTTCGTTTAGGATATTCATTGCCTAAAACAGCGACAAAAACGTTGTTTATGGATAGTGTAAGATTTAGTATCGAAGGAAGAAACTTATTTGTAATCAGCTCTGATTATAAAGGTTACTTTGACCCGGAAACGTTCGGAAATATCTATGCACAACCAATCCCAAGATCAATATCTTTAGGATGTAACCTAACTTTTTAATCTGATTTAAAATGAAAAATATATTAAAATACGTATTCTTTGCCGGCGTAGCCATTACTACTGTAAGCTGTGATCATTATCTTGATGTTGAGCCAGTAGGTAAAGTAATTCCGGAAACTTTAACTGATTATAGAGCAGTAATGACAAGTGGCTACTCTACAACTGCTATTCATAAAGCATTATCTACTATTAGAGCAGACGAATTGGTTTTAGATGAATCTAATGATAATGCTACTTTCTACAGAGATCATTATATCTGGAACGATGCCAATCCTGATAAAACTACAAACAGTTTTCCTTATGCTACTTTGTACAACAGAATTTTCTATACCAATGTGATCATCAATGAAGCAACCGTAAAATTAGCGCCTTCTGCAGAGAAAGATCAACTAATAGGAGAAGCTTACGCTCTAAGAGCATTTGCTTACTTTGATCTATTAAATATCTTCAGTAAACCTTACAATGCTGCAACAGCTGCAACTGACAGAGGTGTTCCGTTGGCTTTAAAAATAGATTTAGAGCAAGCTTATGTTCCTCAAAGTGTTGCTGTTATTTACGATCAGATTTTATCTGATAATGAAGAGGCAAAAAGATTATTGAATTTAGACACGCAAACAACGGGTATCAATTACCGTTTTTCTAAAGCTGCCTTATATGCAATGGAATCCCGTATTTTCCTTTACAGAAAAGAATGGGCAAAAGCTATTGCTGCTGCAGATAAAGCAATGACATACAAAAGTGCTTTAATCAACTTAAACACTACTGCTGCCTTACCTAATCTTTACAACGGACCGGAATCTATATTAGCACTTGAGGATCCTTTTATTAATCTTTTGAAAGGAACATCATATGCAGCGCCAACTTTAACAGGCGTTTATGATAAAACAAACGATTTACGTTTTGCGCTGTATTATCAGGCAAGCGGAAGCAGATACAGATTTAGAAAAGGTGGTGATATTACTCAAAAATGTACCTTTAGAACATCTGAATTGTATTTGACAAAAGCAGAAGCATCGGCACAATTAAACGATCTGATAACAGCAAGAACAACGGTAATCACTTTCATCAAAAACAGATATAAAACTACGGCTTTTGATCAGTTAAGCCTATCGATTGCTGCCATGACACAAACTCAGCTTCTTGATTTTATCGCTCAGGAAAGACAACGTGAATTTGCTGTAGAAGGTCATCGCTGGTTTGATTTAAGAAGAACAACGCAAAAACAAATCATACATACCATAAACGGAGAAAATTATACGCTTATTGAAAATGATCCGCGTTATACATTGCCATTCCCTCTGGATGCGCGTTTAAACAATCCAGAATTGTAAATCCCTAAAATAACTTCAAGGTAAAGTTGCCCCAAAACTTTAGAAAATTTTATACTTACAATTTGATACTAATGAGCCCGATGTAATATCGGGCTCATTAATTTTTGGGCTATAGTAGGTTCTTTATGATCTGAATCATTCGTAATTTTCTTCAATATAAGACCTTGCTTCTTCTTGTGTTAAAACCGAAAAATTCCGATAACGATGATGCACATCTATAATTTCTTCTAATGCATCGGCTACCAGTTCTTTGTTTTCCCAGGTTTTCAGATTGGCAACAACAGTCTCTATACAGCCTTTTTTGTAAGCAATCTGACCCAAAACATGAACTAAAGTTTTTCGTACTCTGGTTGTTTTATCGTGTTGCAATTCCTGTAACAAAGGCAAAATATCCTGAGGATGGGTTCTGCCCCGCAATTCTATTCCGTGACAAATTTCACGTCGGATTTCTTTGTCCTCATGATGTAAAAACTTCCTTGCCCATTCTAAAACAGGTTTTGGATTAACCTCCCCCATTTTCTTTATCGAGCCAATTACCGCATTCCTGGGAGAATGATGATGGTCAAATAGTCCCTTATCAAAAAATCGCTGCACCATTTCAAACTCCTGTTTACCAATCTCACCAGCTGAATTGATCACCGTCTGACGAATCTTGAAATTTTCGCTGTCAAATAGATTTTCTAAACATTCGATAACAACAGCCTCCAGTTCTTTATTTTCAAAATACAATCTGCCAATCGATAAGTACGCTGCCTTTCGGATATAAGTATCTTCGTCTGAAAAGTACTGGTTTATTTTTTGAGTTTTAGAATTGCTTAAATCCTTGTGAATATCCTCTTTTATTTTACTGACTAGCTCCTCTCTTTCCTGTTTTGGTAAGTCATAAAAACCCATTATTTCATTTGTTTATTTTAGTTCCTGTTTTTCATTTTCTTCACTAAAATACATTAAATTCATTCCTTACCCCAATAAAATTTAATTTTCACTATCCTATCTTTAATGATTTTTTAATTGAAACTCTTGTTTTATGCATTCAAACTTCTCTTTACTAAGGGGTTTGTTCAGAAAGCCTATCACTAAGGGATTACTTTCTGCCCGCTTAAGGTCTTCCGGATGGGTTGAAGAAGTAATCATCATTATGATACAATTTAATTTGATTGATTCCGAAAATTTCGCATACTCCTCAAGAAACTCAAAACCATTCATTTCAGGCATATTGATATCGAGAAAGATGAATTGTGGAAGTAAATCGGGTGTATTTTCTAACGAACGTAAATATTCAAGTGCTGTTGTGGCCAACTCTTCTAAAACAATTTCCTCAGCAAAATAATACTTCTCGGCCATTCGCTTTGCAATATAACGATCTGTAGCACTATCATCTATTACAAGGATTTTTTTAAAGGAGGGTTGTGTTTCTGTCTGTTCCATGGGTTAAGGGGTTTATTTGTTTGGAATTTTAATAGTAAAAGTGGTTCCATGACCAATTTTAGATTGAACTTTTATATCTCCATTGAGCTTATAAATTGCTTCTTTTACAATATAAAGCCCCAGTCCTGAACCAACCGATTCTCGGGAAACACGGTAAAACATGTCAAATATTTTCGGATGTAAATCTTCATGAATTCCAATTCCATTGTCCTTAACAATAATACTTGTTTCAAAGTTGGAAATATCAATTTTGATATTGACAAATGGGTTTGGAACCTGAAAATTCTGATAGCGGATCGAATTTGAAATAAGATTGTTCAAAATTGTGGTGAGACGGTTTTTATCGGAATAAACAGTAGCCTCACCACTAATATCCACTCCAAAATCAACTCTTCTGTTGGTATCTCCCATGAATTTTAAATTTTGGGTTACCTCGCTCAGAAGCTCTTTAAAATTGATATTCTGTTTATCAATTTCCATTCGTGAGTTTCTTGAATAATCGAGAATATCACAAATGAAGTTATCTAATTTTTCGGCATTTTCCTTTAACATCTCAAGATGCTCAATCATTAAATCTTCAGTAGTATCGTCCTTGGCTATTTCTATAAGGCCGAGCATAGAATTCAATGGTGCGCGTAAATCATGTGAGGTACTATACACAAAACGATCCAGTTCGTAATTTGCCGTTTTTAGTTCCTGATTTTCAATTTCTCTCTTTTTAAAGGTCTGAATAATATGAGCTTCACTATACTTTTTAAATTGGTAGGCCCACAATCCACAAAGGCCAAAAATAGTTGTAGCCAGCAATATATGAATAACAAAAGTGCGCAGTGTCATATAATCCAACTGAGTAAAATAAATACCGCTGACACCAATATATTGCAAATAACCAAATAGTGCATGATGAATGATTACCACTAATGTTAGCGGTATTTGCAGTTTCCAGTTTTGATACGTAATAAGTATGGCACTTGCAACAAATGCCGTAAAATGCATCTCAAACATACCATGCATCTGATAAATAAACTGGCACATGAAAATCCCCAATACGGTACTGAGAACATACTGATAGAAGTCAGATTCTGGCAATGCTAATTTTGAAGAATAATAAGCAATCAGTAATATTCCTCCCACGCCAATGCCAATCTCCCAGGTATCATAACAAAAGGCTAGTAATAAACCTATAATAAAAAAAACGGCCAGAAAGTAATTAATTAAATTATCCGATTTCCTTTTTATTGCCAAAAGAAATTCCTGAATGTTCTTAGATTGTTCCAGATTTTCGATTTTTTCTTTCATACTTTTTTCAATTTGGTAATGCATTGCGATAAAGGCAATCTGGATTAAAAAAGGACAAGAAAAGCAGTTGTATTCTTTTTAGTATGTTCATTAATTCTTCGCTTCAGTAAATGAATAATGGCTTTCAGATAAAAGACTTTGGTGCACTATAGCTGCGCCCAATTATTATATCCCAAAAGCGAAAAAAACTGTACATGAGTAAAATAGTAATCTCATCGTACAGCAATTTTTAACAAAAAGCTGACGAACTATACCATTAAAGCTTTAGCTAATTTAATAAAAAAAACGATAAAGTAGGATTTTATCTATTACAATATATCTAAAAATCGGGTAAAAAATTTCAACCTCCATAACAAAATGAATTTGATAATGAGTCAGTTAAAATTTTCTGTTCGTAAAATGATTCATATCCAATACAAGTTCGGCTCAATGTTTCAGAGTCCACGCATTTAGATACAGGTCGGTCTAGTCGTGTTCAGGTTCCTTCAAATCAAAATATTCTCCTTGTGTTTTGTCTAAGACATTCGAAATCATTTTGAAATTTACATCAGTTGGTTCCAGGTTGATGTATTTATCTACAATACTCCTATGTTTATAAATGACAAAGGTGTTTTTTACTTTTGGATTTATTTTATTTAAATGGGCCTCCGTTCCTTTATCTGAAAAAGACGGAACAAAGGTGAGCGCTGTGTTTTTAATCGTAAGCTGTTTCCCTAAGTTTGCTAACTCAAGCAGTCGCTGACTTTTAGCATAATTTTTACTGTTTCCATAAACAAAATAAACTTTGAGATACTGTTTGCGTTTTTCACTTTCTTTTTCCAAAAATGATAACCATTTTTTTATGGCTTCCCAATCAGAATCACTGCCTGCAAAGTAAATAATTCCATGATAACGTCCGTATTTACAAACGGGACAGGTTTGTGTTCCTTTGTCAGGACCAAATGCGTGAAAGGGCATAAATGAGGACTGATCTTCTCCAATATTCAATCCTGAATGAATTAAAGCTGTTGTTTTCTTTGGATAATTGGGAATGTTTAATCCCAAAACGATATCGTGTTCTGCGATCTGTAAATTGTCTTTTAATAAAACCCTAACAATACCGCTTCCGCCACGGTTTTGAGGAAGGTGTTTCTTTTTATAAGCGATCAGTAATTTATCATCATCAAAATTAATCTCATCCGTATAATACTCCTTTTTAACATCAGGTTCTTTGATCGACAAATGAATATGTGCCGGTAAAACATCGTTGGGATACGGTGCCGGACGAATGGTTTTTATAGTGTATTTTCCGTTAGCATCCGTTTTAACCCAGCCCCGAATATGTCCGTGTCGTTTAATGCTTTCATTCATCCCCGGTTTGGGAGAATAGTAGCCGTCGTTATCCGTCTGCCAATAATAAATAATTACATTTGGCGCAGCTGTTTTTCCATCCAATTGAAAAACGGTGCCGGTTACGATAAGTTTTTGTCCTTTTTCGCTCCATCCGGGACTTGTGCTAACGGAAGGAATTACTTTTGTCATTCCTATGTACATCAGTTCGCAGCCATCACAACCTCCTCCCACAATTCCACTATTTTTAACTTGAGGTTTTGGATTATTCTGCCCATTACAGCTACTAAATAACAGGACTATAAAAACCGTTTTGCAGATGATGAGTTTTTTCATGATAAAGCTTTTTTCTGCAAATATCAGCCTGAAAATAGCTGACTGTCAAATGAAATATTGTAAGACGAGTTTATTTTAAGGCAAGCTGATTGTGCTCTGAAAATTTTGACTTGAAATTTTTAGCGTGACTACGACTTACCCTTAAAGTAGTATGCTCTAGGAGAGTAATATCATAATCACCATTTTGTCGGGACTGGATAGCTGAAACCTTATCTATATTCACAATATGCGATTTATGAATACGAACAAACTGTTTCCCGTCTAATTGGTTTTCTAAAGACCTCAGCGTTTCAGTATGCAAGTACTTTTTAGAAGAATGGTAAATAGTGATGTAAGGCGAGTTTGCTGCAAAATAGAGAATATCTTTAACTTCCAGAAGCTGCTTTTTGTTATTACGATCAGAAATTAAAATAGAGCGGATAAAATTTTGCTCGTTAGTTTGTCCATCAACTTTTTCTTTTAATGGTAAGGACTGACTTTTTCTATTCCATAAAACCACGACCAATAGTGAAAACCCATAAATGATTACTGTTTTTATAAAATAAGCCGACAAGCCAAAATTGAAAGTCTGCCAATAAGAGAAAGTGTGATAGTAGAATGTTTTTGAAATCATCCAAACCAATATCGGATAAGAGAACAAATGAAGTACAATTGCTGCACTTATTACCAGTAATCTTATCATCAGGTTTTCTTTTTTCCTGGTCAGCTTTAAAACAGCTGTTAGTAAAGGAAGAAATAATACCCAGTACGAACTGAATAATAAAGATTCCGAAATGTAGAATGCACTATTCTGAAATTGGGTAAATGAATAATCCAATAAGACGTTCGCAAAAATAAACAGCAGTATACAAGCAGTAATAATAAGATTTGACTTCTGCTTGCTTTGAAAAATTTGATATGTTACAGACTGAAACATCAAAACATAGTATTTAAGGACCTATTTATACTACTTGTGAAAACACATTTTTAATAGTTTGTACGATTCAAAATGGGTGATACAATCCACAAATTTAGTAAATTAACAACACATCTGATATATTACTGACAGCCTATTGGTCGTTTTTAAACTAATAAAATTTAAAATTTTACATTCTTTTACAAGTAGTTACATAGTTGTTTTATAAAAACACCTCATCTAAAACATTATCCGTCCAATGTCTGCGCCGGCTGGGAGCTAAGAAATTTTGGGACCTGTGTATAATGGAATGGTCTTTTTGTATATTTTTGGCTTCGCTATAAAAGAACAAAAAAAACAACTACACAAAGCCAGGGAACGTTAGCGCCAAATGTAAAAAAGCATTCTGATGAAAAAAATTATACTCAAATTTACAAAATGGACAATTCTAGTTTGTCTCGCAATATTTATCGTTAAAGGATGTATTCCTACCACGTTGGATGTACCTTATATTACACCTCGTGCCACTACCAAATACTGGAATTTATCTACAGGTTCAAAAATTGCATACACGCACATTGCAGGCAAAGGGGTGAAAAAACCCTATCCGATTATTTACTTGCACGGCGGTCCTGGAGGATACGTATATACCAAAAATATTGAAACATTAGGAAAACTTTCTGAATCGGGTTATGATGTCTATTTATATGACCAAGTTGGTTGTGGACTTTCAGAAAGACTAGAAAAAGTTAAAGAATATACCGCGGTACGACATATAAACGATCTTGAAGCAATTATCAAATTATTAGGTGTCGAAAAAGTTATTTTTGTTGGACAATCTTGGGGCGGAGCATTGGCTGTATTGTATTCTGCTGACCATTTAGACAAAATAGACAAAATTGTTTTTACTTGTCCAGGAGCAATTAAACCTGCAAATGAAGCATTAGAAAAAATTAAAGCACCCGACAGTCTGAATTTAAAGGAACCATACAATCCAAATGCAAAAATACTCCCAATCGTTCTTAATCCAAGGTACGTTTCTATAGGAATTTGGGCAAGATTTTTTGGAAAAAAGCTGGCTACTGATAGAGAAGCTGATGGTTATTTAACTAATATGGCTACAGTTTTTACGAAAGGCCTTGTTTGCGACTCAACAAATGTATTGAAAGAAGAAGGTGGCGCCGGTAGTTATTGTAATTTAAATACCAGCGTAAGTTATGGTAGTTTAAAAGATCCCCGAATAAAACTCAAAAACAACAAAATTCCTGTTTTGGTAATGAAAGGACAATGCGATAATATAGATTGGGGCTACACGAAAGAATATCTTGACTTGTTTAGTAATAGCAAGTTCAAATTAATTCCGAATGCAGGACATCAGATTTTTGCAGAACAACCAGAATTATATACCAAAACAATCGAAGACTTTTTAACGCAATAACATCTTCTGCTGACAATCGTAGCTGTTGTACAACTTCTAGTATTTTAAAACTATTTCTAAAAAAAGTGAAACTTCATACTCTTTCAAAGGGGGTATGAAAATGATAAAAATCTATGAATAAATAAAATTGCCAATTGGTGGCATTAGCAAAACCTTTTTAGAGAACTTGCTGAAGGCTCTAAATAACCTTCGGCTGTTGGATTGAATGTCCACACGAATGGGACGTACACCAGCCGAGGTTATTTGATTACTCTATTCAAAATCTGGATAAATAAAATTATATTTCCTGTTTGTTATCCTATCAATAATATCTTGTGGAGTGACCACAATTCCTATTTCTGATTTTCTATATTCTCCTGTTATTTTTCCAACTTTAATAAATTCACAATTTATTTGCCAAACATGCCAATTGTTAGAAATCTTTATAGGTTCTTCACCTATTTTCGCTCCATAATCATTGGTATCCCTAAAGAATAAATCAATATTTTCATTGAACGGAATATTTCCAACTTTTTGCCAGAGCTTCATTTTGATTCCAAATTTCACAACACAATGTGCATAGAAATCTACTTCATCTCTTACAATATCAGACAATATTAGATTATCATTAATTAAATATACTTTGTTAAAGGCTCTAATTACATCACTATTTAGCTGCGATAAGTCATTTCCTATGTATTGAAAATACTTCTTACTGTTTTCAGTAATTTTAACTAAAAACACATCGCCGATTTTTGTTTTTGTTCTTATCATTTTTTATTCCTAAAGCTTCCCACTTACTTGAAGATATTTAATTGTTTGATTTAATAATTGCCCAACATTTTTACCCATCTTATACTGGTTGATTAAAGTTTGTTCCAAAACACGTGCTTGTTCTTTTGTTAAATTACCACCGTATTATACCCTTGATGTTTGAGACCAAACGGGTAATAATTGTATTCTTCTTACCACTCTCATTTTTTTATCATGGAATGCGTCAGCATTGGATTGGATTGCGTTACCTTTATCTCTTAAATTCTAATAATAAGGACTCACCTTTCTCATTTGCAGATATCGCTTTTAAAAAGTCATTACTTATATGGTTAATCTGGTAAATTGCTTTAAGATTAAAACGTTCAGAATACAACGCTTGCTAAAGCTAGGAGCTGTTAGCGAGATTATTTTATATTCTTTGTCGATTATCCTGTCTGTGCGAAATCAGAGACCCTCGCACAGCAGCTACACTTTGCTAAGCGGGGTGGCTTTTTGATTTTGGACAAACCTAAGGTTGTTTTTAATCTTGCTGCAATATTAATATAAATCCTTGATAATCTGTAAATGTGAGATAGAATGATTAACCACGAACACATATGATACATTACCCTTATTTTAATATTAACCAATTTCCCTTGTAAACTTTGAACTTTTTATAACTGTCCTTCTCATATTTACCATTGATTCTAACAATATTTGGTGGTTGTTGTTTATCAGGATTGATATAAACATTGCCGTTATAATCTACTCCAAGGACAATAAAATTATAATTCAAAAAGCAACTAACATATTTTTGAATTTCTTCATGATTAAAGTAATCATTACATTTTTTTATTACTAAATGATTTCTTATCTCGACAATTTTTTTTGTTTGAGGATTAATTGTTATCATATATGGTGAGCAATCTCCATTAAATTTGTTGACTGTTAAAATAACATTGTCTCCATTTATCCCTCTATAACTGATAAGCACTCCCTTTAATTGTTGGAAATCTTCATTGTTATATTCTTTAATTATTTTGTCAATACTTATTTTATCTTTACTACATGAGATAAAACAAAATAAAACAAAACATATAAATATATTTTTTTTCATATCTATCTTTCTGGTTTTGGTGAGATCCCAGCACTAGAACTCCAAGTTCTATTTGTAAATTGATGTTCTTGAGAATAACTAACCCCAGCTTTAATTGACCTTTGGTCATCTGAAGAATCTAACTGAGGTCTATACCCATTCGTGTCTGAATTCATTAAACTATTATAATGAGCGGCGGCTTGTAATGTTCCTCTAGTAAATCCTAAAGTAGAACCTGCTGCGCCCCATAAAAAGTTTCCAAAATTCATATGATTATGTGCAGTGTTATCTCCTTTAGGTAAAAACAACATTGATGAGGGGTTATTAAGAGGGTCTTTACTAGCGCCTGCAAAATTGTATGGAATTGAAGAATATGAAAAATCTAATTTACCACCTCCTATACTCTCGTTATTCATATAAATAAAACTATACTTGTTTTTAGGGTCTAAAGCACCTGCTTCACCTAACATATCTGCTATTTTTTTCTCATCAACATAGACTATTTGAGTATTTTGAATATCTTTTGTGTCACTTTCTGGGTCTGCAAACTCAAAATTAACCATACCACTATATTTATGACCTATAACTTTTCCATCTTTTTTTATCTCTTTACTTTTACTATAATACCTTCCACTCCATTCTTTTTTCCCATCGTCAACAGTTTTCCAATACGAACCATTAGGTTTATATACTGCAATTGAATCACCTTTTACATCAATAAAAAAAACAGGATTATTTTTTGTATAATGATATAGAGTATTATCTAAGTATTTTTCACTAAATCTATCCATGTTATGAAATCTACCAATACTAGCATCATAATTCCGATTTCCATAGTCATAGAAGTTAAGCCCCAGCTCATCTTGGAGTTCTTTGCCGTTGTACTTATACTTTAAAGCATTATTAGTCGAAATTACCACAGTATTATACCCTTGATGTTTGAGACCAAACGGATAATAATTACTTTCTTCTTTTATAGCAAGTGTTTTGTCGTAACTCAAACGAACGTTGCCCAAATGATCTTTGTATTGGTAAATATAGTTATAAGAACTTCCCGAAGACTCTACATAACCTTCGGCTGTTGGAAAAAAACTCAGTACTCCAGTATAACCCCTACCACGTCTTGAACATTTATTGGCCATACTTTCATAGTGAAATCCTCCTAAATAATCAGTAATGGTAGTAAAACAAGTGCCTTTATTCACCGTTTTACTAAGTTTTACACCATTAGCATTGTAAATGTACTCAATATTTCCAGTCGTCGCAAAGGTAATTTTCTTTGGTAGATTTAAGTGGTTGTAGGTTATAGAAATGATATTTTTATTAGTATCAGCTGTCATATTACCGTTAAGGTCATATGTATATTGGTTTGTAGTATTGGTCTGCGCAATTGGGGTGGTAAAACCAAAATAATTGTTTCCTTCTTCTTTCACTCTGGTCAATTGGTTTCCCTGATAAGAATAAATCATATAATCCATCCATTCTAAATTTGCCTGAGCAAGTACATCTCCTGAGCGGTGCAGGAAAGTTATATTTCCGTTTTTATCGTACTGTAGTTTTTCAGAATAACTTGAATTTTGAGCAGCGTTTGTATTATTCCTGAAATCGGCAACTGTTAATCGGTTTAATTTATCATAGCTGTAATTGTAATTTCGGAGTACAGCCTCTGAGTTAGCTGTTTTCCAATAGGTTTGACTAATGTTTCCATTATACAAAGCAGTTATTCCCGCAGTAGGGCTATTGTAATTTATCTTAAAAGCAAACAAATCTTTTGGATCAGCTCCCTGAGCTAAGGCATCTACATTATTGATTTCTTTAAGCCATCCGCGAATGTTGTAGGCATAATCGATTTTTTGAGTATTGCCGCCTACTTTCTTAGCAATCAATTGTCCTAATTCGTCATAACTATTATTCATCAGAACTTCAATAGCACCATCGTTTATTTGGTGAGTCTGGGTTAGCAAACGATTCTGAGGCGAATAGGTGTATTTTTCACTTATAGTCAACTCTGTGTCTGCCGAAGTACGTTTGTGTTTAGTAAGGATACGAAGCGGCTTTCCGGTAAAATCAAGTTCGTTGTTGGTATTCGTATAGCCCCCCAAGTAATTTTGGTTTTGGGTACTCACTGCTCTGGCTTTGGTATCGTAAAAGATAGTGGTTGTTTCTCCCAAAGTTTCTGATGCGGTGGTGAGAACTCTTGTCCAGCTTCCGGTAATCAAACCTTTGGCATTGCTTAAAACAGTCGGTGCTTCAACAGTTTCAGGTCTGGTCGGTGCAGCGGGATAGTTATAGTCATCGTAATAGTTGACGGTTAAGAGTTTAATATCTATTGGAGCAAGCGTATTACTATAAAATACGGAGATATTGTCTATGGTCCCTGAAGTTTGTTTGGTTTCAAACAAAACGGTGGCTGTATTTTGGGTATCTTGTAGTGTTTTTCTAGTCGCAGAATCCGGAGTCTGGCTACTACTCCAGCCGGTATAAATGGGCCTGCCAAAAGCATCGTACTTGGTAATGAGCCAGCCTTGGGTGGTTTCGTCTTTAAAAGGCGAAAAAGCCGGTCCGGTAGCCACGGGACGACCAAGTTTGTCATATACAATAAATTCCCATTGTTTTCCGGGCAGCTTTTTCTCTACCAAACGATTACGGTTATCGTATTTGTACTGGTAACACAAACCATTTAAAACCTCATCGTTAACTGTACCGGTCACCTTTGGCGGCAGTACATAGGTCAGATTGCCATAAGTGTCATAAACGTAGTAGGTATCGTGTCGTTTTTGCGAATCGTAGGTTCTTTTTAGGATAACCTGTCCTTCTTTATTTTTAAATTCTACTGTGGAACCTGATGACTCGTTTGGACTTGCCGCTGTATTCTCGTCATAGGATATGGTTTTGTACAGTTGCCCATCGGCATAAGTTCCTGCTTCAGAAAAACTAATGTTGTACAATCCTAAATCGGCTTGCCACTCGGCGTTGGCCTGATACCGTTTTACAGTATCGGCAGCCGTATTGGTTTGATAATCGATTTTGATTTCAGCGCCTTTACCCATTTCCCAAGGAGCGCCAGGAGCAGCCTGTTTTAAAACACGGTTTAAGGGTGAAGGTTCAAACAATTTCTCAATAAAAGGATTAGGGGTATTCTCATATTTTGGTGTTTTATAATAATTCAAAACATCCGTTGAAGCATTATTTTGCATAAGACCTGCAGTACCCGATACTACATAGGGCAGATACTCTTTAGCCTGTCTGCCAAAAGCATCATAGGTTATGTACTTTACCACATCACTGAATTCAAACCCATTCACTAAACCTGAAATACTAGACTGATTACCGTCTATTTCCTGCAAAACAGGATTGTAAAAATACTGGCTTACATTTACATCTGTCGCATAATATAAATAGCTCCTGAAGTACGAATTTGCTGTCGTACTGCTCCATTTAAAATCGGTACCGCTTAGTACTTTATTCCCAGCCCTGTCATAAACTCCGCTTATCCCGGAATATTCTCCTGTATAAGTTGAGGGATGAATCATGCCCACCATCAGATACCAGGTATCAAGTGCCGGTAGGTTCCCGTACCAGAAATAAGGATTATCATTAGCGCTACCGTCTAAATTGACAACATTTTGTGTGCCATGATACGTTGTGCCGTTTTGTCCCCCGGTACGTTTTACCCAAACCACATATTGATACCCTTTGGTTTTATCAATAGGAACTGAAGCCGTATTCCAGCCGCCATCGGCATCGCTTGCAGCATCATTGACACATCTCCACAAGAGATCTGTTTTTTCAAACGGATTCAGACCATTAATTCTGATATTTTCTATGAGCTGCCCGTTTGCAGCAAAAGAAGAAACTGCACTATTTCCGAGGGTCCAGTTACTTTTCCAATCTAATAAATTATTGTTCTCTTTATTAACTCCCCCGTTTAGCACAATCATTTGTTTAGGGCGACCTAAGCCGTCAAAATAACTTATGCTTCTCTGAATATCTATTTTCGACAAAGTATGGTAATTACTGCTTTGCATCGCCTTTTGTGGCGCTTCTGTGTAGATGAAGTTCTCATTACTAAAGGTCTGAGCTCTTATCCCGCTTACCAAGAAGAATAAAAGTAATAGTAGTAAATATTTTTTCATAATTAAAACATTGATTAACAGTATCTATAAACATAAACCATTCTCATCGGCATACTCTTGTCCATTTGTATCGATCTCTTTTTGGGCTTTTGCATCCGCGTCTTGCTGTGAAATCGTAGAATTGTATTTTCGTGCAGGAACAATATATTTTATTGGTTCTGGTTTTTTTGATTTTGTTTTTTTCCCGGCATTACAAATTTTACTCCTAAACGTTTTACTTTTTGCTACATTATAAAAAGTACAAATACTGGCAGCATTTGCGCTGGCCTGCCCATTTGTATTAAACAAAATCGCGGCCTGAGCATCGGCATCCGCCTGAGAAGAAGTAGATGTTTTTGAACCGGCCAGTAAAGTATAGCTGGCTACCGGCCCTTCACCTCCTGCTGCACAGTTATTTTTGGTAAAATTTCCGGTCATACTTACACTTGAGAATGTACAGGTTCCCACACTATTCGCATTTGTCTGTCCGTTTGTATTAAACAGAATCGCGGCCTGAGCATCGGCATCGGCCTGAGAAGAAAAAGATGTTTTTGAACCCGCCGGTAAAGTATAACGAACTACCTGGGCTACACCGCCTGCTGCACAGTTATTCCTGGTAAAATTTCCTTCTATACTTACACTTGAAAAAAGACATGTTCCATTTATATTGGCAAAATTCTGACCATTTGCGGCTATCTCACTATCGGCTTGAGAATCTGCATCGGCCTGTGAGAGGCTCGAAGAATAAATACCTGCAGGAACTGAATACACATAAGTAGCACCAACTGAACCTGCACCACAGGATTGCTTCGTAAAAGTCGAACTTCTAAAAACATTTTTATAAGTTGTTACCATACTTGTACCTAAGCTACAATCGGTTTGCTGTCCCAAATAATTGTAACAATATCTTTGCAAAATATTTAAATTTTGATCTTTCACATATTGTAGTCTTCCAGAAGAATCGTATTCATAGTAAGTCGATATTCCTTTGGGATCGGTTACACTACTTATTCCTACAAGAGGCAGATACGAATAGGTTGTAATCATAGTGTTAGCCATATTTATATTAGCCCTTAAACTATTTATGGCAACTAAATTTGCTTCATTAATACCACTTAAATCAGGTACTCCTAAAACAGAAGCGACCTGAGTAACTGTTGCATTTTTTATTTTGGCGATAGGAAGTGTTTTATTGTATCCCCAGATAATAACAGAGCTGCTCCCGCCTTCTGGTGTATATTGCAGAACATTTCCCATATCATCGTATTTATCACAGGTAATTTTTTTATCAGTACTTATGTTAATATTAATATCATCTATTCCTTTTTTTTCATAAATGTATCTTGGTACTAATAAATTACTTGTTGCTAAACTTTTATCGTAAATAATCAACTGTTCCGATAATTTAGTACTTTCATTAAAAGTTTGGGTCTTTAATGGAATACTTGTCATATTATTTGCAATCATCTCAGGTACAAAAGGCAAGCTAGCTGCTTCAGAGTCTTGCGCATAAAGGTATTTCGTTACCTTTTTATTCCCATCACTTGAAGTTAATTCCGACCTGGTAAGATTAAGGTGCGTATAATCATCATAGTAGAAACCTTTTTTAAGGATGGTTCTATTTTGTCCTTTATTAAAAAGAGTTTCAATCTCAGCCGAAGAAACAACCCAATATGATGGAATATTATAATACCTTAAAAGTTTTGAATCCACAAAATGTGTATCATCACCAGATTTTTTGTGCTCAGGAATAGTTGAGAGTTTTGTTAATCCCTGAAGATAGTCTGTATTTTTTAATAAATATTGGTAGTCAATTTTCTTAATCGAATCGCCAACAGCATTATAATAAATTATCTTTTTTATTTTCCCATTCATTGGATTGTGAATGACAGGAATATAAGGTGCTGCTAAAGGATTTATAATGTCCTCCGTATTATTGTAAAAATATTCCGTTTTCCCGTTTTCGCCATTTTCGCCATCAAGTTCAATTACTTTATCATAACCTATAACTCCTGAATTTTGGGAAAGACTTGGAACTGTAATATTATTAGACATACGAACAGTATAATCATAAGTATAAATATTCTGCCATACAGGATCACTAGGGCCAGTAGTTTGATTGCGGGTTTCGGATACAGACACAGGAAAATCATATTTTAAAGCCGTAATAAGGCGACCGCTTGTGGAGCCATTTGTATTGTTATACAAAAATTTCTTGATTCCGATTATGCTATTATTACTGTCACAATTGGTTATTTTCTGAATTCTTAATCCAGCTCCTTTTTTTTGTGTAACAGCTGTTTTTTTAGACCAACTAGCACTTATAGAACAGGTAATTCCTTCTATATTCCTAATATCCATGGTATAATGACCTGGAAAGATTATCAAATCTAAAGTCTGTGGATTTGAATATTGCCCTGTTGGCTGTGCAGTAGTTTCTAAAAACTGGTATACCAGATTTCCGTCTTTATATAAATGTGCATAATCTCCAATGTAAATCAAGTCTCCTGTTTTTTTAAATGTTCCTTTTAATGTTACCATTGTAGTATCAGCAACGGCAATATCAAACGCCTCAGAGTATTTACCGATCATAGAATTTGCCATTGCTGTTTGCGGTTGTAGCATATAATTATCATCTTTTTTTAAATTACCATATTCATTTAGCTCATAATTGAATTTAGTAGATCCACCTGTTGGATAAGTTATTGATGAAAGCATTCCTTTAACCATATCGGTGCTCAGCTGATTTGCACTTCGATCAGCTCCTTTCCAAAATTTATTTTCTGAAGGCATTATTTTACCTGGTAATATTGTCTTATTATCGACCTTACCGTTATAATAACCCCAATGATCTATTGCCTTTGTATACTTATAAGGCAGATCATCAGCATTATAATAATTAAAAACATATGCTGGTTTTTGTACATTATCAGCCGCCACTTCTACTGCAGAATCTAATTTAAGTCTTCTCTTATTTGTAAAATCATTGCTTAAACTAGTCGTCGTATTAGACAAAAAATAATTATAATTAAAAATATATTTCCTTAACTGTCTATTATTTAAATCCTTAATAATTATTTCTGATAATTTCTGGGGCTTTTGTGTTCCCAGATATTCAATATCATCTCTATCAGTAGTATTAAATAAAATTGTACCTCCTGGAAAATTGATTTGCTTGAGATAAACATCTAAGGTAACCTGCTTTGATCCTATATTCTGTCGATAAACACCTGATAATGTAGGTGGTAAATATTTTGGATCGTTAGGAGAATAGGTACCATTTGATATCGTTACCATATCATATTCAATCTCTGATTTACCGATAAGACTTACACTTTGTATTTGCGGTTGAGTTTGATAGGTAAAGTTAACGGTCTCTCCATTCGTTGTAACAATTGAATCCAAATACCAGGAAGTTGTAATTAATGGATTATCATTAAGAGTATAATTATCAAAAGTTCCAATCTGTGAATCATTAGGAATATCTCCATTGGTAACACTTCTATAATAATCTATAACCCTCTCTCTCGTATTAAAATAATATTTAGTCCCTATAGCATCCGTAATAACCCAATTATCTGTTAATTGGAGATACTGCATTTTTAAATTGTTCTTTTGATCTGCATAAACGAGAGCGCCATTGGCCAGTTTTCCTAATACAAATTTCCCTGAGTAACCGCCAAAGTTATAGCTAAATGTATCCGGTTCAGTATCTAGCCATCCCTGATTAAAATTATATAAATACTCTTGATCGTGAGAACTCAGATTTATCCAATTACCCGACAAAACATTCATTTTATTTGGTAATGCACCTGCATTATAATATCCTTCCTTAGTAGAAGATGTACCAAATAAATCATCGCCGCCTTTAACCAACTTTGTTATTACTCCTCCTGCAGATATGGACCAGCCTAAACCAACCCATCCTGCATTATCAGCAACTTTAACACCAGAAGAAAAATAATCTAGTTTGATTGGTAAAGTTTGATTGGTTAGCTTTATTTCATATAATGGAATTGTTAGTCCTACAGTTCCATTATAATAATTGACTGGATTATTGCCATAAACACCAAGCGATGCTGCTGTTGGTGATGGAGGAATAACTTTCATCGGATCAAAGGGTTGTTGACCATATGATATGTAAAAAAAATTAAGTGCCATTATGAAATGATGTATTTTCTTTTTCATTGTTTTTTCATTTTTTAATCTTATGATATTTATTTACAGCGGTGTCTTCAGAAGAGACAAAAAAGAGTACCTAAACAAGGAGATTCAGTCGCGATTAACAGTAATTCTTAATTAAATTTAAACAGATAAAACTTACAAAAATAAACAAATCAATATTCGATGGTATTAATGTAATAAGCGTATCTAAAAACACAACAACCGCGCGTATTGCAAAAAACTTCCTTCCAGTAAATCCGAAATTTTGAATCAAGGTGAGGAAGTAAAATTCCTCTGTAGAAATCCATAAAAAATGCGCAACGATCTTTGATCATTGCGCATTACACAACATTAACGCTTTACAGCATGCTGTTTTTTTTTAACTTTACAAAAAAATAACTGAAATGAAAATAGTCGTTGTTGAAGATGAACATCTCGCTTCAAGCTATCTAAAATCTATATTAGAGCAACAAAGTATAATTCCGATCAGGGAAATTACGGTACTAAAATCTGTAAGGGATGCTGTTGCTTTTTTTGCAGCAAATACGGTTGATCTGGCCTTTATGGACATCCATTTAGGTGATGGCAAAAGTCTTGATATTTTTGAGCAAACTCTTGTTTCATGTCCTGTTATTTTTATTACTGCTTATGACTCTTATGCGGTCAAAGTTTTCAAGCATTTTACGATCGATTACCTTCTCAAACCTTATGAAGAAGAGGAGTTACTGGAGGCTTTACACAAATACAAAAACATAAAAGAAACGTTTAACAGCAATTCAATTGTTGAATCTCTGGTGGAGATTGAAAACCAAAGTCATATTCAGCATCATTTTTTGGTGAACCACAGAGACAAACTGATCTCTGTGAATGATACTTCGATTACCTATTTTTTTGCCACCGGAAAACACTTGTTTATCTACACCAATTCCGGTAGCAGTTATTTGTACAACAACAATTTAAAAGACCTCATCGATAAACTTGATCCGACTCTTTTCTTTAAAATCAATCGAAAATATAGTGTCAACCGAAACTATATTCAGGAAATCGTCAAACATTCAAGTCAGAAAATAGAAATTCTTCTGAAGGTTGCCGTTCCCGATACAGAGCCTATCATTTTAAGCAAAAAAGAAATCAATAACTTCAAAAACTGGCTCGATTCATAGAAACTTAATTCTATGAACCGAGCCAGTAAAATAGTAGGATTACATAGAGTCCGGCAATCTGTCGGCCTCATTTTTTTTGCGGTTGAAACGATAAATTACGGTCAGTCTGATATATCTTCCCTGCGCTCTAAATTCCGATTCTAAATAATAAAGCGGCGCACTGACCACCTGTTTTGTTATTTGCGAATTAAAAAGGTTGTTTACGTTTAATGTAACCGACATTTTATCGTTAAGAAAGTCCCTATTCAAACCAATATTGGCAGTGTACTGTGCCTCTGTAAGCGACTGTACTCCCTGATTTTTTCCCCGGTATTTAAAACTAAATTCACCCGAAACAATTTTAGGAAACTTAACAACCGAACGAAAATTAGACAGCCAGGTCTGATCTTCCACATCATACACTACCGTCTCGTAAGTGCCTTGCTGTTTAAATTTGTAATAGTTAAAATCCAAAGACAGTCGTAACCAGTTTGCCGGGCTGTAGGTAGAAGAAACCTCAACTCCGTAACGATCTTCGGTGTCAAGATTTACCGGTGTTGTCACAAAATAATTCTCAGCCGTACGTTGCAGGATGTATTCAAAGAAATTGGTAGTATGCTGATAATATACTGACGGATTGATGCTGAATTTTCCGGGTTTCGCCAATAGCGTCAGTTCGAAAGAATTGGTAAACATTGGATTTAGATCGGGGTTTCCAACTGTAAGATTACGCAAATCTGAAAGTCCCGAAAATGGATTCAACTGCCAGAATCTCGGACGGTTAATCCGTTTACTGTAACTAAGCTGTAAATCTGTTTTATCGGTTAGATTGTACACCAAATGTAGGGTTGGGAATAAGTTGATGTAGTTTTTAGTGTTGCTGAATGTGTTTTTAGTGTCGGCAATTTTTATATCTGATAGCTCTGTTCGTAAACCCACCAGATAATTGAACTTTTTAATTTTACTTCCAAACTGAATATAAGCACTGTATAGGTTTTCATCATACTTAAGTTTATTGGTAAACTGATCCTGCAACACCTCATCAAGAATCGTATAATAATCGCTTCGTAATGCCCGTAAATCGCTTCTGATTCCCATCTCAATTTTAGAATTTTCACCTATCGGGTTTACAAAATCCGATTTTATGAAAATATCATTACTGCTTTCAATATCTCTTGTGTACAAATTGGAAACCTCCGGTTCGTAAGGCAATGTTTTCTGCTGATCGATGTATTGGTTTTCATCATCATTCCAAAAATCATACTGTAAACTGGTTGTCCATTTTTTATCCTTTTTGTCGAATGTTTTTACATAATTTAATTCCAGAGCATTGTAATTTTTAGGTTCCTTATAATTTTCAAATCTGTTGATAATACTGTCTGTCGTCTGCGCTGCATTGGCATAACGATACGTATAAGCCGTTTTGTAATTGTTGTTGTTTCTGTCATGGTAATAACTTCCCGTCAGCGTATTTTTAGCATTAATATAATAATCACCCCCTATATAAATATTGTAAATGCTGTTGTTGCGCTTGTTATCGTCGTATTGATTCAGCGTGGTTACTACATTGTTGTTTGTATTCTGCTGAAACTGTCTGTTCGACGCAAAAACATCAAAATAACGGTATCCGATATTCGAAAACAGATTTACCTTTTCCGTTTTGTAGCTCACATTGGCATTCAGATTATGATTCGCCGGATTCCCTACCCCAACCTGCAAAGAGCCATTAAAACCCTGCATACTGTTTTTCTTCAGGACAATGTTGATGATCCCCGCACTCCCCTGTGCTTCGTAAGCTGCTGACGGATTTGTGATGACTTCGATCTTTTCAATATTTGCGGCCGAAATTTGAGACAAGCCATTATTTGCCGTTAGCATGGATGGTTTTCCGTTAATTAAAACCGTAACTCCATTATTGCCTCTAAGGCTGACAACACCTGCAATATCAACATTTACCGAAGGAACATTATTCAGGATATCATTAGCTGATCCGCCTTTTGAAAGAATGTCTTTTCCCACATTAAATACCTTTTTATCTAGCTTTAATTCAACAGCTGATTTTTCGGCTACCACATTTACTTCGTTAAGCTGATTGACCTCCTCTTCCAGTAAAACGTCTTTTAAAATAAGGTCATTCTGAAGTGAAAATACAGGTACAACCAACGGTTTATACGACATCAGTTCAATTCGTAACTGGTAACTTCCCGCGGGGCTTTTAAAAACATAAACTCCATTTTCGTCAGAAGAGACCGTTCTCTTATCCTGATTGGACGATTGCAGCGTTACAGTAACGTAAGGCAGGGATTGTTTGGTTTTTGAATCCACTACCTTTCCTTTAAGTGTGAATTCATTGGTCTGTGTCATTCCTTCAAAGCCTAGAAAAAGGATGATGAGTAAGAAGAGCTGTTTCATTTTTGGTTGCGTTTATAATTTTCACCAAAACTCCTCTTTAATCACTTGCAAAAATGACTCGCATGACATACAGTTCTTTGAGACCGACAAACAATCTAATTGACATTACAGACCTTGTTTATCGTCGTTTTTGGGCCGTTAATGTCTTTTTTGGGCCTATTTGTCGACAGCCGGTTTCTCTTTCCAAATAAATACTAACTTTGATCCACTATGTCACCATTCGAGAAACTCATCAACTATACTTCAGCCCATCGGGTCACGACTCATGTCCTTTTCTGGACTTGTGTTTATATCATGTTTATCAGTAAGAATACTTTTCGTGACCCCATTAATTATATCCACTACGAAATGCTGGAAACGGCATTCTACCTGTCCTTTTCTATGCTTGCGGCTTATTTTATTTCCTATCGAATTTTGCCGCGTTTGATGAAGGGAAAAAAACACACTACGGTATGGATCGAATTTATTGCGGGCAGTTATCTTATCTCAGCTTTCTCCCGAACTATGGTGATCTACGCGCTAGAACCCATTGTTCGAACCCCGCCTTTTGAGCAGGAATCTCTTTTTGAAATCATGACCGATCTTCCAAAGTTGTTTCAGTCCTATTTCTTGCATACATTCTCTCTTTCGCTATTTTTCGTCTTTATAAAACTGATAAAAGATCAATATGTCGTTCAGAAAAAAGCATTACTGCTGGAAAAGCAAAAAGCTGAAACGGAGTTAAAGATTCTGAAAGCCCAGTTAAATCCTCATTTTTTATTTAATACGCTAAACAATATTTATTCGCTTTCGCTGATTAATTCTCCCATTACCTCACAATCCATTGCCGTTTTGTCTGAGATATTAGATTGCATTTTGTATCGCTGTAGCGGAACGTATGTACCCATTTCGCAAGAAGTCACTTTGCTTAACAATTATATTGCACTTGAAAAGTTGAGATATGACGAAAGGCTTAGCGTGATTTTTACCACCGATATCGAACATAATGGTGTTATTGCGCCTTTAATTTTACTTTCGTTAGTCGAAAATGCCTTTAAACATGGTGCTGGTGAAGATACCGGGAACTCTCCGATCATTGCCATCGATTTAAAAGTTGAAAACAATCGTTTTACCTTTACAGTGAAAAACACGATTGGAAAGAGTGAAACTGAATCTGAAAACGGTAAGATTGGCCTGAACAATATCGTTCAGCAACTGGACAAAATTTATCCGGAAAATTATACTTTTAAGGTTACAAAGAGTGATACGCATTTTACGGCTCATTTAGAAGTCAACCTGCAAAACGATCACAACTAAGCGAAGAAAGATGAAGATACGTTGTTTATTAGTCGACGATGAGCCTTTGGCCATAAACCTGCTGCAAAACCACATCAGTAAGTTAGATTATTTTGAGATTGTAGGCACATGCCCAAACGCTTTAAAAGCCGCCGAAGTATTAAGAACTACGACGGTTGATCTTATGTTTTTAGACATTAAAATGCCACAGATAACCGGGATTGATTTTTTAAAAACACTAAAAAATCCCCCTTCCATTATTTTCACAACAGCCTATCGCGAATATGCACTGGAAAGTTACGAACTTGATATTATAGATTATTTACTCAAACCCATTACTTTTGATCGTTTTTTTAAAGCCACCGATCGTTATTTACGCATCAGTGGGCCTACTAACAATAAGATTATAACTCCGCCTCTGGAGAATTTTATTTACATCAGAAACGGATCTAAGTTTCATAAAATAAATACGGATAGTATTTTATTTATAGAAAGCGTGAAAGATTATATTGTGGTTCATCAAAAAGAAGGGGTAAAACTTACCGCAAAATACAAGATCGGTGATATCGAAATGGAACTTCAAGGAAAAGATTTTCTTCGGGTACACCGCTCTTATATCATTAATTTAAAAAACATTACGGCCTTTACGGCCTATGATGTTGAAATTGGAACTATCGAGATCCCAATTGGAGCAAGCTATAAAGAATATGTTTTTAAAGTATTGAAAAACTCCTAGTGACTCACCGCTTTCTTAGCTTTAAAATTTGATGGCAATCTTACCAATCGTTTTCCCCGATTCTAAAAGCTCATGCGCTTTTTTGAAGTTCCCAGTCGTTAAACCATTAAGCGTTAGATTTAGTGTCGATTTTAGAATGCCTTTATCTAAAAGATCAGCCAATTGATTCAGAATAATGTGTTGTTCCTGCATATCATCGGTTTCAAACATAGATCGTGTGTACATCAGTTCCCAGGAGAAAGAAGCGCTTTTATTTTTGAGTTTATTCAACGCAACCGGATCACTGCTTCCGGTAATAGAAGCAATATGACCTTGGGGTTTAATCAATTCCACCATAGTATCCCAATAGGAATTAGTGTCTACAAAATCTAAAATAAAATCGACCTGTTGAAACCCGGCTTCCTGAACCGAAGCAATGAGGTTTTTGTGATCGACCACGAAGTCGGCACCCTGCTCTTTACACCAAGCAATAGTTTCGGGACGCGATGCTGTTGCAATAACGGTTAAACCTGCAATTTTCTTAGCCAGTTGAATGGCGATCGAACCTACTCCTCCGGCACCTCCAATGATTAAAATTGATTTGCCTTTGTCTTTCTCCGGATTGATTCGAATACGGTCAAAAAGAATTTCCCAGGCCGTTAAACCGGTCAGCGGCATCACAGCCGATTCTTCAAGGCTTAAGGATTTTGGTTTTCTGCCCACAATTCGTTCGTCAATACTTTGGTATTCGGCATTGCTGCCTGGTTTGGTAATGTCTCCGGCATAAAAAACTTCATCACCTACCTCAAACAAAGTCACCTTCTCTCCTATTGCCTCTACAATACCCACAGCATCCCAACCTATAATTTTAGGGTTTTCTAAAACGGTATCCTTTGCACTATTCTGACGAATTTTAAAATCAACCGGATTAACGGATACTGCACTAATTTTAACTACTAAATCACGTTCTCCGGGAACTGGCTTTGGAGTTTCAAATGTTATAAAACTCTCTTCTTCAGCAATTGGCAACGATGTTTTAAATCCTATGGCTTTCATCTTTATACTTTTTAAGTTGTATGAATACTACAAAGATAAACGCAGTTCAAATTTTACAAACGGTATATTTTTATGATAAACTGGTATATTTTTGTCAAAATTCAATATTCCTTTCGAATTCTCAAATACAAAAAAAGCTGATCCTAAAACCAGCTTCTCACTTTTACTCTTTAAAATTTAGCTGCAAATTCTTTTGCAAAATCTTCCAGTTTAATTTGTCCCTCAACAGCACTATAATCGCTTAAGAAATGTGCTGCGATCTTACCGTTTCTAAAACCTGATCCCATTTCGGTATACAATTCAGCAATTTCTTCCGGTAGTCCCGCTTGCTTCATTCCGTCAAGAGATTGCGCATCGGTAAATTCTACCCATGGCAAATCCGGTTTTCCAATGGCTGATCCTAAAGTTTTGGCTACCTCATTTGGAGTTCGTACATCACTAACAATATAACGGATGTTCTTTCCCGCTATCGTTTTTAGTAATTCTTCTGACACCGCTGCGGCAATATCTTCAGGATGTACAAAAGGAATTGTACTGTTAGAAGGGTAATTTGATCCGATAATTCCCGCTCCTTTAATCATTGGAACATCATGGTATAAATTGGTATAGAAAAAACCGGCACGAAGATACGTAACCGATACCTTATCTAATGACTCATACAATTTCTCGATGTTATGAAGCCCTGCAATTGGACCATTCCCTCCGGGTAAATCTGCACCAATACTGCTCAGCATTACAACACGTTTTACTCCGGCAGCAGTTATGGCTTTTGCAAGTGCCTTACCGGCGTCAGTAGTATTGGCAATGATGTTAACGCCTCCCATATTAGGCGGAGTCATTGCAAATACAGCATCAGCTCCTTCAAATGCACTTTGTAAAAAAGCGGCATCACTAACAGAGCCTATTGCTGCTTTGGCTCCCGCTACTTCAATCGCTTTTACCCGGTCTGAGCTGCTGCTGATTACTGTTACCTCATGTCCTGAGGCAATAAGTTTTTCGGTCAATGGTTTACCTATGTTTCCTAATGATCCTGAAATTGTAATTTTCATCTCTGTTTATTTTTTTATGTTCTCTAACAAAGGTATATTTGTACTTACTTTTATACAAGTACTTACCCTAAAGTATGCACTATGACCGCAATCAAAGAATCATCAACTATTCAGGAAAATAAGCAATATGCCTTAGACAAATGCCCTGTAACTTATGTAATGGAGAAAATTGGAGGCTATTGGAAACCTATTATCATTTACCATCTTTCAGGTGGAAGCAAGCGTTACAGTGAACTAAAAAGGGCTATTCCGGCTGTTACCGAAAAGATGCTGATACAACATTTAAAACAGCTCGAAGCCGATCATCTTGTCATTAGAGAAGCCAAACCGGTTGTACCTCCTTTTGTGACTTATAGTTTAAGTGCTTCAGGAAAAGGATTAATGCCTGTTATCGAAGCTATGGCAACATGGGCCTTCAAGGATAAGGAAGATGGCTTTAAGAATTCTTAAAATAGTCTAGTCTCAAAAATAATCATCCAAAGTAGTCCAACATCTTGTTATCTTTACCTAAAAAGATCGAGATGAAAAAAATAGGTACAGCACAGGCAGGTTTCGTTTTAAGAGTTGTTTTGGGAATTACGATGCTTTCTGCCGTTGCCGACCGTTTTGGTCTTTGGGGTGCACCCGGTGCTCCCGGAGTTGCATGGGGAAACTGGGACAATTTTATTCTTTACACCCAAACCTTAAATTCCTTTGCCAGTAAATCCTTAGCAGAAGTGTTAGGAGCTTCGGCTACTTTTTTCGAGATTGTGTTTGGTTTGTTTTTAATCCTAGGATTTAAAACCCGTCACGTTGCTTTGGGAACTTCCGCTTTAATGCTGCTTTTTGCCCTTTCAATGGCGGTTTCGGTTTCGGTAAAAGCTCCTTTTGATTATTCAGTTCTAACAAGTGCTGCAGCTGCTTTACTGCTTTCGACCTTAGACAAAACTTATCTTGCTTTAGACAATCAGTCAAAATAAGATTTTTTTAATCCTTACACCAAAAAAAATCCGCAGGGTCATCTACTGCTTTTTTGTATTCTTCAACCTACAAAACACCTAAATACCAGGTTTTCAAACACCTGACTTCTTCGCGTGCAAATTTTATAAGGCACTTTGAAAATTTTATAACATTTCTTAAATCTAAATTCTCAATTTGAACGTATGTAAGGGAATACGATACTCTGGAGGAATTAAGCTCAAATGGAAATGGTTTTTGGGGCATATTGAGCTTAAAATCTTCCGGATTATCGTTTGTTTTAATAATTTTTAAACGAAGGAAGAGATTGGAAAAATTAATGGTTCAGAGATTAAAAAAGAGTTTAGATTATCTCAAAAGCAAACAACGGGAGTTAAAGAAACTGAATGAGGAGGATACCCGGACTCTAGAATCCATCATCAAATACTTAAAAAAAGACATGATCGATCAGTATGAATTAACCGAATACGATCTATACATCAAGCAAGATGTCAAAAACACAGAGACTTTTATCAGCAGTGTCCAAAAAATAATAGACGACAACCTGTAAGTACCTCTTTTTTAGCGCTTCATTCTTAAACTCTGGTTTTTCTCCTATAATCAACCAGTTAAGTCCTTTTTTGTGCTTTTTTTCACCCTTTAAATTTTAGAACTAAGCTATTTTAGTTTTTAATTATGAAATAAAACATTTTCCCTCCCAATATCAATTCGTAAATTAGCGGTAACAAAATTGATTCGAATGACAGTACTTACGTTTACCCTGATTATGATTCTTGGTGCTTTTTTAGCAGGTTTTATTGGTTCATTATCAGGTTTAGGTGGCGGGATTATCATAATTCCACTTTTAACAGTCATTCTTGGCGTCGACATTCATTATGCAATTGGTGCAGCACTGGTTTCGGTAATTGCCACTTCCTCAGGTTCTGCCGCCGCTTATGTCAGAGAGGGAATCACCAACATGCGATTGGGTATCTTTCTCGAAATTGCTACCACAATTGGGGCCGTTTGCGGGGCCTTACTTTCAACCATCGCTCCTACTTCCTTTATTGCCGTTTTATTCGGACTTACTTTAATTTTCTCGGCTATCAATTCTCTTCGAAAAAAAGAAGAACATATCGTTTTAGAATCCAGTCCTCTGGCTAAAAAACTAAGATTAGAAGGTACTTATCCTTCGCATCACGGTGAAATAATTCGTTACGGAACCAAAAATGTCGTAGGTGGTTTTGGTATGATGGGAATTGCCGGAATGATGTCGGGTTTATTAGGAATTGGTTCGGGTGCTTTTAAAGTCATTGCGATGGACAATATTATGAGAATTCCGTTTAAAGTTTCTACCACAACCAGTAATTTTATGATGGGCGTTACGGCAATGGCGAGCTCTGTTATTTATATTCAAAAAGGATACATCGAACCCGGAATTTGTATGCCCGTAGTAATTGGTGTACTGTTTGGTGCGATGGCAGGTGCCAAAGTTTTGGTTAAAACGAATCCTAAAAAGCTACGTATCTTTTTTGCCTGCCTGATCTTTGTACTTGCGGTAAATATGATTTATAACGGAATTAATGGAAAAATCTAAGACTATGCAACACGAAAAATTTGGAGAAAAGGATTTTCAAACCATTATTGGTAACTTATTGCGTTATGGCGTTTGGATTTCCTTATCAGTCGCTTTTATTGGCGGAATTGTTTATTTGATGGCGCATAGCACAGACATTGAAGATTACTCGGTCTTTCATGAAAATGACCGCAATATTTTTGAAGTCGTTTCAGCAATTTATCAGGGCGTGATTCAGGGAAATGGTGAATCGTTGATCTTTTTTGGGATCATCCTGCTTTTTCTAACCCCGGTTTTACGCGTTTTACTGTCACTATTTTCTTTTTTACTGGAAAAGGATTATCTGTATGTAGGCATCACTTTAATTGTTATTGTGATTATTCTGATCAGTGTTTCCTTTGGTTTTTCTCATTAATTATTGGCTGTAAGCTTTAGGCTTTAGGCTTTAGGCTTTCTTAAAAAACATATTACTTAATAACAATCGAATCCGACAGGTTTTAAAAACCTGTCGGGTTTACTAAGCGATAATACTCTAATAACCGCGATAAGTATTGGGCTGTAGGCTTTCTTGAAAAGCATATTGCTTAAGACTTAAAGCCTAATGCTAAAAAAAATGGAAATAGGAATTGACAGTTTCGCTTCGGCGATGTACGGAGACCACAATACGTTAAGCAGTGTTGATGCAATGGAACAATTACTCCAAAGAATCGAGCTGGCAGATCAGGCCGGACTTGACGTTTTTGGAATTGGTGAACATCATAAAAAAGAGTTTTTAGATTCGGCTACCGCCGTAATTTTAAGTGCTGCCGCGGCACGAACAAAACGCATTCGATTGTCAAGTGCTGTTTCGGTTTTAAGTGCTGCTGACCCGGTAAGAGTCTATCAAAGTTTTGCAACTCTTGACTTAATTTCAAAAGGAAGAGCTGAAATTGTAGTGGGCCGTGGCTCTTCAATCGAAGCTTACCCTCTTTTCGGATTTAATCTGAATGACTATGACGCGCTTTTTAAAGAAAAATTAGAGCTTTTACTTCAAATCAGAGACAATGAATTTGTGACCTGGTCGGGGAAATTTCGTCCCGCTTTGAATAATCTTCCGGTTTATCCGAGGGCTTTACAGGAAAAACTACCAGTCTGGTTAGGCGTTGGCGGAACTCCCGAATCTTTTGTAAGAGCCGGATCCTTAGGTTTGCCTTTGATGGTGGCCGTTATTGGAGGGCAGACACATCGTTTCCGTCCGCTAGTAGACTTGTATCGTGAAGCAGGAAAAGCAGCTGGTTACCAGCCCGAAGAACTTCAGGTAGGTTTACATTCACCCGGATTTGCAGCAAGCACTACCGCAAAAGCCATCGAAGAATATTATCCGGGTTATGCTGAACTTTGGACAAAACTAGGCTTAGAACGCGGCTGGCCACCAGTTACCAGAGCCAAATTTGACGGCTTAATTGATGATCTGGGAGTTTTGGTTGTAGGCCATCCTGAACGCATTGCCGATAAACTCTTGCGCCACAGCGAATCACTTGGCGGAATTTCAAGATTTACATTTCAAATGGATAATGCGGGTCTTACCCATACACAACTAATGAATGCGATAGAACTTATTGGTACAAAGGTTATTCCGCTCGTTCAAAAAGGGTAATTTTTTGCCACAGATTATAAAGATTAAAAGGATTTCTTATTTCACCATAACAAACAAACCCGACAGGTTTCAAAAACCTGTCGGGTTTAGTATGGGACACTTACTGGTACAAAGGTCATTCCGCTCATTCAAAAAGGGTAGTTTTTTACCACGGATTATAAAGATTAAAAGGATTTCTTATTCCACCATAACAAACAAACCCGACAGGTTTTAAAAACCTGTCGGGTTTACTTTTAAATAACCCTCAGAACCTTAGCACCTCAGTGCCTCAGAACCTAAAGAGATTAGAACTTATACGTTACCCCAACTCTAAAGTTTCTTGGAGCTTCGGTTTGCCAGTAGTAAGCCGAAAGCCACTCATAATAAGATCCGCTGTATAGGTATTTATCCAAAATATTAAACACATTGGCTGTAATTTTAAATTTACCTGTTTCATAAGATAAACCTCCATCCAGTTTAAAATAATTTGGTAATCTTACATTTCCTACACTCCAGCTGTCCGTTTGACGGTCTGCCAGATAAGTACCTCCTATCGAAGCTCCTAATCCTTTTAGTTTACCACTTTGAATGCTGTAATTCAACCATGCATTGGCGCTATGTTTAGCAAATCCCGGTACAACTGAACCAACGCCTATAGATGTAACAACAGAGCTCGTTACAACCGATTCTGTAAAAGCATAATTAGCAATAAGGTTAAGTCCGTCTAATAATTTTCCTCTAACGTCAAATTCAATACCTTGTGCTCTTTTTTCTCCTAAAACAACTTTATAGATGTCGTTTGGTCCGTTAGTTGGATCAGCGGTAAGTTCATTTTGTTTTACAATACGGTATGCCGCTAATGTAGAACTCCATGATCCGTCAAACCAATCTTTCTTAATTCCAAATTCTAAATTATTTCCTGTAAGCGGTTTTACCTTATCTCCATTTTTAATAATTCCGGCTTGTGGTAAAAAAGCCTGATCGTATAATCCGTAAAGGGCCAGATTATCTGTTACCGAATAACTAACCCCTATACGTGGGGTAATGTGACTGTCTTCCTCAACTGTTCCCCAACTGTTTTGGCTAATCCAGGTATATCTTGCTGCAAGAGTCAATCTTAATTTGTTCTCAAAAAAACCAAGTTCATCCTGAATATAACCTGCTGCGTATTCAGTAGTCTGCTTACCTCCGGCTCTCACAGAAAGTGGTTTTGTACGATCGAAAGCTGGAAGGCCATTAGAAGGTGTTCCATAATTTGGATTGTAAACATTAAACGGATTGGCAGCCGTATCAAGATCATGAGATTGTCCCCAATCTGCCATATAATCTTTATTACCTAAATCTACACCAGCTAATACTTTATGCGTAACTGATCCGGTATTGAACTTCCCGTTTACAAATATCTGACCTAAATACATATTACTTTCGGCATCCCAGATCCCCACATTTCTGATAATATTTCCTTTTCCAAGAGCGTTCTCACTTGAACCAACCATACTCGGCCATGAACTGTATCCTTTCTGAAGGTATTTGAAATATGACGTTTGTGCGGTTAATTTCCAATTGTCATCAAACTTATGCTCAAACATAAGGTATCCACTATGATCCTGAATGTTGGTATCAGGCAAACCCGGTTGTGTCATTGTAAATCCAACTGGTAAAGTTCCATATCCATCCGATTTAGGTCCGAAAACATAATAAGAACCTACTTCGGTCATGTTGGCATACTGAAAATTATATTCAGCAGTAATTTTTGTTTTGTCATCAACCTGATACGTAAGTACCGGAGCAATTACATAACGATCATTGTGCTCAAATGCACGATGTGATCCTCTCTTTTGTGCCGCTGCATTAAAACGATACAATAACTTTCCTTTTTTATCCAATTTTCCGTCAAGATCAATACTGGCTCTGTAAAAATCATAACTTCCCGCCATTACACTAGCTTCTCCTTTTGTAATACCGGTTGGTTTTTTCGTTACTACATTGTACAATCCGCTTGGATCACCACTTGAAATCATGAAACCTGCCGGTCCTTTTACAAACTCGATATGATCCACAAAACTCATGTCTTCGGTAAGAGGTCCCCAAGAAGAAGAAACTACGTTAAACCCATTTCGGAACGCCTGAACCTGAGAACCACGCATTTTTATGTTCGTGTACAAATCCCCCCAATGCTCTGAACGTACCGCACCACTCACGTTTCTGATCACACCGTCACTCATACTCACAATCTGCTGATCTTTTAACGCCTGACCGCTCACAATCTGAATGTTCTGCGGAATTTCAAGCACAGGAGTTTGAAGACGTAAAGATAAAGAAGGCTTGTCCTGCTTGTATTTGTTCTTCGTAATCACAACTTCATCCAGATCTTCCTGACTCTCCGAAAGCATGAAGTTCTTAATTGTCGTTTGCTTAGCGGCAACTGTAATTCTGTCTTCAACCTGACGAATTCCTACTGCACTAATGCTAATGGTATAGCTGGCTGGCTTAACATTTTTAATTTCGTACTGCCCGTGTTCGTTTGTAATGGCACTATATTTTGTTCCTTTCAGTGCAACAGAAACATTTTCTGCCGGCACATTTCCCGTTAAGGAAACCTTTCCTGTTATTTTTCCCAGTCCCTGCCCCATCATCATTAATGAGTTCAGAAAAATCAGAGAAAATAAAACTTTTTTTATACTCATGATATTCACTATTATTATTTGGTTTTGAATTCGCTGGCAAAAGTAATCGCTAAAACTCTGTTTTGCAAATTATTTTTAATCATTCTAAATAAATACAATTTAAAAAACAAATAATTCAGCACTAAACTCAAAAAGCGAAATATTTTGTACACCAAATCATTCAATAACAAATAACTCTGCTTACCTTTAAGCTGAAAAAAAACTAAAAACACCTTCTCAGATATGAATCATACGAATACAATCAAAAAAGTAGCTATTGTTGGATACAACCGTATTCCGTTTGCAAGAGCTAATACGGCTTATGCCGAAGTTGGAAATCAGCAAATGATGACTGCTGCTCTTGATGGTCTTGTACACAAATACAATTTGAAAGGGAAATTATTAGGAGAAGTTGCCGGAGGTGCTGTGATCAAACATACCTACGATAATAATCTGATGAGAGAATGTGTTTTAAAAACGGCACTTGATCCCGCAACACCTGCCTGTGATTTACAGCAAGCCTGTGACACCGGAATTGAAAGCGCTATTTATATTGCCAACAAAATAGCCTTAGGCCAAATAGAATGCGGAATTGCCGGAGGCGTTGATTCTATTAGCGATATTCCGATGGCAGTAAGCGACAAGCTTAGAAAGATTCTGCTCAACGCCAGAAATGCAAAATCACTGGGTGAAAAAATAAAGCAATTTTTAAAAATTCGCCCCAAAGATTTAGCACCGCTCGTTCCCCGAAATGAAGAAGTTCAAACCGGACTTTCGATGGGCGGACATACCGAAATCACAGCCAAACATTATAAAATTTCCCGTGAAGACCAGGACAATCTCGCGCTTAAAAGTCATCTCAATATGGCAAAAGCCTACGACGAAGGTTTTTTTGATGATATGATAACGCCATTCAACGGACTTTATAAAGACAATAATCTGCGAAAAGACAGTACACTTGAAAAACTCGCCAAACTAAAACCGGCCTTCGACAAAACCAACGGAACCCTAACCGCAGGAAACTCAACACCACTAACTGATGGTGCGTCCTGCATACTTTTGGCCAGTGAAGAATGGGCCAAAGAACAAGGACTTCCTATTTTGGCCTACATCACTTTTGCAGAAATTGCTGCCATTGAATATGTCAAAAATCAGCAAAACCTTTTGTTGGCTCCTCTGTTTGCGGTCAGTAATATGCTCGACAAAGCCGGTCTGACTTTACAGTATTTTGATTATTATGAAATTCACGAAGCTTTTGCTGCGCAGGTTTTAGCCACTTTAAAAATCTGGGAAAGCCCTGAACTAAGCACACAAATTGGACTTTCTAAAACTCTCGGCGCTATTGACCGCGAAAAACTAAACGTGAAAGGAAGTAGTCTCGCAGCCGCACATCCCTTTGCTGCCACAGGAGGCCGTATCATTGGTGTGATGGCCAAATTATTAAATGAAAAAGGATCAGGACGCGGACTAATTTCTATTTGTGCCGCCGGAGGACAAGGCGTTACAATGATTATCGAAAAGTAAAAAAAGACAAACCGGACAGCCTTTAAAAACTTGTCCGGTTTACTACTCACGAAAATGTTCAACTATCGCAATTTATTTTCCGTTTAACAAACAAACCCGACAGTTTTTAAAAACCTTTAGGCCTTAGAATCGCAGTTTATTTTTCGCTTAAAAAGCAAACTCGATACCATCTGAACAAACCCGACAGGTTTTTAAAACCTGTCGGGTTTAGGATCGCAATTTATTCTGTTTAAAAAACAAACTCTTCAACATCGGTTAAAGCTTTTGGTAGTGCATTCTCAGCAAAATCAGGAATTGAAGTTCCTTCTACACGAAAAGTCGTTACATCGGTAATTCCCAGAAACCCTAAAACAACACGCAAATATGGTTCTGCAAAATCGTAACTTTTATAAGGCCCTTCTGAAAATACAGCTCCTGACGCAACAGACAAAAATACTTTTTTACCGGTTACTAAACCTTTTGGTCCATTTTCATCATAACTAAAGGTTCTGCCGGCTCTGGCCACCTGATCAATCCACCCTTTTAATAAAGCAGGAATTCCAAAATTATAAATCGGAACCCCGATCACAATAATATCAGCTTCCAACAAATCGCTTACAGCATCATCAGAAAGTTTAATCGCTTCCGATTGACTTTCAGAATAGGCATCTGCTGGAGTATAAAATGCACTAAGCTGCAATTCATCAAGATAAGGCAATGGTGTTTTAGAAAGATCAAAAGTTTGTACCGTACTTTGCGGGTATTCTTTTGCAAGCTTTTCCAGAACGGCATTTGATAATTTATTGCTAAAAGAAGCATCTCCTTTGATGCTTGTTACTATATTCAGAATCTTTTTACTCATGTTTATTTACTTTTGTTTTACAATACAAACTTATCTACATTTGCTATACCTTTTATAGTACTATCCTCAAGGATAGCGCTATCCTTGAGGATAGTAACAGCACAAATATGAAAACAAAGAAGGAACTAAACAACGAAATGTGCTCGGCATCAGAGGAATGCCTGGCTGCCTTATTGCCTGTCAGAGATGCTCTGGAAGTTTTAAGCGGCAGATGGAAATTGCCTATTTTGATTGCATTATCGAACCGACCTAAGCGATTCAAAGAAATTTCAAAGGACATCAACGGAATTACGGACAAAATGCTTTCGAAGGAGCTTAAAGATCTCGAGATAAACAAACTGGTAACCCGAACCGTTTATGACACTTTTCCACCAACGGTTGAATATGCCAGAACAGAACACAGCCACACTTTATATAATGTTATTGGAGCATTGCATGAATGGGGATCCTTACACCGAAACAAAATCATTGGACATTTAGATGAGGATACAAAAAGCAATTAAACAAACCCGACAGGTTTTTAAAAACTGTCGGGTTTACGGATTGAAATAAAAATAAAAAAGTAAAACTGTAACATTAGCCCAAAAAAAGTCTCTATAGTATAAAAGCCGTTAAAAATTAACCCAAACACTTTTATATGAGAACTCTAAAACTTGCCACCTTACTCTTTTTCAGCCTCTTTTTATGTTCAAAAACAAGCGCTCAATCCATTCAAAATGACAGTATAAAACTGGATTATACCAAAATCTACTCTCTCGCTTTAGATGGGAATCCAAAATCGGCCCTGTCGTTACTCGAGCTTGATCCGACCAAAAAAATAGCGGAAAAGGATTTAAAATTCAAAACCAACTTCGAAAGCCGCTTTAAATTTGAAGAAGACAAAAGCGATTTCCTCGAAACCAGAAAATCAAAAATAGATCAGCTGCTAAAGATTTACAGAGATTACTGGCGTTTCTCTTTCTTAAACAAGGAAAAGAAAACAGATTCACTGATTATAAAAAACGTTTCTAATTTTCTTAAAACGAATTTCCCTGCTGCCAAAAACTTGCCGCTCAATGAAGACAGCATCAATGTGTACCAAAAAAAATACATCGCCAGTTTAGGCTATCATACCACAGGATTTGGAAAAACCGGAGGTTTGTATGATTTATTGGTTTGGAAAACAGAAAAAGACACCATTTATAAAGTCAATTATGACGGAAAAGAAACCCCAATCAAAATCTTTTTTATGGATGATTTTGTAACGCTGGGCTGGAGCGAATACGCCACTTTGGGACGTTACTATCCTGCAGGCTGGGCCACTAAGGAAGCTTTGTTTTGTGTAAAAAAAGCTTATGATCTAAAATCGGAAAATTTCAGAGTGAGCTATATTGGTCACGAAGGCAGACATTTTGCCGATTATAAGTTGTTTCCGAAATTAAAAGGTGTTGGTTCTGCCGATCTGGAATACAGGGGAAAATTAACCGAACTGTCTCTTTACTCCGAAGAAGGCCTAATCAAACGAGTACAGTTTTTTATCAATACCGGAAACTACGATAGCGATAATGGCCATTCGATAGCAGCTTACTGTGTGATACGAGATCTATCCAGAGTTTTCTTCAAAAACGACTTCGAAAAAGACATCAATAAATGGAAAGCCATTCCGGCAACTAAAATAAATGAAGCCGCAGCCAAACTTCTGGTTGAAAATACAAAGGCTTTGGAGAAAATTCCAAATGTCGAAAAACTCATCAAATAGTACTTACAGATGGTATGAAAAACATTTAACACATAGAAACATAGATTTATATATTCAAAAAAAGAATATAAAGGAAACCTATTTTCCTTCTCATAAGATTTCCTAACTAATTGAAACGAAACATGCCGTCCCATTTAGAAAATCTATGTATGCAGATGTTCAATAATAATCCAAAAAAAAATCTGCAAAATCTGCAAAATCTGCGTGAAAAACATTTAACACATAGAAACATAGATTTTATGTGCAATAAAGAGTGTTGAAAAGAAATACATTTCTTTCACAGAGATTATAATAATACAGCGCTATGCGGTTTATTTTGAGTGAAATGCCTTATACACGCATTTTGAGCTATGTTTCTATGTGTTAAAAAATAATTACAGCTAATGGATCAATCCAATAGCTGTAATTTATCTATTAATTGTTATTTTGAATTACAATAAACAGCTCAAATAATAGCGTTTTCTTTACAAAAAACCATTTTTTTATAGTAAATTAGGCCTTCTTAAAATTTAAGTCACTTTATAGACTTGGTGTATAAATTCATTTTAAACTAAAATAGAAATGATTGACTCAAAAATACCCGAAGGACCACTAGCCGATAAATGGAATAACTACAAAGCAAAAGCAAAACTCGTAAATCCTGCCAACAGAAAAAAATTAAACGTTATTGTGGTAGGAACCGGTCTTGCAGGTGCTTCCTGTGCAGCTTCTCTGGCCGAACAAGGTTACAACATACAGTCGTTTTGCTTTCAGGATTCTGCCCGGCGCGCCCATTCTGTTGCGGCACAGGGAGGTGTTAATGCTGCCAAAAACTATAAAAATGATGGCGACAGTACCTTCAGAATGTTTTATGATACCATCAAAGGCGGTGATTTCAGATCCCGCGAAGCCAATGTCTACCGTTTGGCCGAATGCTCAGCACATTTAATCGATCATGCTGTAGCACAAGGCGTTCCTTTTGCCAGAGAATATGCTGGTTACCTAAACAACCGCTCTTTTGGCGGTGTTCAGGTTTCAAGAACCTTTTATGCACGCGGACAAACCGGACAGCAGCTTCTATTAGGAGCTTATCAGGGATTACTGCGTCAGGTTTCTTTAGGAAAAGTAACAACACACACCCGTCATGAGATGTTGGAGTTAGTAGTTATTGACGGAAAAGCCAAAGGCATTATTGCCCGAAATCTCGAAACAGGAGCTTTAGAGCGTCATGTTGCCGATGCTGTTGTACTGGCTTCCGGAGGCTACGGAAAAGTATATTATCTTTCTACACTGGCGATGGGCTGTAATAGTTCTGCCATTTGGAGAGCCCATAAAAAAGGCGCTTATATGGCGGGAGTAAGCTGGATTCAGTTTCATCCTACCTCGCTTCCGCAACACGGAGCCAATCAGTCTAAACTCACCTTAATGTCTGAATCTTTGCGGAACGACGGGCGAATCTGGGTGCCGAAAAAAGCAGAAGACGAACGAAATCCCAATACAATTCCCGAAGAAGAACGCGATTATTATCTGGAACGTCGTTATCCTTCTTTTGGAAATCTCGCACCCCGTGATATTTCCTCCCGGGCTGCAAAAGAGCGAATTGATGCCGGACATGGTGTTGGCCCCATGAAAAATGCCATTTATCTGGACTTCTCCGATGCTATAAAAGCACAGGGAAAAGATAAAATTGAAGCCAAATACAGCAATCTTTTTGCCATGTATGAAAAAATTACCGGAATCAACGCCTACAAAGAACCCATGTTAATCTCCCCCGCTGCGCACTTTACAATGGGCGGACTTTGGGTAGATTATGAACTAATGACGAGTATCCCCGGATTATTTGCTTTGGGAGAAGCCAATTTTGCCGATCACGGTGCCAACAGACTGGGAGCTAATTCCTTGCTTCAGGCTTGTGTAGACGGCTACTTTATAGCTCCTTATACGATTCCTAATTATTTGGCAGGAGAATTAAACGCACCAAAAGCAACAATAAGCCATCCGGCATTTGACGAAGCCGAAAAAGCCGTACGGGCACAGCTGGATCATTTTTTAAACAGCAAAGGCACACTATCTGCCGATCACTTTCATAAAAAAATTGGACGATTGCTCTATGAAAAATGTGGTCTTTCCAGAAGCAAAGAAAAACTCGAAGAAGCCCTTGAGGATATCAAAGCCTTAAAAACTTCGTTTGAAAACGATTTACTGATTACGGGAGACGATACTTTAAACAGCGAACTCGAAAAAGCCGGCCGAATTGCCGATTACATCGAGTTGGCCGAACTAATGTGTTACGATGCTTTACAAAGAGAAGAATCCTGCGGCGCCCACTTTCGGGAAGAATTTCAAACTGTAGATGGTGAAGCGGTTCGAAATGATACCGATTTCTGTTATGTTTCGGCCTGGGAATGGAAAGGAGCAGCAAAACCGCCGGAATTACACAAAGAACCTCTTGTATTTGAATCGGTTGAACTTGCTGTAAGAAGTTATAAATAATCAAAAGTTAAAGCAATATGAAACTATATCTTAAAATATGGCGACAGTCTGATACTTCTGCTAAAGGAAAAATGGTAGATTATGAAATCGATGAAGTTTCAGAGCATATGTCATTTCTGGAAATGCTTGATCTTTTAAATGAATCCTTAATTCAGAAAAAAGAACGTGTGATTGAATTTGATCACGATTGCCGCGAAGGAATTTGCGGACAATGTGGTGTTATGATCGACGGAAGAGCGCACGGCCCCTTAAAAAATACCACCACCTGCCAGCTCCATATGAGAAGTTTTAAAGATGGAGATACCATTTATATCGAACCGTTTCGGGCAAAAGCTTTTCCGGTACTGAGAGATTTAAAAATCGACCGCTCTGCTTTTGATACCATTATTGAATCGGGTGGTTTTATTGGAGTCTCCACCGGTCAGGCGCCAGAAGCTAATACGATTCCGATTTCCTACGAAACTGCCGAAGCCTCTTTTGATGCCGCAGCCTGTATTGGTTGTGGTGCCTGCGTAGCCACTTGCAAAAATGCCAGCGCGGCCTTGTTTACAGGAGCCAAAATCACACACCTGGCTTTATTACCACAAGGACAAGTAGAAGCTTCAAAAAGGGTACTGACTATGGTGAACCAAATGGATGCTGAAGGTTTTGGAAACTGCTCAGATACCAGAGCCTGTGAAATCGAATGTCCGCAAGGTATTTCGATTCTCTCCATCGCAAAAATGAATGCCGAATATACCAAAGCTTTAATTTTTAAAAAATAGAACAAGGAATGAATTAAACACATAGAAACATGGAATTTCAAACTCGGAAATACCATTTCACAAGTTTACAAACTATGCCGAGGAAATGTATTTCTTTTTCGAAGCCTTTTTGCCCCTACAATGTCTGTGTTTCTATGTGTTATTAAAAAAACAAACCCGACCTATAAATTTAAACCCGACAGGTTTCAAAAACCTGTCGGGTTTGTTATATAAAGTATCAAACTGCAAAATAAGGCGTTAAAATGTCTTCAAAATTATACAGCCCTTTGGGTTTGTTTTCTAAATTTTCGGCAACAAAAACAACTCCGTTTCCAAATGCCTCCCTCGAAATTGATTCATGAATTAAACGAACCGTCTGATAAGGGAATCCAAATATTACCTCGTGTTTACCGACTATTCCTCCTGCCCTGACCGAATTGATATTGCCTTTATCCACATCCAAGGCTTCTGCAATTTTTACCGCGGTTCCCGAAGTGCCTTCTTTCTTTTTAAAATGTTCTTCGTTTACCTCGATATCCACCCAGGGAGCAATTTTCTTTAAAAATTTAGCCGCAAAAAGCAGGTAATTCACACCAAGCGTAATGTTTGGAGACCAAAATACCGTTGTTTTATGGGCCAGTTTCTTTAATAACTGCAACTCCTTCTCTTTGTAATGAGAAATTGCCGAGATAATCTTGACCTTTCGCTTTGCGGCAATTTCGCCATACGTATAAATACCTTCACCGGAAGAAAAATCAATAATTACATCGACCGGATGCTTGTCCAGTAATTCTTCTATTGTCGTTTTAGAACGCGAGTAAATCAACCCCGGTTCTTTTGAAGGAATACCAAAAAATTCTGAAACTGATCTGTGTTCTAAAACGGTACTTTGTCTTAAAACCCATTCCAGGCAAAATTGATTGTTTTCCAGTAACACAGAGGCTACTGATTTTCCTGTTTTTCCGAATCCTATTAACCCTATTTTCATAATTTACTTTTTTAGTGAGCAGAACGCCCGTTTATAAAATTGACACTTTTTTGAAGTTTGTGTCAAATCAAAAATTCAATTATTATCTAAGTTGATAATTATCCTCTTCTAGTAAAAATAGAGATTATATAACAAGATCACTAGCCATAACCTTCATATGTAACAATAAATAAACACATTAACAGGAATAGTATTATATAATTGTATATTTTTGAAGATGCAAATGCGTTTTTTGAACGATTGTTTGAAGAAGATTACTTTAACCGTATTTTTAAGTATGATTAGACTTAAAAAAATCGCAGAATTTGTTTCCCAATAAAATAACGGACAATTTTAATGCATTTTTAAATAAGATATCTATATTTGCAACAACGTTGCGTTAGTTTAAAAGCTATAAAGTCCGCTAGAAACAGGACTTTATCCATCAAGAATGAAAAAGAAAATTGTATTAATTAATTTCTTCATGTCTGTAACAGTATTGTTTGCAATGCTGTTTCAGACGCTGCATTCTTACGAGCACGTTTACAAACAGCTTACGAGCAAACATTGCGACCATACTTATGTTGACGGGCAAAAGCAAATTACGCACAGCCATACTGCTGATACCAATTGCCAAATTTGTCACTTTGCGTTTAGCACCTTTATTCCGGACTGCTTTCAATCTTATTCCCTATTTAAAGCAAGTATTGAAACGTTCTGCGCATTCTTTTACGTAAAAACTACTGCTGTATTCTTCAAAGGCAGTCTTTTTGCGCTCAGAGCTCCACCAGTAATTCGTTAGTTTACTGCGTTTTTACCCGAAAAAATAACAATACCACTTGCTTGTCTTTTTTAAAGTCAGGCAAAACGCATTTGTAGTTTTATCTGCTGCCTTTTTTCATAAAAACGGCGTCCGATAAAACCCGAAGGGCTATTCCCTGTTATTCAATACAACAGTTTTTTCGGTTTCAATCCTAGTAAACACCACTCCCCTTACTTCCTTCATCGTTAAAGATGCCTCAGCTGTAAACCAGCGGGCTAGACTTTGGCTATGATTGACAGTAAGGATTCCTAATAAAAATCATCCAAATACATAAAAACTATGCTTATAGCTGAAAATCTGACAAAGAAATATGGCGATCATATTGCTTTAAACAAACTGAATTTAACCATTAAAGAAGGCGAAATCTTTGCTTTACTCGGACAAAACGGTGCCGGAAAAACAACCACCATCAATTTGTTTCTGGGTTTTATCGCTCCAACAGACGGAGAATTAAAAATCAACGACATCTCGGTCATTACTAATGCGCAGGAAACTAAAAAGTATGTCGCTTACATCCCGGAAACAGTGATGTTGTATCCAAATCTTACCGGATTAGAGAACTTAAAGTTCTTCTCGTCTCTGGCAGGATTCAAATATTCGGCAGGCGAACTGACTTATTTTCTTTCAAAAGCAGGACTGCAGCTTAAGGCACACCATCAACACTTGGGCGGTTATTCGAAAGGAATGCGTCAGAAAGTGGGAATTGCCATTGCGATCGCCAAAAAAGCCAAGGTTCTTTTACTGGACGAGCCTACTAGTGGTTTAGACCCTAAAGCTTCCAATGAGTTTTCTCAAATATTAAAAGAGCTTTCTGCCGATGGAACAGCCATCCTGATGGCGACACACGACATTTTCAGAGCCCGGGAAGTTGCCTCTCATATTGGCATTATGAGACAGGGAAATCTCGTTACAGTTATCGAAGCCGATAAAATCTCGGCAAATGAACTGGAAGATTTGTATTTACAAACTGTATAAAAGGAAATTGCATTTTTCCAAACCAATCCAATCCAAAAAATGAAACATTTTATTCTCTCACTGTTTTTAGTAATCCTTACTCAGTTGGCACAATCGCAAACTGTTAATAAAAAAATATCCGATACTATCCCCAAAGATTCCTTACGAATCAAAGCCGGGCACACCGAATTGCAAACGGTTGAAATTATAGGTCGTTCGACCAAAAAATACAATAGTGATTATTCTTTTGCAGCAACAAAAACGGCTGCCCTCAACAAAGATATTCCACAATCTATAGCAACAATCACCAAAGAACTCATTGCAGATAAAGGCGCCATTTACCTGGCTGATGCTGTCAAGATGGCCAGTGGCGTTATTCCGGCAAGTTATTACAACCAATATACCATTCGCGGAATCAGTCAAAACGAAGAAGGTCAAATTATAAACGGTATGCGAACGCATCAGCATTATTTTTTACAGCCTTTAACGACCAATATTGAACGGGTTGAAGTGATTAAAGGGCCTTCGAGTGCTACATTCTCTTCTGTCGATCCGGGCGGAAGCATCAATCTGGTTACTAAAAAACCGCTGGCTGTCGACCGAAAAGAGATAAGTCTGAGTGCAGGAAGTTTTAGCACATTGCGCGGAACTTTAGATTTTACCGGTCCGTTGAACGAATCAAAAACCCTTTTGTACCGCGTAAACGGTGCGTATCAGGAAGCCAAATCGTTTCGGGATCTGGTTCGTAACAAGTCATTTTTGATTTCGCCTTCCTTCAGCTACATTCCGAATGAAAAAACAGCGATCAATACCGAATTAATTCTGAGCAATATGACCGGAGTTCTGGATCGCGGACAGCCCATTTTTGGGGCCGTTGCGGGAGTTACCAGTCTAAACAAAACTCCGATTAGCTTAAATTTAGGCGCTCCAAGCGATTACTACAAATCAAAAGAAATGATTTTGATGACGAATTTCGCTCATAAATTCAACTCTAAAATAGGTTTTAATGCTTCTTATATGAAACAAACCTGGACAGAAGATCTTCAGGAACACAGAAGTACAAATGCTTTTGCGGTCGACATGAACAATAAACCTGTCAGCAGTCTGGCCATGATGCAGTTTGTACAGCGTCAGCAATATTGGGACGTTGATAACCTTAGTGCTTATTTGAACTTTGATATAAATACCGGAAAGGTCAAACATAAACTATTGGCGGGTTACGATTTAAACAGTTGGAACAAAACTAAAGGTGGCGGACAAAATGCAGCCAGAGGTTATGTATTGAAAGACGGAACAGTAGCCCCTTCATTTGTGGCTGCCAATGCCGCCAATTACCAAACTATGACAGTCGACGGGCTTGTTGTACCCAAACCAAATGTAAATTATTTCAACCTGAACAACCCTTCTTATACCCTAACAAGTCCTGACGATTATACACTCAATGTGCGTACGGCATTACCACCTGCATTAACTACTACTAACGCGATTTACATTCAGGATCAGTTGCAATGGGAAAGATTTACCGTTTTACTGGGTTTGCGACAAGAATGGTTTAAAGACATTACCAATTACAAATCGAACAATGAACTGACCGTAAAGAAATCAGCTTTGCTTCCTCGTATTGGAGTGACTTATGCTGTAAACAATCAGATTAATGTTTATACGACTTATCTTGAAGGTTACCAGCCACAGTCGAATACGGTGTCTTTGATGCCTCAAACAGGAAGTCTGCCGGCGGGTAGTTTGTTTGACCCGTTGAAAAGCAACCTGAAAGAAGTTGGACTAAAAGCTACTTTCTTTAACAATTCAGTGAGTTTCAACGCTGCTCTTTACGAAATCAACCAGCGCAATATTCTAATGAATGCCAATGATCCTGTAAATCCCGATTTATTGGTAACAAGAGGTGCTGAGAGAAGTCGTGGTTTTGAATGTGATGTAGCGGGTTTTATTACGGAAGACTGGCAAATAAACGCTTCGTACAGTTATATCGATGCCGAAATTACCAATGATCGTGATCCTTTATTAATTGGAGCCCGAAAACAAAATACACCAAAAAACAGCGCCAATTTGTGGACACGCTACAATTTCAATTCAGATTCGGCCCTAAAAGATCTGGGTGTTGGTTTCGGAATGCAATATCAAAGCAGCAAAGTACCTTGGTTTACAAGAGCTTTTACACTGCCTGATTTTACTGTTTTTGATGCGGCTTTGTACTACAAACCCAACAAAAGCAATATGCAGATTGCCCTGAATGCAGGTAATTTATTCAATAAAACTTACTGGCTGGGTGCCCAGAATTATCTAAGACTATTTCCCGGAGCTCCGCGAAACTTTACTCTTACTGTAACTTACAAATTTTAAACGGTATCATGTCATTACACATCGAAATTTTAATTGCCAGACATCTAAAAAATGCTGTTTTTAAAAATACAGCAGTCTATATCATCACGCTCTTTATTGGTATTCTATTGCTTTATGCTGCTTTTTCGGGTTGGGAAAATTACAACAACCAAAATCAGACCAGCGAAAAATACCAGCATGAATCACGCGAAGACTGGCTCAACAATCCGGACAAAAACCCGCACCGAATGGCGCATTACGGAAATTTTGCCTTTCGAAAAAGTACTCCTTTGAGTGTTTTTGAATTTGGAATGGAACCTTTTTTCGGGAACGCTATATTTCTTGAAGCGCACAAACAAAATAGTGCCAATTTCTCTGAAGCAGGATTTTCCAACAGCATGCTTCGTTTTGGAGAAATCAGCATTGCCATGGTTTTGCAAATTTTACTGCCTTTACTGATTTTTTTCTTAGGATTTAATGCAGTCGCGGCCGAAAGAGAAAACGGAACTCTAAAATTGCTTTTAAGTCAGGGAATCAGCTGGAAACAGCTTTTAACCGGAAAGATAATTGGAATTGTAAATGTAATCCTGTTGCTTTTTGTTCCTACCATACTGGTTCTTGTATTGGTATGGCTGCTGTTACAGGATTTTACCATTTCAACAGATGAAGCCTTCAAAATGCTGTTGTTTATTCTCTTTCATTTTATTTACCTGATCTTCTTTTGCGTGATTGCTGTTTTGATTTCTGCTTCGAGCAAAACGTCAAAGAAAGCATTGATTTCTTTAATCGGAATCTGGCTGGTACTTACCATTATTTTACCCCGAACTACTCAGGCCATTGGGGCATACCTTTACGAAGCACCCTCGAAAATAGAATTCAACAGTGCGATCGAAAAGGACATTCTCAAGCAAGGCGATAGCCATAATCCAAACGATTTGCATTACAAAGCCATCAAAGATTCCTTACTGAGCGTTTACAAAGTCGATTCGGTACAAAAACTGCCTTTTAACTATTCGGGATTTATCATGACTGAGGGAGAGAAAATCAGTTCGCGCATTTACAACAAACACCTGGAAGACCTCTTAAAAATCTACGATCAGCAAAATAGTTTCTCTAAAACCGTTTCGTTCCTGAATCCGTACATCGCGATCCGAAACCTGTCGATGGGCCTATCCAATACCGATTATGGTTCGTACGTTGATTTTCAGAAACAAGCCGAGAGTTATCGCTATACCATGGCGCAAAAAATGAATGCTTTGCAGGTTAAATACATCAGTAATAAAAAGCCGGGACCAAACGACAAGCCTTTATCCATCAGCAAAGAACACTGGGCTGATCTGGAAGAATTTCATTATGAGCCAAAAGAAGTTCCGGCCATTTTAAAGTCTGAAATCCTCTCTGTAGTCTCTATTTTTCTCTGGATTATCCTGCTTTTTGCGCTCCTGCGAATGGCTGCTAAAAACCTTAAAGCCCTCTAATATGTTAGCATTACTTTTTAAAAATTTCATACGCTCAAAAGGTACCAAAATTGGATTGGTTTTCCTGTTGCTCATCGGATTCATAAGTCTTTTAATTGGACAGCAATTCCAACAAAAACAGCAAAATAATATTGCCGAAGCTGCACTGTACCAAAAAGAGCACATTGCGCGAAATGCCGCTTTTCATAAAGACGAAATGGGACTGCTGCTCTATTACATCAAATTTTCACTGATTAATAAAACATTGCCTGTTAACAGTCTCGCGATTGGTCAGCGCGATGTAAATCCGTCGATTCAAAGCGTTACGATTCGGGGTTTGGAAGCTCAGAAATACGACGCAGAGCTCCATAATCCTAACAATCTGTTATCCGGAAACATCGATTTTAGTTTTGTGATGATATACCTTTTTCCTCTTTTAATTATTGCATTCTCTTACAATCTGGTTTCGGAAGAAAAAGAAAGCGGAACCTGGAAAATTGTGTCTACGCAAAGTGAAAATACCTTTTTATACATCCTGAAGCTGTTTTACATCCGAATTTTAAGTCTGATAGTATTATTGACTTTTTTACTTCTTTTAGCGGTTTTGATCTTAGGGATTCCCTTTGATGCGGCGCTGCTCACCTTTTACGTACTGGGTGTTTTATACCTTTTGTTTTGGTTTGCAGCCTGTTTTTTTATTGTTTCTCTTCAAAAGAACTCAAATTTCAATGCCGTTATTTTACTCACAATTTGGCTGTTCCTCATTATCGTGCTGCCGGCAGTAATCAATACGTATATCGTGAATAAATATCCGATTCCCGAGGCTTTGGAGTTAACGGTAAAACAACGCAATGCCTATCATGAAAAATGGGATATGGATAAGAAAATTACAATGGATAAATTTTACCAGCATTATCCGCAATTCAAACGTTATCCGTTGCCAAATACGGAGTTTAACTGGCTTTGGTATTACGCCATGCAGCAGGCGGGCGACGACGATTCGGTACAGCAATCTCGGGAACTGCAATCCAAATTAGAACAGCGTAACAAAGCGAGTCAGTTTATCGCACAGTTCCTTCCTACTTTGCATGCACAGCTTCAACTGAATGAAATTGCTAAATCTGATTTAGGAAACCAGCTTTTATTTTTGAAGGAAACCAACCATTTCCATGAAAAAATGAGATTGTATTTTTATCCAAAAATATTTGATAATGCACCGGTGGTTAAGGAAAACTGGTCGAAGTTTAAGGTAGAAACTTTTACAGACCCTTCTCCAATTCATTATGCGAGAGCTTTTTTGCCTTTACTGCTTTTCAATCTGTTACTAATTGGTTTTGGCTGGATGAATTTCAAAAACAACAGAAAAGAAACCTTTTAAAGGGGATTTTCTCAATTTAAAAATATTATTTTAACACATAGGAACATAGTTTAAAAGGCACAGCAAGGCGTTTCACTTCAAATAAAACGCGTAACGCTATGCGAAAGAAATGTATTTCTCTTTTGTATGCTCTTTAGTGATACAATCTATGTTTCTATGTGTTTCATCATTTTAGCGTTCCAACATCGGAATCAATATCTTAATTTCTGATATTTAAAAATTCTAAAAAGATGCTTTGATTTTAAAATTAATATCGTAATATTGCAATATTATATTTTAAATCACATGGGAGCTTCTAAAACGGAACATTTTACCGACAAACAAAATCAGATCGCTACTATCGCCAAAGCACTGGGACATCCGGCTAGAATTGCTATTATTGAATATTTGCTTAAAGTAAATGAATGTATTTGCGGAGATATTGTAAACGAATTGCCATTAGCGCAACCTACCGTTTCACAACATCTGAAAGAGCTTAAAAACGCTGGACTTATCAAGGGAAACATTGAAGGAAATGCAATCTGTTACTGTATCAACGAAGAAACTTTTGATCTTCTAAATACCTATTTTTCCGCTATTATTGCGGTTACAAAAAATCAAAAATGCTGTTAAAGGCTTTTTTTAGCCATCTATATCGCAATATTGCATTATAACTATAAAACAAAAAAGATGAAACTATCAGACATTAAAAACGTTTTGCCTACTCTTGAAAATGTAGAATTTCAACTGGAAAACGGAACTTTTGTTCCGGAGCATTTTCACGTTACCGAAGTAGGAATGATTACTAAAAATTTTATTGATTGCGGCGGTGTAATTCGTCAGGAAAAAAGTGTAAACTTTCAACTTTGGAATGCAGATGATTTTGAACATCGCTTGAAACCCGGCAAATTATTACACATCATTAAGCTTTCAGAAGAGCAACTAAATATCGAAGATCTGAATGTCGAAGTCGAATACCAAAACGAAACTATAGGCCGATACGATTTAGAGTTTAATGGCAGTCATTTTGTATTGAAAAATAAGGTTACCGCTTGTCTGGCACAGGATGCATGCGGGATTCCATCACCGTCCGGCTTTATCGAATTAAACAGAGACAAAGCAAATTCCTGTTCTCCAAATTCAGGTTGCTGTTAAGCTATGAGCACTTTCTTTCTTAAATACAAAAAACCAATTATAATCACTACAGCTGTTATTGTACTGCAACTGTTTTATGGCTTTGAGCCTAAATTTTGCATTATCAATATCATTTGGTTACTCGTTTAAAATTATGACAAAAAATATTCTCGTGCTTTGCACAGGAAATAGCTGCCGAAGCCAGATTGCTGAAGGCTATTTGCGTTATTTTCTCGGCAACAAAGCACATGTTTACAGCGCAGGTATCGAAACTCACGGCGTAAATCCCAGAGCCATCGCTACTATGAAAGAAGACGGTATCGATATTGCAAAACACACCTCTAATCATGTAGATGAGTATCAAAACATTGTTTTTGATGTTGTACTTACGGTTTGTGATAATGCCAAGGAACAATGTCCTTTCTTTCCTTCAAACGCATTAAAATTGCATCACAATTTTCCGGACCCCGCAAAAGCAAAAGGAACAGAAGAAGAAATTATGCAGGAGTTTCGCACCGTGAGACAAATGATCAAAGAATATTGTGGTGCATTTGCAAAAACGATCAACACAGATTATTAAATACAAATCTATGTTTCTATAGGGTAAAATTTAGCTTTCCAATCATTGGAACCTTTATCTTAACACATAGAAACATAGTATAAAATGCCGAACAAGGCGTTTCACTTCAAATAAAACACAGAACACTATGAGAAAGAAATGTATTTCTCTTTTGTATCCTCTTTTAGAAATGCAATCTATGTCTCTATGTGTTTAAATTTTAGCATTCCAACATCCTAACCTCTATTCTAACACATAGAAACATAGTTCTAAATGCTGAAAAAGGCATTTCACTCAAAATAAAGCACAGAAAACTATGTGAAAGAAATGTGTTTCTCTTTTGTATCCTTTTTTAGAAATACAATCTATGTCTCTATGTGTTTAAATTTTAGCGTTCCAATCATCGGAACCTAATCTTAACACATAGAAACATAGTTCTAAATATTGAAAAAGACATTCCATTTCAAATAAAGCACATACTGCTATGTGAAAGAAATGTGTTTCTCATTTGTAGCCTCTTTTAGTAATCCAAATCTATGTTTCTATGTGTTAAAAAAAATTGCTACTACTCTACTTCTCATCATAATTTGTTATCCCTTCATCGAAGTATAAAATGGTGCGACGATGAGAATACAGTCATCCTTTTTTAAATTTGTTTGAAATGAAAAGAAGCTTTGTTTCTTTGTAAAAGACTATCATCATGAAATTACAACACCTCCAGATTCAAACAAACGATATTCACCAAACAGCAGCATTCTATCAAGATGTTCTCCATCTCCCCATCCTGAAAAAAGATTCCAACTCGATTAGCATTCAGGCAGGTGAATCGGTTTTAAAGTTTATCGAAAATCCGCAATTTGATTCCATCTATCATTTTGCTTTCAATATTCCCAAAAACAAACTGCAAGAAGCCATTCAATGGGCCACAAACCAACTGGATTTAATTGTTATTGAAGACGCGAATGTAATCGCCAATTTTGAAAGCTGGAATGCCAATGCAGTTTATTTTTATGATAACAATGGTAATATACTGGAATTCATTGCCCGATATGATCTCGACAATGCCCAAACGGAATCCTTTAGCTCTAAATCGATACTAAACATCAGTGAAATTGGAATTGTCAACGAACATCCTTTAGATTTAGCAAACCAGTTAGGAATCCAACACGATTTGGAACTCTTCAGTAAAAATGACAATAACGAGCTCTTTGCTGCTGTTGGAAATGATGAAGGACTGCTCATTATCGTACGTCCGGGCCGAAACTGGTATCCTACTCAAACACCTTCAGAAAGCAATTCAACCGAAGTTCGCATCAAAAATAATGAAGCTCAGATGGACTTGAAGTTTTCCTAAAGATTTGTCGGCTCCTCCTCTATTTTTTTTATTTTTATACAAAACTCAAAATCTAAAAAATGCCATTTGTACGAATCAGTTTGCCTAAGAAGCTTTCATTAGCAACCAAAAACAATATTTCAGAAGCGATTCATCAATCTTTAATCGCAGAATTCCATATTCCAAGTGCTGATTATTTTCATGTAATTGAAGAATTAGAACAGCATCAGATAAAATATCCCGAAAGTTATCTTGGTGTTTCACATACTGAAGAAATTGTATATGTTCAGATCACCGCAGGACAAGGTCGGACAGTAGAACAAAAAAGGAAATTGTACCACCAAATTGCTACGAGAATTGCTGCAACAACAGAGGTTCTAATTAATAATGTGATTATTGTTTTAGTAGAAAATAACGGTCTGGAAAACTGGTCTTTTGGTAACGGAGAAATTCAGGAACCAACACATTTAAAAAAATAAGTCTTTATTGCACAGTCTTTATATCGCTCTGGTCATTCCGGATGCGAATAAAGCATAAAAAACAAAACCGTTTCAGCTTAGGTACTGAAACGGTTTCTTTATCTTAAAATTTCATCTTCTGAATCCTCACGGCATTCAATATGGCCAGCAAAGCTACACCAACATCCGCAAAAACGGCTTCCCACATCGTTGCCAGTCCGCCGGCGCCTAAAATGAGCACAAAAGCTTTGACAACAAAGGCCAGAGTAATATTCTGCCAGACAATTTTCTTGGTTTGTTTCCCAATGTTTATCGCCATAGGAATCTTACTCGGCTTATCGTCCTGAATGACAACATCGGCGGTTTCAATCGTGGCATCACTTCCTAAACCTCCCATCGCAATCCCGACAGTGCTCAAAGCAATTACCGGAGCATCATTTACACCATCGCCAACAAAAGCTACGGTTTCATTTTTGGCCTTAATTTCGTTTAGTTTATTCACTTTATCTTCGGGTAATAAATCGCCAAAAGCATTTGTAATTCCCAGAGTATTCGCAACAAACTGCACTACATTGGTTTTATCACCACTCAGCATGGTTACTTTAACACCTAAGTCTTTTAGCTTCGTTACAGCCTCTTGTGCATCTGCTTTGATTTCATCCGCAATCGTTAAATAACCAGCAAACTTTTTGTCGTAAGCTATGGCAATCGTCGTGTAAACAACCGCATTGGGGTCAATATTGTAATTGATATTGAATTTATCCATCAATTTGAAATTCCCTACGTGCAATTCCTTTCCGTTTATCTCTGCTTTTAAGCCGTGTCCCGAAATCTCTTCCACATTTTTCAATATTATTGAAGCGTCAATTTGCCCCACATGATTGTGGATCGCCGTAGCAACAGGATGTGTACTCTGACTTTCCAGTACATTTACGAGTTTTAAAATTTCGTCTTTATCAAAACCTTCCTGAATAATCACTTCCTGAACTTTAAAGACACCCTCCGTCATGGTACCTGTTTTATCCATCACCACATTCTGAATGGTTGAAATACTGTCTAAAAAGTTGCTTCCTTTAAACAGGATTCCGTTTTTACTCGCAGCTCCGATTCCGCCAAAATACCCCAACGGAATACTGATCACCAAGGCACAAGGACATGAAATTACCAGAAAAACTAAGGCTCTGTACAACCACTCGCTAAACACATAGTTGGAGACAAAAAGCATGGGCAGCAAACAAATGGCAATGGCCAGATAAACTACAATTGGCGTATAAATTTTGGCAAATTTGCGAATAAACAACTCAGCCGGAGCTTTTTTAGTAACGGCATTTTGTACCATTTCTAAAATCTTAGACAATTTACTGTCGTTGTACGCTGCTGTAACTTTTACCAGTGCAATGGTACTTCCGTTAATCATTCCGGCTAAAACAGCTTCTCCTTTTACTTTTGTATCGGGTTTGCTTTCACCGGTAAGCGCTGCGGTGTTAAAGGAAGCCGAATCTGAAAGCAATTCGCCATCCAGACCCAGTTTTTCACCCGCTTTCAGTTGAATTATCGCTCCAATGGCAACATCGGCAGCTTTGACTTTGGTAGAAATGTTGTTTTCCAGTACATTCACCTCATCCGGACGTTGGTCCAGCAGGCTCTTAATATTTGATTTGGCACGACTGACTGCCAATCCCTGAAAGTTCTCTCCAATGGTATAAAACAGCATCACAGCAACGCCTTCCGGATATTCTCCGATGGCAAATGCTCCCAGGGTCGCAATACTCATCAGGAAAAACTCCGAAAAAACATCCCCTTTTCTAATGCTTTCAAAGGCTTCTTTTAAAACAGGAAACCCAACCGGCAAATAGGCGATAATGTACCAGGCAATTCTAACATAACCAGAAAACCAGTTTTGTTCAAAATAGTTATCAAATCCAATTCCGATCAGCAGCAAACCAAAGGAAATAAGGGCCGGCAAAAACATTTTAAACAAACTGATGTCGCCACTATTACCGTGATCGTGTCCGTCATCATCAGAATGAACCGGTTCATCGTGTGCACAGCTGCAGGACGGTTGGTTTGTTTTTTTCTTTTTAATCTTTTCTTCTTTATGTAGATGTTCCATGAGAAATTTAAAGTTTTAGGTTTCAAAGTTTCAAGTTTAAACTTTGTTTCAATAATGTTCTAAATTTACGGATTTTGTCTTAATAGTTTTTAGGTACCACAAATTAATCTCGCAAAGGCCGAGAAAAGAGATTTCAGATTTTTGATTAACGATTTTTGATCTCTGATTTGCTATTACTCAAAAGCGTAACTGTCGACTTTATACGGTTTCAAACATCTGAAATCTTCAATCGTTAATCTCCAATCTAAAATCCAGAAGACTATTCAGGAACGCACTGTTATGCATCTCTACAAAAACCTCTTTCCCTTTGCCCCTCTGAACCTCTGAGCCTTCATAAAAATCTAGTGATCATGCTCTCCTCCGCCTTTCATTGCCGAAAGCAAATAAAAAGCTCCTTTGGTTACAATTTTTGCATTTGGAGCAACTTTCTCTACAAATTTCACTTCTGTAAAGCCCAGATCTGTAGTACCCGGAATAACCTCAACTGCTCTGAAATGAATCTCTTTTTCATGATTTCCTTCTGCTAATGTTTTCTTTTCTTCGTGGGCTTCTTCTTCCACATACACAAAATATTTATCGGCATTTCGAACCACAGCATCCTTTGGTAATGCAGGAACAGTGGTATTTGTGATGTTGATGTTTGCCGAAACATACATCCCAGGAATCAGTCCTTTGGCATCAGCCGATTCGATTTTAGCGTGTACCGCAACGGTTTTACTTTCGTTAGAAAAAGACTTATTGATTCCGAAAATTTTCCCTTTAATCGATTTGTTCGACTGATTGGTTAAAACAAAATCAATGACCTGACCAATCGAAATAGAGCCCAGGTCTTTTTCATACACGTTCAAATCCAGGTGCATCTGACTGTTATCGACTACTTCAAACAAAACTACACCCGTTTGGGCATAAGCTCCTTTTGCAATACTTATCTTCCCTACATAGCCGTTTATGGGCGCTACTACCGGAACCAGCGAAGTACTTCCCTTGGTGCTTACATGCAACGCTTCCAGTTTGTTTCTGGCAGCCTGTGCGCGGGCTCTTTCTGCGGCCAATTTTGATTTTACTTCCTGAAATGTTTTCCTTGGATTTACATTTTCGTCACTCAGGGTTTTCTGGCGGTTGTATTCCAATTGCAGGTATTCAATATTGGCTGTAGCCGAATGGTATTCTTCCTGCATTTCAATCACTTCCAGATTTTGAATGGTCGCCAGTACTTTGCCTTTGTTGACATAGGTTCCTTCCAATACAAAAATATCCTTAACCGTTCCTCCTATCAAAGTCGAAACTTCTGCTGAATTTTGTGGAGGAACTGTCGTATAACCGTTGGCTTTTATCACTTTGTTGAGGTTTCTGTCTTCTACTAAACCTGTTTCTATTCCCACTGTTTTATACTGAGATTCGTTTAAAGCAACTTCGGTTTGCGATTTTTCTTCTTCTTTTGTTTCTTCTGCTTTCTTTTGTCCACAAGAAGTAAAAACGGCTATAGAAGCCAGAAGTACTACCCAACTAGCGGTCTTCCTTGGCGATAAAACCTTTGCAAATTTTACTGTTAAATGCTTATATGTCTGTTTCATTTTAATTGTTTTTGATGGTTGGAAATTGCAATTCGATTGCACTTTGATTAAAGTTGTGCGTGGCCTCTGTGTATTGTTTTTTAATATCAATCGCCTGATTTAAGAAACTGATGTACGACCAGTAACTCATATCACCATTGGCATAACTTTTCTGGGCGGTACTAATGATCTGATCGGCATATTGCAATCCTTCTTTCTGATAATAGTCCATTGCTTTCTGCTGTTTCTCAAAGTTGTTTTGTAACTCCGCTTTTTGCAGATTCAGCGTTAGCCTGTTCTTATCCAAAGCCAGTTGCGACTGGGAAATGCTGACTGCCGAAGCTTTTGCTTTTGCCGTATTTACTCCTCCAAACAACGGAATTTGCAAACCCGCCGTAAAGCCCTGAAACAAAGATTCTGTATTGATGGTTTGTGCAAAATACCCCAACCCTACTTTTGGCGTTCGCATCGCTTTGTGCGTATTGGCTTCTTTCTGGTACACCGAAATTTGCTGCTGGTAAAAATCCGTCATTAAAGCCTCAGCTTTCGAGTTTCCTTCTTCTTTCACCATAACATATTGCAATGTGGTTTGATCGTCGGGAATGATACTCTCATTCGTCTGAATAAAAAATTGCAGCTGCTTTTGGTAAATCACCAAATCATATTCTAATTGTGCCTTTTGAGTTTCGATCTCTTTCACTTTGGCTTTGGCACTAATGACTTCAATGTTTCCGCTTTCTCCGGTTTTAAAACGCAGTTCTGCATTCTTCAAAAACTTAGTATAAATCTCATTCAATTCCGAGTTCAATTTCTGAATCGAAACGCCATACAGGTATTGATAATAAGCCAGCGTTACTGCCTTTTCTACTTCATAAGAAGATAAGGCTTTTCGTTTTTCTGCCAGCTTCGCCAGTTCTTCCTGTAGCTGTCGATTGGCTTTTGTGATATTTCCCAACGGAAAAAACTGCTGAATCGAAACATTATGATCGTAATCGACACTATTGAATTGTCCTCCCTGGTATTGTACCTGAAGCGGATCTGGCTGAAATGCCGTCTTTTTTAAAATCGTTTGTTTCTCAATTTCCTTATCGGCAATCTTTAAATCAATATTGTTTGATTTTGCCAGTTCGATTGCTTTCTCAAGACTTATTTTTTCCTGCGCTGTTGCGAATGTGGTTGCGAACAAGAGTGCAAGTACCAGCTTGTTTGCCTTCAAAGCGCGTAATGCTTCTTTCGCGAGCTGCACAAAGGGGGTTTTGTTATTATATGTGGTATTCATTTTTTTCTTTTTTAATTCTTACTGTTCTCCCTGTAAATCTTCCTGCTCTTTGCTGTCAAATTTCTTCTCCAATAACAAATACAGAATTGGTAAAACGATTAACGTCAGTAAAGTTGCTGAAACTAATCCTCCAATTACAACGGTTGCCAAAGGCTTTTGTACCTCTGCTCCTCCGCTTGTTGACAATGCCATTGGTAAAAATCCTAGTGAAGCAACAGCTGCGGTCATTAAAACCGGACGTAATCGGGTTTTGGTACCAATTAAAACTCTTTGCAGCGGATCAAGAACTCCTTCTGTTTTAAGCTGATTGAAATACGAAATCAATACAATTCCGTTTAAAACTGCAATTCCGAACAAAGCAATAAAACCAATACCTGCTGAAATACTAAACGGCATTCCGCGCATCCACAGTGCAAAGACTCCACCAATTGCCGATAACGGAATGGCTGTAAAAATCAATCCGGCCTGTTTGAAGCTTTTAAAAGTAAAATAAAGCAGCACCAGTATTAATCCCAATGCGATTGGAAGCGCTACCGAAAGTCGTTTAGTGGCTTCAATTAAATTTTCGAACTGACCGCCGTAGGTTACATAATATCCTGCCGGAAGTTTATAATCTTTGTCCAGTTTTTGCTGAATTTCCTCCACCACACTTTTTATATCGCGACCACGAACGTTTAATCCAACGGTAATTCTACGTTTTCCATTTTCACGAATTACCTGCACCGGGCCTTGTTCGTACTCCACTGTGGCAACTTGGGAAAGCGGTACCTGCTGTCCGTTAGGCAGCGGAATAAACAAATTGCTCACGTCTGTAATATCAGCGCGATTGTCTTCGTTCATTCGTACGACTACATCAAACCTTTTACTTTCATCATAGATCTTTCCGGCACTTTCACCGGCAAAAGACGAACGTATAATCTGATTGATGTCTGAAATATTCAATCCGTACAAAGCGATTTTATTGTAGTCGTATTTCACCGTAATTTGCGGTAAACCCGTTACTTTATCGGCTTTTAAGTCGCCAATTCCTTCAATACTCTTAATTTTTGAGATTAACTCTGTTGCTTTAGCATCCAGGATCTCCAAATCGTCTCCAAAAATCTTAATAGCGATATCACTACGACTTCCTGTCATTAGTTCGTTAAATCGCATCTGAATAGGCTGAGAGATCTCGATGTTGGCTCCCGGGATAACTTCCATTTCTGCCTTCATAGCATTTGCTAAATCTTCCCAGTTATCATATTTTCCTTTCCATTCTTTCTTGTCCTTCAAAACAATGATCAAATCCCCACTTTCGATAGGCATCGGATCGGTTGGAATTTCCCCGCTTCCTATTTTGGTTACGATGGTTTTAATTTCCGGGAACTTGGCTTTTAAGATCTGCTCGTATTTAGTGGTTGTTTCTACCATTTGCGTAAGCGAGCTTCCGGTCATGATAGTAGCATTGATAGCCAAATCACCTTCTTCGATGGTAGGGATAAACTCTCCTCCCATTGAATTAAAAATGACTAACCCTAATGCAAATAAACCCAGCGATACTCCTAAAACTATCTTTTTAAACTGTAATGCTTTTTTCAAAAACGGTGTGTAAATCGATTCCAACCAGGCCATCATCCTGTCGCTGAAATTTTCTTTGTGTTCTGTGCTCTTTGATAAAAATAAAGCACTCATCATAGGCACATACGTCAAAGAAAGTATAAAGGCTCCTGCAACGGCAAACCCTACTGTCATTGCCATAGGCTTGAACATCTTACCTTCTGTTCCTACTAAAGCCAGAATAGGCAGGTATACGATCAGGATGATAATTTCTCCAAAAGCGGCACTGTTCCTGATTTTGGAAGCCGAATTGTAAACTTCAGCATCCATTTCGTTTTGTGATAGTTCTTTTTTGCGTTTGAGTTTCTGCAGGTGATGCATCGTAGCTTCAACAATAATCACAGCTCCGTCCACGATGATTCCAAAATCGATCGCACCAAGGCTCATTAAATTCCCACTTACCCCAAAGGCATTCATTAAAATAATGGCAAAAAGCATGGCCAGTGGGATCACAGAAGCTACAATTAAGCCCGCACGGAGATTTCCCAAGAACAAGATCAATACAAAAATAACGATCAGAGCTCCTTCCAGTAAGTTTTTGGTAACGGTTCCAATAGCGTTATCGACTAATTTTCCTCTGTCAATAAAAGCTTCAGCAACGACACCTTCCGGCAGGCTTTTATTGATCTGAATCATTCTCTCGTGAATTCTGTTGACGACTGCACTGGAATTTTCTCCTTTTAGCATCAAAACCATTCCGGAAACAATTTCACCTTTTCCGTCTTTGGTTGAAGCACCGTAACGCAAGGCAACACCTTCACGAACTTCGGCCACATCACGAACGAGAACGGGCGAACCATTTCGGTTTTTAACCACTACGTTTCCTAAGTCTTTCGTTCCCTTTGCCATACCAACACCACGGATGAAGTATGCAAACTGGTCTTTTTCGATATAAGCGCCACCTGTATTTTGATTGTTTTTTTCGAGTGCATCAAAAATTTCTGTAATCGTAACGCCAAGGCTATTTAGCGTATTTGGATTTACAGCAATTTCATATTGTTTCAGTTTTCCACCCCAGGTACTTACATCGGCTACGCCTTTGATACCCTGCAATTGCGGAATGATGATCCAATCCTGAATGGTACGCAGCTTTATCGCATCGTATTTATCTTCATAGCCTTTTTTGGCATAAACGTCGTATTGGTAAATTTCTCCTAAACCGGTGCTGATCGGTGCCAGCTCGGGCGAACCCGCATAGGCAGGAATATTTTCCTCGGCTTGTTTGAGTCGCTGAAATATTTGTTCTCTGGCCCAGTAGATATCGACGTCGTCCTCAAAAACTACGGTAACCACCGATAATCCGAAACGCGAAATACTGCGGAGTTCTATGATATCCGGAACGGTCTTTACGGCCTGCTCCAAGGGATATGTAATTAATTGTTCGACTTCCTGACTTGCCAAAGTAGGCGCTGTAGTAATAATCTGCACCTGGTTATTGGTCACATCCGGCAGGGCATCGAGGGGCAATTGTTTGAGTGAATAGCTTCCCCAAGCTATTAATACAAGGGTAAATAGTAGTATAACGAATTTGTTCTTTATACTAAACTGTATGATTTTATCTAACATTTTAATGGTATAATGACGTGAGAAATGAGGCAAAGTATTGCCTATTTTACTGCTGCGGATTAGCCGCAACGCTCTTACCCGAATCCCGATTTGTCGGGGCGGGCATCATTATGCTATTTGAGGGGGCTGCCAGATACTTCCGTAGAAATTGGAAGCAAAAACAGAAATGTAATTGGGTAACGGACTTGTGATAATAGAATGGGTGACAGGAAAATCAAAACTTGTAAAAGTCTGATAACTTAAAACCTGTGCACCACAACAATTGCACGCACAAAAGGGCGAACACAAATCGTTGTCTTTATCGTGAGAGTGATTTGCTTCAGAAGAAAACTGAGCAGTTTTGTGAGCAGCACTGTTTATTTCCATATCCGCACAGGGCATATTGGAAAGTGCCAGTAAATAAATCGATAATATGATTGTTATCCATTTCACATTGCAAAAATAGTATTTATTTCGATTCCAAAATCTAAATAATTGAATTTGATGTTTCTAAAAAAGGCAAATGGGTCAGAAAAAACGGCAAAAATCCCCTTTCCTTCAAAACATACTTTCTTAAAAAAATAGTGTCGGTGATTAGAAATTTTAATTAATCTTAACAATAATTAACATTTTTTTCAGGTTCGTTATTTCAAAACAAAAAACACCTATAAACCTGTAAAACAAAGATATAAAACACTTAATTTCCGTAAAAACACACTAGTTCTTAATTTATTTGACGCCGTTTTATTCATTAACAATAATAAATACCATAATCAAGCAGGAATAAATTACTACTGTCAGTCTCTTTTTTATTCCACAAAGAAAGAATTTTCATACATGTTTAGACTACTAAAGCTGCAATAGTAAAAAATCAACCATTAAAAAGCAGTCTGAATCTATACGACAGATCACTATACCCAACAGCCAAACTATCTATTGGAAAAGAAAAAGCAGCACAAAAGTGAGCCGCAAAAGAAGAAGAATTTAATAAAATTATTCTTCCTGAAGATGAAGAACCAAAACCTAAAAAATAATCCCCTGACTTCTCAATTTAAGCCTTTTTATGGTTTTTAAAGCGTAATCCACGAAAAACGAATACCACCAACCATTACTCTACTAATTTTTAAAGTATTAGCTCACTCATTTTAACTCTTGCTTTACCCATAAAACAAAAATCCCACAATGAACCCAATTGCTCTAAATTTGAACCTGTAACATGAACCAGAATAAAGTACAATCGTAGAAAATCTACAATCAATTCTGTTCAATATTTCTAATTCAAATAACACTAAAAAACAAAACACAATTATCTTATTTTAAACTTATTATGAACTTTATATAAAGTAATAATTTAAAATATAATTCAAACAAAAAAAGCTGCTTTTCAAATAAACTAACTCGCGATATCAAGGCAAATCCCAACGTTAAAACGACAACAATTTCCCTCTGAAAAACCAAATAATCCGAAAGTACATTTCTCACCTAAACGCAACGATAAAATCAGAAATTAGCCTTTGATTCACTTTTTTTGATAAACACACTTTTTGAGGGACACTTTTCTCTGAAATTTAAAATTTAACCTTGTTTTTCTATATATTTTCAAAATAATATCGTCTTCTAAAACCTACAGAAGTTTTATTTTAAATAACAACAGCTAAACCACTGGAAATAAAAACAAAACAACAAACAACAAGACAATGTGTCAGGCTTAAAATCAGCCTTTTTGCGCGATATTTCGCCACCGATATGTAATCCCTACGGGATATTTTATCTTGTATTAATCAACATCTATAAATATATAATCTCTCCGAGATATTTTTGTGGTGAGTAAAATGCTGACGCATTTACAGACGAAACGTTAGCGGGATACTCCGCCAGGAGTAAAATATTAGGTAACAAAAAAACTCTTAAGGCAATTAATTCCCTTAAGAGTTTTTTCACCATAAAGATCCAGAGATACAAAGCACAAAAAGAAAACCTTTGCAACTCTGTAACTTTGCCTCTTTGCCCCTCTATAAAGAAGCCATATCAATTACAAAACGATACTTAATATCCCCTTTTAATAATCTTTCATAGGCATCATTTACTTCGTTCACACCAATTAGTTCAATATCAGCAGTAATGTTATGTTCAGCGCAGAAATCAAGCATTTCCTGAGTTTCTTTGATTCCGCCAATAGCAGAACCCGCAAAACTTCTTCTCCCTAAAATAAGACTGAACGAAGTCACCGGAAGAGGCTCCATTGGCGCACCAACCAGAGTCAAAGTTCCATCAACTTTTAGCAAATTCAGATACGCATCGATATTATGTTCTGCCGATACACAATCCAGAATAAAATTTAGACTTTTAGCATGTTGTGCCATTTGTTCCGGATCTGTAGACAACACCACTTCATCGGCTCCCAGGCGTTTTGCATCTTCGGTTTTAGACAATGAAGTGGTAAAAACCACCACATGAGCCCCCATAGCTTTCGCTAATTTGATTCCCATATGTCCCAAACCACCAATACCAACGATCCCTACTTTCTGTCCGGGACCAACATTCCAGTGCTTTAATGGCGAATAGGTTGTGATACCCGCACAAAGTAAAGGAGCAACTCCCGCAAGATCCAATTTATCCGAAATATGTAGTACATAATTTTCATCTACCACTATACTTTGAGAGTACCCACCAAACGTTTGTCCGCCTAAATGAGTATCCGGAGAATTAAACGTTAAAGTACTGCCGACATCACAAAATTGCTCTAAATCGCCTTTGCAATGCTCACATTCTCTGCAAGAATCAACCATACAGCCTACTCCGGCCAGATCACCAACCTTGAAGTTTTTTACATGATCTCCAACTTTTGTAACTCTTCCCACAATCTCATGCCCCGGAACGATTGGGTACACCGTGCCATGCCATTCGTTTCTGGCCGAATGCAGATCGGAATGACAAATTCCGCAGTATAAAATTTCTATTTCAACATCATGAGCCAATACCGCTCTACGCTGAATGTCTAATGTTTGCAACAGTGCGTCTGCCGCCTCTGTACCAAAGGCTTTTATGTTTTTTACTTCCATTTTTTATTGTTTTTTTTTAGTTTTATTTGTTTCAGGTTTTATTCGTTTCAGGTTTCACATTATCAAAACACAGCTCTTCCCATTCAGAATTTTCTAATTATCTAATTACCCAATTATCTAATTATCTAATTAAATCACTTCCCATAACTGTAATATTCCTCATCGGTTACGCTATCGAGCCAGATTCCGGTTCCTTTATCAATTTCAGTAATAATAGCAATGTGCGAAAACGAACTAAAGGGTGTCGCCCCGTACCAATGCTCGATTCCCGGCAGAATAGTAACCACTTCATCTTTGTGAAGCAATCGAACGGTCTTGCCTTTTTCCTGAAAATAACCAATTCCGTTTGTAGCAATAAACAACTGTAACGTTGGATTAACATGCCAATTACATCTCGATCCGGGTTCAAAAGAAACCTCTTTAATAACCGTATTGTCAGGATGAATGTTGCTGGTTTGTTTTTTATACGAAACATCGCCAGTCATATAAGTATTAGGGATTTTCCCTTCTTCAATAACAGAAGTATAAAGTGTTGACATAAAATTGATTTTTTGAGATTGATTTCTTATTTAAAATGATCCGACAAAAGCTACTGTCTTTAAGTGCCGGATACCACAATGCCTGCCTTAAGTCATTTAAGACTAAAGCAATCCGCTGAAACTAAATTTCTTTAGGCAAAACGGTTGTAACAAATTGATTCTTTGAAGTATTCATAATTATTTTTTTTTTTACCACCAGTTTAAACTAAATCATGAAAGCGGGAATGTGCTTCGTGAAGTATTATTTAGCTTATCGAAAACTGATTAATGATTAATACTAATTATTTCAATGCAAATCTACAGCGGTAAAGAGGCAGTGCGATAACAATAATCAAACAAAAAATTAAGAATATGAAACAATTTACACTCTAAGTGATTTTGGAATTGTTCCTGTAATTCTTTTAAAGTAATTATTAAAATAACTTGGGTATTCAAATCCCAGCGAATATCCGATATCCGAAATACTCCAGTCTGTATGCTGTAGCAAAGCTTTGGCCTCACCCACAATTCGCTCTGAAATATGAGCCGTTGTAGGCTTTCCGGTAACTTCTTTCACCGAACGATTCAAATGATTCACATGAACAGCGAGGCTTTGTGCGTAGTCCTGTGGTGTTTTTAGTGCCAATGGCTCATTTTTGGTTTCTATCGGAAACTGTCTTTCCAATAACTCTAAAAATAACGAGGTAATTCTGGAAGAAGCATTTCTGGGTTTAAAGAAATTCTCAGAAGGCTGCATTTTCATCGATTCATGCAAAATCAAATTGATGTAATTGCGTATCAAATCGTCTTTGAAGATATAATCCGTCTCCTGTTCTTCAATCATTTTCTGAAACAAAGAATCTATAAATACCTTTTGATCAGCTGATAACGAAAAAATAGGCGTACCACCAATTTTAAACAGAGGCGATTCATGAAGGCTTTCCGAACGGTCTTTTACCTTCAGAAAATCTTCGGTAAAAACACAGGCATACCCTTCATAAGAAGGCGAAATGATTTCCCAGGAGTACGGAATATGCGGATTTCCGAAAAACAAAATCGTTCCATCCGTCTCAATTCCCCTGTCTGCATAGTGAATAAAACTCTTGCTGGTATTAATGCAAATCTTGTAAAAATCCCTGCGATTGTAAGTCGGAATCTTGCTCACATCCCCATTTACTTCATATACTTTAAAACCTTTTAGCTTTAAATCGCTAATCCCAAGTTCTGAACCCTGTTCCTCTAGTTGTTCTTTCATGTTGCAAAGTTATGAAAATCAAACAAACTTTGTTGAAGTTGTTTTTTTTGTTTCAAGTTTCAAGTTTCAAGTTTCAAGTTTCAGGTTTCAGGTTTCAGGTTAAAACTAGAAATCTCAACCATCACACATTTATTTTTCATGAAAAAAAGTTTGTTATTTTATACCAATCAGTATATATTTGTATTCTTATTTTCAATTCTCATGAGTAAAGCCGAAAAAACCAAACAATTTATTATAGAAAAAACTGCTCCTATTTTCAATATGAAAGGGTACAGCGGCACTTCTATGAGCGATATTACCGAAGCTACGGGACTTACAAAAGGAAGCATTTACGGTAACTTTGAGAACAAAGACGAAGTAGCTCTGGCCGCTTTTAAATTCAATGTAAAAAAACTTCAGGATGCTTTTACACAGGAAATCGAAAAGCAAACGACTTTTAAAGACAAATTACTCGTTTATCCAAGGCTCTACTCCAATTATTATGCGTTAAGAATCACTCAGGGTGGATGCCCTATCATCAACACTGCCACCGAAGCTGACGATACGCATCCGGTGCTTCGAAAAAAGGTCGAAAGTATAATTCTGGCATGGAAAGAGAAACTGGTCTATTTCATCAAACAGGGTATTGCGGCCGGAGAATTTAAAGGGGAATCCATAGATCCGGAGAAAACCGCCCTAACCATCATTGCTATTATTGAAGGTGCTGTTATGATTTCTAAAATAACGGGCGACCTGTCTAATTTATCCACTATTATGCTTTCACTCAAAAAGATAATCGATGACTTAGAATAAAGTCAATAAAACAACAGTCCTTTTTTTTAATCAAAAATATACCGATCGGTATAAAATATTTTTCTATGACACCTTTAAATCGAAAACTGCTCATTCTGACCGTCATATTAGCCGCCATTATGGAATTAATCGACATATCGATTGTAAATGTTGCGCTTTCGCACATGAGCGGAAATCTGGGCGCTACGCTCGAGGATACCTCATGGGTGATAACTGCTTATGCCATTGCCAATGTGATTATCATACCCATTACAAGCTTTCTAAGCGCCAATCTCGGACGACGCAACTATTATATTGGTTCTGTTGTTTTGTTTACGTTCTGTTCTTTTATGTGCGGACATTCCTCTAACATCTGGATGCTCGTTTTTTTCAGGTTCTTTCAGGGAATTGGTGGTGGTGCTTTGTTATCCATCTCACAAGTTGTGGTTTTCGAACTTTTCCCCAAAGACAAACAATCGACAGCCGGAGCTTTATTTGGAGCCGGAATTTTCATCGGTCCCACTATCGGCCCTACACTGGGCGGCTACATAACCGAAAATTACGATTGGCCCTGGATTTTCCTCATCAATGTTCCGATTGGAATTCTCGTAATGATCTCCTGTTACTTTTTACTGCAGGAACCACCTGTAAAACCGGAAATCACTAAGGTCGACTGGACGGGCATCGCTTTACTTGCCATAGGAGTTGGGGCTTTACAAACAGTTCTCGAAAGAGGCGAAGTCGAAGACTGGTTTGAAACCCGCTATATTATCGTTCTCACTGTTATTGCCGTCACAAGTCTCCTATTTTTTATTTATTGGGAACTTACGGTCGAAAAACCCGTAGTAAACCTTCGGGTCCTCAAAAGTAAATCTTTAAGTATTGCTGCGATCCTGACTTTTGTAACCGGATTTGGTATGTTTATTTCCATCTATATCAGTCCGGTTGTCGCGCAACGTTTATTGAGTTTCTCCCCTTACCAAACCGGATTGCTTTTATTGCCGGGGGCGCTGTTTGCCTTACTGGCCTTAAAAATGTGCGGTACCCTACTGCAAAAAGGCGTTTCGCCGGTACTTATTATCGCAGCCGGATTTCTTTTGTTTATTTATTTCAACTGGAGAATGTCCGGAATGACTTTAAATACCAGTGCCGCCGAAGTGGCAACTTCCTTGATTTTTCGTGCGTTGGGCATGGCTTTACTTACTGTTCCGCTTACCATGCTCGCTGTCTCTTCTTTAGACGATAAAGATGTTGGTCAGGGTGCAGCTTTGAATAATATGATGCGGCAGCTGGGCGGTTCTTTTGGTGTTTCGATCATCAATACGTATGTAGCACACCGATTTGCAGCGCACCGAAACGAATTAATATCGACAGTTACCCCAGACAATACCATAGCAATGGACCGAATAAATGCTTACATCAGGTATTTTCAAAGCGAGGGTTTTGCTTATAATGAGGCTAAATTTAAAGCGCTCCGACTTATGGAGAATGTTGTTTTAAGACAATCTTCTTTGTTGAGTTATCGCGATGCTTTTTTCCTTGTTGGATTGTTTTTTGTAGTAACCTTACCTCTTCTTTTGTTTGTAATGAATAAATCGAAAAAAAGAAAAACCGACCTTATGCTCTCCGATCACTAAAAAGAGCGCTTTCTTTCTGACAAACAAGCTTGTACGGCCTTTCCCTAAAATTTAGAATCATTCTATTGCCTCTCTTTTATCAAATCATTTTGTTTTGGTGTAATTTTATATTGAAATTAACCTTAAAGTAAAACACAGCTAATAATATGAGTGTTATTAAAGATGAAAATAAGCTTATTAGCACCATTAAACGCGTTGATCAGAAAATCGACAAGCTTAATGACCAAAAGATTATTGCCTTTTTTGAAGCCCTTGGGCTGACTGAAAGAGCAGATGTTCCTAAAAATTTCCTGGAATGGGAGACGATTCTTATCGTTGTCCCCGACCGCCATATTTCTCACGAATTAAAGTATTACAAATACTCGATCGCGAGGCTTTCCTTTGTGACCAATCCAAATGCTACTGAAATTCATATTTTTGATTTCACTGAATGGAAAAAAATCACCCAAAACAAAACACAATTTCAAGTCAGAGAATTGTTAAAGAATAATTTTGGCGGAGTTCGAAATCACGAGGACAGATTGAATTAAGTAAATTCATTTGAGCTTCAAGCCATCATCTAAGTAATAAAACCTTTGTCAAAACATAGAATTGACAAAGGTTTCGTTTTCAGAACTGTACTACCAGTCTCTTTTAATTTCAAAAATCCTGAGAAACTTTTTCTCTAATTTCTTCCGTTTTCTTTCTTCTTTCCATCTGGAATAGAAAATGGTAAAAAGTAAAAACAAATTCACAATAGTAGAAGCTCTCCTAAGCCCTTTTGCAAAAAGAACAAAAAACAAGTTAATTGCAATTATAGCAACTAGAGGTGAATATTTCACCCAGAACAATTGAATTTTACTATTTGGCTCAATCGTATAATCTACTTTAAGTCTGTTATCAACATTTTTGTAGCTTCCTTTTACAACAAAACAGGTGGGAGATGTTGCCGAGTTTATAGTCAAACGAAAACTTTTATCATCAAAAAGACCATAAAAAGGCTTTAATTCACCAAATCTCGGAAATATCCTCAAGGGACTGAATTTTATTTTCAAAGAACCAATTTCAGTATTGTTTTTTAATCTTGCTCTAAATTCAGCTATACTTAACTTTGATTCCATTCAATCCATTTTATATTCTTTCCGCATATTCTTTCTCCAAACAATACTATTCTCAAAGCTTCTATTTTTACTGAGCAGTAAGTAAGCTTTTCAACATTTCATTCAACGCATTTCCATGAATGTTTTTTGCCAGTATGATTCCGTTTTTATCAATCAGAAAGTTTAAAGGCACCGCTTGAAGCATATAATCGCTCGCGGCAGGAGAACTCCAGTATTTTAAGTCACTCACCTGTGTCCATGTCAATTTTTGTTTGGCAATGGCTCCCAGCCAAAGTGCTTTTTTCGTGTCCATGGAAACGCTGTAAATCGAAAACTTGCCGGAATAGGTGTTGTACAATTTTAGCAATTCAGGCTGCTCCTTGATACAAGGGCCACACCACGATGCCCAAAAGTCAACTAAAACAAGCTCTCCTCTTAAAGAAGAAAGTGCAATATTGTTTCCTTTTGCATCCGGTAAGTCAATTTCCGGAGCAATGTCTCCAACATCAGTCCCTACAACCTGAGCTTTCGAACTCGTGGCAACACAGCATAGGAAACCTAGAATAAGTAGTGTTTTTTTCATAATCATTATGGATAAATTTGGGGTTATTATCTTTAAAAGTCTCTCCAAAGCCCAAGAATCACTGAACATCTTCTATTATAAATTCTGCAATCCCGGGCTAAGAAAATACGATCATAAGTAAAAACAAATATAAATACTTCTGCTGCAAATTACCTCCCCTGTTCTTAAAATTATGCTAAATAACTTTCTTCAAATTGGCATATCGGGAAAAGTCGATATATTTGCTCCATGGAAGCGATAGAAATTTTTAAAGCATTGTCAAACAAGTCCAGATTACAAATGCTGGAATGGCTAAAAGAGCCCGAAATTAACTTTCCGGATCAGCTCCAGCACTCCGGATTTGAACATGGAGTTTGTGTGGGCCAAATACAGGCCAAAGCCGGACTAACCCAATCCACAGTATCCGAATACCTGTCTATTTTACAGCGCGCCGGTTTTATCGAGGCCAAACGCGTTGGGCAATGGACTTATTATAAACGCAACGAAGGTGCCTTTGAAGCACTCAGTAAATTAATTCAATCTAATTTGTAAATTACTATGAGTACAAACAACCTGTTTTCGCCATTTAACTTAAAAACGTTAAATCTTAAAAACCGAATCGTAATGGCGCCTATGACGCGCTCCTTTTCTCCAAACGGAGTTCCAACTGACGAAGTAGCTTCTTACTACCAAAAAAGAGCTGAAGGTGAAGTTGGATTAATATTATCCGAAGGAACTGTTATTGACAGACCTTCGTCTTCAAACGATGCAAATGTTCCTCATTTTTATGGCGATGAAGCCTTAAACGGATGGAAAAAAGTAATCGAAGAAGTACATACGGCCGGTGGTCAGATGGGACCGCAAATCTGGCATATGGGAATTATGGACAATCATCATTCAGGCTGGGTTCCTCCTACACCTTTTGAAGGTCCGTCAGGCTTAAACCGACCTGATTTTAGCAACGGAAACACCATGTCGGAAAAAGACATTGAAGATACTATTATTGCTTTCGGAAAAGCAGCTGCCGACGCCAAAAGACTTGGTTTTGATACCATCGAAATTCACGGGGCACACGGTTATTTAATTGACCAGTTTTTCAGAGCCGAAACCAATTTGCGTACTGATCTTTACGGTGGAAAAACACTACCGGAACGCAGCCGCTTTGCTATTGAAGTGGTAAAAGAAATCAGAAGACAAGTAGGCAATGATTTTGCTGTGATTATGAGATTTTCTCAATTTAAACCTTCTGATTACAATTATAAACTGGCTAAAAATCCGCAAGAATTAGAAGCCTGGCTTACCCCTATAGTGGATGCCGGAGTAGATATTTTACACTGTTCGCAACGTCGTTTCTGGGAACCAGAATTTGAAGAATCTGACTTGAATTTTGCAGGCTGGGCTAAAAAAGTTACCGGGGCACCAACTATTACAGTAGGCTCTGTTGGACTTTCAAGTGATTTCTTTGGTGCTTTTGCAGGAGAAAGTTCTGAACCAACTTCTCTGGAAGAATTAAACAGACGTTTCGACAGAGGCGATTTTGATTTGGTTGCTGTGGGAAGACCTCTTTTATCTGACCCAAACTGGGTGGCCAAAATCAAAGCAGGACATACGGATCAATTAAAAGGTTTTAGCAAAGAAGCTTTAGGACAATTGGTTTTAGAATAATTTTAGGGACAAAGGCTCAGAGGTTCAAAGGGACAAAGGCAAAACTTTTGTCACTTTAAACCTAAATAAAAAAAGGGATGAAAACAGTACTGTTTTCATCCCTTTTTGATTTATTAGGAGTTTTTAGAAAAAGGTTCAAAGAGAGAGACCCTTTGTCCCTTTGAACCTTTGCCCCTTTGAACCTCTTTCTAAGAAACTTTTCTTTTTTGAAACTTATTCTGAAGCCAGTTGCGAACAGGTTCGTCATAAAATTTCAGGCACAGGTAAGCTATTGCAATGCTCGAAATTAAAACACCAATTCCAACCACATAGCCATCCTTTAACGGGATTTTGTTTTCGAATACCCAAGCCATATAGCAATAAATTAATGGATAGTGTATAATGTAAATTGGATATGAAATGTCTCCCAAAGCCTTGCAAATTTTAAGCGATAACGGATTCTTGATCTCTCCTCCCGCTCCTATAGCCACGATTAACGGAAACAATAGGATGATACAAACCGACTCATACAAACCATTCATCCACAAACTGTTTTCATCACCAAGCCTTGGAATGCTGAAAATAATGATAATCAAAACGCTGCAAATCCAAAAGGCTCCTTTGACATGAATCAGTTTTCCCAAACGGGAAAGTAAAACTCCTGCAAAGAAAGGATACAACAAGCGGGTAAATCCAACATACAATTCCTGCATCGTTAGGGACCAACCGCCAATAACATCCCCTTTAGGGCCAAATACAGTATAATGAACGAGCATTCCGGCAAAAACCAACACTAAAAAGCCCAGCACTTTATTTGAAAATTTACGGAAGAATAACGCATACAGGATATTGGCAATATATTCGAAGAAAAGAGACCATGCCGGCCCGTTAAGTGGAAACGTTTCGCCCCAGCCTCTAATTTCCATTGATGGCGGAAGCGGTATCAGTACAAAACCGGCCAGCATCACCAAAATTAGTTTCCAGACTGGCATTGTGGCAATTTGAGGAAAAGCAACATTCGAGGCCTGAAGGTAATACAGCAGTGCTCCAATGACCATTCCCATAATAACCATGGGCTGTAGGCGGATTAAACGTCGTTTGTAAAATTCCCATTGCGACATTTTCTCCCAGCGATCGTCGTAGGCATAGGCTACCACAAATCCTGATAAAAGAAAAAAGAAATCGACAGCCAGATAACCATGATTCATAAGCTGTTTAAATCGGCTTCCTTCATTAAAAGCTTCAAAGGCGTGAAAAATAACGACTAAAATTGCGGCTACCCCACGTAAGCCGTCTAAAATTTCATAATGTTTTTTGGGTTTAATTTCCATTGAACTTGAATTCATAAAATAGTTTTGGTTGTTAAAAGGTTAGATAATTTTTTGGTGGAAGCTAAAATAGCGATATTTCCCTAACAGGCTGGCGGATTGGACCTTGTAATCCTAAAGAAAGACTGGTTATTTGTTACAATAATTACAGTAAATCTTAAGAAGGTAAGAAAAATCCTTTCTTCCTTCATTTCCAGCTGAAATTTGGGATTTGAACTCTTAGAAAATTGGTTTTTAGCGCTACTATTCCTTGTGGTTTTTAAGCCATTCCAGTCTGCGTTGGTCCGGTAAATGGGTTACTTTAAAATTTTCGAATTTGGCCTCAAAACCTTTTCCGTCAGGTGATGCTGCCATCAGGCCTACCATAACCGGAGTGTTGTCCTGCAAAGGCGCATTTCTGGTCAAAATATAGTTTTTATCATCATACGAGAAGAAGACTTCGACAGCGTCCAATCTTCTCACCACTTTTATCCATACAAATGGTGGTGCTTTCTCTAAAGTGGTCACGCTCCAGTCACTTTTATCGTGTGTGACAACGGTGCTGATATTAAATTTCCCATCTACAAATTCAACTCCGGTTTTGATGTAATTTTTTTCATCTATACGAAGCATAAGCCCCATCTGGTCAAAACGGGCGATATAATTGCCGGTTAACTTTACTTTGGCTTCAAATTCTCCTCCGTAGGTCGCATAATAAAACGGTGCGTCGTCAACGGTAAAACCATAATGCGAAATGCGCCAATAATCACTATTTGCTGTGACATTCATGATCAAAGCATTGTTTTTAATTTCCCATTTTTCCGGTTCGTTAAACCATTGCATTTTGTTCAGGCTTTGTGCCGAAAGATTTTGCGCTAAAAACAAAGTGATGGCACCTAATATAATTTTTTTCATAGTAGTATTTTTAGTAATAGACTTTTTATTTCACACATTGGGTACAATTCATATTAAGACATAAAAACATTGGCAGCATTCCTAAAAGTAAAGCTGCAAATTTTTACACTTGCAGCTTTACAACCAACCATTTTTAGAAACATGAAATTATTGAAGTGAGAAACTCACTTTAGATTTTATAGCCGTAGAAGATGCTCCAATGATGGCTTCAAAAGCTCCCGGTTCAGCAACCCAATCGTGTTTTTTATCGTCAAAAAAGCTAAGTGCAGTTTTATCGATGGTAAAAGTCACTGTTTTTTCTTCTCCCGCCTGAAGCGAAATTTTCTCGAAGCCTTTCAATTCCTTAATCGGACGCGGTAAGGATGATTTTAAATCGCTGATGTAAAGCTGAATAACCTCTGAACCTTCTCTTGTTCCGGTATTTTTAACTTTTATCGAAAAAGTGATCTGATCTCCCGCTCCCATTTGTTTTTTATCGGCTGTTACTTTTCCGTACTGAAAAGTAGTGTAACTCAAACCATGACCAAAAGAGAATAATGGTTTTGCTTTTTGTTTGTCGGCCCAACGGTAGCCTACAAAAATGCTTTCTTTGTAGGTTACATCCTCACCACCCGGAAATTCACCTAATGCATGAGCTCCGTTATCGGATAGTTTTACAGGAAAAGTAAATGATAATTTCCCTGAAGGATTTACATCTCCTACCAAAACAGCGGCTAAAGCATTTCCGGCTTCCGTACCTAAAAACCAACCTTGTACAATTCCCGGAACTTCTTTTACCCATGGCATTGCCACTGCATTTCCTGAAATATTTACAAAAACGATGTTTTTATTTACTTTAACCAATTCTCTTATCAGCTGATCCTGACCATAAGAAAGACCTAAATCCAGACGATCGTAACCTTCAGCATCCTGTTTGTCACTTTTATTAGTACCTCCAATAAAAAGAACTACATCGGCAGCTGCAGCTACTTTTAATGCCTCAGCGGTTAACTCGGCAGCAGAGCGTTTGTCTTCAAGACTTACTTTTGCTACTACCCCATTGTAGTTACTTGTTGGATCACCAACATATCCGCGGGCATAAACAATTTCGGCCTGATTCCCGATTCTTTTCTTTAATCCTTCCAACGGAGTAATTTCGTATCTGGCTTTCAGTGAAGAACTTCCTCCTCCAACGGTCATCATTTTGATGGCATTCTCTCCAATCACCGCAATTTTCTTTGTTTTAGAAAGATTGATGGGCAAGATGTTGTTGTTGTTTTGAAGCAATACAATACCTTCTTCGGCAATTTTTAAACCTGCTTTGGCGTGTTCTTCTGTTCCAAAAGAACCAAAAGGCCTGTTTTTATTCATTGTAGTTAAAAATGACAAACGTAAAATACGACGTACCTTTTCGTCTAGTTCTTTTGTTCCCACTTCCCCTTTTGCAATCATATTTGAGTAAGGTTTTGCCAAAAAGTAATTGTCATAGGCATTACTGGTTCCCCATGAAAGTCCGTTTGTCCAGGAACCAAATTCCATATCCAAACCATTATAAATCGCTTGTTTTGTATCGTGCACTCCACCCCAATCAGACACTACAACTCCTTTGAAACCCCATTCTTTGCGAAGAATATCGTTTAGTAAAAATTCGTTATGGCAGCAGTGTTGTCCTTTATATTTATTGTAGGAACCCATAATTGCCCAGGCATCTCCTTCCTGAACCGCAGCTTTAAAAGCCGGTAGGTAAATCTCGTACAAAGCGCGATCGTCAACAATTACATTAACCGAATTACGCCCTGTTTCCTGATTGTTTAAAGCAAAATGTTTTACACAGGCAGCCACTCCGTTTGCTTGTACTCCTTTAATATAAGGAACCACCATTTTTGAAGTCAGAAAAGGATCTTCTCCCATGTATTCGAAATTTCGACCGTTTAATGGTGATCGGTAGATGTTAACGCCTGGCCCTAATAGTACATTTTTGTTACGGTAACGTGCTTCTTCTCCTATTGATTTTCCGTACAATGAAGACAACTCTTTGTTCCAGGTAGCAGAAAGTGCGGTTAAAGCCGGGAAAGCAATACAGGAATCATTGGTCCATCCTGCCTGATCCCACTCGTCCCATAACACTTCGGTACGAATTCCGTGTGGTCCGTCGGTCATCCAGTTTTCCGGAATTCCCAAACGAGGTACACCCGGTGAGCTGAATTTTGACTGTGCATGGATCATGGCAATTTTCTCATCGGTTGTCATTCTCGCAAGCGCATCGTCTACACGCTCATTAATCGATTTTTTATCATCTAAATAAACCGGAATTTTATGCTGTGCATGCGCACCGACAGCACCCAACAATAGTAAAACAACAATTGTTTTAACGTTTTTAAACATAACTATAAATTTATTAAAGCATTTAATTGACCATCTAAAGAAAGTAGAAGTAGTATCTCTCTTTTTAAGAATACTGTAAAGCTAAAACGTTATAGTTCGTGTTGGATTTTTAAATGAAAAAAAGTAGCAAAATAAAAAACTAAGTAATTAAAAAACAATTACTTATCAAAAATAAAAAGCAAAAAAAAGTAGTGGTTTTAAATGTATTTTTTAAAGTTTCACTGATATTAAGCCAATTTTCATAACCATTTCTTCAAAATCATTTCGGGAAACTGCGGCTTTATTTCGTGCTCTGGTTCGGTAATTGTAAATCGTGCTTAAAGAGTAACGCAAAAATGCTGCAATTTTCACACTGTCGGTAATTCCCAAACGAATCAAAGCAAAAATTCGAAGCTCTGTATTCATGAGTTCGCCCTGCTTTAAAACGATTTGTTCTTCCTGAATTAAGAGCGCATTGAAATCTTTTACGAAAGTAGGATACAAATTCAGAAAGATGATATCAAAATTCTTGTAGAGTTCTTCCAGTTCGTTGTCGACCAGAGTGGTTGATTTTAATATTTTATAGATTTCGTCAAACTGTTTTGCTGTCGCTTTTTTATTTAAAGTGATGCGGTAATTTTCTAATTTATTGATGTAAGTCGAACAAAGACTGAAAAAATGTGCGATGTATTCTTCTTTGACGTGGTTGGACTCCGATAATTGTGCATTACGTTCCTGCAGCTGATTGTTGGTTTCTGTAATGTCTTTATTTAATTCCGCTAATTTTTGACTTGTGATGTAAAGTTCTCCCCTGATTCGCGATACTTTTTTCATTTGTTTGTAGACATAAATGACCGCAACAATCAAAAATACCGACAAAAGGCTGATGCATAAAAGATACAGTTGAAGTTCTGTTTTTCTTTTGGCTTCTTTCTCCAGGTAAACGGTGTTGATAATCGAATAGAGTTCGGACATCAGCAGTGTGCGAAACTGAACGTTGCAATACAAAGTGTCTTCAATAGCCGATTGGGTTAGTTTGTAAGCCATATCAACATCGTCGGCTTCATAAAAAATTAAAGCCAATTCCTGAAGTGAAGCATTGTCCTTGTTTGCCGTTTTTAAATCGGAAGTGGCCGAAAGGGCATAATATTTTTTTCGGAGCTCCAGCCGCTGCGTTTTTTTATAGATCGTTGCCAAAAGATACGTCATCATAGCATATTGCGGATGGTCTTCCTTTGCATTTTTGAGTAAATCCAACAACTGTTTTTCAGCTACAGCATACTTTTTCTCCGACATGTTCTGCTGAATCCTGGTGATTTGATAGTTGAATGTCGAAGGATCCAAAACATTAAGCAGCGAATCACGGTATTTTATAATTTGCTCAATGTATTTTATATCATAGCTATTGGCAGCATAATGTTCCAAAAACTCGCGATAGGCGGTATAATAATTAGGAAGCAGTTTTTTAGGCAGTTCCTTTTTAGGAATGCTTTTCAAAATGGCTTCAGATTCGCGGTATTTTCCCGATGAAGAATACAAGGTAACCAATTGCAGATTGGCCAAGTTTAGTAAATCGGTATTTTGAAGTTCTTTGGCAATTTTAAGGTTCTTTTTGACATATAAAATAGCCGAATCGGAATTGAATTTTAAGTATTGAGTGTACAAACTTTTGTTGTAATTGTACTCCTGCTCTTTCGTTAAATCGTCAGACTTGATTTTTTTGAAATTTAGAATGCGTTCTTCTCTGAGACGAACATAATGTCCTTTGTTTTTTAAAGCTTCATTCAGCTTTTCGATAATAACATCTGTGCTGTCCAATGCATAAACGGGACTTGCTAAAAGAACGAACAGAAAAAGCAACAGATAATTTTTCAAACCAGTTTGGAATATAATGAGACTTGCAAATATAAGAAAGTGCAGATAGAAAAAGGAATTATTTAGTACTTCCGAAATTTTAGCTTTTGTGTTAAAAAAAGAATCTTATGAAAAAAATAACGGTACCAATTCCCGATCGGATTTTCGTAAATTTGTTTGTACTTCATTTTTCTAATTTAAACATTATACTCATGCCACACTTTGTTATTGATTGTTCTGAAAACGTAATTCGACTAAAATCGGCAGACGATATTATGCAGGAGGTTTACCATACAGCCTTAGCCACTAATCTTTTTGTTCCTACTGATATTAAGGTTCGTATCAATCCTTTCATCTATTACAACAATGGAAATTCTTCAGACGATTTTATCCACGTCTTCGGCTACATACTAGAAGGCCGAAATACCGATCAAAAAGCAGCCTTATCAAAAGCAATTGTCACTAAACTAAACGAAATACTTCCCGAAGTTCCTATCATCTCGATCAATATTATGGATTTTGAGAAAGCCAGTTATGTCAATAAAGCTATGGTGTAAAAACCGCTATCAGGTACTTTGTGATATAACCGAAGTAATAACAAACACTTCTTGTTATTGCAAAAACAAATACCTAATTCACAACAAATCAACTACTTAACACTTTCAAAAACTATAACTTTAAAAAAATTAGCCACGAATTCACGAATTTTTTCTAATCTGTTTGTTTAAAAAATTCGTGAATTCGTGGCTATTTATTACATGCTTTCCACATCTCACATTTAACATCTCACCCTAAAACCGCAATTGGCGCTCCCAAACAACTCTCCGGAATATCAAAGGCATTAACCAGTGCCACTGCATCTGGCCGGATGTCCCAACAAAGCTGATTGACTAGTTTACGGATTGCTTTGGTTTTTACGGCTTCCATATAGCCATCTTCAAGATACCAGGCTCTGTTTTTTTCTAATTGTGCCAATGCGTACAATTGGTTGAGTTTCGTCAGGATTCCTTTTGTCTTAGTATCTTCTATGGATTGAATTGCCAATTGAAATTGTTCGAGCACTACTCGCTCCAGATAAGCCTGAGCGACATCTATCATTTGGTGCTGTACTACATTAAAAGCGTCATAAGGTTCTAAACCACCGTCAACCAATTTTTTGATACGGCGTGCTGCTGAGGCCAGAATTGTTTTTTCTCTGTGAATAAAGGCCTGCAAATGAAACTCGCCGTCCAGTAAATGTTCTTCATCCGTTTTTCTGGTCGCAATTGGGTTTTTCTCGGTAAGAGCCGTTTTGGCATTCTCATACACATAGTTGATTATGCCCAGCGAACCCATTTCTCCAAACGCTTTTCTGAATTCAGAAAGTCGGTTTTTAGCAACCAGCTGCATCAAAACGGTGTTATCGCCTTCAAAAGTGGTATAAATTTCGGTATCATTTTTCAAAGCATCAATTCGATTTTCTGATAAATATCCCTTTCCACCACAGGCTTCACGGCATTCCTGCAGTATGTCTCTTGTGCTCCAGGTCGAGTACGATTTCATTCCTGCTGCCAGTGCTTCGATTTCCTGCATTTCGGCCTCTGTTCTGTTTAAAAAACGATTGGTAAGATACTGCAAGGCAAAATGTACCGCATATGTTTTTGCCAAGGGCGGAATCAATCGACGCTGGTGCATTCTGTAATTTAGAATCGGAACTTCCGATCCGCCTTCTGGACCAAACTGTCGGCGTTGATCACTGTATCGAATGGCAATTGTCAGCCCGGATTTGGCCGCAGCCAAAGCAGAACGAGGGATTCCAATTCGGCCACCCACCAAAGTCCCCAGCATGGTAAAAAATCGTCTGTTGTCACTTGGAATAGGGCTTTCAAATTCCCCTTTATCATTTACAGAAGCAATCGATCCAGCATATTTTCTTTTGGAATCACTACCTGATCAAAACTAATCGTTCCGTTATCCACTCCATTTAGTCCCATTTTATGCCCGCAATCCCCTATCGTAATTCCTTTTAAAGTGATACCGTTGGTATCTCTCAACGGAACGATAAATGCATTTACGCCATAATCGTGACCGTCGATGATCAGTTTTGCAAAAACAGTTGCCATCTGGCCGTGAACAGCTGCGTTTCCAATATACTCCTTCTGCGCATTTTTGTTTGGGGTATGAATGGTAAAAGTCTGATCGCTGTGCGTATAAGTTGCGGTTGTCTCTAATCCTTTTACGTTAGAACCGTGATGTGTTTCGGTCATGGCAAAACAGCCCGGAATTTTTAAGGTTCCAATGTCTTTTAAATATTTGGCATAATGTTTTTCGGTACCTAATGACTGAACACTCATCCCCCAAAGTCCAAACTGAACCCCAAATTTGATGACTAAACTCAAATCATGGTAACTTAAGGTTTCCATAATCGCAAAATAATCGGCTATGTTTTCTCCACCGCCATATTGCTTTGGGTAAGCCATATTGCCCAGATTCTCTCCTGCCAATATCTTGCACCAGTTGTACACCGTCTGGCGGTACACCTGAATATCTGTCGAAGTTTCGTAAGCAAATTCAGGTCTTGAAATGACCGATTTTACCCTATTGATGATAGCCGCTTCTTTACCATTTAAAAGCGTTGTGATCTTTTGAAGATCAAAATCACTGTTGGTCTGCGAGTTTGCGGTAAAGGAATTTGCTTTTATTTTAAAGTTCTGCAGCGCTTCTTCGCCTAAAATTCCAAGGTCATTTTCTAATTGAACAAAACTTGTTTTTAAGCTGGAAATATCCAAATCCTTTTCGGAAAGGGCTACAGCAATATCAAAAATCGATCTGATATCTTCTTTGTTCTGAATGCCTTTCTCGATATCCAATTTCCATTGCGCGAGTTCGTTCCGTCCGGGTGGATTTGAAATGTCAACTCTTGAAAGTAATTGCTGTTTCTCTTCCGGCGAAAGCCATATAAGGTCATTGATAAATTTCTGAATGGTAACAAACTCTTTTTGAGTCAGTAAATCATCAGACCATACTAAATAAAACAACGGGATAAAGGCTTGCAGTTTGGTATTTTTCATAAGAATATGGGATTTAGGTGCTGTTAAGCAGATTTTTTACCACAAATTGCGTCGCTTCAAATCTCTTTTTATCGGTTTCGACTTCAACAATCCATGCAAAATGTGTCATCTCTTTTTCATACGGCATTTTGCATAAAAAAGCAGAAATGAAAATACTCATTCCTGTTTACATATGTTGTTAAGATTGTGGTAATTTTAACTGAGCTCCCAAAAAATGAAAAATTGTCTGTCCCGAATCAACCGAAATATTATGTATAAAAAAACAGGAATGAAAAATATTCATTCCTGTTTACACATCCTATAAAGATTCGCATACTTCAGATTTTAAACCAATAAAAAACATAAAGTAGCTGTTGTTATTTCAGAACCTTTGGATATTGCCCTATTTTTTGCCTGATCGCAAAAAGATGATGTGAATTAAAAACCAATACAGCAAGAAAAACAATACTATACGCTACAATTTGCACAGATCCGATTGGCTCGTGATACACGAAAATAGCCAACAAAAATGCAATCATAGGGTTGATGTTTAAAAGCATTCCCACGGTTGATGAGTTGATTCCGGAAAGTGCATATAAATTTAAGAACAATGGAAATATGGTAAACAAAATGGCAATGGTTTCGATACAGAAATAAAACTTAAATTCTGTTGGAACCGGCCCGCTGTAAGCAGGGTAAAATGGCAATAAAAACAAGGCTGCCAAAGTAATATGAAAGGTAAGAACAATGAATTTATCAAATCCTTTGTTGATACGCTGACTTACTAAATAAGAAGCATAAGTAGAACCGATGATGATACTAAAAACCATGTCCATAATATTGGCATACGATAAAAGCAAACAGCCCGAAACACTCAAACCTACAGCCATCCATTGTGTTTTACTCAATTTTTCATTCAGAATAAAATACGCCAATAAGGTGGTTAAAATCGGGCAAACCAAATAGGCCAACGAGGTCGCTTTTACGCTAACATGGTTCATTACGTAAATGAATGTAAACCAGTTTGCCATTAAAAAAACACTTCCTCCAATATTCAGCAAAAGTGATCTGCGTCTCTCCAAAGCCGGTAATGATTTGAAAGTATTGATTGTTTCTTTGATACTTTTTCTTTTAAAAGTAAAGGCAATCAGCAACATCAGAATGCTACAGCTAAAAACACGGTAGAATAAAATATCCAAAGAAGCATAGTCGTGAATTGGCTTTAACGCCAAACTAAAAAATCCCCAGATTACAAAACAGGTAATGGCCGCTATATAATATTTTGTTGTTTTCACGAATTATTTTTGGATTAGTTTTCTATTAAAGCAAATTTCTAAAAAATAAAACAGCAATACAGATACAGTTTTTGTAAATTGCACCATAACAGTTATTTTTATGAAAAATTCAAATTACTTGTATCTGCAGTTTGCAGACCGAATTGAAAAGCAAATAAAATCGGGCGTTTTAAGCGTTGGTGATAAACTGCCTTCTATACGCGAAGTATGTGCCGAAACGGGCTACAGCATGAGCACGGTAAGCAAAGCTTATTATGAGATTGAGAGCCGGTCTCTTATCGAATCGAGGCCTCAATCCGGTTATTATGTAAGTAATATTTCGGCCCGAACTATTCCCGAACCCACACCGAGCAGTCCTATTTTAAAATGTGCCAACATAGACCGGGAAGATTTAATCGATCAGGTGTACGGTAATATGACAGATCCCAATATAACGATGCTTTCTTTGGGGTTTCCTTCAAACGAACTGCTTCCTATCGCTAAATTAAACAAAGGAATGCTGCAGGCTATGCGACAGCTTCCCAATAGCGGCACCAGCTACGAACAGGTACAGGGCAATCTGAATTTGAGAAAAGAAATTGCACGCTGGTCTTTTACCTGGGGCGGTTCTTTAACCGAAAGGGATATTATTACGATGCCGGGTTGTACAAGTGCTATCTCTCATTGTTTGATGACACTTACCAAACCGGGAGATACCATTATCACAGAAAGTCCTGCTTATTTTGGTATCCTGCAGCTCGCCAAATCGCTGGGATTGTATATTATGGAACTGCCTACTAATATGACCACGGGAATAGAATTGGAAGCTTTAAAAAAAGCGCTTTCTTCTAAAAAAGTGAAACTCTGTTTGCTGATGAGCAACTTTAGCAATCCGTCGGGAAGCATGATGCCCACTGAACATAAGAAGGAAGTGGTTCGATTAATGGAGTTTTACAACATTCCGCTGATTGAGGACGATATTCACGGCGATTTGTACTTTGGCTCGAGCCGTCCAACAAACTGCAAAACCTATGACGAAAGCGGAATTGTACTGTGCTGCAGTTCGGTTTCAAAAACGCTGGCACCGGGCTATCGCGTAGGCTGGGTTTCACCGGGTAAATTCAAAAAGGAAATTCTGCGCAATAAAATTTATCATACGCTCTCCACTCCTACCATTACACATCAGGTGGTTGGTGACTTTTTAAAAAATGGAAGATATGAGAATCACCTTCGAAAAATACGCCAGATACTGAATCACAATTGCAACAATTATATCAATACGGTTTTAGAATCCTTTCCAAAAGGAACAAAGGTAAGTCAGCCACAGGGAGGTTTTTTTCTTTGGATTGAGCTCGATAAAAATGTTGATACAGCCGCTTTTTATCATTTGGCCATGCAGCACAAGATTAGTTTTGCACCGGGACGGATTTTTACTTTTCAGAATCAATTTTCAAATTGCATGCGATTGAGTTTTGGTCTGCCGTGGAGCAATGAATTGAGAACTTCTATACAAACCTTGGGCAAATTGATTGATCAGTAGTTTATAGTCACAGTTTGCAGTCGCAGTTTACAGTCGCAGTATACAGTCGCATCTCACAATTCACATTTCACATCTGTGTTTTTCTCGCAGATCTCGCAGATTATGCAGATTTTTTTTAAATCTTTTTAATCTGTGGCGATTGTTTCAGCACATAATATAGATGCTGTATCCATCTTTTCAGAGTTTACAGTCGCATTTCACAACTCACAACTCACATCTCACATTTCACATTTCACACCCAACGGGTTAAATACATAAAAAAACTGGACAGCCGCATTAACAAAGCGGTGTCCAGTTCACAAATTGAGAAACCAAAATCAATTCACATAATTATAAAACAAAATAAGCGTTGTTTTCCGCTTTCTTTAAATCGGGTTTAAGATCAAACTCTTTGATAATATCAAATTCGCTTTGATACTCGTTTAACATTTGCATCAGATTCTTTTCAATTGTATTCGAAATTGCCGTAACAGGTGTATCTGTTGGTCTGTTTTCGAACGGATCTTGTAAATGAATTGCCATTTTTTCAATCAAAAAGAACGTTCCTCCGATAATAGTAATTAACGGAACAGCAAACCAGCTCAACAAACTGATCAGTTCAAAAGGTAATAACAGTATGAACAAACACAAAGTCATTCTGATGTACATGCTGTAAGTGGTTGGAAAAATCGTATTCTTAATACGCTCACATTTCCCCATGGCATCACACAATCTTGATAAGGTGTTGTCAATTTCTACCTGTTGGTAAGCGTTTAGGCGTTTTTCTTTCTTAGCAATTCTAAGATCTCTACCATGAAGTAACAAGATGGCATTTGGAATATTCTGATGATTTTTGACAAAATTCAGTTCTTCTTCGCTAATTAAATCTTTAATGGGCTTTATGGCATCTTTGTTACGCAAGGCCTGCCCTAAGCTGTAACACCAGGCTATTTGTCTTTTGGTAAAGTTTTCTTTGAACTCGTTTGCCTCTACCGAAAAGCCCGGATCTTTATAAAAAGTCAACATTTGTCGTACCAGCGTTCTCGATTCATTTACGATCGATCCCCAAATGATACGTGCTTCCCACCATCTGTCGTAGGCCTGATTGGATTTAAAAGCTAATAATAAGGATATAATAGTACCCACCATTGTTGGAATAGCGATGGGTATTTCGATAGCAACATTGATGAAATAATGGTGAAATATCTCGAATAAAATGGTGTAAGTCATTACAAGGCACAATTCCACTTTAATTTTCCCGAGAACGTACCTCATTGGAATTCTTTTCTTTAATAACATATTTTTCAGTTTAAATTAAACTTCTATTTTTTTGGGAAGAAACCTGGTTTTATACCAGTTCTTCGTAGAGCGACAGTACCGGAAGTCCCAGTTTATCGTTTATAGTTTCTTTTTTATTTTTTTTGAATTGAATTTTCTCTCCTTTACGGGTTTCTACCAGCAAATCGATATCGTATTTGGAAATCGCCTCTGATAAGTAAGGAGCAAAATTTTCGTAGTCGTCCTCAAATTTGGAAGTCTGGCTTACAATCTCGAACGAAAAATTGTTGTTCAAAAATTGCTGAACATCTTTAACATGCATATTGGCACGGCCGTTTTCGATATAAAGTGCTTTATTGAAGTCCTCTTTGTATTGCTCTGAACCTAAATGTAAAATAGGACATTTTTGGTTTCCGGCTAACTGTACAAGGTATTGATGGATACGTTTTGTTTCTTGCTTGTAAGAGTTGGTAAGCACTACCAGTTTTATCGCAAAAACATCGATAATGCGTTTAAAGATTGGAGAAGAAAGTCCGTATTGATTGTGTACTTTTATTTTACAATTGGGTGTGTGCTCAATAATGTATCGGCACGTTTCTAATACTTCTTCCTGACTTGCTGTAAGTCCGGTACGCATTTCACGTAAAAAGTTAGAGGACGAAAAGGCATCAGGAGTGTCTGAAACCAACATCAGAATAATTTCACAATCTGAATCTTTTGCCTGACCAATGGCTGATTTTACAGCACAAATTGTATCGTCTTTTAAAGTCGTAGGTATAAGGAAATTTTTCATAAGTATAATCGTTTAGTTTATACATACAAAATAACTCCCGGCAAATTAGAAGGGTCTTAACCCCTAATTAGAATTTTCTAAGATTAAAGATTAGAATTTTTAATGTTGGTTTTCTTCGTGTTTGTTTTATTGAAGACAATGGTTACGATAGTCCCCTTGTTTTGTTCAGACTGTACCTGAATCTCACCATCATGCATGCGGATAATTTTTGAAGCCAATGGAAGCCCCAAACCATAACCAATATATTTGGTTGCAATTTTACCTCTAAAGAAAGGCTCGTACAAATGCGGAATGTCTTCCGGCGGAATACCAATCCCTATATCGTTGATGGCTACTTTAATCCAATCCTGATTGGCAGAAAGCGTTACAAAAACCTCGTTGTTATCCGAATACTTTACACCATTGGTAATAATGTTATTAATGGCAAGTTCTAAAAGCGGTTTGTTGCACGGAATTAAAAGTAAATTAGAGTCTTTAGGAGCAAAGTTCAGCTTGATGCTGACGCGGTTGTCCGGATAAATTTTATCCAGATCTGACTTTACATCCATCAGAACTTCGTCGATTCTGGCAATATCCAAAACCTGCTTTTTACCGTCGTAGCCCGTCTGGGTAAGCTTCAACAAACTTTTGGTCAGATTTCCTAATCGCGAGGCCTGACTATAAATGTTTTCTAAAGACTGAATGTATTCCGGAATTTCTCTTTCTTTAAAAAGCATAATTTCCGACTCCGCTATAATTGTTGTAATTGGCGTTTTTAATTCGTGTGACGCATTATTTATAAAGTTGGCCTGTATCTCAAATGAGGTTTCCAAACGGTCCAGCATGTCATTGAAGGTTTCCGTAAGGTCTGAGATCTCATCAGAGTTTTTGACTTCCGGCAAGCGGTTGTGAAGATTAGACGCACTGATTCTGTTCACCTCTTTGGTAATTCTCGCCACCGGATTGATCACTCTTTTGGCTAAAAAACGTCCCAAAAAGAAGGCTAAAAATATGAATCCAATCCCTCCGAACAACATGATTTTTACAATATAAATTGTCGTTGTCGGGCCTTTTCGATCACGGGCACCTACAATTACGATGTATTTTTGGTTGTTCTCTGTAAAAACCTGACCTAAATAATATTTGTTTTCTTTCTCAAAATAGTCTCTCCCGGTATTTAAAATATTGGTGTAAAACTCGTTCGGTAAATTCAGTTTGGTGTTGTAATCAAAACTATTGGCGCTGTTTATTTTTAGAACAAATTCTTCTTCCTCAATCAGCTCCTCCAGTCCATTTTTTTTAAGATTACTGTAGTATTTTATTTTTTCGGGATCGTTCTGAAAATGAATAGAGGCTACAATTTTAGCTCTGTCTTCCAGTCTTTTTAAGAAGTGGTAGCGATTATTTTCTCTGAACAGAACAAAAACAACAATACATAGAAGTAATGTACTAAAGCTCGACAAGGCTACATAAGTGTATGTTATTTTTTTTCTTATATCCATATTATGGTTGTATCACGTAGCCCAGACCTTTCATGGTGTGGATGAGTTTGGTTTCAAAAGGTTTATCGATTTTTTTTCTTAAATAAGTGATGTAAACATCAACAACATTGGTGTTCATATCAAAATTAATATCCCAGACATTGTCTAAGATTTGGTCCCGGGAAACGATACGTCCGCTATTTTTAGCCAGGTAGTACAATAGTTTAAACTCTTTGGCTGTCAGAATGATCGATTCTCCTTCTCTTTTGACTGTTTTGGCACGACCGTTTATTTCTAAATCGCCAATGGTTATGGTGTCTACCTTTTCGGTGTCCTGATGGGCTCTGCGGTGCAGTGCATTTACTCTGGCGTCAAGTTCTCCAAATTTAAAAGGCTTTACCAAATAATCATCGGCACCTGCATTAAGTCCGGTCACAATATTTTCTGAAGTTCCAAGAGCGGTTAATAGTAATACCGGAACAAAATTCTTACTGGCGCGAAGTCTTCTGCAAATCTCTATTCCGTTAATATCGGGAAGCATTACATCTAAAACAACAACATCAAAATTATAATTGTGGATCATTTCCAGAGCAGTTCTGCCATCCAGAGCCACACTTACTTCATTATTGTTTTCGGCAAATCCTTTCCTTAAAATGGACAAAAGATTTGGTTCGTCTTCTACTATCAGTAATTTCATCTTAGTTCAGGTATGAACAGCAAAAATAAGGATTGACTTTAAAAATATAAATCACAATAGTTATAAATTATGATTTAATTATGAACAATAGGTTATATTTTCCTCAAAAAAACAAGTCCAAAGAATTGCTTTTCGATCTAAATGTTTCCTGAGCGTTGCGGTGTTGCTTCTTAAAATTAAAGTGCAATGTTGCTGCCAGTCTCCTTCGCAAAGCAAAAGAAAATTCATCTTTACTTCATAAAAAAAGCCGACATTAAAACAATGCCGGCCTTGTATCAATAGAGTGATTCTCTTATTTCGTAATGAATTTTGGGTTGATTAAGTTATCCAATGAATAAATTTCGTCCCATTTTTCTTGTGTGATTAATTTTCTTTCAATCACCGCGATCTGATGTACACTTTTATTCAGTTTCAAAGCTTCACCTGCAATACTTGCACTTTCTTCGTACCCTAAAATTGGGTTCAGCTGTGTTACAATACCAATACTGTTCATTACCATATTGTAGCAGTGAGCCTCATTTGCAGTAATTCCAGTAATACATTTATCGATTAATGTCTGAATTGCATTTGAAAGATAATCCAGTGAAGTAAACATTGCAAATGCAATTACCGGCTCCATCACATTTAATTGCAATTGTCCAGCCTCAGCTGCCATCGTTACGGTTAAATCCTGTCCGATTACATAAAAACAAGTCTGGTTTACTACTTCCGGGATTACCGGATTTACTTTTCCAGGCATGATAGATGATCCTGGTTGACGTGCCGGTAAGTTGATTTCGTTGAAACCTGTTCTTGGCCCTGAACTCAACAATCGTAAATCGTTACAAATTTTTGAAATTTTAACTGCGGTTCTTTTCAATGTTCCCATAATCTGAACATAAGCACCTGTATCTACTGTAGCTTCAATTAAATCCGGAGAAAGTGTTAATGGAATACCTACTTCTTTCGCTAAGTAATTCACGCAAATTTCAGGGTATCCTTCCGGTGCGTTTACTCTTGTTCCAATAGCAGTCGCTCCCATATTGATTTCTAAAACCAAACTCTGAGCATCTCTTAATCTTCTAACGTCTTCTCCAATGGTAGTAGCATAAGAGTTAAACTCCTGCCCTAAAGTCATTGGAACAGCATCCTGCAATTGTGTCCTTCCCATTTTCAGGACACTTTTGAATTCTTCTCCTTTTGCAGCAAAAGCTACTTCAAGGCCTTCTAAAGTTTTAATAAAACTCTCTATTTTCAGGTAAAGTGCAATTCTAAAAGCTGATGGATATGCATCATTTGTAGATTGAGAACAGTTTACGTGATTGTTTGGGTGTAAAAAGTTATAATCTCCTTTTTTATGTCCTAAATATTCTAAACCAATATTAGCAATTACTTCGTTAGCATTCATGTTTACCGAAGTACCGGCTCCACCCTGAATTAAATCGCTTACAAATTCCTGATCGAATTTACCTGCAATTACCTGGTCACTTCCATAACAAATAGCTTCTGCAATCTTAGCGTCTAATGCGCCACAGTCTTTGTTTGCCAAAGCTGCAGCTTTTTTTACATAACCTAATGCTTTAATGAATAAAGGTTCTTTTGAAATAGGAATTCCTGTGATATTAAAATTCTCTACTGCTCTGAAGGTCTGGATACCATAATATAGATGATTTGGAATGTCTAATTCCCCTAAAAAATCATGCTCTTTTCTCGTTGATCCCATATAATATTAATTGTTACGTTTAACTTTAAAAAACAGTGTAAAACTACATCAAATTACCCTCATAAGAAAATATTTCAAATCAAATACTGCTAAGATTTTCTTAAAATTTAACCCTAAAATTAAACACTTATCATTTTAAGAATCAAAAAATATCAAATTCACAAAAAACACCTCTAAACAGAGCTCCTTAACTGTATCAGGCAAAAGGTCTTAACCTTCTTTTCTATTCAATCCGAAAGTCCCCTTCGGGATCAAAAATTATCTTTATTTATCGCCTGCTAATACTTGTATAATTAGTATCTTTTCGGTCTGAAAATTATCTTTAAAAATCACCTTGAAAAAAGAATCTCAATATTTCCTTGATAAAGAATACAATACCATCATTTACGGTAGAGATGATGTCAATTTTAAGGATTTCGAATGTTGTGTTTTCAATAATTGTAATTTTTCGGCCTGTACTTTTTTAGCCGTTACTTTTATTGATTGTGTTTTTAATGACTGTACTTTTAATGAAGCAAAAATCAATTATGTAGCCTTTCGTACCGCTACTTTTAACCGTTGTGAAATCAAAGAAGTTAATTTTGCCATGTGCGACAAACTGATCTTTGAAATTCATTTTTACGATTGCGTATTAGATTTTTCGAAATTTTACACCTTAAAGATTAAAGGAACAACCTTTACCAATTGCAGTTTAATTGCCGTCGATTTTATGGCTACCGACCTCACAAGTGTGCTGTTTGACAATTGCGACCTGTATCGCTCTGAATTTGACAAAGCCATTGCCAATAAGGCCGACTTTAAAACCAGCTACAATTATACCATCGATCCCTCAAAAACCAAACTGAAAAAAGCTGTTTTTGCTTTGAAAGAAGTGAAAGGCTTGTTGTTTAAACATGATGTGATTGTGAGTTGATGTTGTTGTTTGCTTCAGTCTCAGTCGCAGTTTTCAGTCGCAGTTCACCTTCTAAAATGCATGTCTGATTTTGTTTTAGAATTTTTTCTCCATTACATAATCTTCCATCAAATAACCATTTCCAATATCAAGATCTGACTCTCCGATAATCTCAAAACCTATCTTTTTATAAAAACCGAGAGCGGTATTAAATCGGTTAACATTTAGGGATAATGCCTGCGAATTGTTCTCTGCCCCTAGTTTTTCAATTTCTTCAATAACTTTTTTGCCAATCCCTTTCCCTTGAGTTTCCGGTAAAAGGTAGATTTTATGAATTTTAGTTACTGCTTTTCCTTTATAATTGTGCTCGATTCCGATAAATCCGATATTGGTATCATTCTCATCAATTCTATAAAACAATTGCTCTTTTTTAATTAACTGATCGGTTAATGCTTCCTCAGAGTAAAAAAGATCTAACATATAAACCAATTGTTCTTTTGTTAAGATTTCACCGTATGTAATCGGCCATGTTATATGTACTATTTTCTGAATTAGTTTAATATCGCTTACTGTAGCTTCTGAAATTGTAATCATATTCTATTTTAAAATGCTTTTATTAATTTGTAAAAACCTGATTTTCCTGTTCACTTACTCTTATAAAGGTCGTTCGTTTGGTAAGTTCCTTTAGACGTGAAGCGCCTACATAGGTGCATGTACTTCGCAAACCACCCAAAATATCTAATATGGTATTTATAACCTGCCCTTTAAAAGGCACCTGCACGGTTTTACCTTCGCTTGCTCTATATTCTGCCACACCTCCAACATGTTTGTCCATGGCGGTTGTAGAGCTCATTCCGTAAAATTGTTTGAATTTATTCCCGTTTATTTCAATCATCTCTCCTCCGCTTTCTGTGTGTCCGGCGAGCATTCCGCCCAACATTACAAAATCAGATCCGGCACCAAATGCTTTTGCCACATCTCCCGGTGTACTGCAACCGCCATCACTAATGATGTGTCCACCTAAACCGTGAGCAGCATCGGCACATTCAATAATGGCAGAAAGCTGCGGATAGCCTACCCCTGTTTTCACACGAGTAGTACAAACAGAACCCGGCCCAATACCAACCTTTACAATGTCGGCCCCGGCTAATAATAGTTCTTCAACCATTTCTCCGGTGACCACATTTCCGGCAATAATCACTTTGTCGGGATATTGTTTGCGGGTTTGTTTTAAAAACTGAACAAAATGTTCTGAATAGCCATTGGCAACATCAATACAAATGAATTTCAGTAACGGGTTTTCGGTAATAATCTGGCTTATTTTTTTAAAATCTTCCTTTCCTGTTCCGGTACTAATGGCGATATAATCGTAGAAATCCTGAGTGGCATCTTTTAAAAATTCTTTCCATTCCTGCGGAGAATAGTGTTTGTGAATTGCGGTAAAGAGTTTTTCTTTTGCTAAAACTTTAGCCATTTCAAAAGTTCCGACAGTATCCATATTGGCCGCCATAATCGGAATCCCAAACCAGGACGCGGAACTGTGCAAAAACTTAAAATTTTGCTCTAACGAGACTTCAGATCTGCTTTTTAGCGTCGATCTTTTTGGTCGAATCATTACATCTTTAAATCCTAATTTCAAATCACTTTCTATTCTCATAGCTTTCAATTTTCGTTACTCTCAAATGTAAGGAATTTTAGAGTGCTGATTTTAAGCTTTAACTCATAAAACTTTGCTAATATTTGAACGCGGGTGATGCGGATTCGCTAAAGCAAAGACGCGGATTTAAAACGCGTTTCGACTTCGTTCAACGTGACAATCATCTAAAATTCAAACTGAAATACTAAAGCTGTGAAATGTTATATGTGAAATGTAACCTGTAAACCGTAACCGCAAACTGAGACTGCGACTGTGAACTGTAAACTACCCGTGAATAGTCTCCCCTTTTCCGTAATTAGTAATAATAGATTCTTCGTAGGCAAGCCATTCTCTCCAACGCTTTTCAACGTCAATTCCCACGCCGTACTTTCTGGCATAAGTGATAAAAGTAGTGTAATGCCCGGCTTCGCTTTCCATTAACTCTCTGTAAAAAACAGCCAACTCTTCGTCCTGAATATTTTCAGACAAAACCTTAAAACGCTCACAGCTTCTGGCCTCGATCATCGCCGAAAACAATAGTCTTTCCACTAGTCCCGACACTCGGCTTCCGTCTCCGCTTTTCTTCATGTACTGGTACAGTTCGTTTACATAGTCGTCTTTGCGTTCACGTCCTAACTTTAGTCCTCTTTTAATAATGATGTTATGCACCTGCTCAAAATGATCAATTTCTTCTTTGGCTAAAGCCAATAAGTCCTGCACCAAATCCTGGTGTTCAGAATTATTCGTGATAATCGTAATGGCATTTGTTGCTGCTTTTTGCTCGCACCACGCATGATCCGTCAGGATTTCCTCAATATTTTTCTCTACGATATTTACCCATCTCGGGTCGGTTGGCAGTTGTAATCTTAGTACGCCCATTTTTTTTGTTTTATTTGTTTCAGGTTGCTTTTGTTTCAGGTTGCTTTTGTTTCAGGTTTCAGGTTTTCTTTGTTTCAAGTTCCTTTTGTTTCAAGTTCCTTTTGTTTCAAGTTTCTTTTGTTGCAGGTTTCAGGTTGCTTTGCAGAACTTAAAAAGATTTAACGCTCTATATCTTTTAAGGTACAAAACCTGAAACTTGAAACTTGAAACTTTTTTTCCCATTTCAACTTACTCCCCAGAATTAAAAAAAGTTTAAAGTTCTATACTTTTTACAGTACAAAACTTTAAACTTGAATTTTTTAAGCTTGAAACTTTATTAGTATGAGAAAATCGGTCTTTCGCTCATCATTTCGTTTACTTCGTTTGCTACTTCTTCGATAACAGCTTCATTGGTATGATCTGTAAGTACTCTGTCGATTAAAGCAACAATCGTTTCCATATCTTCTTCAACTAAACCACGAGTAGTGATTGCAGCTGTTCCAACACGGATACCTGAGGTTACAAATGGTGATTTATCATCAAATGGAACCATATTTTTATTTACTGTAATTTCAGCTTTTACTAATGCGTTTTCAGCTTCTTTACCAGAGATCCCTTTATTTCTTAAGTCGATAAGCATCATGTGGTTATCTGTTCCTCCTGAAATAATGTTGTATCCTCTTTTTACGAAAGCATCTGCCATAGCGTTTGCATTTTTCTGCAATTGCATCGCGTAAGTAAAGAATTCATCTTTTAATGCTTCACCAAAAGCTACTGCTTTAGCGGCAATAATGTGCATTAAAGGTCCACCTTGGTTTCCAGGGAAAACAGCAAGATCTAATAAAGAAGACATCATTCTGATTTCTCCTTTTGGAGTTTTTAATCCTTGTGGGTTTTCGAAATCTTTCCCCATTAAGATCAAACCTCCACGTGGTCCGCGTAATGTTTTATGAGTAGTTGTAGAAACAATATGACAATGTGGAATCGGGTCATTCATTAATCCTTTAGCAATAAGACCTGCAGGGTGAGAAATATCAGCAAACAAGATTGCCCCTACGCTGTCAGCGATTTCTCTGAAACGTGCAAAATCCATATCACGTGAATAAGCCGAAGCTCCAGCGATGATTAATTTTGGTTGTTCCTTAGTTGCAATTTCCTGAATTTTATCATAGTTTAAACGACCTGTTTCAGCATCTACACCATAAAAAACAGGACGGTACAAACGACCTGAGAAGTTTACCGGCGAACCGTGAGTTAAGTGACCTCCGTGTGATAAGTCGAAACCTAAAATAGTATCTCCAGGATTTAAACATGCATGGTAAACTGATGTATTAGCCTGAGATCCTGAGTGTGGCTGAACGTTTGCATATTCAGCTCCAAATAATTCTTTGGCTCTGTCAATTGCGATTTGCTCAATTACGTCTACTACTTCGCATCCTCCGTAGTATCTTTTGCCAGGATATCCCTCAGCATATTTGTTAGTTAAAACAGAACCAGCTGCTTCCATTACCTCATCACTTACAAAATTCTCTGAAGCGATAAGTTCTAATCCGTGAATTTGTCTGTCTTGTTCCTCTAGTATAAGGTCAAAAATTTGTTCGTCGCGTTGCATTTTTTTGATTTTCGTTAATTTCCTGCAAAAATACAAAAAAACGTTTGTCAAACTGTTAGATTATGATATATTTGACATAGAATTTTTCAACAAATAATTAACATCCACATGCCGATAACCGCCAACGATACTAAAAGAAAATCATGGTTAGAAGTACCACAAAATAGTGACTTCCCCATTCAAAACATCCCTTTCGGTGTATTTCTTACCAAAGAAAATGTCGTTACTGTAGGAACAAGAATTGGCGATTACGCTATAGACTTAGGGGCTTTACAACAATTAAATTATTTTGCAGGAATAGATCTTACAGATGATATGTTCATGCAGGATACGCTAAATGATTTTATTTCTGATGGAAAAAAAACATGGCGACTTGTTCGAAATCGTATCGCTGATATTTTCGACGAAACCAATCCACAACTTAGAGATTCAGCAAAAGACCGCGACATCGTTATTTTCAAAATCGATGATGTCGAAATGCAATTGCCTGTACTAATTGGTGATTATACTGACTTTTATTCGAGTAAAGAACACGCTACGAACGTTGGGAAAATGTTCCGTGATCCTGAAAACGCTCTATTGCCAAACTGGCTGCACATTCCGGTAGGATACCACGGAAGAAGTTCTACAATTGTTCCGTCAGGAATTCCGGTACACCGTCCAATGGGGCAAACTTTGCCTGCAGGACATGATACCCCGGTATTTGGTGCTTCGCGTTTAGTAGACTTTGAATTGGAAACTGCTTTCATCACTACAGATGTAAATGTAATGGGCGAAAACATTTCGACTTTTGAAGCTGAGGACTATATTTTCGGAATGGTTTTATTAAACGACTGGAGTGCACGTGATATTCAAAAATGGGAGTATGTGCCACTAGGGCCGTTTTTAGCTAAAAACTTTGCTTCTTCAATCTCTCCATGGATTATTACTATGGATGCTTTAGAACCTTTTAGAACTAAAGGACCTAAGCAAGATCCTACCCCGCTTCCTTATTTACAAACCAAAGGAAAAAAAGCTTTTGACATTCACTTAGAAGTTTCTTTAAAGCCTGAAAACCAAGAAGAAACTGTAATTTCAAAATCTAACTTCAAATATATGTACTGGTCTATGGCCCAGCAACTAACACATCATACTTCAAACGGATGTCGTGTGAATTCTGGTGACATGATGGGTTCCGGAACTATTTCTGGCCCAACTCCGGACAGTTTTGGTTCGATGTTAGAACTAACTTGGGGAGGTAAAAACCCTATAACATTAAAGGACGGAAGCGAACGTAAATTTATTGAAGACGGAGATACGGTAATTATCAAAGGTTTCTGTGAAAGCAATGAAGTACGTATTGGTTTTGGAGAAGTTTCAAGCCAATTGTTACCTCCTTTTGTGAGACAATGAAGAGATACTGCCGTATCGAAAGATATATAAATAAAAAACCTTGTTAGCAACTAACAAGGTTTTTTTTATGTTTATTTCCACCACAGATGAAAAGTATTAAAAATGTTTTTTTACACTCTGTGAAAATCCATTCCATCTGTGCTCCCTATTAAGCCGGGATCTGCTGGCTCAAACAGTGTAGTGTTCCGAATCCCCAGATAAAATCAATACAGCTTATTCCGATCACTTCTCTGTCAGGAAAACATTCTGAAAGTATATTTAAAGCGACACGATCATTGCTGTCGTTAAAAGTAGGAACTAAAACGCAGTTATTCAGAATTAAGAAATTAGCATAACTGGCCGGTAATCTTAAGGTTTCGAAGTCTACACGCTTCGGCATTGGCAAAGCTACAATCGTTGGTGATTTCCCATCCTCCAATTTTGCATTTTGCAAACGTTTTAAGTTGTCCTGTAAAGGTTTATAATTGGAATCGTTTTTATCTGTTTCTACAATAGTTACAATGGTATCTTCGTTTACAAATCGGCATAAATCATCAATATGTCCGTGTGTATCATCTCCTTCTATTCCATCCCCTAACCATATTACATTGGTAACTCCCAGGTACTCTTTAAATACAGCTTCGTAATCTTCTTTGGTGAAGTTTTCATTTCGAACCTGAATCGTAGGATGCATCAAACATTCTTCAGAAGTCAGTAAGGTTCCTTTTCCGTTTACATCAATTGCACCACCTTCTACAATTACAGGTTTTCCTTTATACATGACCTGTGTAAGCGGAACATCAATAAAATCAGCTATCTTAGAAGGAACAAATTTGTCCAGTTGGTAATTTTTATACTTAGCCCAACCGTTAAAATTAAAATTCAACGCTTCTCTTTTCGAACCATTTTGTACAATGATTGGTCCTGAATCGCGCATCCAGCTTCTATTGGTTTTATGAATAATGAAAGAAACATTCGCTACGTTTACGCGCGCTCTTTCCAGCATTTCGCCTACTTTTTCTTTTAGTTTTTCATCGGCTACCACCAAAAAAACGGTTTCAAAAGTGGCTACTTTTTTAATAAATTCTACAAAAGCCCATTGAACAGCTTCGTATTTTCCCGGCCAGTCGTTTCCGTTATGCGGAAAACACAATACAATTCCTTGTTGTTTCTCCCATTCCGCTGGAAATCTTCTATTATTTGTTGACATAAAAAGGTTCTAATTTGAAAGTGCACAAAGATAATGAGATAATGTGAAAATTATACAATGTGATAATTGGATAATTAGATAATTATCCAATTGACAGATTAAGTTAAAGATAAAATAATAGAGCCTTAATATACGACCAGCATCTGCTAATTACATTTGGCAAAACTAAAAAACACAACAATGAAAAATTTAAGCCTTTCATTATTAGCTGCTTTATTTGTAATGGCAAGTTGTAATAATGATGAAACTTCAAACAATCAGGAACCTGAAGTCGTGGTAAATGAAAATCCGGGATCATTCAAAGAAATTGGTTCTATAACCATTGGCGGGGAAGCTGCTGCAGAAATTTCGGCCTACGACGAAAAAACAAAAAGACTTTTTACAGTAAACAATAGCGGAACCAATCAAATTGATGTAATTGACATTTCCGATCCTACAAAACCAACCAAAATTGGTAAGATTGATTTAACACCCTACGAAGGCGCTTCTAATAGTGTTGCGGTTTATGATGGCAAACTGGCCGTTGCTTTAGAATCGACAGTAAACAAACAGGGAAATGGAAAGGTTGTTGTTTTTAATACCAGCGATTACAGCCTAATCAAACAGGTTACTGTTGGTGCATTACCGGATATGATTGTTTTCTCGCCAGACGGAAAATACATTATGACGGCCAATGAAGGAGAACCTAATACCGATTATTCACAGGATCCAAACGGAACAATTTCTATTATTGAAACCGCTACTTATGCTGTTACGACTTTAGATTTTAGTTCTTTTAGCGGTCAGGCTGAAACTTTAAAAAAGGATGGCTTTAGAATTTCAAAATTTGCGAAGAGTTTTGCTCAGGATATTGAACCTGAATACATCACGATATCCGATGATTCTAAAACGGCCTGGGTTACTTTACAGGAAAATAATGGTGTTGCCAAAGTAGATATAACTTCAAAAACCATCACAGCGATTTATCCTTTAGGTTTTAAAAATTTCAATACCGCTGAGAATGCTATCGATGTGAGTGATAAAGACGATAAAATTGCTTTTAATCCATGGAAGGTAAAAGGAATGTTTATGCCGGATGCGATTAGTCACTTTTCAGCCAATAATGTCCCTTATTTTGTGACTGCCAACGAAGGTGATGCCCGTGAATATACTGCTTATAGCGATATAAAAAGAATGAAAGACATGAAGCTGGACGCAACTGCCTTTCCTGATGCTGCCGCCTTAAAACTGGAAACTAATTTAGGAAGACTAAACCTTATCGCAGATATGGGTGATGCTGATGGTGACGGTGACCTGGACGAAATGGTAGCGTTTGGAGGCCGTTCTTTCTCAATCTGGAACGGAAACACAGGAAAAATTGTTTATGACAGTAAAAATGACGTAGATAAAAAAACAAACGAACTTGGAACTTACGATGACAAACGCAGTGACGATAAGGGTTCTGAGCCCGAAGCTGTGGTGGTTGCTAAAATGGGATCTCAAAATATTTTGTTTGTAGGTTTAGAAAGATCAGATGCTTTTATGACTTATGATGTAACCAACCCAACTTCTCCGCAATATTTGCAAACCGTAAAAACGGGCGATGCTCCTGAAGGGGTACTTTTCATTCCGGCTTCAAAAAGTCCGACAAAAAGAAGTCTGTTAGTCGTTAGTAGTGAGGGAGATGGAACGGTAAAAATATACCAGCCAGATTTAAAATAACTTTCACATATACAAATTCAAAAGAGGGCAAAATTTAAATTTTGCCCTCTTTTTTGCCCAAATATTTTGATTCTGTTAACGTATTTACATAATTAAAACCCAAAAGATGGGAATTATGTAAGAGCAAATAGAACACTATCTAAATCTGGTAGTATAATTTTGTCCTGAGTTTAAAGATTAAGACTCACTAATTATATTAAATTAAAATTTGGATATCATGAAAAAGAAATTAGCTTCAGTATCACTTTTACTACTATCAATCGCTGCCAGTGCACAAAACGCAGCAACGACATCGACACAGTCTTCAATTGACAAACCTGCTTACAATAAATGGTCTATAGAATTGAATGGTGGTTTAAATAAGCCTATGAGAGCAATGACACCGGGTTATTCAACAGAATCAGTTAGTCCGTTTCACGCAGATTTAGGGGTAAGATACATGTTTAATCCTAAGTTTGGTTTGAAACTGGATGTTGGATACGATCAATTTAAGGAACGCAAAGACACTCCAGAATTTGACAGCAAATATTACAGAGCAAGTTTACAAGGGGTTATTAACCTTGGAAGAGCTTTAAACTTTGAAACCTGGACTAACACTTTCGGCTTATTGGCACATGGAGGTTTTGGTGTTTCGCAATTAAGCAGCGATAAAGGTTTTGACGGTAAAGATTACATGGCTCATGGAATTATGGGTTTAACAGGTCAAGTTAAATTAAGCAACAGAATTGCTTTAACGGGAGACCTTACAGGTATTGTTAACGGAAGACAAAATCACAATTTTGATGGAAAAGGAGTCCCAGCTACCGGTTCATTAGATGGTGTAATGTTAAACGCTTCTGTTGGTTTGACTTTCTACTTAGGTAAAAACCAAAAACATGCTGACTGGTATTCTGAAGACAATGAAAGATTAAACAAGTTAGAAGACCGAGTTACTACTATTGAGACTAATCTTATTGATACTGATAAAGATGGTGTTGCTGATTTGTATGATTTAGAACCTAACACAATCTCTGGAGTTGCCGTAAATACAAAAGGTCAATCTATAGATACCAATCAAAATGGTGTTCCGGATGAATTAGAAAGCTATTTAGATAAAACGTATGCTAAAAAAGGCAGCGAGGCAGCAGCTCCGACAAACAAAACGGTTGAAGAATTAATTAACGGAGGATATGTAAATGTATACTTTGATTTCAACTCTTCTAAACCAACCAATACTTCTCTATCTGGTGTTGATTTCTTAGTGAAATACCTGAAAAACAATCCTGGTAAATCAGCAGATATTATTGGATATGCAGATGAAATTGGAAACTCTAGTTACAATACTGAATTATCAAGAAAAAGAGCTGAAGCTGTGAAAAAAATCGCAACTAATGCAGGAATTGATGCTTCAAGATTAAATGTAGTTGCTAACGGTGAAGATACTTCTGTGAACAAAAAATCTAAAGAAGCCCGTCAAATCGTAAGAAGAGTTACTTTCCAGGTGAAATAAACAATTCTAAGCTAGTATAAAAAGAGACTGTTTAAAAATTTAAACAGTCTCTTTTGCATATAAATACCTAAGATTGGAATTAAAGTCCAAAAAGTGGTTTTAACATTCTACGTCTTACTTCAACGCAGATAAAAACAGATCTTAAAAATTGTAAACTCATTAAAAGAGAAAAAAATCTGTGTCTATCCGGGTTTTACGAAGTAAATCCGTTTTATCTGCGTCGAATTAAAGCTAAAATTTAAACCAATCTTATCTCTGCTAAAAAAACAAAAGAGGCTGTTTAAAATTAAACAGCCTCTACTTCTTTGCCTTTATATAAAGGTATTTTTTACTTATTAATCAATCGCTCTTTTGGTGATATCTCCAAAAGCATCAATTCTTCTGTCTCTGAAAAATGGCCAGTTCTGACGTACATTTTCCTGTAGATCCAAATCAACTTCTGCAATTAAAATTTCTTCCTGATCGTGAGAAGCCTGAGCTAAAATCTCACCCTGAGGTCCTGCAATAAACGAGGCTCCCCAAAATTGAATTCCTTCAGTTCCTTCAATGTATTTTTCTAATCCGATACGGTTTGCAGCGGCAACAAAAACTCCGTTAGCAACAGCATGACCTTTCATCACGTTCATCCATGCTCCATATTGATTGTCTCCGTATTCTTCTTTTTCTTTTGGATGCCATCCAATTGCTGTTGGGTAAAATAAAACCTCAGCTCCTTTTAAGGCAGTAATACGTGCTGCTTCCGGATACCATTGATCCCAGCAGATTAAAGTACCAACTTTTCCTTTTTTAGTTTCGATCGCCTGAAAGCCTAAATCACCCGGAGTGAAATAGAATTTTTCGTAGAAATGCGGATCGTCCGGAATGTGCATTTTGCGGTATAAACCAGCTTCTGTTCCATCAGTATCAATGATGTAAGCACTGTTATGGTAAATTCCTGCCATTCTTTTTTCGAAGAAAGGAACAATAATTACCACTCCTAATTCTTTTGCCAGAGCACTAAAAGCAATAAACGAAGTACTGTAAAGTGGTTCGGCTAAAGCAAAATTATCTACATCTTCGCTTTGGCAAAAATAATGACTGCTATACAATTCAGGCAACAGGATTACTTCAGCTCCTTTATTGGCAGCATCTTTTACCCAGCTGATACATTTTTTAAGATTATTTTCGGCATTATCATTCAGGTTTAACTGAATAACCGATATTTTATACTTTCTTTTCGGCATGACATAAAATTTAGAGTGCAAAAGTAGTAATTTTTAGAGGAATGGCAAAGTGAAGAAGTTTCATCTTCAAATCCATAAAGTTTATTTGAAACTACTAAATTCTACTAATTGCAAATTAACTTCTTCAATAAGTTTCTGAATATTGTAGAATTCTGTTTTAAAAATAAAACTCAAATGATAAACCATATTTTCCTCTTCTAGCTGATATTGAAAATTGATTTTAGAAAATTCACAAAATACTGCAAACCACGTTTTGCTATAAAATAAAAAAGAGGGTATAAACCCTCTTCCAAAATATATTGATACATAAAGAAATACTATCTTTTCTTTAATCTTGCTATAACTTCTTTTCGATGTTCTTCTTTTACATCAACCATTTTTTTAAGAACAGTAACCGTCTTTGCATTTGGTTTTATGATTATTGTTTTTTCCATAATTGCTTCTTAATCATGATATAAATGTAAGAAAAAAAAAAAAAAACATTTCACATTAATTTAAAAAACTAAATCTCTGCAAAATGTTCTTTCAACCTAAAAAATATCACCTAAGAAACTTGATTACTCAATAACCACTTTTGTCGTTATAAATTCAGTTTCCGATTTTTTGAATTTGATTTCGAAAGTTCCTTTGGTTGTCGATTTATACTTAAAAACGGTCTTTTTAGGATCCGGAACCTGTGTTGTGCATGGTCCTGTTGGATATTTGGCTTCCACTTGTAATCCTTTTACTGAGCCAATTGTTACTTCGCTAATTTTACTAAACTCCCCACAAGCGTTATCTACAACAAAAGTTACATCATAACTTAATTCTTCGTTCACCTTTCCCGTCGCAGGACCTTTTACTTCTGTTACCAAAGCAACCTTCGTAATTGATTCTGGTATACTTGGTGCATCATCATCATTGCTGCAAGAGATCAACACTGTTGCTAAAAATAATACTACAAAAACTGATTTAAATTTAAAACTTTTCATATATAATAATAATTAATTGTTAATTACTATGAAGATGTCCAAGACTTGCTTTGGTTGCTTTATTAAAATGTTAAATGTTTACTCAAAAACATTAAACAACTATAAACCAAAAACTTATCACAGCAAAAAAACAGAGCAACTCCCCTTATTTTATATCCAAACGCAATCTTATTTCGTACCATCGGCCAGAAATAACATTTGTTTTTCGATTGAAGGCAGCAAAAAAATACAGCGGCAAAAACGCTCACTGTCCACCCGAAAATGGTTCCTATATCCCTCAAAAAAACACCCCCACTAAGGCCGGTGTTCTGTTCAAATACTTGTAAAACGATTATCTTTTTAAAGCAAAATGTGATCGAAATAGATCTGAATTTCCATCGCTATTGGTATACTCTATCAAAAACCAATAATCGTCCGCTGGTACTGCAATGCCATTATATTCGCCATCCCAGCCTTCTCCAATGGTATCTATACTTCTTAATAATTTTCCATATCGATCGAAAATACTAATTTTAGGCTTCATCGAAGGCAATAAATCTTCTATCATCCATACATCATTAAAACCATCATTGTTAGGCGTAAAAAATTTAGGATATTTAATGACATGCGCCGTTAAATAGACCTGATTGCAACCATTTTTATCGCGAATAGTAACCTGATAAACCCCAGATTTAGAGACCAAAAAAGAAGGGTTATCCTGAAAAGTGGTTCCATCTATAGAAAATTCATAATTTCCGATACCATTTGTAACTGAAATAAGGATTTCCTGAGTGTCAAAAAAAATATTCTTAACTTTTACCGATGCAATAGCTGAGGAAGATTTACCAACAACCGATTTATCATTGGCCACACAACCGGTTAACTGATCTGTTACTTCAACCGTATACGTTCCGGTTTTACCAGCCATAATTTTGGAATCAGTATTCTGCAATGTTACCCCATCGCATTTCCATTTAAATTGATACAATGCCTTTGATAATTTTGTATCAATCAAAGTCGGCTTCAATACCTGATTTGTAATAGGATCAACGCAAAGATATTGATCCCCCAAATTGGTAAATGGCAAAGGAAGCACTTTAATTAAAAGTATCTGGCTCAAACTCGTACAATAATTATTGTCTTCACTGACCTCTAAAAGATAATCTCCGGGCGGGGTATCTCCCCATTCTATGGTAATTTCATTCGTTCTATCCTTATAAGGCTTTAGTATTTTTCCAACAAAACGTGAATCCTTAACGATCCAATTATACACAGAACCTGCCGTTCCTAAACCTAAATTCTCAGATCTGTCGACTCCATAATGGTTAACACTACCAAAACAAATTATCTGCTGCCCCCAGGAAGAAAAAGAAACAAAAACCAGGAACAAGACAAATACGATCTTAGGATAAATGGAATCGTTTGGTCTCGATTTGAATACTCTTCGCATCATTTATATTTTTTTGCAGCTTTTTTTAATAATAGCTAATCATGAGAAATAGTACCAGTAACTGGTAATAATTTTTTAACAACCTTAACCGGAGATGGTGATGTTTTCGAACAGTTTGTCCTAAAATTATTATCGGTAACCGTTACCGTATAATCAGCACTTTCGGTTGCCGTATATGAACTACCGTTTGCACCAATTATATCAATATTATTTTGTCGCCATTGATAGGACAGTCCGGGTTTTCTAATTGCTTTTAAAATTACAGTGTCACCATCACAAAATGTAGTCGCCCCAACAACTGTTATGGAGGGATCGGGCAATGGGTGCACCAAAACTGAGATAGGTTTTGAAGTGCTTGAACAACTATTTACATCCGTAACCTTAAGTGTATAATCGGAGCTCTCGGTTGCCTTATAAGAAGAGGAAGTCCCAACGACAACATTATTACTGTTTTTCCATTCATAAGATAAGTTCGCTTTTATCTTTGAATGTAAGGTCACGCTGCCTCCTTCACAAAACTCTAAAAATTCTCCCGGTAAAGTGGTTATTTCGGCAATAGGAAGAGGATTAACCTTAACCGTAACTGCTGTTGATGTTTTTACACAATTATTCCCATTTGTAACTTGTACACTATAATCGGAGCTTTCTGTTGCTATATAGGAGCTGTTTATTGCACCAATAATAGCTACGCCTTTCTTTTTCCATTGATATTTTAGATCAGATCCAACATTTGCATTTAATACCACATTTTCACCAAAACAGAAAGTAGTAGGTCCTGCGGGAGTAATTACTGCCAATGGTAACGGGTTTACGACAACAGTTCCTTTGGCAGCAGCACTAACACATCCTAAAGAATTTTTCACTTTTACACTATAATCACCCGCCGTAGCAGTAGTAATACTGGAAACATTACCGGGATTTACTCCAGAGGGTGTCGTCCATTCATACACATAATCATTCCCTGTATCTGCAGGGGTTACCGTCGCTTTTAAAGACGCCGTCGAGCCTTCACAAATCACAGCATCATTAAGCACAACTGTTGGCAGACTCATTATGGTTACAGTCAAAATAATTTCTGTTCCCGGACACGAAGTATTCGTTTCGGTTACCCCTAAATGATACTCTCCCACGGGAGTAGTTCCCCAATCTACAGTAATTGAATTAGTGCCCTGATTGCTGATAACTCCAGAGAATTCTACTTCAATAACACGCCAGTTATAAGTAGAACTAGGAGTTCCCGACAAACCATCGGCTAAATCAACTGAATAGTTTTTACTTGCTCCAAAACAGACCTTTTGAGTAGGCGTTGTCAATTGAGCTTGCATTGACGAGCAAAAAAATATCGCCGCTACCACCCCTATTTTTTGTATAATTTTATGCGTCAAAATTTTAATCATGAGTAATGGCAGAAGTCTGCGTATTTATTATGTTATAAGTTCTTATGGTTTCACAGGTTAAATTTCCCAGCAATTTAATCTTCACTATACCTTCTTTTAAAAATTTCACCTCTCCGGTTTCGGGATCAACCGTAGCAATACTTGGGTCAGAACTCGACCAGGGCTTTGTTGGTAAAACAATAGCAGATGCTTTTAGCTGAACACTTTGACCTTTACAGGGATAAAATGGAACTACAGGCTCTATTATTCTAGGTGGAGGATCATAATTGTTTATTACATTAAATCTGATATTTCCAATATCCAAATCGCGACATCCGCTTTGTGATAAGATCACATAAGCTCCTGAATAAAAAGACTGGGAATTAAACTGAATTGTTGATTGCTTACAATTTATGCAATCAGATGCATCATCATTAGAGGCCAACAATGTACCGGAACTATCGTACAAAGCCAGAAAAGTATCTTCTGACGATTCCCCAACAGTTGTAAATGTATAGGTATTATTGAAAGTTAAAGGAGATAAATTAATTCTAACCTGTCCTCCTGATGGGTAGTTAAGCCATTGAAAAGAACAAACCGGATTGTGCAAATTGGGATCTGTAAAAGTAGGCACACATTGTGCATGCATAATTTCAAAAAAAACAGTAAAAAAAAATAAAATACTCCTCTTTTCACGAAAAAAAGAAAAACAAACAAAAAAGCGACTAAAATTCATATCCTCCATTAAAAAATCTTCCAACTACCATTTTTTTACTTCACTTTATAACATTCCGTTTATTCCGAAAAAACGATTCCTACTTTCTTCAATTTTGCTAAAATATAAAAAAACCTTAATCATAATCTTACAAATACCAAAATTAACATTTATTTTCTTTCAAAATAAGTTTTACACACAAAGCGACTATAATTCATAGCTCTTATTGTACTGCCAAAACCGATTCTAATTTTGTGCTATTAGCAGAAATGACAACCTTTTTTCTGCTGGCAGCCAGTAATAATACGCAGGGACAAAAACACCAAACAACCACCTGAAAATGATCCCAAAAAAAAACACCAGCACTAAGGCCGGTGTTTTTCTTGATTCTATTATTTTGAAATTATGCTTGAGCAGACTTTTTCGGAAGTATCTTTTTGATCAGATTTACAATTGCTAAAACCGCAAATCCTAAAGCAAGCCCAATAACAAATTCCTTTACGATTGAAGGTAAATTAATCTTAGGCGTTAAATGATGGAAAAACGGGATATAATGTACAAAGATACCACCCGCTACTAAAATTAAAGCGATTGTACCTATTACCGTCAGACTTTTGATGACTATAGGTAATGCTTTCACCAATATGTTTCCAATAAATTTTGATATACTTTTTTCCTTTTTACTAAATTTAATAAGCTTGTAACCCGCTTCATCCATTCTGACAATCAGCGCAACAATACCATAAACACCAACGGTTGCAATCAAGGCAATTATTGAAGTTACAATGATTTGCTGTCCAAGCGGCTGACCGATTACAGTACCCAAAGCAATAATCACAATTTCTACAGATAAAATAAAATCAGTAACAATCGCCGATTTTATTTTTCCTTTTTCAGCCTCTAAAATTTCTTCTTCTGTGAACGTTTCTTCCGTAATTCCTGCCGATTCTTCGTGTTGGTGCGGGAATATAAATTCGTAGATTTTCTCTGCTCCTTCATAGGCTAAAAAGAGTCCTCCAAGTACCAGAATTACAATGATCGCGACTGGAAGAAAAGCACTCAATAAAAAAGCAATGGGTAAAATAATTACTTTATTCAACAAAGAACCTTTGCTGATTGCCCATAATACCGGAAGCTCTCTTGAGGATGCAAATCCCGAAGCTTTCTCAGCATTTACAGCCAAATCATCGCCTAAAATACCTGCTGTTTTTTTTGCTGCAACTTTACTCATTACTGCAACATCATCCATAATTGCTGCGATATCATCTAATAGTACGAAAAAACCTGATGCCATTATACTTATTTTGTTTTTAAGAATCGCTTAATTAACTGGTTTTAAAGATCCGGTTCAATTGGCGGTTCTGGTTGTTTACTGCCGCGAATCTAAGACTTTTTTACTAATTTTTCTATCAAAAAATTAACTGCATTGCCCTAAAAGTACCCAGATAATGATAAAAACGAAAATAGTTCCAAAACAGCCTCCTCCTAATTTTTTCGCACCGTAACCTGCTATTAATCCTCTAAAAATATTGTTCATGGTAATTTATTTAAAGTTGTTTGTCTTTTGAATTGATTTTCAAATCACTACCCTAAAGGTCATAACTTTATTTCAAACTATTTTATATTACTTTCAGAAAAATTTATATCATTTATGGCATTACAAGTCTGTGTCTAAACAAAAAACACCAACATTTCTGCTGGTGTCTTTTAACTTTTTTTTTAAGAATAAGTTCATTAATCGGTCGCAACATTGTTGCCTCTGCTTATTAAAGTTCCTTTATCTATGATTCCTTGTCCGGTAGGGGGAGCCGGCGGATTTTGGTCGTGCAATAGGAAGGAGTTTTTTGAAAGAGGAGAAATATTTAAAAACCTGCTTAACAACAAATTAACTTCAGAGCTGGGAAGTGCATTTTTAGAAAAATCAAGAGACAATCCGCCTTTGTCCATAATCGAAGACAATACAGGCAACTGAATCGAAGTAAGAATCGCATTGTTGCTAAAATACAGTCCTTTACATGAAGTCAACAAAGGAAATGAAATTGAGGTTAAAGAAGGATTATTCAAAATACCGGTGTCGTAGGCTTGTAATGTTTTCAAAAGAGGAAACGCAATTGAAGTAAGCTTTTCGTTATTTGCCACATCCAAATCATTATATACTTCAGCAAGGTTACTTAAATTCACATTCACTAGCTTTAAATTATTCTGGATTTTCAAATTTATTAAATTCTTTATTACACTTAGATCCAAAGTCGTTAAGTTCGTTGTACTGGTTACATAAATATTTTCTGTGTAAGCTCCTAACTCAGCAGTTATTTGTGCTGCTGCCTGCGCATCTGTGATGTCGCCGGTTATAACAATACTTGGTTTCCCTTTGTTCTGACTGCTCCCCGCATACAAGGCATAAGGTACACTCAACAGCTGACTTGTACCGCTAATAGTGTAGTTACTTCCTCCTGTTGGATCGATTTCAGTCTTGATAAAGTGTGATCCGGCACCCCAATTTATTCCTGCAAAAGTTCCGGTAACGGCTGTTCCGCCTCCTATTTCTATGGTCGCCAATCCATTACTGTTTGTTGTTGCAGTTTGTGTTTCTACATAAGAAGCTGTACCGCTTGCTGAACCTGCCAGTATACTCGTTTTGATACTCACTAAAGTACCGGCAACTAATGTACCATCGGTTTTACGAATAACCGATTGGTAGCTCATTTTTTGCGGAGCCTGCGCAAATAAAATGGTGAAAGAGCTCAATAATAGTACTATTAGAGTAATTTTTTTCATCTATTTTTCTGTTGTTAGAGGGTTTTCTTTATGATTTTTTACCTTTTTATTGTCTTGCCATGTGATATGGTGACAAAAAAGAATTAATGCTAAATTTAATCTGTTGAAATGCTATTGTTCATTTTTATAGTTGCTTTATCGATAATCCCTTGTCCGGTAGGTGGAGCTGGTGGGGTCTGACCTGACAAATCAATAAACTTTCCACTTGCAGGGGTAACATTTAGCAGTTTACTTAAAAGCGAATTAATATGATAACTTGGAAGTGCATTTCTACTCACTTGAAAACTGTACTGAGTACTGTAAAATGAAGAAAAAACCGGTAAATCAACGTAAGAAAGAAACGGATTTCCACTGATGTAAATCGTTTTAGTTTTAGTCAATAAAGGAAAAGAAACAGATTGTAATGAGGTATTGCCGGAAAAATAAATTTCAGAAGCAAGTACTGTTTTTAAAACGGGAAACGAAATAGAGGCTAATTTTGCATTGCCTTCTACATATAATTCATTATAAACTTCCGCAAGGTTGCCCAAAGTTACATTAACTAAACTTGAGTTACTTTTTATACTTAAGTCTACCAGCCTTTTTACAGCACTTAAGTCCAAAGTTGTCAAATTTGTGGTATTCATAACATAAATATTTTCTGTTTCAGGTCCGAACTCCGCCGCTATTTGCGCTACCGCCTGTGCATCTGTAATGTCACCTGCTATTATTAAACTTGTCTTTCCTTTGCTTTGACTGCTTCCCGCGTACAAGGCGTAAGGCACACTTAACAGCTGACTTGTACCGCTAATGGTGTAGTTACTTCCTCCTGTTGGATCGATTTCGGTCTTAATAAAATGGGATCCCGCACTCCAATTTATTCCTGCAAAAGTTCCGGTAACAGCTGCTCCGCCTCCTATTTCTATAGTTGCTAATCCATTACTGTTTGTCGTTGTAGTTTGTGTCTCAACATAAGAAGCTGTACCACTTGCTGAACCTGCCAAAATACTAGTCTTGATACTCACTAAAGTACCGGCAACCAATGTACCGTCAGCTTTGCGAATAACGGATTGGTAGCTCATTTTTTGCGGAGCCTGCGCAAATAAAATGGTAAAAGAGCTCAAAAATAATAATACTAGAGTAATTTTTTTCATATATTTTTCTGCTGTTAGAAAGTTATTTTTTTATGATTTTAAACGTTTTTATGGTTTTACCGCTGTTACTTACAGTCAGAAAATAAATGCCACTATTTAACCCTTGCATGGATACGCTCGTTTCAGGGTTGGTAACTTCTAAGTTCTTGGATACCATTTTTCCGGTGCTGTCAAACAATTGGCACGATAAATCATTCCATTCGTTTGTAGCAACAGCCAAACTAAGTACATCAACAGTTGGGTTGGGATAAGCGGTCATTGCAAGAGTAATACCTTTAAAGTCATCATTACCCAGGCTGATTATTTCATAAGCCTGTTGAACGCCTTGCAAAACAAATCCGTTAGCTCCTCCGGGTAAACTTGTGTAGGTAATCTGTCCTACGGAGTAACTCGAGCTACCTCCACTCCCGGTAGCATTTCCACCCGAAACGACTACACTCTCTTGCGAATAGCCTTTGGTTACAAATGAAATGCCAGTAATAAATAAAATTAAAAAAGTGCGTAGATTTTCTTTCATATCATTGATTTTCTGATTAGTTATTCAAATATATAACAATTCTTATACAGAATATTAGTACTAAGAAGAGATTGCATAAAAAAAACACCAGCGTTTCGGCTGGTGTCTTTTTGAAATAATAAAGATGTACTACATCTCCCTGTTATTTTGATTATTCTTCCTTATGGGTTTGGTTCCTGAAAACCAATTGCCCATCAAAAGCATCTAATAAAATGATGCTGTCGGTTGTTATGTTTCCGGCTAAAATCTCTTTTGACAGCTGATTCAATACTTCTCTTTGAACCACACGTTTTACCGGTCTTGCACCAAACTGAGGATCATAACCTTTGTCTGATAAATAAGCGATAGCTTCCGGCGTTGCATCCATTGTAATGCCTTGCAGGGCCAACATCTTTGTGACGCTCTTCAACTGTAGACTTACAATTTTAGAAATATTATCTACCGTTAGAGGCGTAAACATCACAATCTCATCAATACGGTTGATAAATTCAGGACGAACGGTTTGTTTCAGCAAGCCTAACACTTCCACTTTTGCAGCCTCGGTCGCCGATTCGATACTTCCTTTTAAATTTTCAAACTTATCTTGTATGATCTGACTTCCCATATTAGAAGTCATAATGATAATCGTGTTTTTAAAATCTGCCAATCGGCCTTTGTTATCTGTTAAACGACCTTCATCTAAAACCTGAAGCAGGATGTTAAACGTATCGGGATGTGCTTTTTCAATCTCGTCTAACAAGATTACAGAATAAGGTTTTCTACGAACCGCTTCGGTCAATTGACCACCTTCGTCATAGCCCACATATCCCGGAGGCGCACCCACTAAACGGCTCACACTGTGACGTTCCTGATACTCACTCATATCAATACGTGTCATGGCATTTTCGTCGTCAAAAAGATACTCCGCCAAAGCCTTTGCCAACTCTGTTTTACCAACACCTGTAGTTCCTAAAAATAAGAACGTTCCAACAGGTTTCTTCATGTCTTGTAAACCGGCACGGCTTCTGCGTACGGCATCACTTACCGCTTCAATCGCTTCTTCCTGCCCCACTACACGTCTGTGTAATTCGTCTTCCAGATGCAATAATTTTTCTCTTTCTGTCTGAAGCATTTTCATGACTGGAATTCCAGTCCATTTGGCTACCACTTCGGCAATATCTTCACGGGTTACCTCTTCTTTAATCAAAGAATTACCAGACTGATATTCCTGCAATTGCTTTTGTAAAATCTCCAGACGTCCTTGTGCTTCTTTTACTTTTCCGTAACGAATTTCAGCTACTTTTCCGTAATCGCCATCACGTTCTGCACGCTCTGCTTCGTACTTAAAGTCTTCTAATTCCAGTTTTACAGCCTGGATTCCGTCCACAACATCTTTTTCTGATTTCCATTTTGCATAAATTTCGTTGCGTTCTTCTTTTAAGTTCGCCAAATCCATGCGCAGAATTTTCAGTTTACTTTCTTCTTTTTCACGTTTAATCGCTTCAATCTCAATTTCCAACTGCATGATCTTACGATCTAAAACGTCTAACTCTTCCGGTTTTGAATTGATTTCCATACGCAGTTTCGAAGCTGCTTCGTCCATCAAATCAATGGCTTTGTCCGGTAAAAAACGATTGGTAATGTAACGTTGCGACAATTCAACCGCAGCAATAATTGCCTCGTCTTTAATTTGAACTTTATGATGCGTTTCGTACTTTTCTTTAATACCACGTAAGATCGAAATAGCACTTTCGGTATCGGGTTCATCAATTAAGATTTTTTGGAAACGACGTTCCAGCGCTTTGTCTTTTTCAAAATACTTTTGATATTCATCCAAAGTTGTTGCACCAATTGCTCTCAGCTCTCCACGAGCCAAAGCCGGTTTTAAAATATTGGCCGCATCCATTGCACCCTCTCCTCCACCAGCACCTACAAGTGTGTGAATTTCATCAATAAACAAAACGATATCACCTTCTGCAGCGGTAACTTCTTTTACCACCGCTTTTAAACGCTCTTCGAATTCTCCTTTAAATTTAGCACCGGCAATCAATGCTCCCATATCCAATGAGAAAACGATCTTGTCTTTTAAGTTTTCCGGTACATCACCATCCACAATTCTGTGTGCCAATCCCTCTGCAATAGCCGTTTTACCAACTCCGGGTTCTCCGATTAACATGGGATTATTTTTTGTTCTTCGCGTTAAAATCTGCAATACTCGACGAATTTCTTCATCACGGCCAATAACAGGATCTAATTTTCCGGTACGGGCCAGTTCGTTTAGATTTTTAGCGTATTTGTTTAATGAATTATAGGTTTCCTCAGCTGAAGCCGATGTTACTCTTTCGCCTTTACGAAGTTCTTCAATGGCCGCTTTAAGGCCTTTTCCTGTAACACCCTGATCTTTTAAAATCTGGGAAACTTTACTTTTTGAATCGAAAATTGCCAAAATTAAATGTTCGATAGAAACATATTCATCGTTCATTTTCTGAGCAATGATTTCCGCTTCATTCAGTGTTTTGTTTGCGTCTCTGGAAAGCAATATATCGCCTCCTGAAACTTTTGGAAAGCTTTGAATTGTACTGTCTAATATTTGTAAAAACAACGGAACATTTACATTTAGTTTCTTCAAAATAAACGGAGCCACATTTTCATCTACTTCAAAAATAGCTTTAAAAATGTGTTCGTTTTCTATCTGCTGCTGTCCGTTGCGTTGGGCCAATTGCTGTGATAGCTGAATGGCTTCCTGCGCTTTAATTGTAAATTTATTTATGTTCATATGTATACGATTTAGGATTGATTATTCGTTTGATAGTCCGATGTCTTTAAAATTACAATTTATTGAATTAATTTTTTAACTTTAAATACTCTAACTTTGCTTCAGAACATTCAAATTATATTCCATACTAAAAATACCGACAAAATGTCGCTTAAAATTGATTTTTAGTCTATTTTTAACGCCAAAAAGTCACAAAACAAGTCAAATATGAGTTTTTTTAATTCAATCTTCGGAAATTCGGAGTCAGCAGACACTCCAAAAAACAATGTAAATTGGACAGAATTAACCGATATTGCCCAATTAATGGAGATCGAAACACTATCCAATGCAAAGCCGGTTGTTATTTTTAAACACAGCACCAGATGCAGTATCAGCCGTATGGCTTTGAAGCAATTTGAGCGTGAATTCGATTTAGAAGATACGGTAGACGCTTATTTCCTGGATTTAATTGCACATCGCGATATTTCAAATGAAATCGCGAGCAGATTCAATGTGTATCATGAATCTCCACAGTTGATTTTAATCCGAAACGGAAAAGCAGTTTATGATGTTTCGCACAGCGATATTGATGCAATTGCTTTGAAAGAAAAAGTATAACATTAAACTTCTTTTTTAGCATTCAGATAGAAAAAAAGAAGTTTAGGCTCTAAATAATAAAATGTGAGATGTAAATTCATTCTGTTTACATCTCACATTTCTATTTTTTGCGCTTAATTAAAATGTTCCTTCGGATCCGCCTCCGCTGAAACCACCACCTCCGAAATCCATAGGAGAATTTTCAGGTTTAGCCTCCGGTTTTAGTCCAAATGCTGAAGCCACAAGTAAGGTTTCGGCATTTAAAATGGCATTTGAGGTATTAATTCTGTCTGGTTTAAATGTTAAGCCGCTTTCTTTGTCTTTCAGTTTCCTGATGGAGAAATAAGCTATGGCAAATAAAACTACTCCACCCAGCGTCAGTGCTACTTCTATTGGCAAAACGGAGTAATAAAACCGAATAGTGTAAATCGTAAAACCGATAGCTAAAAAACTGATCCATAACAGGATTCTATCTTTGTTTTTTACGGCCTGAACCAAATAGACCGCCGGCACTATAAAGGTAAAAGCATAAAAGAAATATGCAAACGGAATATCCTGTCCAGGAAGCAGAGCTACGCCTAAAAGTTCCGCAGAAAGCTCTCTTACCACCAGATAATTACACGAAAGGTAAAATAGAATTAAACAAAAACTATTCGCTAACAAAAGGCCCTTATAGTGATAACTTTTGGTTAGATTTTGAAGTGCTTTTTTGGTAACAAAGTAAAGTCCCGCAGCAAAAAGCATGGTCACAAATGGTAAAATTGTCTTTCCGGTTTCTCCAAATTCAAACAGGCCAAAAAATAAAACGGCAGTTGAAGCTAAACAAAACACTAACAACGACAGCAAATTCAAATATCTGCTATAAAGCAGGAACGACATAACGGCAACAAAAATAGCAATCATCAGCTCGTAACCTTCTGTTGTAATGGCAATAGCGAATCCTATATTTAAAATAGCCCCCAAAATAAAAGCATCGTCCAGTCCATGTCCATAGTATTTTTGATTGGCTAAAAATTCTGCGCCACCCAAACCTACCAAAGCAAAAATATAACAGCAGATTTTAAAAAAGGCGTCCTCTCCGCTAAGTCCCAATAACGAAATCGCCCCACAAATGGAAAGGTATAAAAAGGAACCCAGCAAGAAAAATCCCAATCGGACTAATATGTTTTTTTGTCTTTTAAAAACATTCAGTTCTTTTTTAATCTGGTCCTTTTGTTCCTTGCTTATAAAACCGGCTGAATGCAGAGAAGCAGCTTCTTCAATTAAAGCTAAATTATCTAGTGCGCTTTTATCGTATACTATCATGCTGTAATTTCTTTATTGAATTTTTTAATCAGTTTAATAAACATTATGATTGAACCTATAAAATACAATGGGAGAAGTAAAATAAGTAATTCCCAAACGTCTGAAAAGTCAATATGGTCAAAAATTCGAAACAAAATTATATTAAGTCCAATATAGGCATAGACGATTGTAAAAACATACAGTGAAATTGCTTTAAACTGGTAGCTGACCTTGTAAAAATAGTAGGAAGAACCAGCCAGTAACACTGCAAAAAGCAACCAGATACCGTCCTCAAAATAACCTGTCAGATTATGAATTAGTGCGATACTGGTGATATGCAAAGCAAAGGTAAGATAGATGATGCTGAAGTGTGTTTTTAACTGAATTCTCGAACTATAAACCGTCCACAAAACAAGCAGAATACCCAATAGAATTGCTGAATAACTCAAATTTTGATCGGCATAAAAATTACTGTTGTTGAGTAAATCCTGTGGTGTAACCGAAAGCCCGACATAAGCAGCCAAACCGGTAATTCCGATTGTTAAAACACTTTTATTATCGAAGTAGTAGGCGCAAAAGAAACTGACCAGGGTTGGAATCAAGGTGGCCAGTCCGTAATGTGTCCCGAACGGTTTGTATTGAAATTGCAGATAACCTATAAAAATACAGGTCAATATATTGGCTGCCAGTACCAGGTATTCTAAGACCGGATGCTCAAAAACGGTTTCGGTTTTCTGGAATCCTTTTGCGTTTTTAAAGCAAAAATAGAAACAAACCCCTATAACAATTAATAGTAAGGACAGAATCGCAATATGTCCGATTGTATCAATATTGTTGTAAATCAAAATTCCGATTCCTGAAGTAAACGATAGTACAGACAAGTACAGAAATAGCTTTAGTTCCGCATTTAGCGAAAAAATACCCAAACTTCGATAGGAAGTTATTTCCTGATACTGGTTTTCTGTTAGTAGGTTTCTGTCCAAAAGTGCTTTAGTGGCCTGATCGTCAAACTTATTCATAGTTACTTTTATAAAACTGTAAATCAAAAATAGTGTTTTTCTTTTATTTGTAAGATGATTATTGTAAAATGGTGGATGTGAGATGTGAGATGTGAGATGTGAGATAAAAAACGAAATCCCGAATTTTTTAAATTCGGGATTTCGTTTTTTGATTATAGTAATTGAGCTATTTTACTTTTCACATTTTACAATAAACATTTTACATCTCACAATCAACAATCAACAATCAACAATCAACAATCAACCATTAACAATCAACCATTAACAATCAACCATTAACAATTAATAAGCTGCTTTCATTTTATCTTTTATCGCATCCAGACACAAGTTATTGATACTGCCTTCATGTGTATGTTTTGTTTCTTTAGGCGATTGGTAGGTTCCTGCTTCCAGTTGTTCCGCAACTGCTTTGTAAGCGTCTCTAAATGGCATACCCGCCACTACCATTTCGTTTAAAGTGTCTACTGTAAACAAATAATCATATTTTTTGTCTTTAAGTATGTTGTCTTTTACGGTAATGTCTTTTACAGAGAATATGGCAATATCCAAACATGCTTTTAAGTTCTGAATCGCAGGAAACAGGCCTTCTTTTAAAAGCTGCAAATCTCTGTGGTAGCCACTTGGCAGGTTATTGGTAATCAAAGTGATCTCATACGGAAGTGCCTGAATCTTGTTGCATTTTCCTCTGATTAATTCAAAAACATCCGGGTTTTTCTTGTGAGGCATGATGCTGGACCCTGTTGTAAGATGGGATGGCAGACTTATAAAATCAAAGTTCTGACTCATGTACAAACAAACATCCATGGCCAATTTCGACAGGGTAGCCGCAACACTGCTCATGGCAAATGCTACTGTTTTCTCTGCTTTTCCACGACTCATTTGCGCTGCTACGGCATTGTATTTTAAGGTTTCAAATCCCAATTCCTGAGTCGTAAAGGTTCTGTTGATAGGAAACGAACTTCCATACCCGGCAGCCGATCCCAACGGATTTTGATCTACCACTTTTGAGGCCGCGTTTAACAGGGTGATATCATCAATTAAACTTTCAGCGTAAGCCGAAAACCACATTCCGAATGACGATGGCATTGCGATCTGCAAATGGGTGTATCCCGGTAATAAAACATTTTGATGCTTTTCTGCCGATTGCATCAACAAATCAAAAAGTGTTTTTACCTGTTCTTTTATTGCTTTTACTTCGTCTTTTAAATACAAATGTACATCCACTAAAACCTGATCATTTCGCGAACGTGCGGTATGGATTTTTTTTCCGGCATCACCCAGTTTTATGGTGAGTAAATACTCTATTTTGGAATGTACGTCTTCAAAACTATCTTCTATCTCGAAATTTCCCTTTGCAATATCAGCGATAATTTCGTTTAATGCCTCAACCAAAGAAGTGGTTTCTTCCTGAGTTAACAAACCAATTTGACCGAGCATTTTGGCATGGGCGATCGAACCTAAAGCATCGTATTTTGCTAAAACTAAATCCAATTCACGGTCATTTCCAACCGTAAAATGTTCGATTTGTTTGTCTGTTGGTATTCCTTTTTCCCAAAGTTTCATAACTTAGATTTTTAGACTGCTTAGATCGTTAGATGGTTAGACTTCTTTCTTTGTCTTTATTTTCTAATCACACTAATATGCCTGTTTATATTACAAACCCGACAGGTTTTTGAAACCTGTCGGGTTTAATTTCGTTTCAATTATAATTTAAAGAAATCAGTTAGTATTTTGATATACAAATCGACTCCTTCTTCGATTTCATTTACAAAAATAAATTCATCTGCCGAATGGGAACGTAATGTTTCTCCTGGCCCTAATTTTAAGGACTGACAGCTTAAAACAGATTGATCTGAAAGCGTTGGCGAACCGTAAGTTGTTCTTCCCAAAGCGATTCCAGCCTGTACCAAACCATGTGCAACCGGAATTGATGAAGCATTAAGATGCATGGATCTTGGTGTTACTTCAGCATTTACGTTGGCTTTCACCACTTCGAGAATCTCCGTATTCGAATAACAGTCGGTTACACGAATATCCACCACTAAATCGCATTCTGACGGTACAACATTGTGCTGTTTTCCTGCGCTGATTTGTGTTACCGTCATTTTTACGGGACCTAACACTTCTGAGATTTTATCGAATTTATAGTTTTTAAACCATTCCATTACGGGAATTGATTTATAAATAGAATTATCGTCGTTTTGGTGTGCAGCATGACTTGCGGTTCCTTTGACTTTTACGTCTAAAACCAATAATCCTTTTTCGGCAACAGCCAATTGCATTAAAGTAGGCTCACCAACTATAGCGCAATCTAGTTCGGGTAAATGCTTTAAAACGCTGTTTAAACGATTTTTTCCGCTGCTTTCTTCTTCGGCAGAGGCCACAATTACAATATTATGTGATAAGTTTTGATTTTCGTAAAAATGCACAAATGTAGCCAGTAATGAAACCAAACATCCTCCGGCATCATTACTTCCTAAACCAAATAATTTACCATCTTTTTCGATGGCTTTAAACGGATCATTTGTATAGGCCTGATTGGGTTTTACGGTATCGTGGTGCGAGTTTAATAAAAGCGTAGGTTTGTTTTCGTCAAAATACTTATTGAAAGCCCACACATTGTTGTTTTCTCTTTGAAATGGAATCTCATTTTGATTGAACCAATTTTCGATTAAAAGGGCTGTTTGGTCTTCTTCACTTGAAAAGGAAGGAGTTTCGATAAGGCTTTTTAATAAATTAATTGCTTCCTGGGTAAGCGTTGCAATATTTTTCATAGTTATGGTTTCATTGCCGTGAAGGCTCGAAGTCACATCGTTTTTATTAAATCTGTGACATTTTTAGTTTGCGCAAATTTCTTAAATTAATATTTAAAATGCTTTGCGTGACGTGCTTTTTTTGCCACAGATTAACAGAATTTTCACAGATTCTAATCCTTTTAATCCGCTAAGCTGTGGCTATAACTTTTACAGCGTAATGGTGGTGTGCAGAACATCAGGATTTTGAAGCATTTTATGATGCCCAATTTTGATTTTCTGTACGCCTCTTGCTAAACTGTTGAAGCAGTTATCCAGTTTTGGAATCATTCCGGAATGGATTACTTTTTCTTCTTTCAGTTTAGTATATAATGTTTCGTTGATTTCGGTTATTACAGAGGAATCGTCTTCTGAATCCTGTAAAACTCCCTGCTTTTCAAAACAATAAGTCAGTGTAACATCAAAAACTTCAGACAAGGCAATGGATAATTCACTTGCAATGGTATCGGCATTAGTGTTTAACAATTGTCCGTTTTTGTCGTGTGTTATCGCGCAAAAAACAGGAACAATTCCGGTCTCTAACAAAGTAGCCAATAGTTTGGTGTTCACTTGTTTTACATCGCCTACAAAACCATAATCAATTGTCGGGTGATTTCGTTTCACCGATTGTATCAGATTCCCGTCGGCACCTGAAAAACCAATTGCATTATTGTCTTTTGCCTGTAATTGTGCTACTATATGTTTGTTGATTTGTCCAGCGTAAATCATTACCACGACATCAAGCATCGCAGCATCTGTAATTCGGCGTCCATCAATCATTTGTGGCACCAAACCAATACTTTGTGCCATTTTTGTAGCCGATTTTCCGCCACCGTGAACTAAAACTTTATGTCCTTCAATCTTAGAAAAATCGGTTAAGAATTGCTCTAATTCCTGTGGATTATCGATGATGTTTCCACCAATTTTTATTATTGATACTTTTTTCATGAGGTTCTAAGTTGCTAAGGTTGTAAGGGACTAAGGTTTTTATTCAACAGTTTCTCAGCATCTTAGAAACTTAGAACCTTAGTACCTCCAAAAATTATAATTTCTTCAATATCTTCTGTAAAACCAATTGTGCCGAATAGGTTCTGTTATTTGCCTGCTGAATCACGATCGAGTTTTTACTATCCAGAACTTCATCACTTACAATTACGTTACGACGAACCGGAAGGCAGTGCATGAATTTTCCATTATTTGTCAATGCCATTTTTTCGGCTGTAACCGTCCAATTTGGATCTGTATTGGTTACTTTTCCATACTCGTTAAAATTACTCCAGTTTTTTACATAAACGAAATCGGCATTTTCAAACGCTTTGTTTTGATCGTATTCGATTTTACAATCTTTTGTGATTTCGGGACTTAGTTCGTAACCTTCCGGATGCGTGATTACAAAATCCATATCTTTTTGCATTTGCATCATTTCAACGAAGGAATTGGCAACCGCCTGAGGCAACGCTTTCGGATGTGGCGCCCATGACAAAACTACTTTTGGTTTATGCTTTGTTTTGTATTCTTCCATTGTAATGGCATCCGCCAAAGATTGCATCGGGTGACGAACAGCGCTTTCCATGTTTACAATTGGCACTGTTGCATGTTTTAAAAAGCCTGAGATTACGGTTTCGGCATAATCTTTTTCTTTGTCTTCTAAACCGGCAAAAGCACGAATGGCGATAATATCACAATATTGAGAAACTACTTCGGCAGCTTCTTTGATGTGTTCTGAAGCACCGGAATTCATAACAGCTCCGTCTTCGAACTCTAATGTCCAGCCTTCGTTGGTAAAATTCATCACCATAACATTCATTCCTAAGTTTAGCGCTGCTTTTTGAGTACTCAAACGCGTTCTTAAACTCGGATTAAAAAATAACATTCCCAAGGTTTTATTCTTCCCTAAGGCTTGATTTTTAAGTGGGTTCTTTTTAATTTTTAACGCACCTTTCACCCATTTTGATAAGGAGTCGATATCTTGTATTGAAATATAATTCATAATTTCTTGTTTAATCGGTTAATCGTTAATTTGGTTAATCGGTCGACCAATCAAACAAATTTAACTTATATATTTTTTTTAAAATCGTTTTATATTGCTCCTTGCTTTAATCGATTAAACGATTAAACAGACAAACAATTAAACATTTCTAAACGATCTTTGTAAAAGGAATTTCATCGCTTAAGGCTTTCAAAATAAAATTATCATTCAAACCATTAACGATCCAGGTTTCGATATTAGCAGCTTTTGCAATTGCGGCTGCCTCTATTTTCGACTGCATCCCTCCTGTCCCATGAGATGATTTTGATTCGCCAATTTCTTTTTCTAATACTTTTAAATCATGTACCAATTTAATCGTCTCCGGATTTTCATCATGAATAGAATCTTTCGTATAGATTCCGTTTGTATTAGTGGCAATAATCAGAATATCAACATCTAAAAGAACTGCTGTTAATGCCGCCAGTTTATCATTGTCTCCAAACTGAATCTCATCTGTTGCAACTGTATCATTTTCATTAATAATCGGAATGTAATTATTCTCAACCAATACGTTTATGGTATTGACTATATTGACTTTCGACTGTTCTTTTTCGAAATCAGAATAAGACAATAAACACTGCGAAGTCAACAAACCTAAATCGCTGAAATTTTCATGGAAAATCCGCATTAAATGGGGCTGACCAATTGAAGCCAATGCTTGTTTAACTACAATTTCTTTTCCTTTACTTTCGAGTTTTACAAACTGCTTTGCTGCTGCGATTGCTCCGGAACTCACAATTACAAATTCATAATCTTTATTTAAAGCAGCAATCTGCATCCCGAGATCTTCGATCTTTCCCCGCGAAATATGATTGGTTTCTTTGGTTAAAGTATTACTTCCTATTTTTAATAAAATCCTTTTTTTTGCCATTTTTTTTAAAGCTGCTAAGGTTCTAAGTTTTTTATAAATTACAATTTTTAAAATTCCAAATTCCAATTATTTGAAATAAAAATCATCAATCTAAGAGAGTCCAATTATCTAATTACCCAATTATCTCAATTATCTAATTTGTCCTTCTCCATACACGTACCACTTATTTGTTACAAGATGCTGAAGTCCTATTGGGCCACGCTGATGTAATTTATCTGTACTTATGGCTAATTCTCCACCTAAACCAAATTGTCCTCCGTCAGTAAAACGGGTTGAAGCATTTTGATAAACGGCGGCGGTATCAACAGCATCCATAAATTCCTGCGCGGCTTTGTCATCCTTTGTAATAATTACTGCCGAATGTCCTCCACAATATTTATTTATTTTATCGATTGCATTTTCTTCAGAATCAATACTTCCTATTACTATTTTATAATCCAGGAATTCTTCGTACCAAATATCTTCGTTTTGAAGTGTTGTCGTATCCTCAAAACTTTTTAGAGATTCATCTACAATTACTTCCACATTAAACTGCTTTAGCTCTTCTATCAGTATAGCTGTAAATCCTTCAAAATTGGGTAATTTAGAGTCTATTAAAACCTTATCAACTGCGTTACAGGCTGAAATTTTAGAGGTTTTGGCATTTATAATTATTTTCAAAGCCAAATCTGTATCTGCTTTTTCATGAACGTAAACAAAGTTATTTCCTCGTCCGCTTACAATAACAGGGCAAGTGGCATGAGCTTTTACAAAGGCTATTAGTTTTTCTCCTCCTCTGGGAACGATTAAATCTACTTTTTGAGTCGGTTTTTCTAAAAAAGCCTGAGTTTCTGTACGATTATAATTCAAATATTCTACCCAATCCTTCGAAACTCCATTTTCGTCTAATGCCTGATGCCACAAATCCACAATTTTCAAATTCGATTTTAAGGCTTCTTTTCCTCCTTTTAATAAAATCTTATTTCCGGATTTAAAAGCAATTCCTCCCGCTTCAATTGTAACATCCGGGCGGGATTCGTAAATGATTAAGATCGTTCCAAAAGCGGCGGTTTTATTAATCACTTTTATACCATTATCATGAACAAAATGAAAACGCTCTACTCCAACAGGATCTTCTTGCGAAGCCAGCTGGTTGAGCGATAAAATCATCTCGTCGACTTTTTTATCATCTACTTTCAGACGCTCTTCCATTGCTAAATCTGAGCCGTCGTAATCGGCAAGATCCTCCTGATTGCTTAAGATAATCTGACTCCGCTCCTGCTCGACCAGCTTTGCCATAGACCGCAAAACCAGATTGCGTTTTTCAATTGATAATGGATTCATTTTTTTTGGTTAATTGGTTAATCGTTAATTTGTTTAATCGATTAACTGGTTAAACGATTAAACGAAAGTTGGTTGTTTTTTGGTTGTTTCCCTTATTTAAACCCGACAGGTTTTAAAAACCTGTCGGATTTAATTTTATGAGAGTTAATTTTTTAGTTCTTCCAAACTCTCTTTCAAAGCTTTTACAAACGTATCTATATCGGTTTTTTTTACGGTAAGCGGTGGCAAAATTCTAAGTAGATTTTTGTTGTTTGCGCTTCCTGTAAAAATGCGTTTTTCGATAATTAGTTTTTTTCTTAAAGCCGCAACGTCAAAATCAAACTCAACCCCCAGCATTAAACCTTTTCCTTTTACTTGTTTGATCCCTTCAACTTCTTTTATTTTCTCTAAGAAATATTCATAAACTTCGTTTACATTTTTCTGTAGATCTAGTTTTTCAATTACGTCCAAAACCGCAATACCCGCTGCACAAGACAAATGGCTTCCTCCGAAAGTAGTTCCTAATAATCCAAAACTTGCTTCAAATTTTGGTGAGATTAAAATAGCTCCTACCGGAAATCCGTTACCCATTCCTTTGGCAACCGAAATAATATCAGCGTTGATTCCGTGATGCTGGAACGCGAAGAATTTTCCGCTTCTTCCGTATCCCGATTGTACTTCGTCTAAAATCAAGACTACATCATGTTTTTTACATGCTTTTTCTAAAGCCTGAAAAAATTCGGTTGTTCCCTCGTCTAAACCTCCAACTCCCTGAATTCCTTCAATAATTACAGCTGTAACATCACCTTTAGCCAGTTCTGCTTCAACTAATTCGATTTGGTTTAATGGTAAAAAAGTAACCTCCTGCTGCGCATTAATGGGTGCTACGATCTTCTTATTATCGGTAACTGCAACAGCGGCAGAAGTTCTTCCGTGAAAAGAATTATCAAAAGCTACAACTCTTGATTTTCCGTTATGAAAAGAGGCTAATTTCAAAGCATTTTCATTGGCTTCAGCACCAGAACTGCATAAAAACAATTCATAATCTTCTAATCCGGAAAGTTTTCCTAATTTCTGCGCCAATTCTACCTGTAACGGATTCTGAATGGCATTGGAATAAAACCCTAAATGATCTAATTGATCTTTTAATTTGGCTACATAATCCGGTTGTGTATGTCCGATTGAGATTACACCATGGCCGCTATATAAATCTAAATATTCTACTCCGTTATTGTCTGTAATAGTGCAATCTAGTGCTTTTACAGGGGTTATATCGTAAAGTGGGTATACGTTGAATAAGTTCATCTTTTTTTGTTTATTTTGTTTCATGTTTCATGTTTCAAGTTGCTCGATAAACGTTAAACCTGGAACTTAAACCTGAACTTGATTTGAGTTTCAAATCCCAAGTTACGTATAGAACGTGAAACTTGAAACTTGAAACAAATTTTTCCTAAAATCCGCTTGGTTTCAAATGTAAACCGGTGGTTTCTTCTAATCCGAACATTAAATTCATGTTTTGAATGGCTTGTCCTGAAGCACCTTTGGTTAAATTATCAATAATTGAAGTGATCAAAATCCGGTTTCCTTTTTTCAATAAACTGATGATACATTTGTTGGTTTGAACGACTTGTTTCATATTGATATTTGTCGTTGTTACGGTAACAAAAGGTTCATTTTTATAGAATTCTTCGTATCTGGCTACTGTTTGTTCCAGACTCTCGTCAGAAATTGTATATAAGGTGGCGAAAATTCCTCTTGGAAAATCTCCTCTGTTTGGAATAAAAAGCAATTCACTTTCAAAATCATCCTGCAACTGAACCAGACTTTCTCCAATTTCACCTAAATGCTGGTGTTCAAAAGCCTTGTAATGCGACATATTATTGTTTCTCCAGCTAAAATGCGAGGTTTCCGAAAGTCCTACTCCGGCCCCGGTACTTCCGGTTGTTGCATTAATATGAACGTCATTAATCAACAGATTGCTTTTCGCTAAAGGCAACAAAGCCAACTGAATTGCTGTAGCAAAACAGCCTGGATTTGCGATATAATTTGCTTTTTTGATGTCCGTTTTATTTAATTCCGGCAAGCCGTAAATAAAATCTTTTCCTTCAAAATGAGCATCTTTGTTTAATCTGAAATCATTTCCTAAATCAATGATTTTTGTATGGCTCGCAAACTGATTTTCTTTTAAAAATGAAATCGATTTTCCGTGTCCAAGACATAGAAACACCACATTTACATTTGGATTTACAACATCTGTAAAGTTCATTTCAATATCTCCCATCAAGTCGTGATGCGCCACAGAAAGCGGTTTTCCCGAGTTGGTTGTACTGTAAACAAAATCGATGTTTACTTTGGGGTGATACATTAAAATTCTAATGAGTTCTCCGGCTGTATAGCCTGAACCACCAATTATTCCGACATTAATCATGATCTAAATGGTTTACAGATGAAAATATGTTTTGAGCATTTCCTAAAATCTTAATAAATCCTTTTGCATCGTCAGACGTCCAGGCATTGTTCATTTCTCCATATTGACCAAAACCAGTATTCATCAAATCGTTTTTAGATTCAATTCCGTCAAGTGAAAAATGATACGGCTTTAATGAAACCGTTACTGTTCCGTTAACTGTTTTCTGAGTATCCTGCAAAAAGGTTTCAATGTTACGCATTACCGGATCCAAAAACTGACCTTCGTGAAACAACATTCCGTACCAGTTTCCTAGTTGTTCTTTCCAATATTGCTGCCATTTACCAAGTGTGTGTTTCTCTAGTAAATGATGTGCTTTGATGATAATTAACGGTGCAGCAGCTTCAAAACCAACTCTTCCTTTGATTCCGATAATGGTATCTCCTACGTGAATGTCTCTTCCGATAGCGTAAGCATTTGCCAGTTTTTCAAGTTTGACGATATTTTTCTCAGGAACATCTTTCTTTCCGTTTAATGCCACTAATTCTCCCTGTTCAAAATGTAAGGTCACTTTTTCTTCTCCTTCTTTTTGCAATTGAGAAGGATAAGCTTCACTTGGCAACGGCTCACTTGATGTTAGGGTTTCTTTACCTCCAACACTAGTACCCCAAAGCCCTTTATTGATTGAATATTGTGCTTTTTCCCACGAATAATGAACACCATTTTTAGACAAATAATCCACTTCTTCCTGTCTGGATAGTTTTAAATCTCTAATTGGTGTAATGATTTCAATTTCAGGTGCAATGGTTTGGAAAATCAAATCAAAACGAATCTGATCATTCCCGGCACCTGTGCTTCCGTGTGCGATGGCGTTTGCTCCTACTTTTTTAGCATATTTTATAGCTTCAATTGCCTGAAAAACACGCTCAGCACTTACCGATAAAGGATAGGTATTATTTTTTAATACGTTTCCGAAAATCAAATATTTTATAGCTTTATCATAATATTTATCAACGATTGTCAGGTTGGCGTGTTGCGCGCTCCCTAACTCATAAGCTCTTTTTTCGATAGCTGATAATTCTTCTTCATCAAATCCTCCTGTATCTACAAGAACAGTGTGAACTTCGTATCCTTTTTCATTTTTTAAATATTTCAAACAATACGAGGTATCTAATCCTCCACTATAAGCTAATACAACTTTTTTCATTTTTTTATAATTTAGGCTAATACTTTCGTATGTAGCAAGTTTGAGATTTCTCTTTTAGTTTAATTTTTAAGACAAGAACCCGAAAAACAACGTTTTATTCAGGAACAAAGCTTGTTTGATTTTTTTTAACCTGCTTAAAACAGCCACGTTAAAAGGGTGTCTCGGCGGTTCTTTTTGTTTGTCTTTTGGATCGTATAACATCCCCGTACAAAGACACATTTTGTTTTCCTTGCTTTTTAGAATTTCATAATTCGTACAGGTTTTACAACCCGCCCAAAAACTTGGATCGGTAGTGAGTTCAGAAAAAGGAACAGGTTTGTATCCCAAATCAGAGTTTATTTTCATTACAGCCAAACCAGTTGTAATACCAAATATCTTGGCGTCCGGATATCTTTCCAGAGAATAATCGAAAACTTTTGACTTGATTTTTTTGGCTAAACCCAAACTTCTGTAATCCGGGTGCACAATTAGACCGGAATGGGCAACAAATTTTCCATGCTGCCAACTTTCGATGTAACAAAAACCTGCAAATTTTCCATCTGCCAAGGCAATCATTGCATCACCATTTGACATTTTTTTCTGAATGTATTCGGGCGTTCTTTTAGCAATCCCGGTACCTCTTAATAGGGCAGATGATTCTATTGTATCGCAAATTTCCTGTGCGAATTTGAAGTGTTCTTCCTGAGTAACAACAATAGAGATTTTCATTTCAATAGTTGAAGTTAGAGTTAAAAATTAAAACGTATTGTTTAGTTTGAAATCCTGAATTCAATCCAATAAAAATAAACAAAATAGAAGTAACATTCTCAAAATCAAAAACTTGACTAAGAAAATTTAAAAAATAAGATATACTTTTAGGATATGTTTGTCCAATGGACAAATGATGTGATTTCAAAATGAAAAATGAATATAAATAAATACGCGGCGAAAAACTCTGTGGATACTATAGAGATAGTGTCCGTACTTCGGGAGAAGTTACAGTTGAGTTTGTCCGTGACAAAGAAGTTATATGTAAACTTATTTTATTCATCGACTGCAAAAGTACACTATTTTTTTATTTATGAAACAAAAAAATAAAATTCTAACATTTTTTTAATCAAATGTTATTATTGGACAATAAAAAACCCGATAGCTATTCCTAACTATCGGGTTTTTAAATATTTACTTTTTTATCTGCTAATTTTTAGTAAACGGTATTGCATCACCGCTACTTAAAATAATCATATCAAAACCTGTTTTTGCCTCGTTAAATTTGAATTTTAATCCGGCTTCAGCTGATTGAAAGACATCTTTTTCATTTTCTACAGCCTTTACAGTAAACTTCGGATAGTTTGTTATCATAACATTCAATGTATTATTCTTTTCTGTAAAATCAATTTTCAAAGGTGCTTTTGCAGTTGAGTAGGTTCCTAAATAACCATCTAAAACTACATCTTTTTCTATTTTACCGTTACTGGCTGTCCAAACATTATTTGCTTCATTATTGTCCGGAAAAACATGGTCAGGGTCAAGTGTAATGCTTTCTATTTCTTCAGTAGAATTGTGCTTAAACGTCCAAACATTGTTACGTTGCCAAACTTCTACAGGCAATTTAACTCTTGTTACTTTCCCGCTTTTTGTTTTCACATCTAAAATAACCGGCATAGGCATTTTATCGAAATTTTCAACCGTGATTGCAACTCCTTTTGACGGATCATTTTTTATGTACTTAATTGAATTAATCCCCTGATTAAAGCGCCAGTTGTTTACGAACCAGCTTCTCCAGAACCAGCTTAAATCTTCGCCCGCAACGTTTTCCATTGATCTGAAAAAGTCATCCGGCTGTGGGTGTTTAAAAGCCCAACGCTCGATATAGGTACGGAAAGCAAGATCAAAACGCTCTTTTCCTAAAATCTGCTCTCTTAAAATTACCAAACCAGAGCTTGGTTTAAAATAACACAACATCCCAATATTAGCCTCTTTCATATTATCAGGAGAACTCATTATGGTTTCCAAATCTGGTCTTGTGAATGGCTCTGCCAATTTGTGCAAATTGGATGGTGCTTCTTTATATTCGCCTTTATTAAATTCCTCAGTACTTAAAGAGTTAATAAAAGTATTAAAACCTTCATCCATCCAAGCGAATAGTCTTTCGTTTGAACCTACAATCATAGGAAACCAGATATGTCCAAATTCATGATCGGTTACCCCCCATAAATCTTGCCCTTTTGACTCCCAGCTACAAAAAACAATTCCCGGATATTCCATTCCGCCTTCGTTTCCTGCAACGTTTGTGGCTACCGGATAAGGATATTCAAACCATCTTTTAGAATAGTTTTCAATCGATGCTTTTACATATTCAGTGGAACGCCCGTAAGCAGCTTCTCCTCCACTTTCGACCGGATAAGCTGATAAAGCCAATGCTTTTTTACCGCTAGGCAAATTAATTTTGGCACCGTCTAAAACAAAAGCTGCCGAAGAAGCCCATGAAAAATCACGAGCATTTTTTATTTGATAATGCCAGGTTTTCTCTCCTGTTGCTTTAGAATTTGCTGTTGCAGCAACTTCTTCGGCAGAACGAATCGTAACGGTTTTGTCGCTTTGCCCTGCTTCTTTATAACGTTTAAGCTGTTCTGCAGGCAATACTTCTGCTCCATTTACCAATTCTCCAGATCCTACAACATAATGGTTTGCTGGTACTGTTAGTTTTACATCAAAATTTCCATACTCTAAATAAAATTCCGACGCTCCTAAATAGGGTGCCGTATTCCATCCTTTTACATCATCGTACACACACATACGCGGATACCACTGTGCAATCGTAAAAATTTTACCGTTTTTCGTTTCTAAAACCCCCATTCTGTCTGATCCTTCAAAAGGTGCAATGAACGAAAATTCAATTTTAATTTTTACAGCTCCTCCTTTTGATGCCAATGTTTCCGGAAGAAATATCTGCATTCTGGTATCTGTAACTATATATTTAGCTTCAATTTCAGTCTTTTTCTTTCCTCCTGAAATTACTTTAACCGATTTAATTTTATTTCCTCCATCAAAAACCTGCCCCTGAGCACCGTTACGGCTTCCTGAAAGCGGCACTACCGCATTCCCTCTTGAATCACCTTTGAATAAATTCTGATCTAAATTCAACCATACAAATGACATTTTTTCGGGACTATTATTGGTATAGGTGATTTCATCTGTACCGGTAATCTCATTTGTAGTTCCGTTTAATTTTGCCGTAATCTGATAATCGGCTCTGTTTTGCCAATATTCAACTCCTGGCTGACCATTTGCAGCGCGTGTTGGTGTACCATTTTTGGTGTAAAAATTCGGTCCAAACGCATCGTGATAATTGTAGTTATTAACGGGATTTACTGCTGTTGTTGCAGGCGTTTGCTGTGCCCAAACAGAAGAAATTCCAACAAACAAAGCCATGGTTAATAAGGCTTTCGAGGATTCTATTTTCATATTTTTTAGCTGTTTATATAGCAAATTAATGAAAAAAAAAGCTATTTAAATAAAAATTCTGAAACGAAAATCAAATTTTAATCAAAAAATATTTTAAGCTATTTTCCTAAAAAACTAAAATTTATAAAATATATTTACATCAACATAAAACTAATCCTTTTCAATTTTAAGCACTTTGAATACAACCATTTCCAATTCAGCACTAAGCGTCTCAATAAAACATCTCGGAGCAGAATTATTTTCATTAAAAGACAATCAAAATAAAGAATACATATGGGAAGGTAATCCGGACTTCTGGGGCAAACATTCCCCTGTACTTTTCCCGATTGTAGGCACCCTGAAAAACAACACTTATACGATTGATGGAAAAGAATACCAATTGCCAAGGCACGGTTTTGCCCGCGATATGGACTTTCAATTGATCGACAAGACTGAAAACAGTGCAATCTTTGCGCTAAACTCAAATACCGAAACACTCCAAAAATATCCTTTTGAATTTGAACTGCAACTTATTTACAGTGTTGAAAACACCACTTTAAATATTGAGTACAAAGTAATCAACAAAGGCCTGAATAAAATGCCTTTTTCTATAGGAGCTCACCCGGCAATTGCATTACCAGAGCATTTTGAAAATTATACTCTTGAATTTGAAAAGCAGGAAGTTCTCAACTATTACCTTCTGGAAAATGATCTAATTTCCAATCAAACAAAAGTATTGGAGAGTGAAAACAATCTGATTCCGTTGCAATATGAATTGTTCGAAAACGACGCATTGATTTTTAAAACCTTAGAATCAAATTCATTAACCCTTCTTCAAAACTCTAAACCGTATGTTAAGGTTGATTTTGAAGATTTCCCAAGTTTAGGTATCTGGACAAAAATGAAAGCCCCTTTTATTTGTATCGAACCCTGGGTGGGATACTCGGATACGGCTGAAAATTCAGGAGATTTATTTAAAAAAGAAGGGATTTTACTTTTAGAAGCCAATCAAACCTTTAATTCAAAGTTTAGTATATCAATATTATAATCTACAAAAAAATGCTGGAATTTAATTTTACTCCATTCCCTGTAATTGAAACAGAACGTTTGCTTTTACGAAGAATAACAAATGACGATGTAAATGAAGTTTTCGAGTTGCGTTCGAATCCTGAAACGATGAAGTTCATCCCGCGTCCCTTAGTCAAAAATTCTGAAGATGCCTTAGAGCATATTACGATGATTGAAAACAAAATTGTGGCAAATGAAGGAATCAATTGGGGAATTACTTTAAAAGGTAATCCTAAACTGCTAGGTATCATTGGATATTACAGAATGCAACCCGAACATCACCGTGCCGAAATTGGTTATATCTTACTACCTGAATTTCATGGAAAAGGAATTGTCCCAGAATCGGTAAACCGATTAATCACTTATGGTTTTGACGAATTAAAATTGCATTCGATCGAAGCAGTTATTGATCCAGAAAATTATGCTTCTGAAAAAGTATTACAGAAGTGTGGTTTTGTAAAAGAAGGGCATTTTAAAGAATGTGAATTTTATGATGGTAAGTTTATCGATAGTGTAATCTACTCATTATTAAGCAATAAAAAACCCTAGTTCATTTTGGCAAAAAAATATTCCTGTTAAATTAATGGTCTCAGATAATAGTGACTAGTCGTTTGCGTTATATTTGCAGTCGAAATAAGAAAAAAGAGCTTATTTCGACATCACGAAAGCCTATTTTATGAAAAAAATTTTTATTGCCCTAGTTCTTTTCTTTACCGTTCAGTCTCAAAGTCAGACTTTTATTAAATTTAATGCTGCAACCGCTTTATTAGCAGTACCAAATGTTGGAATTGAAACCAGTATTGGAAAAAATTTAACTTTTAGTGTTGATGTAATGGCGTCATTCTGGGAGTCTTTTAACGGACATAGTCCGATGAAACTCTACACACTAACACCTGAACTTCGTTACCATTTTAAAGAAAACTATAAGGGTTTTTACGTAGGTGGCCATGCAGGACCGGATATTTATCAAATTCAAAAATGGAATTACTGGGGTTCTAACCGTTATGAAGATGGTTTTGGCTATCGCTTAGGGGTTACTGTTGGATACAATATTAAATTAAACGATAAGTTATTATTGGATATTTTTGCAGGAGGTGGCTGGCACCAAGGTTTTTACCACGGTTATTACAATGACGGAACTCCTGGCAGATACGAGAAAGCACAAAACTGGAACAAAAGTGGCGAATGGCTTCCATACCGTGGAGGCGTTATGATTTCATATAAATTATAGATCACTTCACCAATTTAGGCAGTGATTTTACATATAAATCTTCCACTTTTTTACGGGCCCAATCGGTTTTTCTTAAAAAAGTCAAGCTTGATTTTACACTTGGATTTGAAATAAAACACTTTACTGGAATTAATTCTGCCAAAGTATCAAAACCATAGTATTCTACTAATGCTTCTACTATTTTCTGAAGTGTTATACCATGTAAAGGATCTTTCGATTGATTTTGCATTTTATATTTTTTAAAATAATTATACTAAAAGACCGCGCTTTTCAAGCACGGTCTTTCTTTTTTACAAAACTAGTAAATTAAACCACAACTATTCTAACCACAGGAAACACAATTAAAAAAGCGCAAAGTTCATCAAGCTATTAATTGTTTAATTCGATCAACTTTGCACCATCAAAAGTCTTCTCAATGATTTTTAAAAGAAAAATTTAAACCCGAAAGAAAGCGGTGAAGTCAAATTTGGTCTGCTGCCCGCCAAAGCTGTATTGTAAAAAGGGTCAACATTTGCAACATGCGCTAATCCAAAATTGGTTACTGTAGTTTTCTCACCATTTTTTGGATCTAATGCTGTAGACGTAAAGTTTGCCAAATCATAAGAAAACTCAACTGAGAAGTTTTTACTAATAAAATAGTCAAATCCTCCTGAAACCGACAAGCCATATTGGCTAATTTTTAAATCACTTTCTTTCTCTTTTCCTGTAATAATAGGGGCTGCTAATTGTCCGAAAAAATATAGCGAACCTGCTACATTCCAATATTTTCTGGCCAATGGCTGAATAACAAGCAAATCTGTTTTTGCTACAGTTCCGGTTTTTGCATCCGCCTTTATATTAATAATACCAAATCCCGCACCTACTGCAACAGAAGGCGTTACAAATGTTCCTACAATTGGCAATACCGATAGGTTTGTACTCTTAACATCTCCTGTTTTCGTTTGCTGATAACCAAATTGCGATGTTGCAAACCACGTACCTTTTAAGCCCTGATTTGTATCCTGAGCTTTTGCGGTTAAACCAATAAATGCAATACTTACTAGTGTTAAAATTTTTTTCATGTTTTAGTTTGTTTTAATTATTCAACAAACTTATACGTAAGCATTTTCTTTAGGTATGATCAAAATCATAGGTTAAAAAAAAACTTTAATTCTTTCATATTTTATTAAAGTTTTTCATTTTTGTTTTACATTTGTACGCTATGTTAAAAACAGTCAATATACTTAATAAAAGAGCCCGGTTTGATTATGAGATCATCGATACTTATACTGCCGGAATTGTTTTGTCGGGAACTGAGATTAAATCTATACGACTAGGTAAAGCAAATATTACCGAAAGCTTTTGTGAATTTAACAATATGGAACTCTTTGCCATTAATACCTATATCGAGGAGTATTCTTTTGGGAATCAATTCAATCATAAATCCAGAAGTGAAAGAAAATTACTTTTGAACAAAAAGGAGCTCAAAACGTTGCATAAAAATGTTCAGGCTAAAGGACTTACTATTGTCCCGTTGAAATTATTTACCAACGAAAAAGGGCTTGCAAAACTGCAAATAGGTCTTTGTAAAGGAAAGAAAAACTACGACAAACGCGAATCCTTGAAAGAACAGGATACCAAACGCGATTTAGATCGAATTAAAAAAGCATACAACTAAAAAACATCTTTTCAAATCACTATTATAGCGCTTTCAAGTTATGGTAGTAATACATCTATTGTTAGCAGTTGGAGAAATCCTCAGATAACTGCAACCCAGGAGCATTTAAAAAAGTTTTATAAAAGATGAAGCTTCAAGGAGAACTGCCGTAAAAGAAATAAAAAAAAGACAGCTTACTCACTCTAAATCAATGTTTTAAAAAAGAATATTTTATTTTGTTATTTTTATCGAAAAAATATGACTATTTTTGTCAAGACAAATAAAAACTTTTTAAAATGAAATCGCTTCTTAAAAATGCAAGAGAACAAAAAGGTTTAAAAACCCGAGAAGTAGCACAACTGCTTGGTATCGATCAGGCTCTAATAAGCAAATTTGAAAGTGGTGCAAGGAAACCAACCAAAGATCAAATTGTGAAGTTAGCAAAACTCTTAGAGATCGACTACGAAACTCTAATGATTGCCTGGCTTAAAGAGAAGATTCTATACGAAATTGGTGATGATGATTTTGCATTAAAAGCTCTTGAAGTTGCCGAACAAGAGATTCGATACAACAAAACTGTTTCAAAATTAAAGTTATCTACCACTTTAGAAAAAATCTTAAGTGAAATTGATATTTTAAAAGAAAAGTTAGACAGCTACAGACAATTTGATAGTTATAAAATTAGTCAGGCTCTTGAGCTTGAGTATACTTTTGAAAGTAACCGAATTGAAGGAAATACAATGACTCTCCGCGAGACCGACATGGTCATCAACGAAGGCTTGACTATCTCCGGAAAAAGCATGCGTGAGCATCTTGAAACTATAAATCATCAGGAAGCAATTGGCTTTATCAAAGATTTGATGCAAAAAAATAACAGTTTAAACGAACGTGATCTTTTGTCTATTCATAATTTAATCCTGAGAGGTATCATTCCTGAAGATGCGGGGCGTTATCGAAAAGTACAGGTGATGATTAAAGGAAGCAGCCATATGCCGCCGCAGCCGTTTTTGGTTGCCAAGGAAATGGAAGACTATTTTATTTGGTACGAAATCAATAAAAACAAATTACACCCTGTTATTCTTGCAGCCGAAATGCATGAAAGATTGGTCACTGTACATCCATTTATTGACGGAAACGGCAGAACCGCCAGATTAGTAATGAATTTAATTCTAATGCAAAAAGGATATCTGATCGCCAATATAAAAGGAGATTATGAGAATAGGATGCAATATTACCAATCTTTAGAAACTGCCCAGACCAAAAAAGACAAAGAAGATTTCTTATTCTTTATCGCCAAAATCGAAAAAGAAAGCCTGGAACGTTATATTAGTATTATTGGCCAATAAAACAAAACCCACTATCACTAGTGGGTTTTTATTTAGTTTTTATCTTCTAACAAAGGAACAAATCGAAATTCTCCAAACTCATGTTTTTCGAATTGTGTTTCGTTCTTTCGAATCAACAACGTCATAATCTGAACATCTTCTCCTAACGGAATAACCAGCCTTCCTCCTATTTTAAGCTGTGCCATTAAAGGCTGCGGAATAAACGGAGCTCCTGCCGTAACAATAATACTATCAAAGGGTGCATAACTTGGTAACCCTTTATAACCGTCTCCAAAAGACAGGTGTTTTGGGCGAATGTTTAATTTTGGAAACAAGTTAGAAGTGGTTCTAAACAATTCACTTTGCCTTTCCACACTATACACTTTTGCTCCTAACATAAACAAAACCGCAGTTTGGTAACCTGATCCTGTACCAATTTCTAAAATCTTATGGTCTTTTTTAACCTCTAATAATTGTGATTGAAATGCAACTGTATAAGGCTGAGAAATCGTTTGCCCCGCTCCTATAGGAAATGCCTTATCCTGATACGCATAATCTTCAAAACTTGAATTTAAAAAAAGGTGTCTCGGGATTTTTTTTATCGCATCCAAAACCGCTTTATCAGTAATTCCTTTTTGTTCTAAAGTGCTTACTAATTGATTACGAAGTCCTTGATGTTTGGCAGTATCTTTCAAAATGGGTAGGTTTTATTTTGGCAAAAATAAGAAAGTAAATCAATTTTAAATGCTTTCATAGAGAATGTTTTCAACTCAGAAACTTCTTTCAATTTAATATAATCCGAACCATTTACCATTCAAATGCTTGTATCAACCGTTCGTCATTTTTTTAAAAATTTTCAGATGATGTGTTGCTACTTTTGAAACATCAATCAGGAAATAATCATTTAAAAACCAAAATTATGAACACATTAAATTTTAAAACTCCGACCGAAGCTATAAAACCATTAGCTATGGGTTTCGTAATCGGACTTATTACCAATATCATTAGTTTTTAAATTCACTTGTAAAAAATCAATCAATCAATCAATCAATCAATCAATCAATCAATCAATCAATCAATCAATCAATCAATCAGTAAAATTAACCAATCATTAAAACTAAAAATTATGGAAACCCAAAAAGAAGTAAATGTTTACAAAATTATTAAATCATTAATCGTAGGATTTATAATCGGAGTTGCGCTTTATAAATTTATCACTGTAGTTGTATTCAATTAATCTAATCCTCAATCAAAAGATATCAATCATGAAAACCAATACACTTAAAAAAATCGCTTTTCTATCTCTGGGAGTTATTTCGACAGGAAATTTATTTGCACAAAATAAACCCGAAAAAGCACCCTCTGTTCCTGCTAAAGATACTTATTTTGGAATTACAGTGGAAGACAAATACAGAAACCTTGAGGATTTAAAAAATGAACAAACACTAAGCTGGTTAAAGGCTCAGGCAGATTACACAAACAACATTTTAAACTCAATTCCGGGAAAACAAACTCTTATTGATGAATTGACTTCTATAAATGACAGAGTTACTGAAGCGATAAGCGGAACTCAAATTATGGAAGATGGTACTTATTTTTATCAAAAAACAACTCCAAAAGATCAGGTAGCAAAACTGTATAAAAGAGCTGGTTTAAAAGGAAAAGAGACATTAATCTTTGACCCACAAACGCTAAAAGGTGAAGCAAAAGACATCTTTACTATTAGTTCTTTTTCTCCCAATAAAAGCGGAAAACTAATTGCTGTAAATATCTCGAAAAATGGTGGTGAAATGAGCGAAATGTTTTTAATAAATGTAGCCGATAATAAAATTTTAGCGGATAAAATCGACAAGCTAAGATTTGGAAATGCCAATTGGTTAGACGATGACAAATCATTTTTGTACTCACAATCACCAACAGCAGATATTCATGATGCAAAAGCGCAATTGAATATTGTAACAAAATTGCACGTTATAGGAAATGATATTACAAAGGATAAAGTAATTTTTTCGAAAGCAATGTATCCTGAATTAAAAATTGCTGAGGAAGAAATCCCTATTATGGGTTATGACGTAGACAGTAAGATGCTTTTTCTGATGCCTTATTCTGTAAATCCGAACTTAAAAATGTTTATTGCCAAAGGTTCTGAGTTGAATAGTGGCAAAATTAATTGGAAATTATTGACGGACAGAAAAGATGAAATTAAAAATTTTGCTTTTAGCGATAAAGACATTTATTTTTTCACAAGTCTCAATGCTCCAAAATTTAAAGTAACAAAAACCAGTATTGCTAACCCAAATTTAGCAACTGCAACACTTGTAATCCCTGAAGACAAAGAAGCTAATTTGAACCCTATTACGATTACCAAAGATGGGATTTTTTATACCAAAACAAAAAACGGAATCGAAAGTACCTTATTCTTTACTGATTTTGATGAAAAAAAACACAACGAAATTAAAACACCTAAAAAATCTGCTACTATTGTTTTAAGTTCAAGAGGAAGTAAGTTTTCAGACTTATGGGTTAGAACAACAGGCTGGACAACCAAAGGAGAGCGTTATAAATACGATGTAAAAAGAAACAGTTTTATCAGAGAAGAGCTCTCCACTATTACTGAATATCCAGAATTTGAAAATTTTGAAATTGAAGAATTAATGGTAAAATCGTATGATGGTGTCGAAGTTCCACTATCCATTATTTATAAAAAAGGAATTAAAAAAGATTCAAACAATCCTGTTTTATTCTATGGTTACGGTGCCTACGGAATGTCTATGTCTCCTGGTTTTAATCCTAGTTTACTTTTATGGGTAGAAAGAGGCGGAATACTTGCTGTTGCTCACGTAAGAGGTGGTGGAGAATTAGGTGAAAAATGGCATTTGGAAGGTCAAAAAAGCAAAAAACAAAATACCTGGAAAGATGTAATTGCCTGCACCGAATATATGATTAAAGAAGGATATACAAATCCGACAAAAACTGCCATCTACAGCAGAAGCGCCGGTGGAATTCTGGTAGGAAGAGCGATTACTGAAAGACCTGATTTATATGCAGTAGCCATTCCGGGAGTAGGAAGCATGAATACCGTTAGAGGCGAAAATGCACCAAACGGACCTGCAAATACACCTGAATTTGGAACCATGAAAATCGAAGATGAAGCCAAAGCTCTTATCGAAATGGACTCTTATTTACAATTAAAAGAAGGTGTTAAATATCCTGCAACCTTAACAACAGCAGGATTTAATGACCCTAGAATCATTGTTTGGTCTCCTGCTAAATTTGCCGCTCGATTGCTTGAAGTAAATGCGTCTAAAAAACCAACTTTATTAAAAGTCGATTATGAAGCAGGTCATTTTGGAGGAGCTTCAAAAGCAAAATCGTATGAAGAAGTTGCTGATGTTTTAAGCTTTGCACTATGGCAAGTGGGTCACCCGGATTTTCAACCAAAAAATTAGTAATTTAAAATGTAACTTTGGCAATGCTGGCATTGCCAAAGTTTTTAAAACTTAAAATTATGATCAAAATAATTATAGCTTTGACAATAGAAATAAGCAATTTGTTATTTAAAATTTTATCTTAATGAAATTAACCGCAAAAATTCTAGTGACTTTAGTCGTTATATTCTGTCTGCTCTTTATAGGCGCTTTTATCGCAGGAATGTATTATGGGTATCACACACCACTGAAGACAAAATAACTTATAAAAATGTTTCAAAAAAAGAATCAAGTTTTCATTTTAGTTCAGATCATTATATGGACTATCTATTCAGGAATACTTTTTATTCCTCAAATTATCATTCCTGAATTAAATTTATTGGGATATAAAAATTGGCAGCTTCTATTAGACTACTTTTTTAGTGTTTGCCTGCTTACTTTCCTTTCGATAGTTTTAAAATATTTTTATGACCGACATATAAAGCTGGACGATTTTAAGCTTTGGGAAATTATTAAAATGCTTTTTTTAATTTTCGCATCTGCCCTTTTTTATTATGGAGCGTTAACGGCATACAATTATCTAATGATCACCTATCTTTATGAAAACCCTGAAGTTTTTGATCATCCTTCTCAATCTGCAAAAAAACAGGTTTTATTTATTTTTGTGATGGGGTTTCTTTTCTTTCTTTGGATAGTTGTGTACACCATTTACAGAACAACCTCGCAAATCAAGAACAATAAAATGGATCGAATGGAAATTGAAAACAACTTAAAAGATTCTCAACTGAATGCTTTAAAGGGGCAAATCAATCCGCATTTTATGTTTAACAGCTTAAATAATATTCGCGGATTAATTCTGGAAAATCCTGAAAAATCGAGAGAAATGATCACCCGATTGTCTGAAATGCTTCGATATTCCCTGACCAAAAACGAGATTACAACAATTGCTTTGGAAGAAGAAATTGAAATGTTAGAAAACTTCATTGAAATTTCAAAAATTCAAATGGAAGAACGTTTGAATTTTACTTCTCAAATAGACCCAAATACTTTACAGCTGCAAATTCCTCCTATGATCATCCAAATGCTGATCGAAAATGCCGTTAAACATGGGATTGCAAAATTAAAAGACGGAGGTCAAATTGCATTAGAAACCAATCTGGACAATAACAATCTGACTATTCTGGTTTCGAATACGGGAATGCTTACCATTGAAAAAGATTCCACACAACTAGGTATCAAAAATATCGAGAAAAGACTGCATTTAATCTATGGTGAAAAAGCCAATTTTAAATTGGAGGAAATAAAAAATAAAGTAGTTGCAAAAATAATTATTCCAATACTTTAGGTATGAAAAAAATAAAAGCTGTCATTGTTGAAGATTCTCGTCTGGCTAGAAATGAGCTTAAAGAATTAATTAAAAATCATCGTGAAATTGAAATTATCGGAGAAGCAGAAAATGTAGATTCGGGCTTTAAATTAATACAGGAAACCCAACCGGATTTACTTTTTTTAGACATCAATATGCCGGAAAAAGATGGCTTCGAGCTGTTAGAAATGCTGGACAAAGTTCCTATTACAATTTTCACAACAGCGTTTGACGAATATGCTATTAAATCTTTTGAATACAACGCTTTAGACTATTTATTAAAACCTATAAACCCAAAAAGATTTGCGCATTCCATCGAAAAAGTAAGTCAAAATCTAATTGAAAAAGAAGAAAAAAGCAATAAGAAACTGACGCTAAACAATCAGATTTTTATTCGCGATGGCGAAAAATGCTGGCTCGTTAAAATTGCCGATATCTTTCTATTTGAAGTTGAAGGTAACTACACCCGAATCTTTTTTCAGGATGAAAAGGCCATACTTAATAAATCGCTAAACAACATTGAAGAAAAACTTCCCGATGATTTTTTCTTCAGGGCCAATCGAAACCAAATTATTAATATCGAATATATACTCAAAATAGACCCTTGGTTTAGTGGTAATCTGCTTGTACAGCTCCCGAAAGAGGTGAAAGTAGAAATATCAAGAAGACAAACCAATAACTTCAAAGAAAAGTTAAGTCTGTAAATACATTTAAAATTGTTTAAATAATTTCGACTTTGTCCCAGCTAAACTTTTACTTTCAACAAATAAATTATATTTTTGTTTAAAATACATTCTCATGTTAAAAGTAGGAGTTTTAGGTGCTGGTCATCTTGGTAAAATACATTTACGCTTATTACAACAATCTGACCAATACGAATTAGTTGGATTTTACGACGAAAATCAGGAAAATGCCGAAAGAATCTCAAAAGAGTTTGGCTACAAAAACTTCAACACAATTGCAAAATTAATCCACGCCGTGGATGTTATCGATATTGTAACCCCAACTCTTTCACACTATAAATGTGCTAAGGTAGCCATCAAATCCGGAAAACATATCTTTATAGAAAAACCAATTGCGAATACTGTTGAAGAAGCTGAAGAAATTATTGCTTTGGCCGCAGAACACAACGTAAAAGGTCAGGTAGGTCATGTTGAACGCTTTAACCCTGCGTTTATTGCTACAAAAAACATGATCGAAAATCCAATGTTTATAGAAACACATCGTTTGGCTGAATTTAATCCGCGTGGTACAGATGTTCCTGTAGTTCTCGATTTAATGATTCATGATATTGATGCCATTCTAAGCGTTGTCAATTCAAAAGTAAAAAATATCAATGCAAGCGGTGTTTCTGTAATTAGTGAAACTCCGGACATTGCCAATGCCAGAATTGAATTCGAAAATGGATGTGTAGCCAATTTAACGGCCAGCAGAATTTCGATGAAAAACATGCGCAAAACGAGATTTTTTCAAAAAGATGCCTACATTTCTGTAGACTTTCTGGAGAAAAAATGCGAAGTCGTTCGTATGAAAGACGCTCCGGAAATTCCGGGTGACTTTGATATGATTTTACAAAATGCAGAAGGTGTAAAAAAACAAATCTATTTTACAAATCCCGATGTCGAGCAAAACAACGCAATCCTCGATGAACTGGAATCATTTGCCAATGCTATAAACACAGATACAACACCAGTTGTAACCCTGGAACAGGCAACAGATGCCTTGAGAGTAGCCTATCAGATTATTGATTGTTTCGATAAATAAATTGAACGCTTTTAAAAAATAAATTAGCCACGAGTTCATGAATTAATTTGTGAACTCGTGGCTAAAATCATAAATATAATATCAAATTTAAATGAAGACTATAGCTGTAATTGGTGCAGGAACAATGGGTAACGGAATTGCTCATACATTTGCACAAAGTGGTTTTGTTGTAAAACTAATTGACGTTTCAGAAAAATCATTAGACAAAGGAATGGCAACTATTGCTGCCAATCTGGACCGAATGCTTTCTAAAGGAACTATTACTCAGGAAGAAGTTACCAAAACAATCACCAATATTATCACATATACGGATATTAAAGACGGTGTTGTTGGGGTAGATTTAGTGGTTGAAGCTGCTACTGAAAATGTAGAGCTAAAACTCAATATTTTCAAGCAACTAAACGAGGCTTGCTCTCACAATACAATTCTGGCAACCAATACTTCTTCCATTTCTATTACCCAAATTGGAGCTGTTGTAGCACATCCTGAAAGAGTTATTGGGATGCACTTTATGAATCCGGTGCCTATCATGAAATTGGTCGAAATCATTCGCGGATACAATACCAGCGATGAAGTAACCAAAACTATCATGGATTTATCTGTAAAACTAGGTAAAGTTCCTGTTGAAGTAAACGACTACCCTGGTTTTGTGGCAAACCGAATTTTAATGCCTATGCTTAACGAAGCGATCGAAACCTTGTACAACAAAGTTGCAGGAGTTTACGAAATTGATACTGTAATGAAGTTAGGAATGGGACACCCTATGGGACCTCTTCAATTAGCTGATTTTATTGGTCTTGATGTTTGTCTTGCCATTTTAAATGTAATGTACGACGGCTTCAAAAACCCAAAATATGCACCTTGTCCTTTATTGGTAAATATGGTGAGAGCCGGAAAATTAGGTGTGAAATCTGGTGAAGGTTTTTACGACTATAGTGAAAGTAAAAAAGCAGAGAAAATCTCTAAGCAATTTATTCTTTCCTAAAAAAAAAACACCATGTCGATAGCATCGAATTTAAATACAATCAAAGCGAGTTTGCCTGAAAATGTAACGTTAGTTGCCGTTTCTAAGACCAAACCTGTCTCTGATTTAATGCAGGCTTATGATGCCGGTCAGCGTATTTTTGGAGAAAATAAAATCCAGGAAATGGTTGACAAATACGAGCAAATGCCGAAAGACATTCAATGGCACATGATTGGTCATGTACAGTCGAATAAAGTCAAATTTATGGCGCCTTTTGTAAGCCTGATTCATGGTGTTGATAGTTTGAAACTCTTGCAGGAAATCAATAAACAAGCCGTAAAAAACAATCGGATAATTGATTGCCTGCTTCAAATACATATCGCCGAAGAAGAAACCAAGTTTGGACTGGATGAAAACGAATTAAATGAATTATTATCTTCATCAGAGTTCAAAGAAATGAAAAACATACGTATCTTAGGCTTAATGGGGATGGCAACTTTTACAGAAGATCAGAACCAGATTAAGAAGGAGTTTACACATTTAAAATCTATTTTTGATTCGATAGAAAAGCTAAAAATTGAAAACTATAATCTGAATACTATTTCCATGGGAATGTCGGGCGATTATCAGCTTGCCATAACATGCGGAAGCAACATGGTTAGAATTGGAAGCAGTATCTTCGGAGGAAGATAACTTGATTTTAGATTGTAGATTATAAACTGATTACTAAAAACTGAGACTGAATACTAAATTTGTACGCAATACTAGACATAGAAACCACTGGAGGCCAGTTTAATGAGGAAGGAATTACCGAAATCGCCATTTATAAATTTGATGGCCATGAAGTAATTGACCAATTCATTAGTCTGGTGAATCCTGAAATTCCGATTCAGCCCTTTGTGGTGAAGTTAACCGGAATCAATAATGCTATGTTGCGCTCTGCTCCTAAGTTTTTTGAAGTTGCGAAACGAATTATCGAAATCACCACTGATTGCATTATTGTAGCGCATAACGCCTCTTTTGATTACCGAATTTTACGCACGGAATTCAGACGTTTAGGTTACAATTTCGAAGCCAAAACGCTGTGCACCGTTGAACTTGCCAAGAAATTAATTCCAGATCAGCCTTCCTATAGTTTAGGAAAACTGGTAAGAGCACTTGGGATTCCAATGGCTGACAGACATCGCGCCAGTGGTGATGCAATGGCGACCACCAAGTTATTCAAGATGCTTTTAGAAAAAGATCTCGAAAAAACCATTGTAAAAGATTTTATAAAACTCGAGGTAGAAAAAGGAATTGCTCCAAAATTCCTCGACATATTAGCTCAAATGCCTGCAAAAACGGGTGTTTATTATATTTACAATGAAGGCGGAACTCTTATTTACATTGGAAAAAGCCAAAATATAAAGAAAAGAGTCAATCAGCATTTTACAGGAATTACTACCAAAAGTAAAAAAATACAAGCCGAAGTTTTCACCATAACTTATGACGAAACCGGAAGCGAATTAATTGCTCTTTTAAAAGAAAGCGAAGAAATAAAAATAAACCGCCCGAGATACAATCGTTCACAACGAAAAACCATCTTTCAATATGCTTTGTATGCAGAGAAAGATGCTAATGGCTACCTGAATTTAAAGCTCGAAAAAGCCGATGGCCGTAAAAAAGAGATCACCTCCTTTGCTACTTTGCAGGAAGGTAAAAACGCTCTTTTCAGGTTTACAGCAAAATATCATTTGTGCCAAAAACTAACAGGACTGTATCAAACCAAAAAAGAATGTTTTCAATACAAAATTAAAGAATGTGACGGAGCTTGTATTGAAGAAGTAACTCCTGAGATTTACAATGCCCGTGTACAACAGTTTATTTCTGAAAACAGTTTCGAAAATAAAAGCATGATTTTGCTGGATAGAGGCCGAAATGTCAATGAAAGAAGTGCTATTTTAATAGAAAATGGTCTTTACAAAGGGTATGCCTTTTACGATTTGAATTACCAGATTACCA
>JAHEZJ010000005.1:81915-156582 GCA_023251135.1 Flavobacterium sp. | reverse complement strand
TGATATAGGCCTTTCCGTTAAATCGGTCACCAACGCCTTCGAGTGTAATGATGGTGTTGGGTTTCGCGGCAGGGATCCCCTGAAATTTAACTCTTCCGCGAATTTTGGAGAGTTGCTGAAACAATAATTTGGCATCGGCCCAATCCTGAAGTTCTGTTTCGGTAATGGTGCCTCCATGACGCAATTCCAGATTTTCAAGCGCCATAATATCAGACAAATCAGAAACGGAAAGATTGCCGTTGAGGCTCACGCCCGGATCACTGGCTTCAATTTCTACTAGCTCCTGATTGGTATAATCCCAACTGTAAGAAGACACTTTGGCAAATTGATTTCGGGCATCTATTTCGGCGTCAAAATCAATTAAAGTAGCTCCAAAAGTAACCGTCTCCACAGACGATGCTGAAACATCGGGTTTGCAGATCGTAATTTTTCCATTCTCCACAAAACAAAGCTTGCCATTGGCCTGTGCTCTCGAAACCATAAAATCCCAGTCGGAAGTATTGTACTGAACCAGTTCTTTATGGCTGAAATTAGTGGCTTCGACCTCTTTTTCCAATCCATATGCATCTATGATTTCTTCAAAGGCTTCGCTGTCTTTTACTTCATAAAAATACTTGCTCTTTCTTCCAATAGTAAGTTTTACGGCCTCGTCTTTGCATTCAACAATAAGCAAAGAAGCACTGTCTTTTATTTTGATGGAATGTTTGATGATGATTCCTTTGTAAATGGTTTCTTCATCATTGTGATAACCGGCATTTATTTCGATCTTTTTGCCGGGAATCAATAGGTCTTCATTGCTCAGTTTGAAATCTCTTGAAGCAGTTTCTCCGTCGGTCAGAACAATTTGCGCCATAGGAATCCGGTTCACCTCATTTTGCACCACAACGCTTTTTACCTGATAGGTTTTGGACAGTTCCTCTCCTTCAATTAAAATTTTCAGCGTTACTAAATCGGCGCTTTTACTGGTTTGTATGACTCCGCTATTGTTCATCAGGATTGTTTTTGTAAGGGTGGGAAAAATAGTTTTTGCCCGGTTTTTAATTTTCTGAAATTGACAATGTTATTGACTCTGGCGACTTCGAGATAATATTTGGAATCACCATAAATCCGAAAGGACATCAGCGGCAGGGTGTCACCTTCTTTTACCGTTCGGTAATGGGTTAAATCGGGCGATTTATTATTTTCTCTTGCGGCTCTTAAATTATCTTCCACAAAACCCTGAAATTTTGCTTTTGCCACGGCTCTTATCGGAGTTCCGTCGGGTTTAAAAAGTTTGAACTCAATTTCCATTTCGGTCAGAGACCCTTTAAAAAGCAAGGTTCCCCATGAAATAATGAGGTAGTTGGGTTTGTGTTCGTCTCCGTTGTAATCCAGAATCACTTTTTTGAATTTCTCAATGTCGTTGATAACGCCGTTGTTAGAACTTTTGTAGCCGTTAATGACTCCGGTTCGGTCAAAAACAAAATCAAGATCCAGATTTTCGGGTAATTTTTTGTTGAACTTCGGAGAAACGGTGCTCGTTCCGGAAGCCTGAGTCGCATCGGTTTCAATTTTATAGTGATAGGTGTACTTCTCCGGATTCATAAGCGTAGAAAACTCACCACCGGAAACTTTGTTGTTAAATTCCGGGTCACTATAAGCAACAACTTTTAGTTTTTCTAATTTTCCTGCCATGACTTAGCGTTCTTTTTTACGTTCGATAATTTTCAGTACTTGTTCGACGCATTCAGCTACTGCATCGCCATCCTTGCTTTTTGGAGCCGTTGGGGGAGCAGTTGATTTTGATCCTTCGTTCACGTTTATTTTAATGTGAAGCTCTTTTATTTCTATCGGCATGACTAGCTTTTAATTAAGGTGAAATAATTATAAGTAAGCTCAAAGGTTTCGACGACGAGCTTGCTTTCCTGAGCATTAAAATCTTCCACTGACCATTTCACGGGATAGGCATGAACCACATTCCACGAGATCAGAGGCTGGTGTTTTTCGTTGAGTAATTTCACGGTCAGGTTAACGGGTTTGAACGTAAAGTTCTCGATCGCATCCTTGCACCAGTTGATGACAACAGAATCAATCAGTATTCCTCTCTTTAAAGTCAGGTTTGGATATTTTGTCTTTACAGGGAGTTTGTGCTTGAACCTATTTTCTCCACCTTCGGCAATCTCTTCGGTTTCAATGTCAACAGACAAACCGGAAACCGATTGAAACTGATGGTCTTTCTCCTTGGAGCCAAGACCTTCAAATTCAACCAAAAAGTGAAAACCGACGGGTGGATAATAGTTAGACATGATTAGTCATTTTGGATGGATAAACCTTCGTGAACCAGTTCCATAGATTCGATGGCAACTTCGTTTCCGTCTGCTTTTAAATCAGTGGACTGAATTTTGGTTGGCCATGCATTTTTTACTTTCCAGGTAATTACGGGATTGTGCTCTTCGTTGAGCAGTTTAATCGTAATATCTCTTCTTTCTATGGTATTTAGTTTTACCGTGTTCCACCAGGCATAATACTCATTATCACTGGCAAAGGTTCCCCTTTTCAAAGTGATGTTGGTGAACTTTTGCATGCCGGGCATCTTAATTTTACTGTACTCGGGACTTGCTCCCTGACGGTATTCAATGACTTCAGTTTCTACATCTAATCCCGAAACTTCTGTAAATCCTATTTTTGTTCCACCCCAGTCAACTGAGAAATGAAACTTTGGTAGCGGATAGCTCATGATTTATATTTTTTTAATGTTGATATTTATTTAGTTAAGATTCCTGCATTTTGTGAGAGAAGCGCAGAATAATGAATTCCGCCGGACGTACTACTGCCATTCCGATTTCGACGATCATTCGACCTTCGAGTATATCGATGGCCGACATGGTTTGTCCGATTCCGACTCTGACATAAAATGCTTGTTCGGGTTTGGCTCCGGCCAAGGCTCCGGCTCTCCATTGCAGAATAAGGAAGTTTTCGATCATAGCTCTCACCCTGATCCAGGTATTGGCGTCGTTAGGCTCAAATACAAATTGTTCAGTCGCTTTTTTGATGGATTCTTCGGCCATGTTAAAGAAACGTCTCACAGGAACATAACGCCATTCGTTGTCGTTACCGGCCAATGTTCTGGATCCCCACACCAAAGTCCCTTTTCCTGTAAAACTTCTGATGGCGTTGATCGATTTACCTGCAACGGTATCCACATTCAGATTGTCCTGAATATTGTTGGTGATTTTAACGGTTGGTTTTATAACGTAGTTCAGACTCACATTCGCAGGAGCTTTCCATACGCCGCGGTCGCTATCTACTCGGGCATAAACCCCGGCAATAGCAGCACTTGGAGGAAGTGTGATAGGAAGGTTGTAAATTTCGGTAAGAATCTTATTAAAAGTAGCGTTGTCAATCGCTTCCAGAGTGCTTAGTTTTCTTCCGTTTAAGGCTCCATTGTTTAAATCTATTGAACTACCACTGTTAATAGCTGTTATAAGATTTGAAAGATCGCTACCAATGGTGGAAAGATTGTTGACAAGACCTGTAATTCCGGTTTGAGTGTTCAGCTCAGTATAGGTTACCAGTTTTTTTAATTCTTTGTCAAAACTTATAGTGTCAGTTTGTATAATTTTAAGCAGTTTGGCATCTGTGTTCTCATCCTGTATTTTTTTCTTTAACGCTTTTAAGTTTTTATAGACAGAATCGATTTTGCCGGGAGCAGTAAAATTTAAATTAAATGTACCTAAAAGGCCTGAGATTGAACTTGCAATGCCCGGATCTTCATCAGATACGGTGCTGATAGCTGCATTTGCTTCATCGTTTACGGCATCTTTTAAAAGGGTTAATTTTTCTAAAGCGGTCAGTAGAGGAGTTAGATTGTTTAAGAAAGCTGTTTTTTTGGCAGGATTACTCGCAAAGCTAACACCTAAATTAAAGCCGGTCGCATTGTTACTGTACATCTGCAAAAACATATTACTGATGAGTCCGGCAATATTTCCGGGAACAGGTACATTAACCAATGTAGTTACGATAGCATTAACCCCCGAAATTGGATCTTGAATAGGAACCAGTCCGGCAGCAATTTGATCGTAGGCTTTTGCGGTGTAAGAATAGTGTTTTAAGACAATCTTTTTGGCATCAAAAGCATAATCCAATATGGTTTCTAAGTGTGGATAATAAACGGCTCCGTACTTGATCGTATCTTTTTCAGAGCTAATTTTTGCTCTCAAATCGTCTATATTGGTATCTGTCGGACTTGTTTCGTCGTAATTTAAAGTATCGATTAAGGTAAAACGGTCCTGAAGATTTTTGCACTGTGTTAAGGCATTGTTGTACAATCCGTAGAAATCAGTAATTGTTATCGAAGACACTCTTGTAGCGTCCGGAAACAGAATTAGTGTTGGTTCGTCTACCTTTTCTAACTCCAGTAATCCGTTATTCAAAGCAATACTGTTGTTGATTGCGGACACTGGACTGTCGAGGTCATCTAAATCATTTCCATAACGGCCTACTGAAACGATATAACACGGACCACCCCCATTTGCAAAGAACAGCTGTAAAGAATAATACATCAAAAAAGGCTGTTTTGAAGTAGGCTGATCTACAATAATAGATCTGGTTTCGCCTTTATCAGTCGAAACATCATTAATGGTAACACTAATGGTTGTCTCTGGTTTTGCAAAGCCGAAAAAGCGTTCGTATTCTAAAAGAGATGTTATTCTTGTGGGTTTCATTTTCAAATCTCCATTAATCTTGTTCGTAGCCTTTTCAGTATAGCCAATAAAAGCGGGAATTGCTGTTTCTACCTGGGCAACGGAAGGAGGAAATTTCACGATTTCCTCAACATATACCCCGGGTGTTTTGTAAGTTGTTGCCATGATTAATTGTTTTTAATTATTAAATAAATATTTCAGAATAGTAAGCACCATTGTCTTTTGTTATTGATTTTACAGAGGGATTAGGATAGCTGCTGCTGACCGGTTGCGGCACCAAAAAATCGGTAGCCGGATCAATTTCAACAAAACCGGAGCGTGTTAAAGGTTTTGTTGTTTTGGTTTCAATTGCGGTGGCAGCTTTGCGGTTGATGTACCTCCAAAGTGTTTTTCGATTGTTAAAATGAATTTTGAAATGGGGAGTTAGCATTTCGCCCAAATCGTTTACAATATTTCCCGAACTGTTATCGCCCTGAAAAGAGAGTGAAAGAATCCCAAATACATCTTGTTTTTCTGAGGGCTGGAGGGTCGAAATTAGATCTGCACTGGTTTCTTCAGATACTAAATAAGCATCGGATATTATTTTGTTGTCGTCTATTTTTGGAAGATATTCGAAGGTAAGCGGTTCTTTTGGAGGTCTTACATTGCTGAACAGGAAGATTTGGTTGAGTGCAAAATCTAAATTGGTATAATTTTCAAATTGATAGTCGTTGATCGTGATTAAAAAATTCAGGCTCAGATCGGCAGGAACTGTTATAAACGGATCTATTTGAACCGGTTCATCCGTTTCTTTCACTTTGATGTAAACCCGGAACCCTGTTTTGGTTTTTTTGAATACCATTTTGAAGTTCTTGAAGATGCTATGGGTTTCCTGAGTAGGAGTTAGGGCTATAAAAGCGTCTGTACTGAATTTTTGCAGCATCTTGTCTTTATCATCATCCGACATACTTTCAAAAATATCCTCTCCGCTATCCAGAAAATAATTGTGAAAAAGCGTTACTTCAAATAACAGTCCGTATGTAAGATCAAAACTCATGATTGCTCTATTCGTTTGGTTATACCTTTGACCTTACTGATAAGCTGTCCTTCACCCTGTGCAATATTGCGTTCAATTTGTATCATGCTCACTTTGTACAAAGCCGATGGAAGCTGTTTGCCGCCCAATGTTCCCCAGATATAGTTCAACTCTTCAAAAGTGGGGGTGTAAAGTTCAATTGTAAATCTGAAATTCTCAATATTGGTCATGGCCACATTATTTCGGTTGTAAATGGTATTGGCTTGTGTAAAAAGTTTTTTCCCCTGAAAAAAGGCTATGATTTTTGAAATATCGTTTAGCGAATTGATGTATATGTTTCGATTGGCGCTAAAAAGTAAATACAGGTTTAAATTGATGACACTGTTTTTATAAATGGTCCTGTCGTTTTCAACCCTGTGATTGGGAAAGTTTTTTAAAGTAGCCTCTTCGTCTAAATTGATGAGGGTAAGTGCCACTTTATCTTCTAAATTCCCCGATACGGTTTCGTTTTGTGACTCTAAAAAAGCAATGTTTTCAGCCACAACCGTTTTCTCCAGCCCGATTTCATCGAGATAGTTGTTTACTTGTTCTGCAATTATTTGGATAACTTCAAAGATCATCTTCCGGTAAAGTTTTAACATTATGCATTATGACTAATTTGATCGTCTATTGCCAAAACATTCGTTAAGAAAGGGCAATTCAAATCTCTGCCTTTTTGAAAGCAGCATGGATGTTTTTGGCTTTTTTTCGTGATATCCCGCTTGTAGTAAAACTGTATAAATAGGCTAAAAAGAGGTAGTTCTGAGGCGCAGATTGTAAGGCAAAAAGAAGTATTTCCAGGCTTAAATTTAAACTTGTAATAAAAACTAGAGCTTATAGAAGAACTAAGTTAGAAAAACATTAGGATATCAAAACACCGTAAAAATACCTTTTTTTTAATAACTTTTTATTGTGTAAATAATTGATAATCAGTTGATTAATTGTTTTTGTGAATTTTGAATTTATTTTTATCGAAAAAGAAAACGTCAGAATTTCTCTATACTATTAAAATTCAGGGGAAGAAAAATCCAAAAAGCTTGTTTTTTTGAGTCTATTTAATTGTTTTCCAGTGTAGTATGTTTTTGTGTAAGAATAGCGAATCGATTTTTAGCCTCCAAAAGCATAAGAATATTCGCAATTGTACGATTCGGTGAGGATCTAACGTACAAAAAAACATCTCATGCGGTTATTTGGGTTTCTTATGGATAAAAATTCGGCACTCATACCTTTTTTTTAATTTGAATTCTTACAGACTGGTAATTTTATATAGAAATAATAAGCGGAGATAACTTTAAAAAAATCAAAGTGAAGACCGCTACTACCAAAAACAAAAACAACTCCTAATTTAGAACTACAAAAAATGAAACCTACAAAAGATTTTACAGTTGCAGACTATCTGCTCACCCGACTCAAACAATTAAATGTTACCGAGGTCTTTCAGATTCCGGGCGACTACGTAAAACATTTTACACAGGCTCTGGAAGACTTTGATGGAATTAAAACCATTGGAACTTCAAACGAATTGGATGCTTCATATGCGGCAGATGCCTACGCACGTACCCGTGGTTTGGGAGCGGTATCTTTGCAGTATGGTGTAAGTACTTACAGTGCCTTAAATGCTATTGCCGGAGCTTATGTAGAGCGCAGTCCCGTGGTTGTAATTAGTGCTACACCCGGAGCAGATGCAAGGCAAATTGGGAGCATGTACAACGTGCTTTACCATCATTCGACAGGTAATCTCAATGCCGATCAGGAAATTTTTGAAAGAGTAACGGTTGCGGCCGAAACCCTGAGCAGTTCGGTAGATGCACCTGAAAAAATCGATCAATTAATTATTGCGGCGCTTACACATCAGCGTCCTGTATATATTGCCTGTTATAAAGAGGTGTGGGGCGAGCCTTGTCCTAAACCTTCCGCTAAAAAACTGGAGCCTCAAATCATAAAAAGTGAAGCAGCGGAACTTGAAAATGCTGTTGCTCAGGCCTGGAGTCAGATTAGTAAATCAAAAACGCCTTTGATTTTTGCGGGAGTAGAGCTTTTGCGACATAACTTAACAAAACAGTTAGAAGAACTTATTAAAGCGAGTGGTATGTTGTACACCACAACATCACTTGGGAAAACGGTTCTCGACGAAAAAGGAGATAAATTCATAGGTACCTATTCCGATCAGGCTTCTATACCCGAAGTCATAAAATTGGTTGAAGCTTCAGACTGTATTTTGTCTTTAGGGACTATTATTACCGACGATTACTTGTGGTTGGTAGAAAATAAATTTTCAGATATGATTCAGGCGACCACGCAGGAAATGCGGGTGGGGTATTTTACGTACACCGGTGTAACGCTGAAAGACTTTATCGAAGCCTTAACGGCACGCTTTAAAAAAGCAGCAGGATACCCTTTGAAAACAGTAGCTCCGGCTCAGCCAAAATTCCCAGAGCCATGGCGATCCAACTCAGATCCTAAATATGATAAAACGCCTGAAGTAATAACGTTCAACCGCTTTTTTGAACGTGCGACATTTTTTCTGGAAAAACAGAAAATGCTGGACGATATTGTGATGACTTTTGGAGTAAGTACCTCCATGTACGTAGCCACCAATATTTACGGACTGTCTAAAAATGCCTATATCTCCTCGGCAGCCTGGCAGTGTATTGGTTTTGAAACCGGTGCGGCTTCAGGTGCTCAGCTGGGAAGCGGTAAACAGGCCTGGACGGTAGCCGGAGATGGCGGTTTTATGATGATTGCACAATCACTTTCTACCTTGGTGAGATACAACATCAACTCCGTCATCTTTGTCATGAGCAATGGCGTATATGCGATAGAGCAGGTATATGTAGACATCGACTCGTTTAAAGCAGGCCCGACTCATAAGTTTGACGAATTTGATATTCTGCCAAAATGGGACTATCAGGCACTTGCCAAAGCCTTTGGAGCCAACAGCTATCGTGCCGAAACCGTTGCAGAATTAGACGAAGTATTATTGAAACTCAAGAAAAAAACAAATCTTCCAACTCTGGTAGAAATTATAATTCCTCAAAAAGATCTGGCACAGCAAATGGAAAGACTGGGCAATGAATAAAACCACTACTAAAAACAAATAAAAAAATTAAAATATACGATCATGAGCAAAAAAACGTACTCTATTTTTGGAGCCGGTGCGGCCGGACTCTATACAGCGTGGCGATTACTGGATGGAAAATCCAAACGCGAAAAAAATGAAAAAATGCTGGTTAAAGGCGATGTATTAGAACTCTATGACTGGGGGAAATATGATTTTTCTAAAAAAAATCCTGGAACCAGAGAGGCGGGAGCACGCGTTTGTACGTGGCATTATAAAGACAACAAAGACAATTCGTATCTGGAATTGGGCGGTATGCGATATTCATATTGGGACGGCACTCCACAAGGAGCAGGACACCGATTGGTCACTAAAACAATAGAAGAACTGGATTTAAAGAAAGATTCAGTTGAATTTAACGAATCTGCGGATCCTTTAATGTCTTTGCGTTCCAAGAACATGTATGTTTCAGATGTTAATTCGAATCAGCCGGCTCCTTATTTTACTAATAATTATGGTGAAGATGCTCCGCCGGATGATGGATTCACCACCATACAATCGGTAGCAATCACAGCAACATCAGGCCCTGTTACCCGAAGAGAATGGTGCAAATTCTATGAAAATGGAAAGATCAATATCGACATGCCTGACACTTCAATCTTTCAGAAAGGAGACTTACTAAAGGATATTGGATATTGGAACCTTGCTTATGACAGACTTGGACAAGAAGGATTTGGCTATCTGGCAGATGGTAACGGCTATAGCTCCAATGTAGTAAATAGTCATAGTGCCCAGTCGTTTAATGTTAATGACGAGTTTACGCCGGGAACCGAATATAAAACGCTGATAAAAGGATACTCCAGCTTATTTGTTGCCTTATTTGATGAAGTCGAAAAACTGGCCAAACAAAAAGGAATTACGCTGAATTATTTTCCGAATACCCGATTACGCTCGATTTTGCATACCAAGGCAGGGATTCGTTTTACTACTGCAAAACGCGAAACTCCTGATAAACTTGCCGAAAGTAAAATATGTGATGCTGCATTTCTTGCCATGCCTCGCGCATCTATTGAACTGGTAGCTCAGGCAACACGTTATACGGATGATGAAGGTCAGGACATATTAAACCACGAAGAAGTACAGCTCTATCTGGAATCTGTAATTATGGAACCTTCCTATAAAATAGGGATGTTTTTCACGACACCATGGTGGAGAACAACCGAAGCCGGAAGCCCGACTTATCCTGCCAAACTAACCAGTTATTTTTTAACGCAGGAAGGAATTGCTAAACTGAAAAAAGAAAAATTTCCTTCTAATTATCTGAAAGCAATAGAATCAGCAAAAAATCCGGTTATTATCGCGACATCGTTTAACGATAAGGCCAGTTTTATTGCTGCGGTAGAAAATGCAATTCAGGAACGTTTGACTTTTAAAGAAGAAAAGCAAATTTCAGCAATAGCCGAATTGGATACTATTGGTCCAAGTATTACCGATATGCCAATCCGACAAGTGGTATATTTTGGTGATAATGCCATCAATCAAAAAGGAGAAAAAGTATATGGTATTTTGGCCAGCTACGACGACATTCAATACACCACATTTTGGAAAGCTTTAGAACTAGGCCCTCATGGAACACGTGAAATTCCGGAGTCCAGAGATTGCCAGACACTCGAAGGGCCACGTTTAGCCACTCCGGTAATGGTCAAAATGCTTCGTTCGCAACTTGCAGCATTACATTTTGGACCACAAGCTGATTACTCGGCAGTGCCGGAACCTCTGGAAACAAGGTATATGGACTGGTCACTTCCTCCATTTAATGCCGGATATCACGCTTATAAATCACACTATAATTTAGGGGATGTACAAAGAAAAATTAGAAAACCGTCACAGCTTGTTCCAAAAGCAGATTGCGATATTTTTATCGTTGGTGAAACCTATTCTAATGATCAGGCTTGGGTAGAAGGAGCTTTCTGTACCGCCGAATCGGTTCTGAATGACTTCTTTGGTATCGAACCAATTATAGATGAAAAATACTATCCATTCATTAGTCCGGAATAACCGTTTTTTAATGATTTGAAATTTATATTCTCAAATCAGGAACAAAAAAAGGATTAAAGAAAGTAATACAACAGGCGATTGTATTGGAGTTTGCGCTCCAATATAATGGCCTGTTTTTTTAGCGATAAACTGCAATTAAAGCAGTGTTACGAATGAAATATAAATCCGTATTAATCCGCGTTTTCGCCCTGGCGAATCTGTCCAATCCGCGTACAACCCCACGCTTTTATCTATTTTGCAATCAGCTTAAGAACAAATTCCATTTGTGTATCCTTATGTTGAAAGAAGTCCTCCAAAGTAGGCCAAACTTCGTAATCAGGCATAGTACCGTGGCCCTCCGGTTGATTCTCTTTTTTAGGGGCATCCTGTACGACATTGACAATTGAAAATTGTGTTTTTACTTTTGAGTTGGGAAGTTCGTAAACCAGTGGCGAATGTCCGTTGTGAACGTAGTAACCTCCAACGGTTTCCACACCCACGATGGTAACATTATCCACAAAACCTTTTACCAGAGAGGCAAAATGCGAAGCAGCTGATGCCACATTTTCATTAATCAAAAGATAAAGCTTGCCTTTAAAGAGCGGTGATTTAGGATGATAAACCGGATTGTATTTTTGATTCTGAATACTTATTTTGTTTTCGAAAACCGGATACAGCGATTTTAGATATTCTTTTCCTGCTTTTAGAGCAGTACTATCCATTCGTTCTGAAGTTGAGGTACCCCAAAAATACTTTTCGAGAGGTAAAACAGAAGGATCGAATATGATGGTAGCCTTTTCATTTTCTTTGAAGGATTTATTGGTAAGGTACATCACAGGCTGTTCAAACATAGGGTCACTACCACCCGGATTATTTCTAACATCAATAATTAGATTAGCAACCTTGTTTTTGTCCAATTCTGCAAAAACGCTATCCAAAAATCGAACATACGGTTTAAACTTAGGATCGTCTGATCCATAGGCCATACCAAAAAATCTTAGATTCAACAAACCTACAGACGGACTAAGCATGCGAAAGCTATAAGGAGACTGCTTTTTATAATCTAGTAAATCAGTAACCGGAGCACTAAATCTATTTTTAAGGTTGGCTGTTCTTTCCTTCAGCGTTACTGCACGAAGCACTGTTTTCTTGAGAGACTCAGATTTTGGTGTGCTGTATTCTACAATAAATTCATCACAAAGACCATATTCGAGCAGGTAGTTTAATCCAAACGATTTATTTACACTGGCCGATAATTTTTGGGTAACATGATGACCATCTGTTGTATAATATTTATAGAAAGAGCGCATTAATTGTGCGTCGTTTATTCCGTTTATACTTTTTATCCTCGAGCCGGGAGGGATATCCGATGATTGACCGTCAAAAATAATTTGTCCGTTAATATAGACCAGAGGAAAAGGGAAAAATGATTTTTGTCTGTTCAGAAAATTGATTAAACCGAGATCAGGAATGGTGTAATTGTGTAAACTTCCTTCATAATCGGACAGGCGAAGCATTATTTTGTAAAACTCGATAGTGCTCATGGGCTTTTTAATGCTTTTAATGGCACTGTTGTAAATACTGTCTACTTGTTTTTTAGAGCGGTATTGGTATAAACCGGAATTTGCTTTTTCATTTATGGCAAGGAGCGTTTTAAGATCCTCCTGCATTTGTTTTTGCGAAAGCATTTTATTGTACAACATTAAACTATCCTTCATGGTCTTATTAGAGCTTTGCGCCTGAATGGTGCAGGAGAAGGAAAACAGCAATAAGAGGAGAAAGATGGATGGCAGGTTTTTAGGATTCACAAATGCATTTGTTATTCGTAAGCAAATCTGGTGAGTAATAGAGGTAGGGGACATGTTTTTGGTAGTTTTTTAGTTTTGATGGTTAAAGTAGCTATGCCAGCTGCTGTTTGATGTTTTTGGTATTTAGAAAAAAGAGTAATTGGTCTACTTTTTTAGAATTTTCTCCAAAGTCTATCAAATTATTAAAATCGATTATTAAGGACTCGCCGCTATTAAAATATATTTTCAACCGGTCAGCGCCACGGCCATTAAAAAACTTCCAGTTTTTAATTTCAGATAAAAGAATAACCTGGTTTTCTATTTTAGTATAGATTGGTTTTTTATCCCACTCCAATGTAAGCGTGTCTTTGTCGTTGTTAAAATCAATAATTAAGGTACCGGTGAATATGTATATTAAATAAATGAAGAAAATAAAATGAGAAAATAAGAGGATAAGATAATGTGCTTTAAGTCCTATAATGGCCCAGAAAAATGCTTGAAGCGGGATAGAAATTAAATAAGCGATTACCATAAAGGTAACATTTAAGGTTTTAATTTTCATGGTTTAAAATTTGATGCTTTTGCGGGTGTCAGTCTTTAAAAAAATCTTTGCTTTTTATTTTTCGAATATACTAATATATCAAAGAAATTCCTTTCAAATCAGATGTTTTTTATCAAATTTAAAGGATAGGAGGAATGGCATTAATTTTCATTGGAAATTAATTGAAAGCGATTTTTAAAATTTAAATAATTCGATACAATTACTTTACAGGATATGATTTGTTTTTTGGGAATGAAAAATCAAGTTTAAGAAGTTTTGTGTTGATTCCTGAAATGCTCCGGACGATTTACGTTCTAAAACAAAAAAGCTTCAGATTTCTCTGAAGCTTTGTTTTTAGTAGCCCGTAGCGGAATCGAACCGCTCTTACATGGATGAAAACCATGCGTCCTAACCGATAGACGAACGGGCCTTCTTGTTCGTTGCGGGTGCAAAAGTGCAACTATTTTTAGAATACACAATGGAAATTTTGAAAAAATTTTTCAGGGTTATTTTGAAAATGGCAGCTTTAGAAACAAGCAATCACAGACGGTGAAAATTTACCGGAGATGTATTTGTTTGATTAATAATCGGTTGTTTTGTCAGTAAAAAACGAGAAATAAGATTTTTCTTTTCTTTTGTTGAGATGAAAGTCTTCTGAAAAAAATAAAATTATTTTTAGGATTATTTGTTTTGAGAGAAAATACACATGGTTTATTTGTTATTTTTATGCAGTTTTTTTCTCTTCGCTGCTGCGGATACCCCGTTTGCGAACGCAAAATTGTTTCAAATTAAAAAAAATGCTCACTAAAGAGTCACTTCTAAAAAGTTACATGAAGTTTTTGGGAAAACACTATCGTAGAATTCCAGTTTTATAAATTAAAGGCAAAATCATTCTTTATTTCTTCCATCACAAAAGAACTTTGCACATTTGAAATTCCTTTGATAACCGATAACTTATCGATCACAAACTTTTGATATTCGTTCATGTCATTTACGGCTACTTTCAGCAAAAAATCATAATTCCCGGACACGTGAAAACAACCCATTATTTCGGGTAATACCAGAATGTGCTGTTTAAAATCGTCAATCAATTCGCGTGAGTGCACCGCCAAAGTAACCTGACAATAGACACTGATTGATTTTCCAATTTTGGTAGCATCCAGCAAAGCAACATAATTTTTGATGTACTGCTTTTGTTCCAGTTTCTTGATTCTCTCAAAGGTAGGAGAAACAGATAATCCTATTTTTTCGGCAATTTCCTTTGTATTTTGTTTCGAATCTTGCTGTAAAAGCATCAATATTTTTTTGTCTATGGCATCCATCTCAGAATAATTATATGGTTTCAGAAAAAATAAATAGTAAATTCAATATTAAAAAACTTAAATATGGTTCAAATTTAGAATTATATTTCGAGTATTGTTGTTAATGTAGAATATTAAACTATTAAAAGTACATTTACTAAAAAAATAAATGTTATGACACCTATCTCAGAATCACTATCCATAGAAGACAATCAACGTTTGTTTGATTTGAATCAATACATCGAAAATGCCAGAGATAATTTCTTAGGTTATCCGGTATCCAAAGATTTTGATTATTCGGAAATCAGTCATTTTTTAAAATATCCGATCAATAACCTTGGAGATCCTTTTGAAGATTGCACCTATAAAGTGCAGACACACGAACTGGAAAGAGAAGTGGTTGGCTTTTTTGCCAAATTATTCCGCGCCAATCCAAAAGATTATTGGGGGTATGTAACCAATGGTGGTTCTGAAAGTAATTTGTACGGACTGTATCTCGCACGAGAGTTATATCCGAAAGCAATGGTCTATTATTCGGAATCAACCCATTACAGTGTGCGTAAAAACATTCATTTGCTTAACATTCCGAGTATCGTTATTCGTTCACAGGAAAATGGTGAAATTGATTATGAGGATTTTGAAAATACTTTAAAACTGAATCGTCATAAACCGGCTATCGTACTGACTACTTTTGGTACTACCATGAAAGAAGCCAAAGATGACGTATCAAAAATTAAGAATATTCTAAAAACATTAGCCATACAGGATAGCTACATCCATTGTGATGCAGCCCTATCCGGAAGTTATGGAGCCTTTATGGAGCCACGACTTCCTTTTGATTTTATGGATGGTGCGGACAGTATTTCTATCAGTGGACACAAATTTATTGGTTCGCCTATTCCCACTGGTGTCATTATCACGAAGCGTTCCAATAGGGATCGAATTTCAAAAGGGATATCGTATATCGGTTCCTTAGACACCACAATTACAGGGTCCAGAAATGGTCATTCTCCGTTGTTTTTATGGTTTACCTTAAAAAAATTAGGTATTGAAGGTCTGAAAAAGCGTTATTTACACAGTCTTGAAGTAGCGGAATACTGTGAGCAGCGATTAAAAAATATGGGGATCGCCGCCTGGAGAAATCCAAATTCGATCACAGTCGTTTTTCCAAAAATTACCGAAGAAGTTAAATCAAAATGGCAATTAGCCACTGAGGGCGATATCTCTCATATTATTTGCATGCCAAACGTGACCAAAGAACAAATCGATCTGTTTATCAACGACGTAGAAAATTGCATTGAAACCCCGGAAGAAATGGCGGAATTCAGTTGGTAGTGTTTTGAAATAGTATTGTTATTCTGTTCTGTAAAAGAGCTTATGAAAATTGCGTAAATGTCTCCGACTTTACGCAATTTTTTTATGATATGGTAAATGCTTTGAATACTAAATTATTTAACTCATACAATTTATATTAAATTTGAGGTAAAGTTATATCCATATGTATGGTGTTCAGTTGTATATCTTGGAGAATTATATAACACTGGTAGGAAAAATTCAAAACTTTGAACTCAAAAAAATAAATGAACATATTTAAAAAGATAGCAGGAGTTATAATAATAGTATTTACAATTTTACTTTGTTTTCCTGCGGCACATGTATTTCCAATTCTATTTGAAAATTGCAAGAAAAAATTTGAAGATGGAGTAGTAGGCGCTCCAGGTTACACAATTGGATTTCTTACTTGTTTTTTGTTTTATATTTTGGTAACCTATTTTTTAATAAAATTTGGTTTGAAGTTAATTCGAAAGAAAAAAATGAATGCTACAGTAATTGATGAAATTGGCATAGAAGAATGATATGTCTGTTGCTAAAAACAGTTTCTTCTGATCATGAACGCAAAGTTATTTTAGGGTAGTTTAAAACATAAAAAAAGCTCCAGATTTCTCTGAAGCCTTTGTTTTAGTAGTGTGCCGAGGCGAAGACTCGAACCGGTCTAATAATTTACTTATTGTTATTTTAATTGAGTAGTATTTACTCTTGTTGGCGTATCTTTTCCACTAATAATCGAAGAAGAACTTAGTGCAATTGATTTTATTATTTGGGTCATGTTATCAATATCTAAGGTTTCAAATTCATCATCGGCTGTGTGATACGTAAGTTCATTATCCATTTTTGAAGTAGAAATGGTGTGAGCAGGGACTCCAAGTCTGGCTAAAGTAGCGTTGTCTGAGCGGTAGAATAATTGTTGATCCGGATAAGGGTCTGAATAAAATTTAAAATTTGTTCCTGTTAAATTAGTTTGTAAAATCTGTCCCATATCCGACTTTTCGTAGCCTGTAATGTAAGCAGAGTTTTTACCCCATTTCGATTCTGTTCCTATCATTTCAATATTGAACATCGCAATCACTTTTTCTGGCGCAAGCTGTTTCGAAAAATATTTAGCTCCATAACCGCCTAATTCTTCAGCTGTAAATGTGGTAAAAATAATAGTACGCTCGTTGTTGTTTAGTTTTTTAAAATACTTCGCAAGCATAATTACTGCTGTTGTTCCAGCGGCATCATCATTAGCGCCATTATAAATAGAATCTGTTGCAGGATGCGGAGCACCTTCTTCGGGAGAGCCTACTCCTAAGTGGTCATAATGCCCTGAAAAAATCACATACTCATTTGGTTTGGTTTTTCCGGGTAATATTCCAACAACATTATTCAGTGTTTTTTTGGAGACTGTATTTGTTAATTCAACAGAAAAAGTGGTCGCTTCTGTGGTACCAAAAACAAACATAACTGTATTGTTTCCCGGAGTCGCACTGATTCGGTCAATATGTTGAATATTCGGTAAAACCTTATCAAATGAAGAGTCAACTAGGACCAAAAGATTTTTGGAACTTTTATAATATTCATTAAATTTCTCGCCAATGTTATCCCCTTTATTGATTTTTACAACAGAAATATCGCTTTTTTCGGTTAAAGAAACCTGAGGAAGGTAGGAGAATGTTACAACCTGATTGTTATTTATTTCTTTGCCATCAATAGTAATTTTTGAAGAAACGGCTTTAGAGGAAGTCATCGAAAATTCTTGTCTGTAATTCGCTGCTGCATTGAAAGTTTGCAAGCCAATTTCTTTAAACTCCGATTCTATAAAGGCTGATGCTTTTTCAATACCGGGAGTAAAAGTTCTTCTACCCTGCATATCATCAGCCGAAAGTATTTTCTCTATGCGAGTTACTTCCTTATTCGTAATAATTTTATCTATCGATTGTCCCTGTACATTAAAACATTGACTTAGAACAAACATACTTACAATAATTTTTCTCATATTTTACTTTTATAAATAAGGTTTTAGTTAATCCAAAAGTATGTTATTTATTTGCAAAATTTAGTGCTGGTAAAAGTTTTTAATTAAAAAAAAACTGACAGTATTACTGAATTATAAATTGCAATTGCATCAGTGGAAATGGAGATCATAAAGCCGCAATGTAATTTTTATCAGCAGTATTTTTAATTGTTTTTTTTGGTTGATTACCCTTACTTTACGAAGAGTTTCTTATGAAAAGCTGTGCAAATGGGTTAAAAACGCAAAGTCAGGAGACTTTGCGTAGCGGGGAGTAAAAAATGTTTGATCCTTTTATTTGGGTTGCATATTCAACAGAAATGAGATTATAATCTTTCTATCTTAAAATAAGCCAGCTCTTCTTCATTTCTGATCAGATTATTTAATCGTTCAAATCCGGCTTTTTGCAGTACATTTTGTGATCCGGTGTTATTGAGATCTGTTACGGCTACAACTTCTTTTGTATTTGTATTTGCAAAACTATATTGCGTTAATGCTTTGCATACTTCTGTGGCAATACCTTTTCCCCAATATTCCCTACTGAGTACATATCCAATCTCTATTTGGTTTGTGTTATGTATAAAAATACGAGCAACACACATTCCTATGAAATTATTATTTGTAGTGTCAAATATCGCCCATCGACTAAGATTTTTCTTTTCATAATTTTCAAGCAATTCATTAAACATTTCTACATATCTTTCTGGTGAAGCATCAGGAAGGTATTGTGTAACTTGATTATCTTTAAAAAGATTTAAAAATGTTTGTTGTTCTTGAGATAAAAATTCACGAATAATAATTCTTGGGCTTTGATAAAGAGTAGACATTGGTTATAGTAAGATAATTAATTTAGAAGTTGTTTGCTAAAAATATTAGCAGATTTGCTTTTGTAAATACAGTCAAATTTACAGAAAATAAATAAAGAAAACTTCTCGCTTTTTAAAATGTTTTGAATGCTAAATCATTTAACCAATAGAAATGATATTAAATTTGGGAGAAGGTGAGAGATTTTATGGCGTTTTCGTTTTTTGTACTAGATTTGTTTTTAGAGGAGACACCGAATCGGAGATATTGGTATAACATTCATAAGAGTACCTCGGGGAACGAGGTGAAATAGTGCAAAAACGATGAAAAATATAATAGTTTTATTGATGACTCTTTTTTTAGGAGCTTGCTCATCTGAAGAAAGTTATATTTACTACAGTTATAATAAAACTACAATAACCAGGGTGGATAGAGGGAATAGGATTTCTTTTTATTATGGTAAATATAAAAAAGAAGAAGCTTTGCCACAATCATACATTGAGGAGACCTATTCGGGTTTTGATGGAGGTATGGATGCTTTTTTAATTGTTAAAGATGAAGGGAAGGTGGAGATAGTTCCTTTAGGCGGGCTTTTTAAAACGATAAATTCAAAAGACAATTTATCCTTAAATGAGTTTAAAAGTAATATAGGATATATTAATTGGGAAAAGAGTGTTAAGGGAAATTATTTAAATGTTTGTAGGGTATCAAATGTATTAAAGGTTGAAATTCGGCTAAATAGAGAAAATAATTCAAAAGTGAAAGCTATCTATCCTTAGTCCTCTGTTACGATGAGATTTCGACCATGCTCTGCGAAATGTTCATCTGTAACGCTGTGCGAGTGTCTCTGACTTCGCACCCGCAAAGTGATTAAGTTTTCTTGTAGAAGATGTAATTTGGAAACGACTATTAATATAAAGAGAATTAAGAAAAGTCGGGAGACTTATATAGGTTTAAGGTTTATAAGGACTAAAGGTTAAAAACGCAAAGTCAGGAGACTTTGCGTAGCGGATATCGCGAGACGTATATACAAGTTGGCGGTAATGCATGAAAATAGGAATAAATATCAGAATTGAAATTGATTTATGGAATCAATATTTAGAGAAGCTTTTAGCGATGCATTTGATTTACTGCTTGCTGCATTAGTTGTAGTTTGGGCATATAATTTCCCAACTATATTAATTAAAAAAATTAAAGCAGAAAACAACTCAATGTTACCTTTGAAATATTTAATAAGAGCTTATTTTTTTAGTGTATTTGGATCTGTATTACTTACGTTTGCACTTTATTCTTTAAGATCAAATGATACAAATAATCTCAGAGCCGATAAAGTATATTCATTAACTGCATTTTTTCTTGTTATTATTCCGTCGTTATACGGAATTTTGAGGTGGACATATTTTGATAAAAAGAAATAATTTGCATAACCGCCAACAGTAGTGATGTAATTTGGAAACGACTATTAATATAAAAAGAATTAAGAAAAGTCGGGAGACTTATATAGGTTTAAGGTTTATAAGGACTAAAAGGTTAAAAACGCAAAGTCAGAAGACTTTGCGTAGCGGGCTTGATTTAGCCTCAAACCAGCTGTAGTAGCGGGACGTTATGTCCAATTATAAAAATAACAACATAATGACACACAATGAAAATTAAGAACATTTTAGTAACAATCATTCTGACAATTTCTAACTTGACAATTTTTGCTCAAGACAAACTAACTACAGAGCTAAAAACTTTATCTGACAATAAACAATTCGACAAAATTGTTGAGCAATACGCTTCTAAATCTAAAGACTACTCAGCAAAATCATTGTATTATATTGGGCTAGCTTATTATATGAAAGAAGACGATAATAACTGCATTAAGTTTATGAATTTCTCCATAGACAAAGATTCGAAAGACCCTGCATCATTTTATATTAAGGCATCGACTTTAAATTATATGCAAAAATATGATGATGCTGTAAAAAGTTTTCAATCAGCAATTAATTTAAAATCGGATGATGCAGAATTTTATAGCGGACTTGGAGATTCCTATTATAATTTAGAGAAAATAGATTTAGCACTAGAAGCATACAAAAAGGCTACGGAACAAAAGAATTGCCCTGATAGACCTTATTCGTTTATAGCTCAAATTTATTCTGATCAGAAAAATAACGATAGAGCTCTAGAGGCATTTTATATAGCAAAATCAAAAATTGAAAAAAAATCTAATTCATACATAAATGCATTATTTAACATTGGACTTCTTGAATCTCTAAAAGGTAACTATGAAAAAGCTGAACCCGCTTTTGTTGAACTTTTGCAATTAGATTCCGAAGACTATCACACTTATGCTAAACTTATTCAAATATATTATTATAGAAAAGAGTATGACAAAGCAAAACCATACAAAGACAAACTGTATGAAGCACACAAGAAAAAACAACTAAAAGACAATTTAAAAGATATGTTTTGTTTCGATCAATTCAAATGGAATGACAAATTAATCCAAGCTTTCGAAAGATATGAAGAAGGTTCAAAAGACATATATTACAAACATTTGTTCTATGTTGTAAATCAAAACGATAAAGTTGAATATAGAATTCAAACAGAATATTCTCCAATTTCAGTAGAACAAGGTGGGGTAAGATATTTACTTTGCCAAACAAAAGGAGATACACATTCAACATTTAACATTGGTTTTAACGACAACTTAAAATATGATGACTTGAAGAAAAGTGTAATAGATATTCTTGAAGAAAAAGTTAAACCGACGGCAACTTCAAGACCTACTAAATAACGAGAATAACTGGGCATAACAGTTACTACAACGGATTTGGACAATAGGTTTAATAGAAAGATGGTTTTGTATTTGGGATGATTAACCCTTAATGGGACTCGAACTAACTTCTCTTGAAAACACAGGCTTTTAAATTTTTAAGAAACTGAAACGAAATTTATCGAACAAAAAAAGCTGAGAAATCTAGATTTCTCGGCTTTTAATTTTTACTAGTAGAGGGAACAGGACTCGAACCTTTGTCCGCGGCGGCGGATATGAGCCTGCCAGTTTTTATTTTGAAATAAAAAAAACACCAACTTTTTCAAGTGGTGTTTTTACTTAGTAGCCCTAACGGGACAATTTTCGAACCATTTTTTGGATGATTTAAATAAAATAAATATCAAGCAATTTTAAATTTTTATGTTCAAATCCCATAAAGGTCAAGACAAAGCTTCAAAGAAATATCGAACTTTTTTGTTTTATTCCTTTTTGTCAACACCTTTGCGTTCACTACCGAGACGCTCGCGCCAGCAAGGTGCTGCTAACGTCCAACCAGGTTCGAGCTGATGTTTTTATGGTCTTTAGTTTATTTTATAATCAAAGCCAATTATATAAAAAGATCGTCTCATTAAATATCAAAACCCCACTAGCTCAAAGCCGCTATTACCTACGGTTATGTTTGTGATGCTGCGAAATTTGAATTTATGATTTTTGAAATAATTTCTCTATAAATATCATCTTTTTTATCTATTGATACTTTATCTACCAATTGAATTGCAGTTAAAAATTTTTCTGTGCTTTGTAAACTTGTATGAAAAATATTTATTTGCCTAATTGCCTTACTATATAACCAAAAAAATAAGCCGGCAATTATTTCTATTATTGAACCTCCGACTGTTGAGTATGGAATAATATCGGATTTATCAGGCATGGTATACGAAAGCACAAAACCACTAGCGAAAAGTAAAAAACCTAAGATACTTATAAATAAAGCTGCTGAAAAGGAATTTCTTGCCTGCTGTTTGTTTATCACATAATATTCTCGTAATTCTGCTACATTTTGAATCATTAAATGTAAAACATCCTGGTTATCTTTTTCCTCAAATGTTTTGTATACTTTTTCAACTTCTTCTTTAATTTCTTTTTCTTCTTTAAAAATCTTTTTGAATTCAAAAAATCTTTGAGTAGAGACAAGTAAGACAGATGATACAACTGTCGAAAGAATGGTCCAGATTAAACTTTCTATCATGTTATGTTTGTTAGTAAATGTTTGTTAATACGTAAATTTGTTATACTAGTAGTTATGCGATAGTTTGACTATAAAAAACTACTCTTTATATATTTTGAGTATATAACAATTAAAGCAGAACTAAAACCAACTATCAACATTAAAATTGTTGCAATTGAAAACTCACTATTGATAGAAGAATTATAAAATGTAAAACTTGAATGAAAAATACAGAATATTAACCAAAGACATAAGCTGATTTGACCGATAGCTATGTTTATTCGAGAAGGAGAATAACTTCCAGCCTTTGTAGAAAAAATGTTTCGGCTTTTGTTTTGCTCATCTAATTCCATATTTCCCATTATGTTATCATGAGGTAGTTTTAAATCTAGATAATGGTCGTTTTCAAATTTGTGGATTGCTGACTCGTATACTTCATACCATCCTTTTGATGCTTTTGACATTAGTATCCAAATGATTGAAAAAATCATACCAACAAAAACAATGAACAAGCAAATTGTATTTATCAACAATTCATTTTTTAATTTATTTGGCTCTTCAACAAGTTTACTTATCATCTCTAATGTTAAATAACCATAAGCAGAAAAACACAAAATTAAAAAGACTGAGAGAAAGACCGATCTCTGCCATAAATTTGAAATTTCCAAATTTCTACATTCATACAATCTATTTAAAGTGTATCGTAAGTTTTCTTTTTTTGACATATTATTGTTTTAAAATATAGCATAACGTTCTGGCGCTACAAACAGTTTGGGAGCAAATTAAACTCTATTTTCGGATTTTCCAAATGATTTCAAATACAAAACCAACTTTCCATTAATCCAATTGCCAAATGAGTTATATTAGCTCTTAGTTGTAGTTTATTGTACTTTTAAGATTTTGCGACCTTTTCTAATAAATTCATCATATTTTAGAGCGAGTTTTTGGGCTCTTCTATGAATTCCATCAACAGCTTCGTCATATCTTTCAGGTTGTTCATGTCTCCATTCTGAGGGTACAGTCAATCTGTGAACGCTTTCAGTAAAAACATTTGGAAGTAAAAATGAGTTAAAATCTTTTATTTGTTCCATTAATTCTTGTAGTAAGGTTTCTAATTGTGGATTAAAAAAATCGTAATCTGCCCTTTCCATTTGCATCTCAATCATATCAAATGGTTGCAAAAGTTCGTCTTGAAAACTACGACCGCCAAAATTGTTATTTCGAAGCCAATAAATTGATTGCATTGTTAGTAGTTCATTTCTTATTTTATTGAAAAAAGCAGTATCAAGTTCCAATGTTTTTTCATCATAAACAAAATCATCTTTTTCTTTTCTGTTAAATAATTTTCTAAGTGTATATATTACTACTAATACTATAATTATAACTGCGACAACCCATAGAATAATTTTTGAATTCCAAAATGCTATAATGTTGGTTTTTAGGTTTGTATTTGTGACTAGAGAATAAATAGAATTGTAAATTAGAATTACAAATCCAATAATTCCTGCAGAAATTACTTTACTCCAGACAGGATCTTTCCATATTTGTTTTATTTTTTCCATAAGTAGTAACTAATTATGCCTAAAGTTCTGACGCTTGATAATGTTGGTAAGTAAAGAGGTGAGATTCTTCCGTTAAATACAAATCTTCCAAATATAAAAGTATCTATAAATTCAGTCTAAAACCCTAATCTCGCCAAATGCCAGTTATAAGCTGTTTTTCAAGGTCTAATACTTACATAAACTTTCATTTTTTTCGTTTGATTCAGAAGATAAGTCATCTTCTAAATCCTTGGGTTCAAGATAAATCCTTGGGGGCCATAAACAAAGCAAAAAAGAGTATTGCAGTCTAGATAATTTTTATACCTGCTCCCCGAAGAGTTCTTATGAAAAGCTGTGCGAATGTCTCCTGACTTCGCACCCACAATCTTGATCAATTAAACAAAAAATATATTCATTAAATGGACTAGTTTTTGGTTTTTAAAATCAAATATAGACAAAAAAAGCTTCAGATTTCTCTGAAGCTTTTTACTTGTAGCGGGAACAGGACTTGAACCTTTGTCCGCCGCGGCGGATATGAGCCTGCCAGTTTTATTTTGAAATAAAAAAAAAACACCAACTTTTTCAAGTGGTGTTTTTACTTAGTAGCGGGAACAGGACTCGAACCTGTGACCTTCGGGTTATGAGCCCGACGAGCTGCCTACTGCTCTATCCCGCGATGTTTCGGGTGCAAAGATACGCCGATTTTTGAGAAATCCAACGAAAACATTAAAAAATGTTTTATTTTCTGTATTGAGTTGATATGACTACCTTTGCAAAATAAATAGAACACAAATGTCACATAAAGCAGGTTTTGTAAACATCATCGGGAATCCAAACGTTGGAAAATCAACATTGATGAACGCCTTTGTTGGAGAAAGATTATCGATTATTACATCAAAAGCACAAACAACCCGTCATCGTATTCTTGGAATCGTGAATGGCGAAGATTTTCAACTTATATTATCGGATACTCCCGGAATCATCAAGCCCGCTTATGAAATGCAGGAGTCGATGATGAACTTTGTAAAATCGGCTTTTGAAGATGCTGATATTTTAGTTTACATGGTCGAGATAGGAGAGCAGGACTTAAAAGATGAAGCTTTCTTTAATAAAATTATCCATGCTAAAATTCCGGTTTTATTATTGTTGAATAAAATCGACAACTCCAATCAGGAACAATTAGAGGAGCAAGTAGCATTTTGGGCGGCAAAAGTGCCCAATGCCGAAATTTTCCCAATCTCGGCTTTACAGAATTTTAATGTACCGGAAGTTTTTAGCCGAATCATCGAGTTGTTGCCGGAATCACCTGCCTATTATCCAAAAGATCAATTGACAGACAAACCGGAACGTTTCTTTGTAAACGAAACGATTCGTGAGAAAATTTTGTTGAACTATAGCAAAGAGATTCCGTATGCCGTTGAAATCGTAACGGAAGAGTTTTTTGAAGATGAAAAAATTATTAGAATCCGTTCTGTGATTATGGTCGAAAGAGAAACTCAAAAAGGAATCATCATTGGACATAAAGGTGCCGCTTTAAAAAAGGTTGGAACAGACGCTCGTGCCGATTTAGAGAAATTCTTCGGAAAACAAATTCATATTGAACTTTACGTGAAGGTGAACAAGAACTGGAGAAGCAATGCCAATATGTTGAAACGATTCGGGTACAATCAATAAAAAGAGTTTTCAGTCGCAGAGTTCAGTCTCAGTTTTGTAAGGTGGAAGATTTAGTATATAGCTGAAAACTGATACTGAAAACTGAATTCCTAGCCCTGATAGTAGTGGAAATCCTTTTGTGAAGCTTTAGCGAAACAAAAGATTGAAACGGATAGCAGGAATAGCTCCTGAAGAAAAGGAATTAGTTTTGAGTTAAAAGTGGCCGTTTTAGTAGTTTTCTGACTGAATACTTAAAACTGCGACTGCTAACAAAAAAAGACTACCTTTGCAAAAAATTAAAATAAAGCATTTTGGATTTATAAGTGATAGGATTTTAGGAAACTAAAAATCTAAAATTTAGAATCTGAAATCTAAAATTCAAAAAAATGAATAACATTGTTGCGATAGTAGGAAGACCTAATGTAGGGAAATCAACCCTTTTTAATAGGCTGATACAAAGAAGAGAAGCTATTGTAGATTCGGTATCTGGGGTTACCCGTGATAGAAACTATGGTAAAAGCGAGTGGAACGGAAAAGAGTTTTCTGTAATTGATACCGGTGGATACGTTCGCGGTTCTGATGACGTATTTGAAGGTGAAATCCGCAAACAGGTAGAACTTGCTATCGATGAAGCTGATGTTATTATTTTTGTGGTTGATGTAGAAGAAGGAATTACACCAATGGATGAAACAGTGGCGAAGTTGTTGCGTAAAGTGACAAAGCCGGTTTTATTGGCTGTAAATAAAGTAGATAACGCAATGCGTGAGAAAGATGCAATTGAGTTTTATAATCTTGGTTTAGGAGATTATTTTACGTTTGCAAGTATCTCAGGAAGCGGAACAGGAGATTTATTAGATGCTTTAATTGATGCATTTCCGGAGAAACCGGAAGTTGAGGTTAAAGAAGATTTGCCTCGTTTTGCTGTTGTAGGGCGTCCGAATGCTGGTAAGTCAAGTTTTATCAACGCTTTGATTGGTCAGGATCGTTATATCGTAACCGATATTGCAGGAACAACCCGTGATGCCATTGATACAAAATTTGACCGTTTTGGTTTTGAATTTAATTTGGTTGATACTGCGGGAATCCGTCGTAAGGCTAAAGTAAAGGAAGATTTAGAGTTTTACTCGGTAATGCGTTCGGTTCGTGCGATTGAGCATGCTGATATTTGTATTTTGGTTATCGATGCAACCCGTGGCTTTGAAGGTCAGGATCAGAGTATTTTCTGGCTGGCAGAGAAAAACCGTAAAGGGGTTGTGATCTTAGTAAACAAATGGGATTTGGTAGAAAAAGATACCATGTCGACTCGCGATTACGAAGAGAAAATCAAAAAAGAATTAATGCCTTTTACCGATGTGCCAATTTTGTTCGTTTCGGCTTTAACCAAGCAACGTTTGTTGAAAGCATTAGAAGCTACTGTTCAGGTTTTTGAAAACAGAAAACAAAGAATTGCGACTTCAAAATTCAACGAATACATGTTGAAGGTAATTGAAGCTTACCCACCACCGGCAACAAAAGGGAAGTATGTGAAAATTAAATATTGTATGCAGTTGCCAACGCAAACACCTCAGTTTGTATTTTTTGCCAACATGCCACAATACGTTAAAGAACCTTACAAACGTTACCTGGAAAATAAGATCAGAGAAAATTGGGATTTCGCAGGAGTGCCAATCGATATTTATATCAGAGAGAAATAAAAGAAAAAGTCCTCCTAAAAGAGGACTTTTTTTATGCCTTGTTGTTAATTTGAACTTGTTTGGGGTAATTCATTTTAACACATAGTAACATAGGTTCTGTATTCCTAAAATAGACGTTTCACTTCATTGAAATACACATAACTTCTTATGTGAGAGAAATGTATTTCTTTTTTGTTCTCTTTTCAGATTTAAAAAGCTATGTCTCTATGTGTTGAATATTTTTTTTAAAATTGCACGCAACGAGTTAATTCAGACTACTTTTGTTAGGCTTAATGGCATACTATTTGACCGAATATTTCGTTCACAATAAACCTTTTAGCTCTTTTGCAGTCTTACTATTTCTAACAGACCCTTTTCATGACCAAATTTTTGTATTATCTGATTGTTTTCCTTTTTTGTTATTCGGCCAGTGCACAGAATGACATTGTTCTTAAAGGAACCGTCGTAGATATCAACACCCAATTGCCACTCGAGCTGGCAACGGTTTATTTTACAACCGTTAAAGATTCTACGGTAATCGAATATGCAACAACGGATAAAAATGGTGCTTTTAGCATTAAAACCAAAAAGTACGACAAACCTGTTTTTCTGAAGGTTAACTATATGGGATACCAGCCTTATTTTGAGGAAGAAAAGAGTATTCCCGAAAGTAAAGATTTTGGGAAACTGTATTTGCTTGAAAATGTAAATGTCTTAAAGGATGTCGTGATCAAAAGCGAAGCTCCGCCAATTACCATTAAAAAAGATACTTTAGAGTTTAATGCGGCATCATACAAAGTGCGCCCGGACTCGAATGTAGAAACTTTATTGAAACAATTACCGGGTTTTGATGTGGCAGCTGATGGTAAAGTTACGGTGAACGGGAGAGAAGTCAATCAGGTTTTGGTAAACGGGAAGACATTTTTTAATAAAGACGGTGCTATAGCATTGAAGAATCTTCCTGCCGAAATAATCAAAAAAATACAGGTGTCTGATTTTAAAACGAAGAAAGAAGAACTTTCCAAACAGGAGTCTACTTCAGATTTTTCGAGTATCAATATCACGATCGACGAAAAGAAAAATAAAGGCTACTTTGGAAAAATACTGGGCGGTTACGGTTCTGATGAACGATACGAAAGCAGTCTGCTCCTGAACTTTTTTAACAACAAGCAAAAAATAAGCGTACTGGCCTCCTCTAACAATATTAATTCTACCGGTTTTGCGATGGATGAAGTGTTTGATAATATGGGCGGAGGACGAAATAGCAGGAGTAATAGTGGAAATTCGGGAGGCAGTAAAGGAATTACGCAATCGAATCTCGTTGGACTTAATTACTCTGACGATTGGTCGAAAAGTTTGATGGCTATGGGGAGTTATAATTTTTCGAATTCGATTAATAACAACGATAGTAAATCCGATCAGGTTAGTTTTTTGCCTACCGGAAATATTGCTACATCCTCTGATTCTAAGGCAAGAAATGAAACTACCGGAAACAATGTAAATTTTGAACTGGAATATGTGATTGACCCGACAAGCCGATTGGTCATCATACCAAAAGTAAACCAATCGCGTTCGAACAGTAATTCGTCTTCTTCAAGTTTTTCTGAAGACGAGAACGGAAATTCTCTGAATGAAAGTAATGCCAAATCGTATTCAGAAAGTACAAATACCAGTCTGGGGAACACCATAAATTTTAATAAGGGGTTCAAGAAAGAACACCGCAATTTTAATCTTTCTTTTGACAGCAATAATACCAGTAGTGATAATGAGGTGCAAAATCTTTCTCAAACTATTTTTTATCAGGACAGTAAACCTAATGACGATAGAAATCAGAAAAGTTTAAACAATAATAAGAGTGATACGTATTCGCTTGAACTTGAATATACAGAGCCTGTAACGGATTCTTTGCGAATAAGATTCGGGTCTAATTTTGATTGGACGAAGGAAATTAAAGATGCCAAAACATTCGATTTTGATGATGCAACACAATCGTATTCAGATCTCAATGCGTCTCTAACAAATTACACTTCCTCAAAGCAAAATTCGTTTAGTCCGAAAGTGGGACTAACCTGGCAAAAGAGGAAGTTTACGGTCAATTTAAATTCGCGTACAGCAATGGTAGAATTTGACAATCACTCGCTATATCTGAACAATACTACCGATTTGAACAAACGATATGTTTTGCCTTATGGCGATTTTCAGATTCGATATAAATTTAACCGTTCCAAAAATATGTCATTCAGGTACGATTATTCGAATACGCTTCCCACAGCGGTTCAGCTGCTGCCGGTTTTAAATTTAACCAATCCGTTGAATACCATTACCGGGAACCCTGATTTAAATCTTATCGAAAAAAACAGTGCTAATTTTAGTTTCAGAGACTATGATTTCCGAACCCGTTCCGGTTATAGTTTGTTCATAAAAGGGGATTACTACAACAACGATGTGGTTTCGACTTCAATTTATGATGATAGCGGGAAAAGAACCACAACTTACGCTAATATCTCAGGAACTTACACCACTTCGATTGGTGGAAACTGGAACCAATCTGTTAAAAGAGGGGCACATCTTTTTAGATATGGTTTCGGATTAAATGGCAGCTATTCTTTCGATAAAGGGTTTACCAATGCGGTATTGTATAATGCAAAATCGACAGCGATTACTCCAAAAGTCAATTTTACGTATGAATATGGTGAGCTGCTTGTTATTTCTCCAGCCTATAGTTTGTCCTACAATGAGACTAAATATGAGAATTCTTCGAGAGATGCCAGTTCAAATGTAGTGCACCGGATCAATTTGCAAACGACAAGTTACTGGCCCGCAAACTTAATTTTCGGAAACGATTTTGGGTACACCTATAATTCGGATATTTCAGGCAATTTCAAAAAGGATTTTTATCTCTGGAATACCAGCCTGTCCTATGGTTTTTTTGATAAAAAGGTATATGCTAAAATAAAAGTTTACGATGTCTTAAATCAGAATCAAAGTGCTACCAGAACCATTTCGGCAACTTCCATTCGGGATGAAGAAAATACGGTTCTGAAACGTTATGTGATGTTTTCATTAAGTTACAAAATAGGGAATTTTGCTGCTGCTGAAAAAGGGAAGAAGAGAAGGCAGATGGAGTGAGGAAAGGTGCTGAGTTACTGAGTTGCTGAGGGGCTAAGTTTTTTATGCTGAAAGAGTTTGGGTCTGTAGAAAAGACCTTAATTTATTGGGCGGAGGTGGTTAAAAAAGAGTTTGGGGACCTGAAATAAAAAACGAGACAGATTTAAAAACCGGCCTCGTTTGATGTATTGAAAATTAACTAACTGTTTACAAAGAATATTTCAAAGTTACTCCGTAAGTTCTTTGATCTCCAATTACTCCTGCATATTGTCCGGAATTTCCACCTGCAGGTAATAATTGCTCGTAGTAATCTTTGTTTAAAAGGTTTCTTCCCCAGAATTGAACGGATAATCCTTCTGATGCACGAAATCCTAAACGTGCGTTGAAAATAGCATATCCCTGAACGACTAAGTATTTTGAAGCAGAAGGGCTTGATGAAAACTTAGAACGTGCATAAGAATCAACCGCTACGAATATTTTTCCTTTGTTTCCGAAGAATTTTGCATTGTCAGAAAGCTCACCTCCTAAAGATCCTGCCCATTTTGACGCTCCGGGTAATTCAGATCCCGATACATCTTTAAAGGCTACAGGAGCTCCTGTTTCTTCTAACGGAAGTGGTGCATTCGTAAACTTAACATATTTTGCATCGGTATAAGTAGCAGCTGCATTTACAGTCAGGTGCTGGCTGAAAACAAAACTTGCATCAAGTTCTGCACCTCTTACACGTACTTTATCAGCATTGGCAAGGTAACCACGGTTTACTCCAAGTTCGGCAGCCTGAACATTGGTTTGAAAATCTTTGATTTCCGTATTAAAGAACGTCAGGTTGAATACTGAGTTTTTAAACGGAGAAGTTTTTACTCCAACCTCATAATGATTCACTTTTTCAGGTTTGATTACAGCAAGATCTAATAATGGCAATCCTTTTGAATCTGTTGGAAGTCCGGCAACATTCACACCCACCGGTTTGTAACTTTTAGCATAGGTCGCATAAGCATTGATTTTGTCTGATGCTTTGTAAGATACCGTTATGTTTCCTGAAAAATCGGTATTGTCAGTGTTAGAAGCAAAAGACTGATCAGAGTAAACTGATTTTTTAAGCGCCAGTAAAGCCGGATCTGTAGTTTGAAGACCACCGTAGGTTGTACGGCTGTAATTAGCATCTTTTTTGTCAAAATTATATCTTAAACCAGGTAATACGTGTAATCTTTCTGTAATAGCCCAATCAATCTGACCGAAAACGGCAGCACTCGAAGCTCTGATTCTGGCATCTGTTTTAATTCCGTATCCTTCAAAAAGACCCGGAGTTTTCCATAACGCGCTGGTACTGCTTTGAGAGAATCTCCATTGTGCATTACCCGATTCCTCTGTTCCGTTTGTCTGTGAAGTCTGGTCAATAAAGAAAGCGCCCACTACACCACTAATTTTAGAAGTCAGCTGACCTGCATAACGTACCTCCTGAGTAAATTGTGTTTGTCTGGTTGGGTTTTGAGATTTAGCCAAAACCTGTAATCCTGTAAAATCTCTGTCATTTGAAGGGTCCCAGTTCCAAAAACGCCATGCAGTAGTTGAGGTAAGTGTTCCCGATCCAATTTTAGTATCGATATTAAGCGAAACACCACCCATATCTTGTCCTGAACGCCATGGAGTATCATGATCAATTTTTCGGTCAAAAGCATTTTGACTTGGAAGCTGATAGTTTAAATCTTTAATGATTGCATCAAACTGTCTGTAAGCAGCTCTTTGCGTAGGCGCAACACCTGCAACAACCTGTGCGTATCCATCCGGACGCTGAGTGGTGATATCGGCAGCAAGAATAATATTGGTATTATCTGATGGAGTAAAAAGTAATTGACCTCTAATTCCCTGATTGTTTAAGCTGTTGGTTGGTCTTCCGGTTGCCACATTGTCGATTAAACCGTCACGTTGTGTACCTGAAAAAGAGATACGACCTGCTACTTTTTTACCTAAAGCTCCTGTAACCGACGCTTTAGCCTGAAGAAAAGCATAGTTTCCGTAGCTCACCTCAAAATCGGCACCACTGGTAAAACTTGGTTTGCGGGTGGTAATATTGAAAGCTCCTGAAGTAGTGTTTTTACCAAATAACGATCCTTGTGGTCCGCGTAACACCTCGATTTGATCTACATCAATAAAGTCAAGAGTAGTTGCAGCAGGACGGGCATAATAAACACCATCTACATAAAAACCAACTCCCGGATCGATTCCATCATTAGTAAGTCCGAAAGGAGAACCAAGACTACGAATGTTGATTCCGGTATTTCTTGGGTTTGAGGAGTATAATTGTACAGAAGGAACTAGTTCTTTAATACGGTTTACGTTAAAAGCTCCGGTTTGTTCTGCTTGTTTTCCTGTAATTACGGATATTGCGATAGGCACATCCTGTACTTTTTCGATTCTTCGTCTTGAAGAAACCACCACTTCAATAAGTTCGTTTTCCTCTTTAATCGTTACCTGCAAAGGAGCTGTAGGTAAATTGTCAAGTTCGATCTCAGTGGTTTTGTATCCTACATATTGAATTAATAAGGTTACAGGAAGTTTTCCTCTGCTGTCGATACTGAATTTTCCGTTTTGATCCGAAGTCGTATTGGAAGTTGTTCCTTTTATAACAATATTAGCCGCTTCTAATGGGATGTTTTCACTTGTTTTAACTACACCTTCAATGTTTTGTGCAAATGATATGGAGAAAGTAAAAATGGAGAGTATAGTAAGTATATTTTTTATCGAATTTTTCATTTTTATATTAAGTATATGTGATTAGTAGAATTTAAAATAAATTTTTTTTACCAACACATACACATTGTAGAAGAATTGTTTTTCACGGTAGTGAACTGAATATTATAATTTCTTTGCAAAAGATTTTTTGATACATTGATTGGTTGCGAATGTACTTTCATAGTTAAAATTTTGTAAATGGTTTGTGAATTATTTTTTGCAAATATATATATAAATTCTATCGATTTACTAGGAATTAAAAAATATTTTTTTATTTCTTTACCAATGAGGCGATTGTGATGCCTTGCATAGCTTTAAGAGTCTCATCGCGGATGATCATTAAACCGTGTCTTAGACTGCATTCTTCCTCGGTTTTACAATCCGAACAAGGTTCATAAAAGTTTAATGAGGCACAAGGCAATAGCGCAATTGCACCGTCAAATAAACGGTGAATTTCTGCCAAAGTAATATCATTTTTAGAGCGTATCAGATAATATCCGCCAAATTTTCCCTGCTTACTGCTCACAAAACGACCTCGTTTCAGATCCAATAAAATCTGCTCGAGGAACTTTTTAGGAATATTGGCTCCATCAGCAATTTCAATGGTTCTTGAAATGTGATTTTCTTCCTGTTCTGCTAAATAAAGTAAGGCCTTAAGGGCGTATTTTGCTTTATGTGATAACATCTATTTTTGAATTATAAATTTGTAAAATGTAAAATGTGAAATGTAAGCTGTAAAATGTAAGCTGTGAACTGAGACTGCCACTGCGACTGCAATACAACTCTACCAACCTCCGCTAGAACCTCCTCCAGAGAAGCCTCCACCGCCAAAACCGCCGCCAAAACCACCTCCGCCACCGGATGATCCACCGCCGAAGCCTCCAAATCCACCTCCGCTGCTTCTTCCAAGGTTACTTAGAATGATCACATCAAGCAGGCTAGGGCCTCCGCCACCGCTATTGTTGCCTGAATTACCTCCGCCGCCTCTTTTATTTCGGGACAGCAAAATTAATACAATTACAACAATTACAATGAAAGGCAGTATCGGAAAACTTTTTCCTTTGGTTTGCTTGCGCTCACCTTTGAATTTTCCTTTAAAAACATCAATGATCGCATCCGTTCCTTTGTCTAGTCCGTTGTAAAAACTTCCGGCTTTGAACTCCGGAATAATGATATTTCGGATTATCGTTCCGCCAATTCCCGCAGTCAGTCTGTCTTCAAGACCATAACCGGGATTTATGGCAATCTTTTTCTCGTTTTTTGCGAGCAGGATAATTACACCATTATCGTCTTTTGCAGTTCCTCCAATTCCCCAGGTTTGTCCCCATTTGGTTGCTAGCTGACTTACATCTTCGCCTTTTAAACTCTCGATGGTAATCACTACAATTTGAGTAGTAGTCGAATCTGAATAACGAATTAGTTTTTCTTCCAGCTGTGCTTTTTCAGTTGCGCTTAAAATGTTGGCATAATCGTAAACTGAAGTTTGTAAAGTTGGTTTTTCCGGAATTGTAAATTGTGCAAAAATACCGTTACAGGTAAAAAATGCTAGTAACAAAAAGGTAAACTGAAAAATTCTTTTGGAATTTGAGATTTTGTATTTGGAATTCTTCATTATTTATCCTTTTGATATTTCGTTTGATAATTCGTTGGTGTCACCTTCAGACCACGGAAAGTATTTTTTCAATTGTTCGCCGGCATTCAAAATACCGTCAACAATACCTTGTTTAAATTTTCCTGATTTAAATTGTAAAATCATGGCGTCTTTGGTACAATCCCAAAAATCTGTGGTAACCACATCGTTTATGCCTTTGTCTCCGCAAATTGCAAAAGTTTTATCGGCTACAGCAAAGTAAAACAGCACCCCGTTTTTAAGTGAGGTTTCGTGCATTTTTAATTCATGAAAAACTTCCAGAGCCCTGTCAAAAGGAGCCTTGGAAGAGCTTTGTTCTATGTGTACTCTAATTTCGCCAGAAGTATTTTTTTCGGACACGCGAATAGCTTCAACAATTTCCAGCTCTTCTTCTTTGGATAAAAAATCTTCTACTTTTGACATCGAAATTATTTTTGAGTGAAGATTAACGATTTTAGTTTTCAGCATTAAACTGTGGTCTAAAATCGTTAATCAAAAATATTAAATCTAATTTTTAGAATTTTACTTCAACTGGTTTTTCTGCTCCGGCAACCGCTTCAAAGTATGGTTTTTCTTTGTATTCACTTAAAAACCATTTGTTAGGAATAGAAAGAACATATCCGTTGTAGGTTTGTACCGATTCGTTAAAACGGGTTCTTGCCGTTAAAATTTGATTTTCAGTACTAGCCAGTTCATCCTGTAATTTCAGGAAGTTTTCGTTTGCTTTTAACGTTGGATACTGCTCAACAGAAACTAATAATCTTGACAAAGAAGAAGATACTCCGCTTTGTGCCTGATTGAACTGTGCCAATTGCTCAGGAGTTACATTACTTGGGTCAATTGTTACAGAAGTTGCTTTTGCTCTGGCTTCAATAACAGCCGTTAAAGTTGATTTTTCAAAATCGGCAGCCCCTTTTACAGTGTTCACTAAGTTTCCGATAAGGTCATTACGTCTTTGGTAAGTGGTACTCACATTTCCCCACTCTTTATTAACAGCCTGACTGTGTTGTAAAGCGCTATTTTTAATTCCAATTGACCAAACTGCAATAATTATAACTAGTGCTACAATAATTCCTACGGGGATTAACCATTTTTTCATATCTGTTTTGATTTAAGTTTGTTTCTGATTTATTTAATATGTTATAATTCGTTCTTAATTTCGGTTAATTGTATTTTAATGGTCTCTAATTTACGTATTATTTCGAATTTATCTAATGTTTTCTTTTGTCCTTCTTTCAAATGTGTTTTGGCACCTTCAAGCGTAAAACCTCTTTCTTTAACCAAATGATAAATCAATTGTAAGTTGGTGATGTCTTCGGGCGTAAACATTCTGTTGCCTTTGGCATTTTTTTTAGGTTTCAAAATATCAAATTCGCTATCCCAAAACCGAATCAATGATGCATTGACATTAAAAGCTTTGGCTACTTCGCCAATACTATAATATCGTTTATCTTTTGAAAGCTCAATATGCATGTTTCTTAATTTTCTATTTTATTCCAAAAATACTACTTTTTACAGTATTAATCTAATGACTGATTTTCCTGGTTCGCCATTTGTGAAATGGCCACATATTCGACTGCCGAAATATTACCGTAGTAGAAGTTCAGCGGATTTACAACTTTCCCGTCTTTGTGTACTTCATAATGGCAGTGTGGTCCTTCAGATCTTCCTGTACTTCCCACATAACCAATAACGTCGCCTCGTTTTACACGTTGTCCGGGTCTGCAATTGTATTTGCTTAAATGCGCATACAAACTTTCGTAGCCAAAACCATGCCTGATCACCACATGGTTTCCAAATCCTGACGCCGAATTGTCGGCCCGATCGACAACACCATCGCCTGTGGCATAAACCGGAGAGCCTGTTTTGGCGGTGAAATCCATTCCGTTATGCATTTTTCTTACTTTGGTAAACGGATCGGTTCGGTATCCAAAACCCGAAGCCATGCGTATTAAATTCTCGTTTCGTACAGGCTGAATTGCCGGAATCGCCAGTAATAAATTACCTTTTGTACTTGCCAGCTTTAGAATTTCATCCAGTGATTTGGACTGAATGGCCAATTCTTTAGAGAGACGGTCGATTCGTTTTGTGGTGTTTAAAACCAGCTGAGAATTGTTGTAACCTTCTAAATCTTTGTATTTTCTATAATCTCTAAAGCCTGCTTTTCGAAGAGAATCCGGAATTTCGGCTTTATTAAAATAGACCCGGTATATGTTATTGTCTCTGTTTTCTAATGCTTCTGCTACAGCATCAATCTCATCCATTTTTCGATTTAAAATGGCATATTGTAATTTCAGGTTTTCAATTTCACGTGCCTGTAAGCGATCTTTTGGTGTTTCGAAATAAGGCGTATTGATTAAAAGGATAAAAACTAAAAAGCCAAACAATGCCGAAGCCAGTAAAAATAGTAATGCATAGCCAATTTTAGCCCTTTTTCGGGTCTTTATTTTCGTATAAGCCAGATTTTCTGAGTCGTAATAATATTTTACTTTCGCCATATTTTAAAATACCCTATTTTTGCAGCTTGTAAAATAAGTTAGTCGAACAAATTTAATAAATGTTTCATGATGTTCGCAGCTTTTTTCAAGATTAAAACAAATTAGATAATGTGTCAATTTGATAATTAGATAATGTCTTAAAAGCGAAATTTATTGTTTTTAACTTTAATTTTTGTGCTAAAAAGAGGTAAGTATCACATTTTCAGATTCACATATTCCCTAATTAATTATTACATTTTCAATTGACACATTTTCTAATTTTAATATGAAATCACAAGACGTACGTAAACAATTTTTAGATTTTTTTGAGAGTAAAGGACACACTATCGTGCCATCAGCTCCTATTGTACTTAAAGACGACCCAACCTTAATGTTCAACAACTCGGGAATGGCCCAGTTTAAAGAATATTTCTTAGGAAACGGAACGCCAAAAAGTCCAAGAATTGCCGATACGCAAAAATGTCTTCGTGTTTCCGGAAAACATAATGATCTTGAAGAAGTAGGTATCGATACCTATCACCACACCATGTTTGAGATGTTAGGAAACTGGTCTTTTGGTGATTATTTCAAAAAAGAAGCAATCAACTGGGCTTGGGAATTACTGACAGAAGTATATAAAATTCCAAAAGAAAACCTTTATGTTTCGGTTTTCGAAGGAAGTAAAGAAGATAACGTTCCGTTTGACCAGGAAGCTTGGGATATCTGGAAAGAATTAATTGATGAAGACCGAATTATTCTTGGAAATAAAAAAGACAATTTCTGGGAAATGGGAGATCAGGGACCATGTGGACCTTGTTCTGAAATTCATGTTGATTTGCGTACTCCGGAAGAAAAAGCAGCCGTTTCGGGTAAAAGTTTAGTAAACAATGATCATCCACAGGTAGTTGAAATCTGGAATAATGTATTCATGGAATTCAACCGTAAGGCTGATGGTTCGTTAGAAAAACTTCCCGCACAACACGTAGATACCGGAATGGGATTTGAGCGTTTGTGTATGGCATTACAAGGAAAAACATCGAATTATGATACCGATGTTTTCATGCCTTTAATTAGAGAAATTGAAACAATTACAGGAGCAAATTATACCGTTAAAGCATCAAATGAAGCGGAAGAAAAAGTGAATATTGCGATTCGTGTTATTGCTGACCACGTTCGTGCGGTAGCTTTTGCTATTGCTGATGGACAATTACCGTCTAACACGGGTGCTGGTTATGTAATTCGTCGAATTTTGCGTCGTGCAATTCGTTACGGATTTACGTTCTTAAATATAAAAGAAGCTTTTATCTATAAATTGGTAGAAACCTTGAGTGAACAAATGGGAGATTCTTTCCCGGAAATCAGAACTCAAAAAGCACTTTGCTCGAATGTGATTCGTGAAGAAGAAAACTCTTTCTTACGTACGCTTGATCAGGGATTGGTGCTTTTAGATGCTGTGATTTTAAACAATACAGGAGATACAATTGATGGTAAAAAAGCTTTTGAATTGTATGATACTTATGGTTTTCCTATTGATTTAACGGCTTTGATTCTTTCTGAAAAAGGATTGAAACTGGATGAAAAAGGATTTCAGGAGCAACTGCAATTGCAAAAAGAACGTTCCCGTGCAGCTTCAAAAGTTACTGCCGGCGACTGGAATGTTCTTGTAGAAGATGATATTCAGGAATTTGTAGGGTACGACAGATTATCACATCAGGTAAAAATCACGAAATACCGCAGGGTAGATAGTGTAAAAGATGGTGAAATTTATCAGTTGGTTTTCAATGCAACTCCGTTTTATGGAGAAAGCGGAGGACAGACTGGAGATAAAGGATATCTGGAGTCTCAAAATGGTGATATCGTTTACATCATCGATACTAAAAAAGAAAACAATCAAACGATACATTTGGCAAAATCGTTACCTGAAAATCTAACAGGAACTTTTAATGCTGTTGTGGATGCGAATCAAAGAGCAAAAACATCGTCAAATCACTCGGCTACGCATTTATTGCACCAGGGATTGCGTAAAATATTAGGAACACATATCGAGCAAAAAGGATCTATGGTTCGAAATGCTTCCTTGCGTTTTGACTTTTCTCACTTCTCAAAAGTATCCGATGAGGAGTTGAAAGAAGTAGAGAATTTTGTGAATGCAAGAATCCGTGAGAGTTTGCCTTTAATTGAAAAAAGAGCAATTTCAAAAGATCAGGCTCTTGAAGAAGGAGCAATTGCTTTGTTTGGTGAGAAATATGGAGATCTGGTTCGTATGATTAAGTTTGGAGATTCTGTCGAATTATGCGGTGGAACTCACGTAGCAAATACTTCAGATATCTGGCATTTTAAAATTGTTTCAGAAGGAGCTGTAGCAGCAGGAATCAGAAGAATTGAAGCAATCACCAGTGAAGCTGCAAAAGATTATTTTGAGTCTCAATTGCTTTCTTATGACGAAATTAAAGAGACCCTGAAAAATGCTCAGGATCCTGTAAAAGCGATCCAGTCTTTACAGGAAGAAAACATTCAGTTGAAAAAACAACTGGAAGTACTATTGAAAGATAAAGCCAAAAACATGAAAGGTGATTTGGCAAAAGAATTACAAGACGTAAACGGAATCCAATTTCTGGCAAAACAAGTGGATCTGAATGCCGAAGGAGCAAAAGATCTGGCTTACGATTTAGGGAATTTAGGAAACAATCTGTTTTTGCTTTTGGCTACTGCCGAAGATGGAAAACCGATGTTAACATGTTACATCTCTAAAGAATTAGTTGCCGAAAGAAAACTAAACGCAGGACAAGTAGTTCGTGAATTAGGAAAATACATCCAGGGAGGAGGAGGAGGACAGCCTTTCTTCGCTACCGCAGGAGGTAAAAATGCTGACGGAATTGCGGAGGCTTTGGCTAAAGCAGTTGATTTCGTGAAGTAATTTTTTTCTAAGTCGCTAAGGGACTAAGGTTCTAAGCTTTTAAAATTTTATAACAAACCCGACAGGTTTTTAAAACCTGTCGGGTTTTGTATTTAATGTAACTTCAAGAGCGTCCAGCTTTAGCTGGACGCTCTTGAAGTTAAAAAGAAAAGGGCTTTAGCCAAACGCAACAGTTTGGCTAAAGCCCTTTGACTTAATTTATTTTTATCATCTAAAGCTGCATGTTCTTGAAAAAAAACTTAGAACCTTAGTCCCTTAGCGCCTTAGCACCTTAAAAAACACTATTTACGTTCACCTATCTGCTGGCGCCACATCGCATAATACAATCCTTTTTCGAAAATTAAATCTTCGTGTTTTCCTTGTTCGATGATTTTTCCTTGTTCCAGAACAAAAATCTTATCCGCATGCATTACGGTTGATAAACGATGCGCAATTAAAACCGTGATTCTGTTTTTGTCTGATATATTACGAATCGTGGTATTGATTTCTTCTTCGGTAATAGAGTCTAAAGCAGAAGTAGCTTCATCAAAAATCAATAAATTCGGATTTCTTAAAATAGCGCGGGCAATCGATAAACGTTGTTTTTCCCCACCGGAAACTTTGATTCCGCCTTCACCAATTGTGGTGTTTAAACCGTCTTCGGCACGTTGCAGCAGTTTTTCACAGCTCGCTCTTTTTAATGCGTCGTATAAGTCTTCGTCGGTTGCATTAGGTCTTACGAATAATAAATTCTCCCGGATTGTTCCCGAGAACAGTTGTGCGTCCTGAGTAACAAATCCTAATTGCTTTCTTAGATCCAGCAAATCAATTTCCGTCGAATCGATGTCGTTGTAAAATACCTGACCTTCAGCAGGTGTGTACAATCCAACCAGTAATTTTACCAAAGTCGTTTTTCCTGATCCTGAAGGCCCCACAAAAGCAACGGTTTGACCTTGTTTGATATCGAAATTAATATTTTCTACAGCTTTAAATTTGGCTGTTTTGTGCTGGAAACTCACATTAGAGAAAAGTAGAGATTGGATTGCTCCAACGTGTTTAGGGTTCTTTGGGCGAAATTCTTTCGGAGCACTCAGTAAGGTTTTGAAATTTTCCATTGAAACCTTTGTTTCATTCAGTGCGATAATAAAATTCCCTAATTCTTGTAAAGGCCCAAAAATAAAGAAGGTGAAAAACACCATCGTCAATAAATCACCTACAATAATTTTATTTCCAAACAAGAAATAATACAACGTAAAGACCACGCAGGTTCTTAAAAAATGAACTGTTGTACCCTGTATAAAACTCAAACTTCTGATAAAACGGATTTTTTGAAGTTCGAGTTGAAGAATTTTAAAGGTGTTCAGGTTAAGACGTTTTTCTTCCTGATATGTTAATCCAAGACTTTTTACCAATTCAATGTTTCTTAAACTTTCGGTTGTAGAACCAGCCAGAGCATTGGTTTGATTTACGATTTTTTTAGAAACAACTTTTATCTTTTTACCTAAGTACGAACTTACCAAGGCAATAATTGGAGCCGTAACCAAAAAGATAAGCGAAATACGATAATCGATTCGGGCGACATAAACAATCACGAATACAAAACCTATGACAGTTTGAAAAATTAAAGAGATTGACAGTGTAATTAACTTTTCAGAATCAGAGCGTACCTTGGTCAATTTGCTCAAAGTTTCACCACTTCGCTGATCTTCAAATTCAGCAAACGGCAGATCGAGTGATTTTTTAATTCCATCCGTATACATTTGCGCTCCGGTGCGCTGAATCACGACATTCGTAAAATAGTCCTGGAAGTTTTTGGTAATTCTGGAAACCATCGCAGCACCAAGAGAAAGCCCGAGCCAGAACGACAGCGATTTGATAAAACCAATTTCGTTTCCGGCATATTTGTGCAAACCAACACCGCAATCCTGCATAAGTTTACCCGTAATAATAGAGTCTGACAAACTAAAACAGATGTTAATAGAAGCCATAACCAAAGCAAAAAACAAGAGCATTTTGTGTTTGATTATATAAGAATACAATAATTTCATAAGTAAAATTGAATTTGTGGAAGATGCAAAAGTAATGAATAGTTTAACGCTGTTAAGTTGCTTTTTGTTATTAAAAATGTAAATTTTTTTACAGCTGAAATTAGCGGTATTTTTTTACTCCTAAATGTTTTAATTTTTCATAAAACATCTTTTTTAAACACTAGAGCAATAGAATAAAAACTAAGAAAAAAGCTAAGCATTTATGATGTGTTTTACTTTTTTTATGAATTTTTAGCACTACTAATTTTTAGATACATGCTTTGTTATTAGTGAATTGATAGCGATTTTTGAGGTATGTCATATTTTTCAATGTGGGATACCGTAAGGTTTTCATTTTGGGTTGTATTACGTTTGCAGCAAAATAATTTAATCAAACCCAAATGAAAAAAATTTTATGCCTTTTTAGTGCTTTAGCCCTGGTACTAACTTCATGTTCAAGCGATGATGCTGCAGATGCATCAGCATCCTTAAAACCATCAAAAGTAGCATATTCTTATTCTGATGCTAAAGACAATTACTTTTCAGAAATGAAATATGAGGGAAATAAATTGGTAACTGAAACTGATGATGACGGTTACACTATAAAATACCATTATATTGACGATTTAATCTCAAAAACGGAGGAATTCGGAACAGATAAAGCACTTCAATCGACTACTGAGTATAGCTATTCTGCAGGAAAATTAGCTTCTGAAACTGTAAAAAATACAGGGGAGACTCGATATTATAAAACAAAATATACACATAACGGAGACGGTAGTGTTTCTTTTGCGGAATTTTATATTAACGCTAAAACAGGAGCTGAAGAAGAAGGTGGAAAGATTGGAAAATATACCTACAAAGACGGTAACTTAGTGAAATACGAGAGCTCTTTCTATGGTAAACCAAACTCTACTTATACTTACGAATATGATTCAAAAAAGAATCCTACTGCTAATGTTGCGGGGATTAAACTTTTGTTAGGTATGGAAGAAAGTGCTTCGGCTAATAATGTTGTTAAAATAACAGGTACTTCATCAACGTCAACTTTTGTTAGTACTTTCTCTTATCTTTACAACGATAGTAATTTCCCAAGTGAGAAAAAACAATTTGGAAATGGCGGTGCATTAAATGAGACAGCGCAGTACACATACTAAAAAGCAGTTTTTAGAATTTATATGAAAAACCAAATACTTCTGTATTTGGTTTTTTTATTGCTGAAAATTGGTGAAATTCGTGTTCAAATTAAATGTCATGCAATTCAGAACCCAAATTCCAATTTCTAAAACCAATAATCCCATCGATTATACTTCGAAAGTAATGGCGATAGGGTCTTGCTTTGCGGAGAATATGGCAGAGAAATTTGATTATTTCAAGTTTCAAAATGCCACAAATCCGTTTGGGATTATCTTTAATCCGGTTTCAATTGAGAAGATAATCAGCCGGGTAGTGAAGCAGGAAGCATACACCGAAAAAGATGTTTTTTTTCATAACGAACGCTGGCATTGTTTTGAGGTGCATTCGGATTTAAGCCATTCGGACCGACAGGAATTACTGGAAACCTTAAACAAAACCGTTTCAGAAACGGCCAGACACTTACAAGAAGCGTCACATATTATTATCACCTACGGAACTTCGTGGGTTTACCGGAATTTAGAAAGCGATCAGATTGTAGCCAATTGCCATAAAGTACCTCAAAAACAATTCGCAAAAGAGCTACTATCAGTTGACGTAATTCAAAAAAGTATTCAAAATACAATAGATTTGATTCAGGTTTTAAATCCGAATGTAAATTTCGTTTTTACCGTTTCTCCTGTCCGACATATCAAAGATGGTTTTGCCGAAAATCAACTAAGCAAAGCACATTTATTTGCAGGACTTCACCACAATCTGCAAGCTACAATCTACAATCAAAAACCAGGATATTTCCCGTCTTACGAAATTATGATGGACGAACTTCGGGATTACCGTTTTTATGCCGAAGATATGCTGCATCCCAACGCTGTAGCAATTGATTATATCTGGCAGCGATTCAGCGAAAATTATATTGCTGAAAACAGTGCTTCGACCATGAAAGAGGTAGATGAAATTCAGAAAAGCCTGCGTCATCGAAGCTTCAATCCAGAGTCTGAACAACATCAGAAATTCTTAGCAAAACTGCATCAAAAAGCAGAAAATCTGAATGCTAAATTTTCTCATATCAGGTTTTAAATCCTGATTTTATGTTTTTAAACAGGCCAAATAAATAAACCTGAAAAACGAAATCGCAGGAAATACAAAGTTTAAACGAAACGTTGTATCACCCGCGATTTAGCACAGTTGTTTTTTACAGTGCCGAAATAATAAATTCACTTCTTCTGTTCATCTGATGCTCTTCTTCCGTACATTTTACATTATCAGAGCAGTGGTTCACAAGCTGTGTTTCACCATAACCTTTGCCGGTTAATCTGTTTTTATCCACACCATTTTTAATCAGCCAGTCTATAGTAGATTTAGCTCTTTTATCAGATAACAGCTGATTGTATTGATGCGTATGACGGCTGTCTGTATGCGAGCGAATGTCTAATTTCATTTTAGGATACTGGTTCAGTACATCCAGAATTTTTTCAAGGTCTAAAGCGGCTTCTTTTCCAATATTGGATTTGTCTAAATCAAAATAAATCATTTTGATACCAAAACATTTACCTAAATCATCTCCGACGGTTACAATGTATCGGGATTTTTCAAGCGGAATTGGTAAATTGGTTTTTGAGCGGTCTTTTGACAGCACTATTCTTTGCTCCCAGGTGGTGTAGTTTTCTTTCTTGGCCCTGATATAGTACGGAACATCAGTATCTAAAATGAAACTATAGTTTCCTTTTTTATCAGAGTAGGTAGAATCTTTTACATTCAGGTCATGATCGTACAAGGTAAGTTTGGCATTTGGCAAAACTTCATCGGTCTCCAGATCAGTTACAACGCCATACAATTCGTGAGCCATATTTAATCGTTGTGTTTCTAAAAATTTATAAATATCATCTGATCCTTGCCCGCTTTTTCTGTTCGACGAGAAAAAACCTCTTCGTGATTTGGCGTCGATAATATAGGCAAAATCATCATTAGGGGAGTTGATGTCCGCTCCTAAATTTTGAATATTACTCACACCGGTATCGCTAATTTTTCCAACAAAAACATCTAAGCCGCCAAGTCCGGGATGTCCGTCTGAAGCAAAATAAATTTCATTGTCATCGGTTACAAAAGGAAATGTTTCCTTTCCTTCAGTATTGATTCCTGGGCCTAAATTTTGAGGCGGACTGTATCCTCCATTGCCAAGAATTTTGACCATGTAAATATCAGATTGTCCTATTGTTCCGGGCATATCTGACGCAAAATATAAGGTTTTTTCATCCGGGCTGAGAACAGGATGTGCAGTACTGTATTCATTGCTGTTAAAAGGTAACTCTACAATATTGCTCCACTCATTTTTTTTATCAAGAGTGGCTTTATATATTTTTATGAAGGTAATTTTTTGCTCGTTTTTTCCTTTTTTCCCATCAATATAATTATTGCGTGTAAAATAAATAGTTGTTCCGTCTTTTGTAAAAGTAGGGGATGACTCGTGGAATTTGCTGTTGATTTTTGACTTTATTTTTTTGGGTATACCAGGGTTAAAATCTTTATCCAGATCAGCTTCATAGAGATTTGTGAAATTTTCCCCCGTCCATTTATGTCTTTGTTGTCCCAGTCTTCCCGTATCTCTTGCTGTGGCAAAAACAATTTTGTTTTGGAAAAATGCTGTTCCATAATCCGAATATTTACTGTTTATCCCAGCGTTTTCAATCGTGTAGCGTCCGGAATTGGCTTTAATCAGATCCAGATAGTTTTCATTTTTTTTGTACAGCTTGCCTCTTGTGTCATTTTTTGACTTTTGATTGAATACATCAAGCATCTGATTGGCTTTCTCTGTGCGGTTTGTTGATTTTAACGATTGTGCATATCGGTAATAATATTCAGGTTCCACATCGCCAGTCACCGCAAATAATTCGTCATACCATTTTGCCGCTTTATCAAATTCAGCATTAAAGTAAAAAGAGTTACCCAGCTTTTTGAACATATCTGCAGACTTGTAGCCTTTTGAGGCCACTCTTTCGTAAGTTTTAATGGCATCAACATAGGCATAGTTGGCATATTGTTTGTCTGCCGTGGCTATTTTAGTGGTTTGCGAATAGAGGTGTAATGAAAATAAACTTATTAGCAATATATAAAAGGGCATATAATTTTTCATAATAAATAATTTTAAAAGAAACGTGGAGTTGTCATTTTACTTTGTTTTCGGGTAAACTCAAAACGCAGGAATACTTCATGTGAGCCATTACTGTAATTGTTTAGTTTTGTTGATTCAAGATCATAACCGTAACCGATGTACATACCATCTGAAACCTGAAAACCGACCATGGTACTAAAAGCGGCATCCCAGCGGTAGGCGAGTCCAACCATAAATTTATCGTTGAACATAAAATTGGCCGAGGCATCCACCTGCAGGGGAGCACCCTGTACTAGTTTTGCAAGCACTGCGGGTTTGAATTTTATGTTATTGTAAGGACTTAAATTAAATACGTATCCTCCCATTAAGTAATAGTTGATTCTATTTTTGAATATGGCAACTTCATTATCATCATAATAATTGGTCTCTATAAAATCCGGTACCGACAAACCGATGTAAGCTTTGTCAGAATGCCAATAGACTCCGGCTCCGATATTTGGAGAGATGACATTGTTTAAATTTTGTAAATGCGGATCGTTCAAATCTGCGGGATTGAGTTTGCTGCTGTCCAGATTAAAAAGACTGACAGTTCCTTTAAGACCGAATGAAAGTTTAAAATTGTCTGAAGTCTGAACTGTATAGGAAAAGTCTGTTGAAAAAGAGTTTTTATCAGAGGCACCAATTTTGTCATTTACAAGAGAAACACCCACCCCTAAATTACTGTTGTTTATAGGGGAATTAATTGAAAAAGTGCTGGTTTTCGGAGCTCCTTCAAGACCAATCCATTGTGCCCGATACAGTCCAAAAGTACTCAGTACCCCTCTCGATCCCGCATAAGCAGGATTGATATTTATGGTATTGTACATGTATTGCGTATATTGAGCATTTTGTTGAGCGGCAATATTTATGATATTAAAAAGCAATAAGAACCTTAAAAAAATTAAATTTTTTTTCATTTGTATCTTTATTTTTGGTGAAACTTCTTTGCGAATGGATGTTGAAATCTGCTGTGTTTTATCTGAAAGTAAGATGTAAGTATCCGCTTTTTTCCGTCATCAGCGCACCGTTTCCATAGGAGAGCACATAAAAATAGGTCCCCGGAGGTAATCCTTCATGTTTATTTACGGTTGCCCTGCCTTCAGAAATCCCGCGAAAGAAATTATTGTTTGCACCATAATTATGAGTTTCAAATACTTTGACTCCCCAGGAATTATATATTGTTACTGTATTACTTGGGAACCGTTCGAGACCTCTAATCTCGAAGTAATCGTTTCGGCCATCTCCATTTGGGGAAACCATATTGAAAACAATTACTTCCGGATTTATAATACCGGCCTGAGCTTTATTATTATGCGGATTGAGATCTTCCGGAGTTGAATTTTCCAGAAAAACAATGTTCAGATAATTTCCTGTTGATTTTACTTTTGCTGTTATAGTCAATGTTTCCGTTTGTTTGCCTGACAGATTGGGTAAATTCCATATTCCGGTTGTTACATTATAATCTCCGGAAGAAGTTTTGGACGAGGTATAAATGTATCCTGACGGAAGTATATCTCTAATTTGAACATCGTTGAAACTATGCTCTCCCAGATTTTCAGCAGTTATAGTAAATACAATCTGTTGGCCAATGTTTGCCATTGGATCGTTTATGGTTTTCTTTAACGCAATATCTCCATCAAAATCTCCATCGGGTTTTGAACACGATACTACATCTATAGAAAAATGAATAATTACAAGAGGGTCGCATTTCGTTTCATCAATATAATTGACTTCTATAGAACCCTTTCCTATATGATTCCACAAAACCGTTACAAAATCATCTGATGGGTGACCTCCATTTACAATAGTCCCTTCTTTTGAAACGTGCCAATTGTAAGAAGACATTCCGGGAACAGTGTTGTAGGTTACTTTTTCAGTGACACAGGTCGACGCATGCCAATCAGGCTCCTTACTAGGGAAATTATTTTTAACAATTGCAGTAACGGCCAAACGATTGGTACTCTCACAGGTACCAGATTTTGCAGCTCCGTAATAGATTTTACCGTCAATTAGTAGTGTCGTAGATGGAATGATATTTCCTCCTGTAGGTGCATCGTACCAGATAATACCGGTTCCGGAAGCTGCTAAATCGGCTACTGTAGCCTTATCGGCGCAGAAATGCTGTGTGGCTGTACCAGTTGGTGTTTTTGGATCACTAATGCTAACAGTAACGGCCAAACGGTTGGTACTCTCACAGGTACCAGATTTTGCAGCTCCGTAATAGGTTTTACCATCTATTAGTCGTGTTGTGGATGGAATAATATTTCCACCTGTTGATGCATCGTACCAAATAATACCGGTTCCGGAAGCTACTAAATCAGCTACTGTAGCCTTAGCAGCGGCGCAGAATTGTTGTGTAGCAGCGCCAGTTGGTGTTTTTGGATCACTAATGCTAACAGTAACGGCCAAACGGTTGGTACTCTCACATGTACCTGACTTTGCAGTTCCGTAATAGGTTTTACCATCAATTAGTAATGTTGCAGATGGAATTATATTTCCAGCTGTTGATGCATCGTACCAAATAATACCGGTTCCAGAGGCTACTAAATTAGCTACTGTAGCCTTAACAGCAGCGCAGAATTGCTGTGTAGCAGCGCCAGTTGGTGTTTTTGGATCACTAATACTAACGGTTACGGCCAAACGGTTGGTACTCTCACATGTACCTGATTTTACAGTTCCGTAATAGGTTTTACCATCAATTAGTAGTGTCGTGGATGGAATAATAGCTCCACCTGCTACTGCATCGTACCAAATAATACCGGTTCCCGAAACTGCTAGATCCCCTACTGTGGGCTTAACGGCAGCACAGAATTGCTGTGTAGCAGCGCCAGTTGGTGTTTTTGGATCAGTAATACTAACGGTTACAGCCAAACGGTCGGTACTCTCACATGTACCTGACTTTGCAGTTCCGTAATAGGTTTTACCATCAATTAATAGTGTTGCGGATGGAATAATATTTCCTCCTGTTAACGCATCGTACCAGATAACATCGGTTTCTGTGATTACTAAATCAGCTACTTTAGCTTTAGCGGCAGCGCAGAATTGCTGTGTAGCATTTCCTGTTGGGGTAGAAAGACCTCCAAGTCTAACGTTGATAGATTCTGTAAAATAACATCCTCCTAAAGAACTAATTTCTACTTTGTAGGTGCCAATTTGTGCAGCTGTCACATTATTGATATTCAATTCTGCGGCATCAATTTGAGTACCATCAGGCAAGGTCCACTTTATAGAATTTACCGGTCCAATTTGTATGACAGATAATTTGATGTTTCCTCCGATACAAACGGTACTCTCTCCGCTTATTAGCTTTGAAAATGAACTTCTTAAAATCAGAGGCTGCAGGACTTCATAACAGGTTGTTTTTGCTTTTACAATATAATTTCCTGAGGTCAGCCCTCTAAATACAGGATCTGTTTGCCCGGTGGACGGAAAATCGGTATCCGTTTCTTTTTTTATAAAATAAGTGACTGCTTCAGTGACCTGATCTACTTTGGTATGAAGCTCCCCTGTAGCATTTCCTGAACAGACAATTCCGCCTGATTTAGATAAATCAAAAACAGGGAAGTTAGGCGTAACCTTTAAGGCAGCGGTCGACGTATTTTCCCATAATTGATTTTTGTTCAAAATACCCATTACAACACGTCGCGATAAACCGATTTCATAGTTCCCGGCCACATCCGGTTCAAAAGAAAAGTTGAAAATTCCGGTTCTTAACATAGTAGCGTTACCGGGAATGCTTAAACGACTGGCACCAGGAGGTACAGTAAGAAATCCCAGATCGATAAAATCAATTCCGTAGAGCCTTTTCAAATGATCGTCCATGGCTGTTTTGCCAACACCGGAAACCTGTACCGTTACATTTTTGATATAGCGGTCGCACACACTTGGTGAGGGTACAGCGCTAACCTTTGTAATTTCAATTTTGGTGAAATAACTGTCTAAAACAACGTCAAAGACTTCGTTAAAACATCCGGAATCCTGGATTCTTATAACATAGGTCCCCGGCAGTAACTGGTTTCCCAGTCCAATTACGGAACCTTTGGTTATAGCCAATGGAGAGGGACCGCTTACAAGGCTTACAGTAACCTCTCCCTGTAATCCTACAAAGCCCGGAGTAGCCATGGGAGGGTATACCGCCAGTGCCGATCTTCCAAAGAATTTACCGCTTGGCCCTGTGAAAAATTGTACTTTGGCTCTTATATCCTTATCCGGAGAAAAGTAGTTAGGATCGATAAAAACATTTTTTGGGTCAGTAATATCCGTTTTTACAGGCGATGTGTTTGACGTTCTGTTGAAAAAAGTGTACGCTGTTGTTTCGATTCCGGTATGATCCGTTACTTTTATAGTGTAGTTTTTACCAATATCGAGTTTACAGACTACCAAACTGTTTATAGCTGTAATCGTATAAGTATTTTTGATACCGGTACTGTTATCAGTTACTTCTACAGTATAAGGAAGACATCCTCCCTGATCTTTAGGCACGTTTTTTAGCAAAACCTGTCCGGTATCATTACAATTGTTATTCAGAGGATCATCTTCGATACTAAATTCAAAATTGGTAAAAGGTCTTGGGATTCCAATAGAAGATGCACCATAATCCAATTCAACGGTTTTGGTCAGATTACAATAAGTGGCACTCAGGCGGACAATTCCCCACTTAGAGCGGTCAGAAGGCAGCGGAAAAGATTGACGAACCTGATTATAGGTCAAATTATCGTAGACATTCCAGCCTGATCCATTCTGAATTTCAAGTTTATAAATATAGTTTTGAGTTCCTGAAAAACGAGGAGAGATTAAAGGGTTAATATGAGCCCCACCAGTGGCTACAGCCAGTAATCCGTTAGGAAGTGAAGCACTGCTAATGCCCGAACAGACATTTCCAGGAATGTTATAGACAAGATCAACGTTACCGATTTCTCCTTTCTCAAGAATAATATCATTGGCTTTTAGTGTCACATTTGGTGCGAGATTTACGATGGTGGGAGGCGAAATAACGGTACCGCAATTATCGGTGGCTCTGACTTTATAAGAGCCGCTGGGCATACCTTTTAGCAACGAATAGCCGCTGGAGGTTTGTATATTTTGCACAATACTGTTATCGGAAGCGTTAAGTAAGGCAATGGTGTAAGGAGGGTTACCATTATTTATGGTAATGCCTATGCTGCCTAAAGGATTGGGTTCTGATGCACAATAGGTGTAATTTTCTGCATCAAAACGTGTAATACTTGGTGAAACGGAAGAATAGGTGCTACCTACTTTTATGGTAGTGGCAGCTTTTATAAAAATATTGTTTTCGTAATAACCATAAAAATAATCTCCCGGTTCTAAATGCGTAATCTTAGAAACCGAAGAAGCAATAATATTAGCCGGATCATAAGGAGATTTTACAACAGCATAGACCAGAGGCTGAGAAACATTTTTAACTGTGATCGAAATTGTACCATCGGCTCTACCATCACCAGTACAGGAAGCATCAGTTGCAACAGCAGAAATTTCCGCTTGGGCAACTGCGCCAAAAGGCAGTAAATAGAAAAGCGCAACGATTAATTTTAGTGGCTTCATAGTAAGTTCGTTAAATTAAGTTTTTGGATTTGGGTATGGTAAGTCTAGAAGAATGACAATTCAGAAGAAGGCATTAAAATTTCTTTTAACTCAATAATGAAATGTGTAATGCCTTCAAAGCTGAATTGATGAACATCATCCTTTATCATAACTTACTGCAAAGGTATTTAGGACAATCAAGACAAATAATTCAGATTCAATAATTGGATTGTTAATGAAATAAGAGGTTATTTTAAGTAACAGTTGACAAGTATAAATAGTCAAAAGACCGTAGATTTGTGTACAAAACAAAAAACTTAAAAAGACGAGAAGAGGTCTGTTTGATTGTGTTTAGAAATCTAAATTTTAGAGAAAGAATAACGATGGCAGCCTTTTAATCTGACGTTGATAAGTGTGAGGTTTTTGGTTTCTAAAGGTTGTGTTTTTTGTGTACACCTTCATACCTTCATGGCAGGAGAAAAGTAAGAAAACAATTATTTGTCTCTAAATTTTAGAATAATTGCAGGTAATTGTGTAAATTGTTAAAGTTTAAATTTCACAAATTTGTAAATACAGTTTTGTATGAATTAAAATTAATCCAAATGTGTTTTATTGACGTATGAATAAAAAAACCATTCATTTTCTTAAAAAAACACTTCGTGTACTGCTTTGGTGCATGGCTTCTGTAATTACGCTTTTATTGCTTCTTATTATTTTAATTCAGGTTCCGTCGGTACAGAATTTTGTAAAAGATAAGGCGATTACTTATCTGCATAAAAAGATAAAAACCAGAGTATCCTTAGAACATATTTCGATAGAATTTCCGAAAGATATTGTTTTGGAAGGTTTTTACTTTGAAGATCAAAAAAAGGATACACTGTTAAGCGGAAAACGTTTAGAACTCGATGTTGATTTGTTTAAACTGATCAACAGCGAACTGGAAATTAACTCCGTTTCGCTGCAAAATACAACGGCTCGTATTTCGAGAGATAAAAAAGGCGTTTTTAATTTTGATTATATTATCAAAGCATTCGAATCTAAAGAACCAAAAGCCGAAGATCCAAATGCCAAACCTTTTAAAATTTCGGTTGTAAAAGTAAATCTTGACAATGTCAGGTTTGATTTTAAAGATGATTTTTCAAAAAATGACATCCGCGTAAAACTCACGCATTTTGATACCAAATTCAAAGAATTCGATCTGGATAAAATGAATTTCAATATTCCGAATATTGATTTAAACGGATTAAAAGTGGTTTTGAATCAGGATGTGGTCGAGAAGATTGCGGAAGCATCGGTGCAGACGGTCGATACCATTTCAAAAAGAACCGATTTCAATTTGAAATTAGGGAAGATCCGGTTCGCAAAAATTGATATTGTGTATGACAACAAAGACTCCAGATTAGATTCGGGAATCAAATTGGATGAGCTGAATTTATCGGTAAACAAAATTGATTTGAACCGTCAGTTATTGGATTTTGATGCCTTCGAACTAAAAAATCTAAAAGGAAATTTACGACTGGGCGCAAAAGACAAACAGCTTCAGACCCCTGATTTAGATACCACAGCCATAAAACAGGCCGGCTGGAAAGTAAAACTAAACCTGATTGACATACAAAATATAGCCTTCAAATTTGATGATATGCAATCAAAGCCTATTGCTAAGGGAATCGATTACAGTCACATGGATTTGGATCAGCTTAATTTTAAAGCAGAGAAGTTGTATTATGGGAATGATACGATTTCGGGAAATATAAAAACGCTGACGGTAAACGACAAAAGTGGTTTACAGCTGCAGGCTTTAAAAACCAATTTCTTTTACGGTCCGAAGAATGCCTACCTGAACGATTTGTATTTAAAAACCCCGCAAACACTCTTTCAAAATAGTATTAAAGTTGCGTATCCTTCTATAGCTTCCCTTTCGAAAGACTTGGGCAATCTTACTTTGGATGCCGTTTTAAACCAGTCCAAAATCGGATTTAAGGACATCTTGCTTTTTGCTCCCGATTTACAAAAGAACAATCCGTTTAAAAGCAATCCAAATGCAGTTTTGCATCTCAACACCCGTTTGAGTGGAAAAATAAAAGACCTGACTATTCCACAGTTCGAAATGAGTGGAATTGGAAGTACAAAAGTCGCTGTTTCGGGAAAGATAAAAGGCCTGCCTGACGCGCAAAAAGCTGATTATGATTTAGACATTAAAAAGTTTTCCAGTACCTCCAAAGATATTTATTCGTTTGTGCCGGCGGGAACCATTCCGAAAAACATTCAGTTGCCTGCTCAGTTAAATGTACAAGGAAAGTTCAAAGGTTCGGTTCAGAATTTTAAAACCAATCTGGCTTTGAGCAGCAGTTTCGGTAAGGCAAAAGTAGCCGCCTTGTTTGATCAAAGGTTCAAGAAAAAAGAAAAATACGATGCGACCGTTTATTTACTCGATTTTGATTTGGGAAGATTGATTAAAAACGATTCAATAGGAAGAATTACGCTTAAAGCAAAAGTAAAAGGCAAAGGTTTGGATCCCAAAACGGCTCAGGCAGAATTTGACGGATTGGTTCAGAAAGCAGTTTTTAATAAATATACCTATAAAGATTTGGCTCTAAAAGGGCATATTGCCAATGGTTCTTTTGCGGTAAATTCAGGAATGAAAGACCCGAATCTGAATTTCAATTTAACGGCAAGCGGAGATACCAAAGACAAGTATCCTACGATTCAGTTAAAATTAAACCTGGATATTGCTGATCTCGAAAAACTAAACCTGCATGCCGGCCCAATGAAACTGCGCGGAAATGTTGATGCCGATATTGCCAATAGCAATCCTGATTTTTTAAACGGAAAAGTGTTTCTTTCGAACATTCAGGTTGCACAGGAGGCAGAACCGATCATTCTCGATTCAATTCGGATAATTGCCTTTGCCGATCAAAATCGAAATAACATCAAAGTATCTTCTCAGTTTTTAAACGCTGAAATCGATGGTAAATACAAACTGACGACTTTAGCAGCAGCACTGAAAAAAACAGCCTCAAAATACATTGATTTAAAAAATCCGAAAGTAAAGGGCGAATCTGATGAGCAGCGTCTGGCTTTTACAATAAAGGTGGATAACGATCCTATTTTACTGAAACTGCTTCCGGAATTAAAAGGTTTAGAGCCGATTACCCTGACAGGGAAATACAACAATGTAACCGATTCTCTTCAAATCAACGGAAGTATTCCGAGAATTGTATATGCAGACAATACCATTGCCGATGGGAAAATTAACATTGAAGCCAAAGAGAATGCTTTAGAATACAAGGTTTCTTTTGGTACGATTGAAAGCGGATCTTTAAAAGTTCCGTTTACAAGTTTGTCCGGAAAAATCGAAAACAATATTCTCGATTATGCATTGGAAGTAAAAGATGCCAAAGAAAAACAGCAGTATTTTATTGCCGGAGATTTAAAACACGACGGTTCAAAAAGCAGCCTAAGGATTGATGCCCAGAATTTTATTCTGAACTATGATAAATGGAATATAGATCCGGAAAATGTGGTGGAGTTTGGAGGTAAAAGATTGTATGTCAATAAATTTAGCTTAGAAAATTCGGGTAACGAATTAAGAGTTCAATCGCAGGGAGATCAGGACAATGCACCGTTGCAGGTTGATTTTGTCAACTTCAAAATAGAGACGATTATGAACATCGTCAAAAAAGATCAATTGTTGATGCAGGGTCTGATCAATGGAAATGCTCTGGTTGAAAATGTGATGACGAAACCTACTTTTACTTCAGACATAAAAATAGATCAGTTTGCTTTTAAAGGTGAACCCGTTGGAAATATAGCGGTAAAAGTCGACAATAAAACAGCTAATTTACTGGCAGCCAACGTTACGCTTGATGGAGAAGGAAATGAGGTGAATCTGACCGGAAATTACAAAATAGACGATGGAAACCTGGATTTTGATTTAAATCTGAACAAACTGAACATCAAAAGCATTCAGGGCTTTAGTATGGGCAATCTAACCGAAGGTACGGGGTATTTAACAGGGAATTTCAAAATTACCGGAAACGCTAACGCTCCAAAAGTAAACGGAGAACTCAACTTTAAAGAGACAGGTTTCAGAGTAACGAAATTCAACTCCTATTTTAAAACAGTCGATGAAAAAATAACACTTCAAAATGATGTGATCACTTTTGATACCTTCACATTGCATGATGAAAATGACAATGAACTGATTGTAAACGGAACCATCAAATCGACAGATTACACTCGTTTTGACTTTGGTTTAACCGTTGTTGCAGATAATTTCAGAGCCATACATTCGAAGGAAAAAGACAATGATTTGTTTTATGGAGATCTGTTGTTAGATACCAAACTAAACATCAAAGGAACGCTTGAAAATCCTGTGGTTGGCGGAAATATCAAAATAAACAAAGCGACTAAGTTTACAGTGGTAATGCCACAATCCGATCCTTCCATAGCAGATCGCGACGGAATAGTAGAGTTTGTTAACGAAGACAATCAATACCTGAAACAAACGGCTGCGATGGAGCAAAAACTCAATCAATCGAGGTTAGTGGGGATGGATGTAAGTGTGGCAATTTCGATCGATAAAGAAGCCGAACTCACACTGGTTATCGATAAAGGAAACGGTGATTATTTGAATTTAAAAGGTGAAGCCGAACTTACCGGTGGAATCGATCCGTCGGGAAAAACAACTTTAACGGGTAAATATGAGTTTTCGGATGGGGCTTATGAGATGAATTTCAACATGATCCGACGAAAATTTGATATTCAGAAAGGAAGTTATATTATTTGGAACGGTGAGCCTACCATGGCCAATCTGAATATAACGGCGATTTATAAAGTAAACACCGCACCAATAGATTTATTGGGTAATCAATTGCCAACGGATAATCCTACTGAGCGAAACACCTATAAGCAGAAAATCCCGTTTCAGACCTTGTTGAAAATGAACGGGGAGCTTTTAAAACCTGAAATCACTTTTGATATCGTACTTCCGGAGGGTAATAATGATGTTTCGGCAAATGTGGTATCACTTACCAAAGCAAAACTCCAGCAGTTAAGACAAGAACCGGCAGAATTGAACAAACAGGTTTTTGCTCTTTTACTATTGAACCGATTTATTGGTGAAAACCCATTTTCGAGCGAAAGCGGGGGAACCAGTGCAGAATCGCTCGCACGACAAAGTGTGAGTAAAATTTTGTCACAGCAATTAAATGATCTTGCCGGAGAATTAATCACCGGAGTTCAGTTAGAATTTGATCTCGAGTCAACAGACGATTATACGTCGGGAAGCAGAGAAAACAGAACCGATTTGAACGTAGGAGTTTCTAAAAAGCTATTAAACGATCGATTAAAAGTTACCGTAGGAAGCAGCTTTGCGGTTGAAGGACAGGAACGTGCTAACGAACAGAGTACCAATATTGCAGGAGATGTGGCACTGGATTATCAATTAACGAAAGACGGCCGTTATATGGTTCGTGCGTATCGAAAAAATGAATATCAGGTGGCCGTTGAAGGACAGGTAGTCGAAACGGGGGTTGCCTTTATCATCACCATGAGTTATAATAAGTTCCGCGAGCTTTTTCATCGCAGTGCAGCCGAAAAAGAAATGATAAAAGAAGAGAAATTGCGCAAGGAAAAAAATAAACTCAAAGAGAAAGAAGAGAAGCAAAAAAAGGAAAATCAAATAGAAGGAAATGAGCAAAAAACATAGCAACAGGAGCATGAAATACATTAGCTGTTTTGCTGCGCTATCCTTATTTTTTGTTTTTGGATGCAGTAATACAAAGTATTTACCGGAAGGCGATTTATTATACAAAGGAGGTTCTGTAACCGTAAAAGATTCTCTTCTTAAAAAGAAAGAACGCAAAGAACTGGAGAACGAACTGAATGATTTACTGCGCCCGAAACCGAACAAACAGTTTCTGGGATTGCGGCCTAAACTGTGGTTTTATAATATGGCCGGAGAACCTAAAAAGCAAAAGGGAATCCGATATTGGCTGCGTACTAAAGTGGGCGAACCTCCGGTACTTTTTAGTAAAGTTGACTTAGATTATAATGCCGCTGTTCTTCGGAATTTTACCGAAAACAGAGGATATTTTAAAACGCGCGTGAGTGCCGACTCGACCGTTAGCGATAAAAGAGCTACGGCAGAATATACAGTGGTACCCAAAAAGCAGTACAGGATTAAAAGTGTGATTTTTCCTGATGATTCATTGGCAATGTCCAGAATAATCGGAAGGTCAAGCCGAAGAAGCTTGTTGAAAGTGGGGCAGCCCTATGATTTGGATGTTATAAAAGCAGAACGGGAGCGTATAGACGCCAGACTGAAGGAGAAAGGGTATTATTATTTTAACCCCGATTATCTTTTGGCTCAGGTAGACAGCAGTAAAGGAGATCATGAAGTAAAAATTAGATTGGTCATTAAAGCGGATACGCCTCCAAAAGCGCTTACCGCTTATAAGATCAATAAAGTTGTAGTCTATCCAAATTTTACCATTTCAAAAGACAGTGTAAAATACCAGCCGAAAGATGTGGTTCAGTACAAAGATTTTACCATTATTGATACGGCAAACACCTTTAAACCAAGAGTTTTTGACCGCGCCATCTACTTCAAAAAAGGAGATGTCTACAACCGTAAAGACCACAATCTGACCCTAAATCGCTTTGTGAATTTGGGAACATTCAGTTTTGTTAAGAATGAATTTAAGCCTTCTGATAGTTTGCCAAATGCGCTGGATGCGTATTATTATCTAACACTTTTGCCAAAGAAATTTATTCGGGTAGAAGTTTTGGGGAAAACAAATTCGGCCAGTTATACCGGAACGGAAGTAAATCTAAACTGGAACAACAGAAACTTATTTCGAGGAGCAGAATTACTGACGGTTTCTATTTTTGGCGGTGCCGATTTTCAGCTTTCAGGAGCAAATAACGGGAGAAACATTTACAAACTTGGAACAGAAACCAGTTTGACCTGGCCAAGATTTATTGTTCCATTTTTTCATATTGAAGGTTCGAGTGAATATGTGCCGCGAACCAAAGCAACAGTGCGCTATGAATATCAAAACCGAACACAATTGTATGCTTTAAACTCTTTTAAAACTTCTTTTGGATACCAGTGGAAAGAGAACATTCGGAAAGAACATCAACTGAATGTAATTGATGTGACTTATGTGAGTCCCAATCACGTGACGGCTGAATATTTAGCAGATATTAAACAAGATCCATCTTTGGAAAAAGTAATTGAAAAGCAGCTTATTTTTGGGCCAACTTATACCTATACCTACACCAATACCATGCAAAAGCGTAGAAAAAATACGTTTTACTTTAGTGGTGATTTAGATTTGGCCGGAAACGTTACGGGTCTGGTGACAGGCGCTAATATTAAGAAGAATGATACCATAAAGATATTTGACGTTCCGTTTAGTCAGTTCGTAAAAATGAGAGGTGATTTCAGGCATTATCTAAAGCTGGGTAAAGAAAGTGAATTGGCCAGCAGGATTATTTTGGGAATAGGACTTCCGTACGGTAATTCACGAGCTTTGCCAACGGCTAAACAATTTGTGGTGGGAGGAACCAATAGCATTCGGGCTTTCAGAGCCAGATCACTCGGGCCGGGAAGTTATCTCAATACACAAACGACTAATAATTTTCTTCCGGATCAGTCAGGCGATTTGAAACTGGAGTTTAGTACCGAATACAGGGCAAAACTTTTTAGTATTGTTCGGGGTGCCGTATTTGTAGATGCAGGAAATGTGTGGCTGCTCAATTCAGATCCAAACAAAAAGGGGGGAGAAATTACCAAAGATTTCATGAAAGATATTGCAGTAGGAGCCGGAGCCGGATTGCGTTTTGATTTGTCTTTTCTGGTTTTAAGAACCGATTTGGCATTTCCGTTAAGAAAACCCTATTTGCCACAAGGACAGCGATGGGTCATTGATGATATTAATTTTGGAAGCGGTCCCTGGAGAAAAGACAATTTGATTTTAAACATTGCAATTGGATATCCTTTTTAGTCTTTTTTTGCGAATATAATTTTCATTTCGCTAGCGTTCAGATGCTGAAAAAAAACGTAGCAGAAAACGTTTAACCTCTTGAAAAAAAGAAGTAAATTGGTCTAATAAATTAATGGAATGCAAAATTTAATAAAGAGAATACTAGTTTTGGTTGCGGTCGTACTTGTAATAGTACTGGCTTTCAAGTATTGTGAATTTAAAAAAGACGACGATTCGACTATCGACTATAATACCAATCTGATTCAGCAGCAAATCTTAAATGTTGGAAAGTTAGTCGTGACCGAAGGGCATTTCTCGGAAGTTATTACGTATAAAAATCAGCAGAAGTATTTAATGGACATGGTTTCTTTTGAGAAGAAAGCACTTGTAGTGGTCAATGCAAATGTTACCGTAGCCTACGATTTGCATAAAATGAAGTACGATATCGACGAGAAGAACAAAACGATTACAATTTTAAACATTCCAAAAGAAGAAATCACCATCAATCCGGACATACAGTTTTATGATGTAGAACAAAGCAAACTGAACCCATTTACCGGAGACGATTACAACAAAATCAATAAATCGGTAAAAGCGAATCTGGCTAAAAAAGTAGAGGGTTCGACACTGAAAACAAATGCTCAGAACCGATTAATCAGCGAGTTGTCTAAAATCTTAATCCTGACCAATTCAATGGGCTGGAAACTGCAATACAACGGTAAAACGATTGAATCTGAGAAAGAACTGAATCAGGATTTGAAGCTTTGATTATTTGAGGTACTAAAGACGCTAAGATACTAAGGTTCTAAGTTTTTATTTTCAACCAGATTGCTATTGTTTGTCAAAAATGACAAGATTTTTTTAAAAAAAAACTCAGAACCTTAGTATCTCAGAAGCTTAGCAACTTACAATAACTTCTAAACTAAACCGCTTCCTTATCAAAAATCAAATCCAAACCTCCCGAAATCAAATGGGCTACTTCCGGGCGTTTCAGCTTCAACTGATCCAGATGAACCAAAACCTCCTGTAAAAGTTGTTTCTCATTGGAGTGTTCTAAAAGCTCGGTAATTTCAACGGCCAGTAACCAATCATTAGGGTGGCTTTCTTTTAGTTTGTGAAATACATCCTTTAATTCAGTCGTTGCCCCTTTATTATCTCTGATCATACGAACAGTTTGATACAAGACTTCTAAGTCATCACGTTCGTCTGAATGTTTTGCTTTTATAGTAGTTGTTTTGGGTACGGTATTGATCAGATCGAAACTATTTACATCGGCCGGACCAGAGAAAGCCGAAACGACTTTTTTACCAATCGCCATATCATAATTCCCCCATTCAGGCTGAAATAAGATCGTTTCACCATGCGTCACCGTACAATTTCTGAAACTGATCAGAATGATTTCACCATGTAGGTTCCTGGAGCCTGTAATGATTTCACCTTCAACAATAATTTCACCTTCGAACTCTAATCTTACGGTTTCATTTTCTACAATCGAATAAGCCTGTAAATCCTTTGGACTCATGTCTTCAATCGCCAGGTTAAAGCCTTTCAGTTTCCCAATAGGACTTCCGAATCCGTGTGGATGCGTTAAAGTTCCGTGGCCAACCAATTCTTTTTCGCGGTACGATAAAGCCGTTTTTCCAGTAGTCTGAATGTATATTGGTTTTCCTTCATCTTCCAGAACATTGGTAAAGACACCTGAAACCTGTAAACCGGTACTCAGTTCAATAGTTCCTAAAGCATTAGAATGAATAAGTTTTTGTATTCCGGATAAACCTCCGGTTCTTAAAGCCATTTTATTGGCAAACTCTTCTAGGACCAGACTCAAATAAGAAAAGTTTGGTGTTACATAAAGCTGAGGCTGTAACTGTGTGATATCAAAATTCTGATTGGCAGCAGAGATGTTATACGGGATTTTTTTTACATTATCCGTCATACACCAGGCACTTTCTCCGATAGAGGATAGCAAACCTGCACCATATATTTTTGGGTCTTCAACTGTTCCGATCAAACCGTATTCTACCGTCCACCAATGCAGGTTTCGAATTTGGGCCATTTCAGACAATTCACCCATATTGTTTTGTAAATCGGCAACCGCTTTTTCAGCTTCGTCTATTTTTTCCTGAGGCGTATCTTCGGCTTCTTTCAAAATTGAAAGCAGTCGGATCGCTTCATACATCTGATAATCTTTATGAGAAGAAATGGCTTTACAGCCAATTTCTCCAAAACGTCTTAAATACTCTGCATATTCCGGATTGGCAATAATAGGAGCATGACCTGCACCTTCATGGATAATATCTGGTGCCGGAGTATATTCGATATGTTCTAATTGACGAATGTCTGAAGCAATAACCAAAACGTTATACGCCTGAAATTCCATAAAAGCATTTGGCGGAATAAATCCGTCCACTGCAACAGCTGCCCATCCAATTTCAGTCAGTATTCGGTTCATTCCGTACATACTTGGAATGGAGTCAATTTCGATACCCGTTTTTTTCAAACCATCCAGATAAGAATGGTGTGCCACTCTTGAAAGATAATCTACATTTTTGCGCATCACATAGCGCCAAACCGCCTGATTAATTGGGGTGTAATCACCATAATCCTGAGGTTTAATAAATTGCTTTAAATGTTTAGGCAATCGCTCTAATAACGGGTTTGTTTCAATACTGGCATTCATTTCGAAAACGTTGTAGATTAGAATGTAAAATTACAAATTAAAGATGCTAAATTTTGCTATTCTTCACAATTTTTTTAGTCGAAATGATTTTTTATTGCATTTTTCGCGGATTTCTTTTACAACAGGAAAAAACAGAATTGCTGCTTAGCAATCGTTATTTTCATAATTTACTTTCTCGAGTGCCTTCTCGTATTTTTCAATCTCTTTTTTGGTCATTGAGGCCTCTTTCAGATCCACTTTTAATTGTTTTTTGCTGTCAGGACTAATCCATAAACCGCTAAAAGCAGTTCCTTCTTTTTTAAGAATAAACAAACCTGTAAAGGCATGTTCTACCAATGCAAGCTGATTTTCGTTTTTGATGTTTTGAGTAATATCAAGCTGAATCCAATTGCCTGATTTATCATAACGGTACATCGAGGTGTACATTAAATCGGCAGTGCATGGGTTTTCTTCGGCTTTGATGTAAAGGGTAACGTTTATTTTTCCGTCAACCGTTCCTTTGTACAAAGTGTTTTTTGCTGATTGTGCTTGTGTGAGGTTTAAAAAGAATAGAGATAATAAAAAAGAGAGTAGTACTTTTTTCATATTCAAATGTGATAAGGGGTATAGGTTAGTGTAAATTTAATTTGTTGGGGTGTAAGTAGTGAAAAATGATTTGATGCACTAGGTGCATTTAAATGAAGTGAACCGCCTTTTTTAAGGGTTATAGAACCTGTGTTTCTATGGGTTTAAACATCAATTTTGGTTTAAAAATAGGGGATATTTTCTTCATGGCCAATAATGACTCCAACTAATTGCAGCTTAAAAAGTAATTAGTGGTTTTCGGGATTCCTAAAATAATCAATTTTATAATTGAACATGTACGCCATGTTGGCTGCCCGCATTTTTGCTTCCTCGGTTATAGTTCCTGAAAAAAGCCCGTCGATAGAAGTGTTAAAGAGTAATGTCCAGCGGTCAAAATGAGTTTTATCTACCGGTAATTGTTTGTGTGGAGGAAAAGGACTTCCCGAGTAAGCACGAACATCAAACAGTATCGTTTGCCAAAAGCCATACATTTTTTCTAAATGCTCAGGCCAGCGATCCTGCAATTTGTCATTAAAAATAGGGCCAAGTAAATCGTCCTTTCTTACTTTATCATAAAAGCTGTCTACCATTAATTTTATGTCTTCCAGGTTTGAGATGTCTTTAAGAGCTGCCATGTTTTCTTACTATAAATTGAAGGACAAAAATACGATTTACTTAGCTGTAATCGGTGATATTTATCATTTTCAGGTTATTTGTTCTGTTCAATGGAAAATAGTTTCGCAGCACTCAAAAAACAATTTTTAGAAGGAACAATTTCTTTTTGGCAGGGGTGAAACTCGTGGAGCAGGGTTTTTATTGAATTTTATATTTGTAATTATTTATTAATCAAGTATTTGTGAAATAAAAGGATAAGGTTTTGTAAAGGTGAGTTTTTGAAATGATGTGTATTTGTAAAGCTTTTAAATTGTTGATTTAAAAGAAATTGACATAATATTGGATAGTATTAACAAAATTAATCTTAAAAAATAAGAAAAATTTAATTATCCAAAAACCAAAAAATGATGAACAAAACTACCCCAAAATTACCAGAGAAAAGGAATCGTAAAGTATGGCTGTATGTCTTTTTTATGATTTCATTTACGATTAACATGATTGGTCAAACAGTTACTCCGTGGATAACCAGCGGCGATCAGACCAAATTATTGCAACAGCAGGCCACTGTAAGTTTCGGCACAAATTCGGGAAGCAATCCTTCTACTGTAACTGTTAATGCAGGAACAACCTATCAAACCATGGACGGTTTTGGTTATACGCTTACGGAAGGCAGTTGCGAAGTCATTAGTGGAATGGCAGCAACACAGCAAAATCAACTGTTGAATGATTTGTACCATCCAGTTACGGGTTTGAATGCCAGTGTAATTCGTATTAGTATAGGAGCTTCAGATTTAAGCAGTTCTTCGTACAGTTATAATGAAACTTCGGGTGATGTGAATATGAATAATTTTAGTCTCAACGGACCGGATTTGACCTATTTGATTCCAATTATCAAGAAGATACAGCTTATTAATCCAAACATCAAAATACTGGCAACTCCGTGGTCGGCACCAAGATGGATGAAAACTAACAACTCCTGGGTGGGTGGAAGTTTACAGACACAATATTACGCTGCTTATGCGAGGTATTTTGTAAAATATTTTGCGGCCATGCAGGCACAGGGAATTTCGATTTGGGGCATCACACCTCAAAATGAACCCGAAAATCCACACAACGAACCAAGTATGTTGATGAATTCGACAGAACAAAAGAATTTTATCAATACACAGCTCGGTCCGCAGATGGCAGCAGCGGGTTATGGCAATATAAAAATTATAGCATTTGATCATAACTGCGACAATACGGCTTATCCTATTGATGTTTTGAACAACAGCAGTTATGTTGACGGCGCAGCATTTCATTTGTATTTGGGGAATATTTCTGCCATGTCAACAGTGCGAAATGCAACAAACAAAAACGTTTATTTTACAGAGCAATACACCAGCTCAGGAGGAAGTTTTAGCGGTGATTTTGGCTGGCACATGCAAAACGTTGTGATTGGAAGTACCAATAACTGGGCAAAAACGGTTTTAGAATGGAATGCGGCAAATAATTCGGGTCTTGGGCCGCGAACGCCGGGCGGATGCAGTACCTGTTTAGGCGCAATTACCGTTAATAATAGTACAAGTTATACCAAAAATGTAGCTTATTATATTATTGGTCAAATCTCAAAATTTGTAAAACCCGGTGCAGTAAGAATTGGTTCGTCAAGTACTAGCGGAACAATTCAAACCGTAAGTTTTAGAAACCCTGACGGATCGATCGCACTTGTAGTTTATAATTCCGGATCGGCCAATACCATAAAAGTAGTTTCAGGATCTTCAGCATTTAATTATTCAGTTCCGGCATCATCAGCGGTTACTTTTAACTGGTCAGCAGGAGCACCGCCGTCAACTTCTTTTCCGGGCTACTATAATATTATTTCAAGAAACAGTAATAAAGGATTGGATGTTGCCGATAATTCGACAACAAGCGGAGGTCGCATTCAGCAGTATGACATTACTAACGGAGGGGGAAGCAACCAGCGTTGGAAGTTTGTTCCTGACGGAAGCGGCAATTACTACGTTATTGTAAAATCGACAGGGATGTATCTGGCAACTGAAAATAATAGTACGGCCGATGGAATAAAAGTGCAGCAAAAAACATTCTCCGCTTCAAACGAATTTAAATGGACCGTTACAAGTGTTGGTGGAGGTTATTATCAGATCCTTAATGTGAATAGTGGAAAATCGCTGGATGTTGAAAATGTTTCTACGGCAAATGGTGCGAATATCCAGGTGTGGGCATATGGAGGAGGTTTAAACCAACAATGGCAGCTGGTTCAGGTTGAAGCTTCAACGGCCAAACAGGCTTTAATAGCTGAGACTGTGACGGTAAGCGAGACTGGATTTTCTGCTTACATCAATTCGACAAATAATTATTTAAAGATAAACACCCCAAATTCAGGTGCAGGTGAAGTCGAAATTTATGCGGTTACAGGTCAAAGTGTTTTAAAAAGAACCGTTGATTTTAGAAATGGAAATGAAACTGAGATCGAAATCTCAAAGTTGCCAAAAGGACTTTATGTGGTAAAAGTTAAAGACAGTAAAACGTCGTATGCTAAAAAAGTAGTAAAACAATAATTACAAATCCTAAGTTTAAGTAGTAATTTTATTTTGTTTTGAAACGGCTGTCTGAATTTTAAATCAGACAGCCGTTTGTATTATCCTATCAGTTGCGTAAATAAATCCTGATTGTCGTTGAGGTATTGAAATTCAAAACCATTCTTAGTCATGTTTACTTTAATGGCGAGTATATCTTTTTTGTTTTTTAGCTCTAAACCAACGACTACAGAACCAACTTCGCGGCTGTTTTTCTTCGCAAACTGGAAATAGGTGATATCGTCATCAGGCCCCAGAATATTGTTTACAAATTCTTTTAAAGCCCCCGGGCGCTGTGGAAACTGAATCATAAAATAATGCATCAGGCCTTCATAAAGTAAAGAACGCTCTTTTATTTCGGCAGTTCTTTCAATATCATTATTGCTTCCGCTTACTACACAAACGACTTTTTTGCCTTTGATTTTATCTTTGTAAAAATCCAAAGCAGCAATCGTCAGTGCTCCTGCCGGTTCTACTACCATAGCCTCTTCGTTGTACAAACGCAAAATCGTAGTGCAGACTTTTCCTTCGGGAACCAGAACAATGTCGTCTAAATTATGACGGCAGATTTCAAAAGTTTTATCGCCAACTTGTTTTACGGCAGCGCCATCCACAAATTTATCAATTGTTTTTAAAGCGGTGTTTTTCTTTTCCTCAATAGAGGTTTTCATCGATGGAGCTCCTTTGGGTTCAACGCCAATAATTTTTGTATTTGGACTCAGTTGTTTAAAAACTTCAGACAGCCCCGAAGCCAGTCCGCCACCGCCAATGGGTACAAAAACATAATCGATAGGCTCGTTGTAACTCTCTAATATTTCTAATCCTACAGTTCCCTGACCGGCAATAACTTTATCGTCGTCAAAAGGGTGAATGAAGATCTTTTTACTTTCGGCAGCATCTGCTGTGGCCGAGGCATAAGCATCATCAAAAGTATCTCCGGTAAGTACAATTTCAACAAACGATTTTCCAAACAGCTGTACTTGTTTTACTTTTTGCTTCGGAGTGGTTTTGGGCATGTATATTTTGCCTTTTATTTGTAAAAGATGGCAGGAATAAGCAACTCCCTGTGCATGATTTCCTGCACTGGCACATACAATTCCGCTTGCTTTTTCAGTTTCAGTTAACGAGGAAATCTTGTTGTAAGCCCCTCTGATTTTGTACGACCGAACAATTTGTAAATCTTCCCTTTTTAATAAAATGGTCGATTTAAACTCTTCCGAAAGATTTAAATTTTGGGTGAGTGGAGTAGCGGCAACTACATTTTCAAGTTGCTTTTTAGCAGCAAGTACTTCGTTAAATAAATTCATAATGATTAAATTGTTTTTGCCACAGCTTAAAGGATTTGATAAGATTTTCAATCTGTGATAAAATGTTTTGCAATATTTTTTAAATAAAAAAAACCTCCCGTTGTGGGAGGTTTTATAAATTGTATTTTGTTTACTTATTTACATATTACCTCGCCATTATTGCTGAATTGCAATAATAGTAATAGAGATAATAATGTTATTTAAGTTTTTCATTTCAGATAATTGAATCGCAAATGTATGAATTATTTTTTAACAGGAGGGTATTGTGCTAAAATTTTAGTTACAAACTCAGCAACCTTTTCGTCTTTTTTAGCAACGTTTTTGGTTAAAGTTCCAACACCTTCTCCCTGCCAGATCATTTCTTTCTTTTTAGCATCAATCAGGTCAATGAATAAAGTTCCTTCAGTAGAAGTTGAAACGGTAGTCTGATTTCCTCCGTACATCATGTATGGATTCCATCCCCAACCCCAACCGTAACCCCAGCTAGCGCTAAATTGATTTACATTTACTTGTTCCCTTGCTTTAGTAAAAATATTCACTAATAAATCAGGGTTTTCGCTTTTGGTAAAACCTTTGGCTTGCATTTGATCATCGATGGCACGTAGAATACGTCTTTTATCCAAATCAGATATTTCGACCTTATCAATTCCGGGCTTAAAGAAAGCATACGTTTTGTAAGAGGCAAAATCTACGTTTTTGTCGTAATCAGAGTAAACACTAACTGTGCTGCATGATGCTAGTATTAAAAGCAAAAAAACGGGTACTAATTTGAATGTTTTCATATGTTTAAAAATTTAATGTTCTCTTTGATCTGCCAGGCTGAGCTATTGGTCAGAATGAGCAATTGATCTGTCAGACTGAGCGTAGCCGAAGTCCCTTTTTTCTAAAACAGATTTTCATCTACGATATTAGGCAAAGTTACTTTTAATAAAGGCTGAACTTCCATTGCTCTTTTTATCGCAAAAATAGCTTCGTCATTTCTGGCCCAGCTTCTTCTTGAAATACCGTTGTTAACATCCCAAAAAAGCATTGATGCTAAACGTTTTGAAGCCTCCTTAGAACCATCAAGAACCATACCAAAGCCACCATTTATAACCTCTCCCCAGCCAACTCCGCCGCCATTATGTATAGAAACCCAGGTTGCACCTCTGAAGCTGTCGCCAATCACGTTTTGAATCGCCATATCGGCTGTAAAGCGGGATCCGTCGTAGATATTTGAGGTTTCTCTGTATGGAGAATCCGTTCCCGAAACGTCATGATGATCACGTCCTAAAACAACCGTTCCAATTTCACCTTTGGCAATAGCCTGGTTAAAAGCTTCGGCAATTTTAATTCGGCCTTCTGCATCGGCATATAAAATTCTGGCTTGTGAACCTACAACCAGTTTGTTTTCCTGCGCACCTTTGATCCATTTGATGTTGTCCTGCATTTGCTGCTGAATTTCATCCGGAGCTGTTTTGGCCATTTCTTCCAAAACCTGACTTGCTATGGCATCTGTTTTTTGTAAATCTTCAGGTTTTCCGGAAGTACAAACCCATCTAAACGGACCAAAACCGTAATCGAAACACATTGGTCCCATGATGTCCTGAACGTAACTAGGATATCTGAAATCGATATTGTTTTCGGCCATAACATCAGCACCTGCACGGGAAGCTTCTAATAAAAAGGCATTTCCATAATCAAAAAAGTAAGTGCCTTTTGCCGTGTGTTTGTTAATTGCTTTGGCTTGACGGCGCAAGGATTCCTGCACTTTTTCTTTGAAAAGTTCCGGATTGCTGGCCATCATTTCATTAGCTTCTTCGAATGAAATTCCGGCAGGATAGTAACCTCCGGCCCACGGATTATGAAGAGAAGTCTGATCAGAACCCAAATCAATTTTGATGTTTTCTTTGTCAAAACATTCCCAAACGTCTACCACATTTCCTAAATAAGCGATGGAAACCACTTCTTTATTGGCTTTTGCCGTAAGCACTCTTTTGACCAATTTGTCAGTTGAGGTTACAATTTCATTGATCCAGCCCTGTTCGTGGCGAATTTTTGTAATTTTCGGATTTACTTCTGCACAAACGGTGATACAGCCTGCAATGTTTCCTGCTTTTGGCTGTGCACCCGACATTCCGCCAAGTCCCGAAGTTACAAACAGATTTCCTTCCGGATTTTGTTTGATTTTTCTGAAACCATTCAAAACCGTAATCGTTGTTCCGTGTACAATTCCCTGTGGCCCAATGTACATATAACTTCCGGCGGTCATTTGCCCGTATTGCGAAACACCTAAAGCATTCATTTTCTCCCAATCGTCCGGTTGAGAGTAATTTGGAATCACCATTCCGTTTGTTACTACAACTCTTGGCGCTTCTGCATGTGAAGGAAACAATCCCATCGGATGCCCTGAATACATGGTCAGCGTTTGCTCGTCTGTCATTTCAGACAAATATTGCATCGTTAGTAAATATTGTGCCCAGTTTTGAAAAACGGCTCCATTTCCACCGTACGTAATCAGTTCGTGCGGGTGTTGCGCTACAGCATAATCCAGATTGTTCTGAATCATGTGCATAATTGCTTTTGCCTGTACTGATTTTCCAGGATATTCGTCAATTGGTCGGGCATACATTCTGTAATCCGGACGAAAACGGTACATATAAATACGTCCGTAAGTTTCTAACTCTTCTGAAAACTCCTGAATTAATTCAGCATGGTGTTTTGCTTCAAAGTATCGCAATGCATTTTTTAAAGCCAGCTTTTTTTCTTCTGCCGATAAGATTTCTTTTCGCTTTGGCGCATGGTTAATCGCTAAATCGTATGTTGCCTTTGGGGGTAATGTGGTAGGTATTCCTTGTTGTATTTGTTCTTTGAAAGTCATTTTTTAAGGTACTAAGTTGCTAAGATTCTAAGCTGCTAAGGTTTTGATCTAAGCAAGCAATAATCTGCGATTTATTAAATAGGTTATAAGCTCCATCGGAGCGACATGGCAATTAAAGAAATAAAATAATTATCTCAGTTTCAAATTGCCCCATTCTCTAATTAAAAAATAACTATGGATAACGGATATCCGACCTGTGATAGGATTTGTGGATGGTAATCCTAAATTTTCGAAACAGAATATCCATATAAATATTTTAGATTGTTGATTTTTGATTTTAGATTTGTCCTTCGACTTCGCTCAGGGCGACAACGTGTAAAATTAGTTAGTTTTAAAATTTAAGAAATTCTCTAATTCGCGTTTTTTCTTATTTGTCCAGTTCGTTTATCAAATCCGTACGGACAATGACGACAGCCACTTTTACAGCAATAACCACGTTTCAGATGGTATTTTTCAGTAAAGCATTTATAACCTTCAGGCGTATAGTAAAAATCTTCCCCTTCGATTAATTTATTTTCATTACTTTGCTCTTTCATAAATCTGCATTGAGTTCCGGTCCCGCTTTTTAAAGTCAAAAATAATTAATTGATTGTGGTTTTAATGAAATCGGACAATTTTCATCTACAAATTTATAAATTTTACAGCTAATGTTTCTGATTGTTGCTAAATATTTAATTCCAAAAGGGTATCGGGGAATGGCTGTGTTTCCGTTTGTCATTTTGAAATATGATACAGATAAAGAAAATGCTGTTTTTGTGCATCATGAAAAAATTCACCTGAGACAGCAATTAGAATTATTGGTAATTCCGTTTTATGTTTTTTATGTTTTAGAATATGCCATTCGGCTGATTCAGTATAAAAATAAAGAGCTGGCCTATCGGAATATAAGTTTTGAGAGAGAAGCTTACGCCAATGAAACCCATTTAAATTATTTGAAAAACCGACGTTTCTTTGGCTTTTTAAATTACTTAACTTTAAAACACAAATAGATTTTGAATCAGGAAATTCATATCGCCTTCCCCAATGCTATTTCGTTGAGCATAAAACGGGAAGATTTGATTCATCCCTTTGTTTCCGGGAATAAATTTAGGAAACTGAAATACAATTTGCTTCAGGCGAAAGCCGAAAATAAAAAGACTCTGCTGACTTTTGGGGGTGCTTTTTCCAATCATATTGCAGCCGTTGCTTATGCCGGAAAAGAGCAGGGTTTTAGAACAATTGGCGTGATTAGAGGTGAGGAGCTTTTGGATAAAATCGAAGAGAATCCAACACTAAAATTTGCTCAGGAAAACGGAATGCAGTTTGAATTTGTGACACGGAAGGAGTATCGGCTTAAAAATGAAAATGCTTTCATCGAAAAGTTAATAGATAAGTTTGGCGATTTCTATTTAGTGCCTGAGGGCGGAACCAATGAATGGGCAGTAAAAGGCTGTGAAGAGATTTTGACCGAAGAAGATGCGTGTTTTGATTTTGTTTGCTGTGCGGTAGGAACAGGCGGCACGATAGCGGGATTGATTAATAGTGCGCTGCCGCATCAGAAAATTTTAGGGTTTCCGGCGTTAAAAGGTGACTTTTTAACCGATGAAATTCGTATTTTTGCACAAAAAGATAACTGGAATTTAATTTCTGACTATCATTTTGGAGGTTATGGGAAGGTAAATTTGGAATTAATTGAATTTATCAATGCTTTTTTTGAAGAAAATAAAGTGCCTTTGGATCCAATTTATACGGGAAAGATGGTTTTTGGCGTTATAGATTTAATACATAAAAACTATTTTCCTGCACATTCAAGAATTTTATTGATCCATACCGGCGGATTGCAGGGAATTGAAGGGATGAATATTAAATTGAAGCAGAAAAAATTACCAATACTCAAAAGCAATGGTTAAAAAAATAATAGCACTTTTAATGCTGGTGACTTTAGTAGGTTGTTCTTCAAGTAAACCTACTATCGCGACGACCAAAAAAGCGGCGGCAATCCAGAGGCCTAAAGTGGCGACAACCAAAAAGCCAACGTACACCAAACCAATTGGCAAAAAATACCCTTCTACAAATAATACAACCGAGGTCATCCAGTCTACTTCAAAAACAGTTGTAACCAGCGATTTAATCAATAATTATATTTTACAGTTCAAAGATATTGCCATAGGGAATATGCAGAAATACGGCATTCCTGCAAGTATTATTCTGGCACAGGGAATTTTAGAATCCGGTGCGGGAAAAGGAGATTTGGCGCTGGAAGCCAATAATCATTTTGGAATTAAATGTCACAAGGACTGGCTGGGAGAGAGTGTGCGTCATGATGATGATTCGGCTCAGGAATGTTTCAGGAAATATACAGAAGCAGCAGAATCGTATCGAGATCATGCCTTGTTTCTGGTTGGCAAAAATAGATATGCTACTTTATTTACTTACGAAAAAGACGATTATAAATCCTGGGCAAAAGGGCTAAGAGCGGCTGGTTATGCCACAGATCCAAATTACCCGGATAAATTAATTAGTTATATCGAACGATACAATCTGCACCAGTACGATTGTCAGGTTACCGGAAAAAGCTACAAACCTTTTGAGAAATCAGCTCCGGTAAGAAGTTCTTCACCTTCTGGTTCTCCTTCTAATGCTAATTCGAACGATCCTAATTTATACGAAGTTCAAAAAGGGGACACCTTATATTCGATTTCAAAAAAATTCAACCTTTTGGTTGACGATTTAAAACAGAAAAATAATCTTTCAGACAACGCACTTTCTGTCGGGCAGAAGCTGAGAGTGAAGTAGTGTTCAGTCGCAGTCTCAGTTTTAAGTCTTAGTTTAAGTTCTTTAAAATCTAAAATCTAAAATCAGAATTCAAAAATCTAAAATCATAATGATATATAAAAGAAGTAGTCAGCTTTTTGCTGAAGCAGAAAAAGTAATTCCTGGAGGGGTAAATTCACCGGTAAGAGCATTTAAAGCAGTTGGTGGAACTCCAATTTTTGTAAAAAGTGCCAAAGGTGCTTATTTGTATGACGAGGACGGAAATAAATTAATCGATTATATCAATTCATGGGGGCCAATGGTTTTGGGTCATGCCTACCAACCGGTTGTGGATGCTGTAATTGAAAAAGCAAAATTGGGTACTTCATTTGGAATGCCAACAGAATTAGAAACGGAGATTGCTGCTTTGGCGGTTTCTATGGTTCCGAATATCGATAAAATAAGATTTGTAAATTCAGGTACCGAGGCTTGTATGAGTGCAATTCGTCTGGCACGCGGATTTACAAAAAGAGATAAAATTATCAAATTTGCAGGCTGCTATCACGGACATTCAGATTCATTTTTGATTCAGGCCGGAAGCGGGGCAGTAACTTTTGGATCGCCAAACAGCCCGGGAGTTACAGAAGGTACTGCAAAAGATACTTTGTTAGCGAAGTACAATGATTTAGAGAATGTAAAAACTTTAATCGAAGCCAATAAAAATGAAATCGCTGCCATTATCATCGAAGCAGTTGCCGGAAATATGGGATGTATTCCACCTCAAAAAGGTTTTCTGGAAGGTTTAAGAGAATTGTGTACGGCCAACGGAATTTTACTGATTTTTGATGAGGTTATGACAGGTTTCCGTCTGGCTCGCGGAGGAGTTCAGGAATTGTATAATATCAATGCTGATATTGTCACTTTCGGAAAAGTAATTGGTGGAGGTTTGCCTGTAGGCGCTTTTGCTGCCCGTGAAGAAATCATGAACTATCTGGCACCGCTTGGACCTGTTTATCAGGCTGGGACATTATCGGGTAATCCGCTAGCCATGGCGGCAGGATTGGCGATGCTGCAATCGTTAGATAATGATCGTGCTATTTTTACCCGATTGGAAGAAAAAACGGCTTATTTGGAAGCCGGAATCGACAGGGTTTTAAAAGCGAATAATGTTGTTTTCACCATCAATAGAGTAG
>JAHEZJ010000005.1:0-81905 GCA_023251135.1 Flavobacterium sp. | reverse complement strand
TGATGCAAATCCGGTTGTTGATTTTCAAACTGCCGCAAAAGGTGATAATGAAACGTTTAAGAAATTCTTCCATGGCTTATTGCAGGAAGGGGTTTATATCGCACCATCGGCTTATGAAACCTGGTTTATTACCGACGCTTTAACCTATGAAGATCTGGATTTTACGATTAATGCGATTGATAAAGTTTCAAAGACCTTTTAGATCTTAGCAGTTAAAAACATATATTTTTTTTCAATTGGAGGCTCAGTTTTTTTAGTAAAGCTGGGTCTTTTTTTTAGTTTTCAGTCTCAGTTTTCAGTCTCAGTTTTCAGTCTCAGTGTTCAGTCGCAGTTCACATCTCACATCTCACAGTTTACATCTCACACTATTCCGTCTCATTTTCACAATTTAAACTCTGAAATCAGCAAGTAGTTAATGAAAAGTTAATAAATAGGTTTTGGGTCGTATATTCAGGATAAAAATTATTTTTGTTTATTAAATAACCATTAAACCCGTAATAAATGAAGAAATTTTTCATTTCTACTACGATAGCTGCCTTTATGCTATTTCCTGTTTCTCAGTTTGCGCAATCAAACAAGAAAAAATCAAAAAAAGACGACCCGGCAGCTGCTGCGCCGGAGAAAAAACCAGAATCTGCCATTAAAGACTACAGTAAGGTAATTACCAAAGACGCTGTCTCTGATGACGGGCTTTTTAAAGTGCACAAAGTCGATAAAAAATACTATTTCGAGATTCCGAATAAATACCTGAACAAAGACATGCTTTTAGTAAGCAGATTGTCAAAACTGCCTTCTAATTTGGGTGGAGGTTATGTAAACGCAGGATCGGAAACCAATGAGCAATTAATTGTCTGGCAGCGTTTTCAGGATAAAATTCTGATCAAATCAAAATCATACAATGCGGTTGCCAACGATAGTTTGCCGATTAGTATTTCGGTAAAATCAAATAATTATGAGCCTACCTTATTTGCTTTTGATATCGTAGCTTTTAGTAAAGATTCTGCAAACACTGTGGTTGATGTTACTAAATTTTACAGTACAGATGTTAAGGCGATCAGTGGAATTTCGTCAGAAATGCGCGAAACGTATAAAGTAAAAGGGCTTGACGATTCAAGAAGTTTTATCAATACGATCAAAAGTTTTCCAATGAATATCGAGGTAATTCAGGATATGACGTATAATGCTTCGAAACCATCGATGCTGGAAGATACAGAATCGATTAGTATTCAAATGAACCAATCGATGATTTTGCTGCCTGAAGTACCTATGACACCAAGGCTGGCTGACCCAAGAGTAGGCTGGTTTACAGTAAGTCAGTACGATTATGGAAGCAATGAATTGAAATCGGATCTTAAAACCTACATTCGCCGTTGGAGACTGGAACCAAAAGATCCGGAAGCATATGCAAGAGGAGAATTGGTTGAACCGGTAAAACCTATCGTTTATTATTTAGACCCTGCTACTCCTGAAAAACTGCGAAAATACATCAAACAAGGAATAGAAGAATGGCAAAAACCTTTTGAAACGGCAGGTTTTAAGAATGCTATTATTGCAAAAGATGCCCCAACAAAAGAGGAAGACCCTGATTTTAGTCCGGAAGATGTTCGCTATTCGGTGGTTCGTTACGTTGCAAGTACCACCCGAAATGCAGTTGGTCCGAGTGTTTCAGATCCGAGAAGCGGTGAAATTATCGAAAGTGATGTGATCTGGTACCACAACCATTTGCGTTCGTACAGAAACAGGTATTTGTTGGAAACCGGAGCGGCAAATCCGTCCGCGAGAACTTTGCAGACGAGCGACGAGGAAATGGGAGAAATGATGCGTATGGTAATTGCTCACGAAGTGGGTCATGCTTTAGGTTTTCCGCACAATATGGGCGCAAGCTGTGCGTATGATGTAGAAAGTTACCGAAATGGTGATTTTACGCAGCAAAACGGAATTTCGGCGAGTATAATGGATTATGCGAGGTACAACTATATTGCACAGCCGGGAGATAAAAACATTCGCTTTATTCGTAAGATGGGAGCGTATGATCACTATGCCTTAAACTGGGGGTATAGAGTGATTCCGAATGCGAAATCTCCTCAGGACGAGTCCGCTACTTTAGACAAATGGATTTTGGATAAAGCAGGAAATCCTTTGTACAAATTTGGAAAACAAAGCAGTGCTTTTGATCCTACTTCACAAACAGAAGATATTGGGAATAATTCAATGAAAGCAAGTACTTACGGACTTAAAAATCTGGAGTATGTTGCTGCTCATTTGAACGAATGGACAAGTAATGTGACGAATAACTACGATGATCTGGACGAATTGTACAAAGAAATGCTGGACGTTTGGAGTAGATATGTAGGTCATGTGGTGACTAATGTTGGCGGAGTTTATGAAAATACTAAAAATCCAAATCAGACCGGAAATGTTTACGAGGTAGTACCGAAAGCCAAACAGATTGAAGCAATGAACTGGCTCCAGGCAAACGCTTTTGCTTCGCCAACATGGATGGTAAATGTTACGACTTTGAAGAATACTGATTTTGCAGGTTATGCGGAAAGATTCAGAAGCTTACAGGTGAGACAGTTGAATAGCTTGCTTAGTATTGGCCGTATTGGCAGATTAGTAGATAATGAAATCGTTGGAGGAGATACTTATAAAGCACTGGATTTATTGAGAGATACACGAAAAGGAATCTGGAAAGAAGCAGCAGCACCTGGAAATGTGACGATCTACAGAAGAAACCTGCAACGTGGTTATATTGATCGAATGGGAGCATTAATGACAGAAGAAATTAAGCCGTCTGATCGATCAGTGGTATATTATAATGTAAACCAATCTGATGTTAGAGCTTTGGTTCGTGGCGAACTGAATGCGCTAAGAACAACACTTTTGGCAGCAAAGGCGAGACCTGTAAATGCAGAAACTAAGTATCATTATGAGGATTGTATTAAAAGGATAGATTTAATACTTAATCCGAAATAAGATTTTATACTAAAAAAAAAGAGGCTTTTTAAGCCTCTTTTTTTTATGAACGGTATTAGTTTTTGTCTTTTTTGTGTTCTCTCATTTTCTCTTTTGCTTTTTCTTTATTTTCGTCCTGAATGGAAGTCCATTTTTTATATTGATCGGCATTTAGAATTGATTTCATTTTGGCATCGTTAGCAGCTTGTTCATCCAGCATTTGTTTTCTAAAAGCAACTTTGTCTTCTGTCGTCAGGCTTGTGCCGTTTTCTTTCTTGCTTTTGCGGTCTTCTTTATATTTTTCAGCTTTTGCGCTTCTGTCCGCTAAAAGCTGTTTGATCTGCGCTTGTTGATTGGCATCTAAATTGAGTTCTGAAGTGAGTTTTTTTAACTTCTTTTCATTGCGTTGTTCCGGACTTAGTCTTTCTCTTGGTTCGCGTGCAGGTTTTTGATCTGCCTCTTGTGCAAAACTCGCTATTCCAACGAATAACAAAGCTGCGATAAGTAATTTCTTCATGATGTACGTTTTTTAATTGTTTATATAGTTTAGACTTTATCAGATTAAAGAGGTTTAATCTGATCGTCAGAATTATAGATTATTTAACAAATTTAAATAGAATAATAGTTTAGTTATTTGGATTTTAATAGGTTAGAGAGTTGTCTTCGCTGGTTCATGCTTTTTATCATGTTTTTATAAGAAATGGTTTTTTAAATTTGTTTTAATATTAGAAATCAGGAACGGTCATCATCAGAATCAAAAAATGGAAGAATCATTTAGCAAAAAAAATAAAAATCGGGTTTTAAAAGCGGTAAACGGAGAAATGTCGTATCAGAAATTAACTGCTGCAGAATGGCATCAGTTTGTTCAAAATTGGAATTATGATGATGGAATAGAGCCTTTTGAATGGATGATCCAACAAAAAGCACTTGATAAAGGGACAGCTCTTTGTTTGTATTGGCTGTTGCAGCCCGATTATTTTTGCCGGTTTACGAGTGAAGAGCAAGTCAAAGACGATTTGTATTTTGAGCAGTATAAATTGTTGAAAGAAATCGAGGAAAGATATCTTGCCGGCTTTTATCAGGACGAGAACTTTTCTTTTGATCCGAATCCCGAATTTTTGGATGAAAATTCTACTGTAGCGTGCATTCCGGGTGAAATGTTGCTTAAAACTGGAGGAGTAGTTTTCGAACGATTGGATATTGAATTTGCTTTTTTGAGGAAACCCAATGAAAAGGAGCTGAAAACAATTGCAACCAGGATAACGGATGCAGTAAAGATTATTCAGCTTTCAAATCCGGACTTTGTTTATGACGATACGGATACGGCAGTAAACGCTATTGTTGAAAGTGTCGAATACTGGAAAACCAAAGAATTAGGGAAGATAAAAATCAATAATCTGTCTTATTTGTGGATGGATTGCATGCATAAAAAACACCAGTGGGACTGGATTGTATGGGATTGGGAAACCGGAAATAATCTGGGAGTTACAAATGCAACAAAAGAATTGACTTGTCTGGCAGATACCATTATAGCCCACACCATAGACGGATTTCAGCCTGCTTCGATCATTTCTGATTTGTACAAAGACCTGGAAGGCGTAAATGATTTTTATGATCTAAAAAGAGACCCTTACAGCGGAATCGGATTATTGTTTAGCACCGATCATTTTAAGTTTAGAGCATAAGAAGCAGGAAGGATTTTCTGCTAAAAAGAGAGACGAAGAGATCGTTTGGTTTTTCAAAGCGTAACATTTTAAACATATGGCATTAAGAAAAATTACAGTTGAAGAAAATGTTTATTGGTACAAAAGCGTTACTAAATATGCGCTTGAAACAGAAGCAGCAACATTTGAGATAACGGTATTCCTGGAAGATCATAAACAAACGCCATTGAAAATCAGCTTCGTCACCTCGGAAGATTTGTATGCCGGAAACCCTTTAAATACAGGAGTAGTGTTAACCAGACTATCTGATAAAGAAACCGAAAATATCAATTTAAACCGGCCAAAATATATCAGAGAATGTATTTTATATGGTTTGAAAATGGGATGGAATGGCGGTAATAAAGTAGCAGTTATGGATGGTTTAGAAATTCTTAAAAGCTTAGGTTATGATGTTTCCGGTCTTTGCCCAAAAGAGGGAATTGTTATAGCGCATGGAAAAGAATATTTAAAGTAAGCTGATTTTTCAGGATCAGAAGTTACTTGAAAAGAATTGTTTAATTTAGTAGAAAAGGAAGATAAAAACCTCAAAAATAGAAATCAAGATGAGTTTAAAGGATACAGTAAATACAAACAAAATAGCTTTTTTTTCAACGCAGCCTTACGATAAAACGTTCTTCAATAAATACAATGATACTTTTGGGTTTGAACTGGATTTCTTTGAAACACAATTAAATCTTCAAACCGTGATTTTGATTGAAAATGCTTCGATTGTTTGTGTTTTTGTAAACGACATCGTCAATGAAGCAGTGTTGAAGCAATTGGCTGAGAAAGGAGTGAAGATTATTGCTTTGCGTTGCGCGGGTTTTAATAATGTTGATTTGGATGCTGCTAAAAAGTACAATATCAAAGTATGTCGGGTTCCTGCATACTCACCTCAGGCTGTTGCAGAGCATGCGATGGCAATGATTTTAACACTGAACCGAAAAACACATAAAGCTTACAATAGAGTTCGGGAACAAAATTTTTCACTAAATGGATTATTAGGTTTTGATTTGTTTGGGAAGACCATCGGAATCATCGGAACTGGAAATATAGGGAAAGCTTTCGCTAAGATTGCAAAAGGTTTTGGCTGTAAAGTTCTGGCGTATGACATCGTAACAAATGCCGAAATGGAGAAAGATGGGGTACAGTTTGTTTCGTTGGATGAGATTTTCAAGTTCAGCGATATTATCTCGTTGCATTGCCCTTTAAACGATCAGACGAAGCATGTTATTGATAAAAACTCTATCGCTTTAATGAAAGACAGCGTAATGCTTATCAATACAAGCCGTGGTGGATTGATTGAAACGGCCGCTGTTATTGAAGGTTTGAAAGAAGGTAAAATAGGGTATTTGGGAATTGATGTTTACGAACAGGAAGAAAAACTATTCTTCAGAGATCTTTCCGCCGATATTATACAGGATGATGCCATTCAGCGTTTAATGAGTTTTCCAAATGTTTTGGTGACCGCGCATCAGGCGTTTTTTACCAATGAAGCCTTAACACAGATCGCTTTGGTTACCTTTAACAATATTAAGTCTTTATTGACAGAGAATGATATTGAAAATAAAACCGCTTTGTTAGTTTAAATTGAATCACAAATCCGATAGGTTCTCAAAACTTGTCGGGTTTAGAAACGGAATCGTAAAAATAAAAAAAAGAGAAAACATGAAAAGAAAAATTTTAATGGCATTTCTGGTTTTAGGAATGATTTCTTGCCAGAATAAAGAAAAAACAGGAGAAGAGAATGTTGTGGAGGCCATCGCAACTGACACCATAACAAAAACAGCAACAGGAACAGCAGACGTAAGCGATGCTCCGCACAAAGAAGATAAAGCAGTCGAGACCATCAGAAAGCAGCTTTTAGTATTACTGAAAAAAGATCTGCCAGCCTTGACAGCCGACGACAGATTCTTTTATTATAGTGCTTTTGATTTAAATAATGATAAAAAGGAAGAGTACTTTGTAGGTTTTTCCAATCCTTATTTTTGTGGAAGCGGAGGCTGCTCAGGATACATTTTGAATAATGACGGAAGTTTGATCAACTCTTTCACCGTAACCGATTTCCCGATTTATGTAACCACTTCAGTAACTGAAAAATTTTATGATCTAATAGCGGTAAGTGGAGGAAAATTTCATCTTCTAAAACTGAAAAATGGAAAATATCCTTCAAATCCATCTGTTCAGGAAGTTGTTAAAGAGGAAGCTACAAGAGAAAGTACAACGGTTTTGGATATCGATGGGAAGAAGTTGGAAAAGTACTCGTTTTAATCAAATTGTATTAAATAATAAACCCGACAGGTTTTTAAAACCTGTCGGGTTTGATTTATAATAAATCAGTTTTGGAATTTGGATTTTCCAAAATTTGAATTTTTTAAAAAAAAAACTATCCTACCAATTCCACAAATTTAAACTCACCTTCAACGGCTACTTTAGTCAAACCGTGTTTAGATAAGTTTTTCATAGACGCATCCCATTTTTTACCGCTTAAATTCGCAGTAATTTTTAGTTGCTGAAGATCCATTTTATTTTCATTTCCTTTCAATAAGTCTACGATAAATTTCTCTTCGTCTGATAATTCGACAGTCTGTTTTTTCTCCGGGCGCATTTGCGGGAACAATAAAACTTCCTGAATCGATGCGTTATTGGTTAAGTACATAATCAAACGGTCCATTCCAATTCCCATTCCCGATGTTGGTGGCATACCGTATTCTAAGGCTCTTAAGAAATCCTCGTCGATAATACCATTTGCTTCATCATCACCTTTTGCAGCCAGACGCATCTGATCTTCAAAACGCTCTCTTTGATCAATTGGGTCGTTTAATTCAGAATAAGCATTCGCAATTTCTTTACCACAAACCATTAATTCAAAACGTTCTGTTAAGTCTGGATTATCGCGGTGTTCTTTACATAACGGAGACATTTCTTTCGGATAATCTGTAATGAAAGTAGGCTGAATGTAATTTCCTTCACATTTTGCACCAAAGATTTCATCGATTAGTTTTCCTTTCCCCATTGTTTTATCAACCTCGATTCCCATTCCTTTTGCAGCTTCAAACAGCTCTTCTTCTGTTTTTCCTGAGATATCAAAACCGGTAAAATGTTTGATCGAATCTGTCATCGTAACACGGGCGTAAGGCGCTTTAAAGTTAATTTGGTGCTCGCCAAAAGTAACTTCACTAGTTCCGTTTACGGCAATAGCACAATGCTCCAGCAGGCCTTCTGCAAATTCCATCATCCAGTTGTAGTCTTTGTAGGCTACATATATTTCCATTGCTGTAAACTCAGGGTTATGGGTTCTGTCCATTCCTTCATTACGGAAGTTTCTGGAAAACTCATAAACACCTTCAAATCCACCAACAATTAATCTTTTTAAATACAATTCGTTTGCAATACGCATGTAAAGCGGAATGTCAAGCGAATTATGGTGCGTAATAAAAGGTCTTGCTGAAGCACCACCAGGAATCGATTGTAAAACCGGAGTGTCAACCTCAAGATATCCTGCGTCGTTAAAATAACCACGCATAGCGGTAAATAACTTGGTACGTTTGATGAAAGTTTCTTTAACATGTTGATTCACCGTTAGATCTACATAACGCATTCTGTAACGCAATTCAGCATCATTAAAAGCATCGTGTACATTTCCATCCTCGTCAACTTTTGGTAAAGGTAATGGGCGTAATGTTTTACTCAAAAAAGTAAAACCGCTCACACGAATACATTTTGCTCCAACCTGAGTCGTGAACAATTCACCTTCGATACCAATAAAGTCACCTAAATCGGTTAATTTTTTAAAAACCTGATTGTATAACGTTTTATCGTCACCTTCACACAAAACATCGCGATTCACGTACAATTGAATACGTCCTTCGCTATCCTGCAATTCAGCAAAACAAGCTTTCCCCTGATCACGAACACTCATCAAACGTCCCGCAACGATCACCTTTTTACCCTCTTCAAATGACTCCTTTATTTGCTTTGAAGTATGATTTACAGGAAAAAGATTAGCCGGATAAGGATTGATTCCTAAGTTGCGTAAGTTTTGAAGTTTTTCTCTTCGGATGATTTCTTGTTCTGATAGTGCCATTTTGTGCTCTTTTTTAAGTGTGCAAAGATAAAGAAAAGAATGTAGATTTCAGAATGCTGATTTTAGATTTTTTGAAGCAGTAATTTTCGGGTTTTCAGGGGAGTTTTGTTCCCTTATTTGCTTGTGTTTTTTTCTAAGGCTCTTAGGTTCTAAGAATCTAAGAATCCAACAATCTGAGAATCCGCCAAACTTCGTATCTTTGAGAAAAAATTAACCACGATGAGATTATACAAACTACTTAGCTTTTCTTTTTTAGTAGCAACACTGACAAGTTGCACCTTTACCGAGAGCATTTACGTGAATGATAACGGAACCGGAAAGTTCTCTTTAAACATGGACGGTTCTTCTTTAATGGCAATGGCAGGGAATCAGATAGGAGATCAATTGGGAGCTGATGCCAAAAAAAATGTAGATTCTACTTTTACCTTCAAACAACTGTTGGCGGATAAAAGCGAAAGCATTTCAAAATTATCTCCTGAAGCTCAAAGTGAGATTAAAAAACTGGAAGACCTTGTGGTTAATATTAAAACGAACGAGGAGAAAAAAGAATTTCTGATGGACTTTTCAGAAAATTTTAAAAATGTAAACGAATTACACGACATATTACAATCCATCAACACCCTTCAAAAACTGACAGGAGGAGCAGATGCTTCAACACCTTTTTCAGGAGGTTTCGGAGATAACAGCAGTAAAGTAAACTACAATTATGACGGAAAGAAATTTAGCCGTAAAGCGATAGTCGACAAACAAAAACTGGCTGCAAAAGTACAGGATTCAACCGCCGAAATGTCAAAAATGGTTTTTTCATCCTCTACTTACGTGATAAAATACCATTTCCCAAAACGCATTAAAAAAGTCTCAAATCCGACGGCTTTGTTTAGTGAAGACCGAAAAACAATTACAATTCAATACCCTTTCACGGATTATATGGAGAATCCTGACAAACTTAACTTTGATGTTGAGTTTGAAAAATAATTAAAATGAATAAAAAAATTCAACTTCAGGATTTAGGAAGCAAAGACTATAAATCGACCTGGGAATATCAGGAAGAACTTTTTAAAGACATAGTCGACCTAAAAATCAGAAACCGAAGAGAAGAGCTTGATTTAGAAACACCCAACTACTTGTTGTTTGTAGAACATCCGCATGTTTATACACTGGGAAAAAGCGGTGATTTTGAGAACTTACTCTTAAACGAAAAACAATTGGAGGCCAAAGGCGCCACCTTTTATAAAATCAATCGTGGTGGCGATATTACCTATCACGGACCAGGGCAGATTGTGGGGTATCCCATTCTGGATCTGGAAAATTTCTTTACCGATATTCATAAGTATTTGCGTTTTCTCGAAGAATCGATTATCCTCACCTTAGAAGAATATGGTTTAAAGTGCGGACGAAGCGATGGAGAAACCGGAGTCTGGTTAGATGTCGGAACTCCCTTTGCCAGAAAAATTTGTGCGCTTGGTGTTCGCGCCTCACGCTGGGTAACCATGCACGGATTTGCTTTAAATGTCAATGTTGATTTGGGGTACTTTGATAACATTATTCCGTGTGGAATTCGCGGTAAAGGTGTGACTTCATTACAGGTAGAACTTGGTGTTGAAAAAGTAGACGAAGCAGAAGTAAAAGCAAAAATCATAAAACATTTAACCCGTTTGTTTGAAGCAGAGTTTGTTTAAACAGGCTTTCGAAATATAAAAAAGTATGGCAGATGCTGAAGAAAATAACAATTATAAAATTGCTGTTCCTTCAGCATTTGATACCGTTTTCTCGCATTTTTACTTTGCAGAGAATAAAACCGATATTCCGGTAACCAAAACATTATTACCCAGTTTTCAGACGATCTTAGTCTTTGTTTTTGGAAAAGGAGCGTCTTTAAAATCACAGCAAAATACGATTCTGGAGGCAGAGCGATGTGTCGTTTTAGGCCCCATAAAACAGGCTTTTGATTACACCTTAAATCCTGATTCGGAGATTCTGGTAGCCAACTTTAAAGAAGATGCTTTCTATCGGTTCTTTGGAAACGCGCTTTTAACTCATTCTTTGCCTGTTCACCCGGATACTTTGATGGCCGAAAATTGCTTTACCGCTTTATGGGAGCAACTAAAAGAATTCTCGGATCCAAAAGAGCGGGTGGAGCATATTTTAGAGTTTTGTCGGCCTTATTTACGGGAACAACACTCCATTACCTCTCTTTTAAGCGATTTCAGGACAAAAAACATCAATCCGATAAAAGCGATTGCCTCTAAAACAAATCAATCCGAACGAAACATTCAACTCAATCAAAAGAAGTTTTTTGGTTATACCATCAAAGAAATTAGCCGTTACGAACGTTTTTTAAAAGCAGTAGAAGCAATTCAGAAAGATATTTTAAAAAGTGCAAAAACAGATTGGCTTGCTATTGTTGAGGAATGTGGTTATTACGATCAGAGTCAGTTGATACATGATTTTAAACATTATATGAATATCTCTCCAACCAAATTTCTGAAATTTCAAAACGATATCTGTAACTCAAAGACAGAATAGCCCCTTTTCGTTTTCTTACAATTGTGATCGGATCAGCAGTTTTACATTTGTCATGTTCAATCTTAAAAAACAGAAAACATGAAAAATTTAATTGTTTACGCACATCCCAATTCAGCTAGTTTAAACCATTACTTCAAACAAATTGTTGTAGAAAACCTTGAGAAATCAGGGCAGGAAGTTATCGTACGCGATTTAAACGCTATCCATTTTAATCCGGTTTTATCCCTGGAGGATATGAGTGGGCAAAGAATGGGAGAAATCGCCGACGAGGTAAAAACAGAACAGGATTTTATTAGCTGGGCCGATCGTATTGTTTTTATTTATCCAATTTGGTGGACCGGAATGCCGGCGATTATGAAAGGATATATCGATAGAGTTTTTAGTTATGGATTTGCCTATCGCTACGATCAGGGGATTCAAAAAGGACTGTTGACCGGAAAACAAACCGTCATAATCAATTCGCACGGGAAATCAAAGGCAGAATACGAGTCCATTGGAATGGATAAAGCTTTGACCTTAACCTCAGATTTTGGAATTTTTACCTACTGTGGATTGGAAGTTCAAAAACATTTTTATTTTGATAAAGCCGACAGAGCTTCTGACGAGAATATTTCAGAATGGACCAGCCAGCTTAAAGAAATGTTTCAGGAAAAGGTGGTATGTGACTAATTTGTTATATTTCTGCTTTAGAGCTGTTTAAAGCAATTTTTTTGAATAGTTTTAGTTATCTATTAAACCATTTCTTTCTAAAAACCCCGATATCATGCAAAATGTAATTACAGACCTGTCCCGCTTTATGGAATTTAATGAAACGGAAAGTATGGCCTTTAAAAACATACTTAAACTAAAGAAAGTCAAAAAAAATGAACATCTTTTAGTGGAAGGCGATGTTTGTAATTTTGGAGTCTTTATTGCTGAGGGATGCATTCGGTATTATTACTCGCTTGATGGGGTTGAATCTACCGGAAACTTCTTTTTTGAAAATGACTGGTATTCTGATTTTGAGAGTTTTTTATACAACAAACCTTCATTGTTGAATATCGAAGCGCTGGAAGATTGTGTGCTGTATTTGGCCTATAAACATGATTTTGAAAAACTGGTTTCCGAATATCCGGTATTTAACTCTTTCCTGCGCATTATGATGGAAAGAACCATCAAAGGATTAACGGGCAGAAATATGGCAATGTCTTTATTGTCGCATGAAGAACGTTATTTGCGGTTTGTAAAATACTGCCCAAAAGTAGTCGAAAGAGTTTCGTTAAAACACATCGCCAGTTATCTGGGAATTCAGCCGGAAAGTTTAAGTCGGATCAGAACCAGAATTACATTGAACAGTAAATCTTAACCCAAGTCAATTTTTAAGAAAATTCAGCTCTTTACTTTTGCTTTTATAACTGTAAAGCAAAATAAAAATGAAAAGAATATTCTTGATTATTATAGGCCTTTTAGGGGTGTTGAGCTATGCTCAGACGGGAACTGTAAAAGGAAAAATTATCGATAAGCAATCCGAAAAACCACTTATTGGAGTTGTTGTTTTCCTGATAGGTGACGAGAAGAAAAATGCCGTTTCAGATGCGGATGGTAATTTTAAACTGGCGAATGTTCCTTTAGGCCGACAGAGTTTGAGTTTCAGCTTTCAAGGTTATGAAAATACTTCCGTTTCGGATCTTGATATCACCACAGGAAAAGATAATTTGTTAACGGTTTCGATGATTGAAAAATTCAATACCCTTGATGAAATTATAGTGTCTTCAGGCTCTAATAAGGCCAAACCGATTAACAAAATGGCGTTAGTGTCCACCAAGCAGTTTACTACAGAAGAAGTCAATCGCTATGCAGGAGGAAGAAGCGATGTGGCACGTTTGGTTTCTAATTTTGCCGGAGTTTCTACCGGAGATGACAGCCGAAATGATATTGTGGTTCGTGGGAATTCGCCATCGGGAATGTTGTGGAGAATTGAAGGAATGCCGGTTCCAAGTCCAAATCACTTCTCAACATTGGGAACTACCGGAGGCCCGATTTCGGCACTGAATCCAAATCTTTTGGCCAATTCTGATTTTTTAACGTCAGCCTTTCCGGCGGAGTATGGAAATGCAATTGGAGGTGTTTTTGATCTGAGCTTCCGAAAAGGAAATCCCGATGATTACGAATACATGCTGAGTGCCGGTGCTTATCCCGGAGTCGAATTTATGGCAGAAGGCCCGCTTGGAAAAAAAGGAGGTTCGTTTGTAGCGTCTGCAAGATATGGCTTTGTCGGGGTTCTGGGAATAGCAGGTACAGATGCACAGCCCAATTATAGAGACATCAGTTTTAATGTTGATTTGGGAAAAAGCAAAACGGGTAATTTCTCCCTTTTTGGAATCTACGGAACGTCGGATATTGATTTTCTGGGAGATAAAATAGACAAGGAAGATCCTTTTGCAGCTCAGGATGAAGATTCCTATGTAAAATCGGGATTTGCTTCGTTTGGTTTGAAACACAATCTGGACATTGGGACAAAATCGTATTTGAAAACCATTGTCGGTTTTTCAAATTCAAATAACTCCTACGAGAATTTCCGTTATTATGACTTCAATACAGCTGCAGAAAACCGTTTGCCTTTTACAGCTATCAATAACAATGAAAATAGAGTCACGTTCTCGACTTTATTCAATTCTAAAATCAATAAAAAGACAACTTTCAGAGCAGGTTTGCTATTTGAGAATTATACTCTCGATGCTAAAATGGCTACGCGTGACCGACAGCAGGACAATGATGGCGACGGTTATCCTGACTTTGTACAGCTGATAAACAACAACGGGAATTATAATGTTATTCAGCCCTTTGCTCAAGGGCAATTTCGTCTGACCGAAAAACTAACTTTTAATGCGGGGATACACGGGCAGTACTTTTCTATAAATAAAGAATTTGCTTTTGAGCCCAGAGCTGCTCTGGCTTATGCCGTAAATCAAAGAAACACCATTAGTTTTGGTTATGGTTTGCATCATCAGAGCGTTGCGGTTCCGATACTATTTTTGAATGAATTTGTAAACGGTGGCCAGGTTCAGACCAACAAAAATCTGGATTTAGTTCAAAGTCAGCATTATGTTTTGGGGTATGATGTGCGATTGGCGAGAAAATGGAGAGGAAAAGTAGAACTTTATTATCAGGATATCAGCAAGGCAGGAGTGCAGTCTTTTCCAAGCAGTTATTCGACCTTAACGGAAGGAGCCGATTTTGGTTATTCCATTGATAAAACGTCTTTGGTCAGTAAGGGAAGCGGATACAATCAAGGGATTGAATTTACAGTCGAGAAATTCTTTAGTGAAGGTTATTATGCTTTGTTTACCACGTCGCTTTTTGAAAGTAAATATAAAGGAAGTGATGGTATCGAGCGAAACTCCCCTTTTAATAACGGATATATTGTTAACCTGTTGGGAGGAAAAGAATTTAGAATAGGGAAGGCAAAGAAAAATGTTTTTTCGATTGATACCAAATTCACCACTGCCGGAGGACGTTATTACACCCCCGTCGATCTGGTTGCTTCCAACAATGCGGGCTATGAAATTAGAGACGATGCAAATGCCTTTAACAAACAGTACAATCCTTATTTAAGGCTGGATGTTAAATTCGGAATTAAATTCAACAGCAAAACCAAGAAAAGATTTCATCAGTTTTACATCGACCTTCAAAACGTGACCAACCATACCAATATTTTTACGAAGGAATACAACCGACTAACCAATAGTGTCAACCAAAAAGATCAAATTGGTTTTTCACCTGATTTTGGATATAAATTTCAATTTTAGTTTTTTACATAGAAGAAAACAACAAATGAAAACAATACAGGAATCTTCCGTTTTCATTTGTTGTTTTTAAACAATCAGCTTCTGATCTAAATCAGTTGGATTATTTTTTATTAGATATCGCAAATTAAACCTTTTAGGGGTATTACAATTTTACAATTTCTACCCTGCGATTTTTTGCTTTGTTTTCCTCACTGGTATTATCGGCAATAGGTTTATCAGAACCCCAGCCTTTTGTTTGTAATCTGGATGCATTTATCCCCTTGGCGATTAAAGCCGTTTTTACAGCATTTGCTCTTTCTTCCGAAAGTTTTTTGTTTTGCGCTGCAACTCCGGTATTATCGGTATGACCTTCAATCGCAATTTTAAGACCGCTATTCGCCGTTAGCAATTTCTGAATTTCATCAACTATAGGTGTAGATTCTGTTTTTATAGTAGCTTTATTAGTGTCGAAATTAATGTACAGCGCAATGTGTCCTTTAGAATCAAGTTCTTTTTTCATTTCATCTGCTTTGGTAAGCGAAGCTGTCATTTTAAAAGGTTTTGTTTCCAGAATCATCCATCCGGCCGATACAGCATCGTCACCAGGAGTAAGCTGTACCCAGATATTTCTGTCGGCACGTCGAATAAGATAGGTGGTGGTAATTGCATTGGCTATAAAACCATAGCCGTTCATGTATTTAACACGGTTGTTATCCGGAATGGTATGCGAGGAATCAGCGGGAACTTTCATTTCAGATACTTTTACCCCATCAACACTTTTAATTAACTCGTCTAGATTTTTTGCTACTTCAAGATCACTGTATGATTTTCCTTCTTTTGCAGTAATTCTGGCGTAGAACATTTTTCCTTCCGGTTTTTCAAAATGGTCTTTTACCCAAAAATAAGCAACGTCGTAATCTGCTGTATTGTTCTTTGGAGTGCCTTCGTAATTTTCAGGCAGGTTAAAGTAAGGAAAAGCACCAAGAGGTTTGTCTGAAACCGGGATAGCGTTACTGTCGAATTTATTAGCTGCTGCTTCCGAAGGGGTTTGAGTAGTTGGGGTCGATACAAGCGAATCAGTGTTATCTGTCACATCATTCTGCTTTTTGTTAGAATTGCATGCCAGGGTGAGACACGCAATTAGAGATAATGTTAAAAATTTGATTTTCATGTGGTTAGTTTTGTGTTGGAAATCAAAGATAACAAAGCGAAGAGATTTTAACAAAAAAAAAATGACCTAATTTAATCCGTTTTTTTTGAGTTACTATTTTGAAAAAGTGACCGTTAGTATTGGTTTTGTCTTCGTGTTTTGGCGTGTTGAGCAGTAATTTGTTGGTGTCTGGCTAAAATAGGGTACTGATTCTTTAAAACAATTCTAATTGAGTAGGCAGTAATCTGAAAGACATTCGGTGGTATTTTGTAGTGCCATACTTTTTAATGGCTTCGCGGTGCTCTTTTGTTGGATAACCTTTATTTTTTTTCCAGTTGTACATTGGAAATTCTTCATGAATCAGATCCATATATTCATCTCGATAGGTTTTAGCAAGAACAGAAGCTGCAGCAATACTTAAAAATTTCGCATCTCCTTTTATGATACTTTGATTAGGGATCGATTTTAGCAATTCGATTTCAGCTGTGGTAAATTGTTTTCCAACAGTATTCTTGAGACCCAGTTTTGCATTCAGCGAACGGTTTCCGTCAACAATAATAAATTCAGGTGTAGGATTTAACTTCAAAACACATTCCTGCATTCCTTTCATCGAAGCATTTAGGATGTTTATTTCGTCGATTTCGTCAGGTAGTAAATGGGTAACGGCAAAACAGAGGGCTTGTTCTTCTATAACAGGTTTTAACAGGGATCTTGTTTTTTCAGACAATTGTTTACTGTCGTTTAGAATTTGGTTTTCAAAATCAGCTGGTAAAATTACGGCTGCTGCAGTTACAGGACCTGCCAAACACCCCCGACCTGCTTCGTCAGTTCCGGTTTCTAAAAGGTATTTTGAAAAATTTTTTTGAAGCATTTTGTGTTTTTTTATAGTAAGATCAAAAATATTACAATTTTTTGTGAATAGCATTTAAAATCTTTTTTTAAAAATAGGCTGAATTTATGAAAAAGATAAAAAAAAAGGCAATAAAAACGATGTTCGCAAAAGCAGATACCGTTTTTTAACAGCTTTGTTTATTTGCGGGCTTAATTGTTAAAAGCCTGTTAAGTGTCAAATTTACATAAATCTATATTTTTAATAAAAATTAAGGAATATTGCTATTAAAAAGAATGAAATCTAAACAAATTGTGATGGATATTGAGAGATGTTTAGGAATTTAGATTAAAATTAAGTTAAAAACTTTTGGAGTTTTAAGAAATAATTAAGATGTTTGCGCCATACTAATTCAAAATAAATTAAAATGAAATTAAAATTTAAATGGATTTTTACGCTGGTTGTGGCGTTATCTATGCAGTTTTCTTTTGCTCAGGAGAGAACTGTGACTGGAAAGGTCTCTGATAAAACAGGGGTTATTCCGGGAGTAAATGTTCTTGTGAAAGGATCAAAAGTAAGTACTCAAACTGATTTTGATGGTAGTTATTCTATCAAAGCAAAGACAGGTGATGTGTTAGTTTTTTCATATGTAGGTATGAATAATAAACAAGCAACTGTTGGTTCTTCAAATTCAGTAAATGTTGTATTAGAGTCAGAGGCTCAATTAATGAATGAGGTTGTAGTTGTAGGTTACGGTGTTCAAAAGAGAAAAGAAGTAACCGGTTCGATCTCAAAAATTGCAGGAAGCGTCATTTCTAATCTTGTAACTCCAAGTTTCGAGGGTGTATTAGCCGGTAGAGCAGCAGGGGTTCAGGTTGTAACCAATAGTGGAATTATTGGAGTAGCTCCAAAAATTAGAATTAGAGGTATTGCTTCTATTTCAAGTGGAACTGATCCATTAATCGTTGTAGATGGTATGCCTATTCTTTCAGGAGATATCGGAGGTTCAGCTAATACAAATGGATTAGCAGACATTAACCCGGATGATATCGAGTCATTTGATATCTTAAAAGATGGTGCTGCAACTGCAATTTACGGTTCGAGAGCAGCAAATGGAGTAATTTTAATTACTACAAAAAGTGGTAAAAAAGGAAGTTTAAAAGTAACGTATTCAACTAATTTTGGTGTAGCTAGTGCTGCAAAAAAATACGATTTATTACAAACTCCTGATTTCTTAGTTATTGCTAACGAGAAAAGAACAAACAGAGGACAAGCTCCTTGGGCTGTTGGAAGTACGTATAATACAGACTGGCAAGGTGCAGTTTTGAGAAATGCTGCTCAAATGACACATAACCTTGCTTTTAGTGGAGGTTCTGATAAAACGAAATATTATTTATCTCTTGGATATACAGATCAGGATGGTATCAATTTAGCGAATAGCATGAAAAGATATTCTGTTAGAGCAAATATTGATCAGGATATTAATAAATGGTTGAGTATTGGTACAAATTTAAGTGTTACCAGAACAGAATACAATGGTTTAAATACTAGTTCTAATGGACTTTCAGGAAACATCTTCAACACGATCAGACAGTTACCTAACGTTCCAATTTACGATGCTGCTAATCCAACAGGATATAACTTAACTTTACCATTGGGAACTAATACAGTTGGAAAATGGGATAATACAGATCCTGTAGGAGATAACATTACGAATATTGTTTATGCTTTAGATCACAACAAGTACTATTCTAAAGTAAACAGAACTTTATTGAATGTTTTTGCAAATGCTAAAATTACTTCTGATTTAAGCTACAGACTTCAGGTAAGTGCTGATAACTCTATCACTGGTGGATTCCAATATTGGAACCCGGTTCATGGTGATGGTCGTTCAAGAAACGGTTATTTAATCAATGATAACACAGAGTATGCAAGATGGAACTGGCAAAATATCTTAAACTATAAAAAGACTTTTGCAGAGAATCATAATATTGGTGTAACTGCAGTAGCGGAATACCAAAAACAAAAATACCAATATTTCTTTGGTCAAGGAAGTGATATCATCAGTGATTTCTACGATAAAAACCTTGTTACCAACTCTTATATCACTAAAGATTCAGGTGGATCTATCACTGAGAATGGTATCATGTCTTACTTAGGTCGTTTCACTTATAACTATAAAGAGAAATACTTCCTACAAGGATCGATCAGAAGAGACGGTATCTCTAAATTAGGAAAAGATAAAAGATGGACAAATTTCCCTGGAGTTTCTGCAGGTTGGACAGTTTCGAAAGAAGATTTCATGCAGCCTATCAGCAATACACTTTCTGATTTCAAACTTAGAGCTTCTTACTCAAAAGTTGGAAATACTGAAATTGGAAACTACCCATACATGGATTTAACAGCTCCGTCTCCTTACGGACCTACAAATGGTATTGGTTATTCTCAATTTGGAAACCCAGTGCTTCAATGGGAATCTAGTGAAAAAATCGATTTTGGTGCTGATGTTGGATTGTTCAACAACAGATTAACTATCGGATTTGATTACTACAGAAATAATATCGACAAGTTAATTTTGGCTGTACCGGTTTCACCTTCTTTAGGTATTCCGTTTAATACAACTAACAAAAACATTGGTAAATTGTACAACGAAGGGTATGAGTTTGCTGTAAGCTTTAAAGCAATCAACAATGAGAACTTTAAATGGGATGTATCTTCTAACTTAACATTGTCTAAAAACGTTGTAACTGAATTAGTAGACGGTCAGGATATTATTGGAGGTACTTCTTCTGATACTAATATTGCACCTAACTTGATCCTTAGACAAGGTGAGTCTATGAACTCATTATACGGATTTAAATATTGGGGAGTTAACAAAGCAAATGGTAACCCGGTTTACTATAAAGCAGATGGAAGTTTAGTACAAGGAAATCTTGCATCTTCAACTTATTTTGCATTCGATCCAAGCAATCCTGCTAATATGACAACTCCGGCTACTTTAAGTGCTGCGACTGATAAAGTTATTTTAGGAAATACACTTCCAACTTATTACGGATCTGTAAGTTCTACAATGAAATATAAAAATATTGATTTTGGTTTCATGTTCAGATTTAGTGGAGGAAATAAAATTTTCAACTCTACAAGAAGAGAGTTAATGAACCAAAACTTTAACAATAACGGAACAGAGATTTTAGGAAGATGGCAAAGTGTTGACAATCCTGGAGACGGATGGACTCCAAGATTATGGGCTAGTTCTAATACATTTACTAACCTTTCTGGAAATGCAAGTTCACGTTTTGTTGAAAAAGGAGACTTTATTTCACTTGACAATATTAGTTTAGGTTACACTTTACCAAAATTATTGTTAGATAAATTAAAAGTGGATAACTTTAGAATCTATGTTCAGGCACAAAATATTTGGTTGATCTCTGATTATAAAGGTATTAACCCAGAGATGGAAACGTCTGGAGTAGATATTAACGGTACTCCTCGTTCTAAAGTGATATCAGTGGGTCTTAATGTAAGTTTATAAAATGAAAAATATGAAAAATATAATAAAATCAATTTTACTATCTGTAGTTGTCTTAGGGCTGAACTCATGCTCAGAAGACAAGATATTAGATCTTGTTCCTGTAAATAACGTTCCTACAGATGTTGCCTTTTCAACGCCTGCTTATATCGAAACATATATGAATGGTGTTTATAATGCAGCTGCTATTGGTACTTATAACAGTGGAACTTCAAACGGAGGTAGAGGTTATGTTTGGGGAGCTGCTTTTGTTGAACAAGGAGAATGTATGGGAGAAGATGCTGTAAATAATGCAACTTTTTATCAGCTTACTTATACTCAAACTTATGATCCTACATCGGCTAACAACGTGTACTACTGGGTTGATGGTTACAGATTAATCAACAGATGTAACTTAATGATCGAAGGTACAACTGATGCTGTTGCAAAAGGTGTTATCACTAAAGCAGTTGGTGATGACTATATCGGACAAGCTAAATTTTTAAGAGCAATTACACATTTTGAATTGTTAAACTATTTTGCAAGACCTTATTTCCACACTCCAGGTGCTACTCACGCGGGTATTCCTTACAGAGAAGTTGGTATTAACACTCAGGCAGAAATTGATGCTGAAAACGTAAAACCTAGAAACTCAGTTGCTCAATGTTATGATAAAGTAATTGCAGATTTGAATGATGCTGAAAAATTGATCACATCAAATGGATTTGCAGGAGGTAGAGTAGTAGCTAAAGCAACTAAATCTGCAGCTATCGCTTTCAAAACAAGAGTATATCTTCAAAAAAGAGACTGGGCAAACGTAATTACTGAAGGTGTTAAGTTAAATGGTGTATACACTTTGACTGCTAAACCTGGTGACGTATTTGTTCCTGCAAGTAACTTGTCTAATACAGAATCTATCTTCTCTATTCAGCATTCAGCTACAGCTAACCCTGGAGTTAATGCAGGTTTGGCTAGTATTTTGAACAATAGAGCCTTAGTAAATATTAGCCCTATCATTTGGAGAAATAGCAAATGGTTAGCGGATGATAAAAGAAGAGAAGAAGGAGTTATGATTAAAACTGTAGCTGGAAGAAAATATACTAACAAATATTCTGACATTACAAACTTAACGGATGCTGCTCCGGTTATCAGATATGCTGAAGTAGTATTGAATATGGCAGAAGCTCAGGCTCGTTTGTCAAACACTACAGTAGCTCTTACTTTATTAAACTCTGTAAGAAACAGAGCATTGGGTAATCCTGTAGCAACTCCGGCTAATCCGGTTGGACAGGCTTATACTGCTGCTTCTTTTGCTACACCTGCTGATTTGGTTGCTGGTATTCTTATCGAAAGAAGAATCGAATTCTTAATGGAAGGACGCAGATGGTCTGATATTAGCAGACTTCAAGGAGATCCAATTGCAGCTGTAGCAATTAATGGTGTACCTGCAAAATTGGCTAATGCTGCACCAGCTGCTGCATTATACACTTTAGGAACACCTTATACAGGTCCTTATGGAGTTCCTGCTCTTCCTTATGCAGATTATAAATTTATTTGGCCAATACCACAAATTGAAATGCAAACTAATCCAGGATTAGGACAAAACCCAGACTGGTAGAATTAAGATAAATATTTTGATTTTTTTTGAAAGCCCTCAATCAATTTTTTGATTGGGGGTTTTTGTTTCAACAGTTTGGTTTGAAAAAGAATCCAGATAACAATGATTTGTTTTTTTATACGTTTTTATCTTTTACCTTTGCCTGATAAATTTTGTCGTAATAATTACCTATAAAACCACCAAATGAGAATATTCATTTTTCTATATCTTTTAGTTGTGCCAACTTTAGTATTTTCTCAGGAAAAAACTGCATCTAAAAATAACTTAGACATGAACACCAAATATTCAAGTATAACTGATACGGTAAAAAAGAAAAAAGCCAAGATCGCTACCATAGATCAATATCAGATTATCACATTGGAGCACGATACCACCTATGTAGATACTTCGCTAACCTTGAAAAGTGCCTACAGACAAAATCATCTTAGAAAAGACGATTTCGGGCTTTTGGCTTTCTCAAACATCGGACAAACTTTTAATACACTGCAGTATAGCTTAACGAATTTTTCTCCTTACCCTGAAATTGGTTTTAGCGGTAAACATTTTAATTATATGGAAGCCGATCAGATTCGTTATTATTCGGCGGCAACTCCTTTTACCGAATTGTTTTTTAACACTACCATCAATAAAGGTCAGAACGTGGACTCCTTTATTACGTTAAACACCTCAAAAAATCTTAACTTTTCTATTGCTTACAAAGGTTTACGCTCAGAAGGAGATTATATAAACCAATTGGTAAGTGCGGGAAATTTCAGATTCACCACCAGTTATGCCACAACAGATAAAAGGTATGCCATAAATGCTCACTATACGTATCAGGACATTTCAAATGAAGAAAATGGAGGGATTACAACTTCCACAGATTTTGAAAGTGATAATAAAGATTATAAAAACCGTCAAAGATTACAGGTATACCTAACAGATGCCAAATCTTTTTTGAAAGGAAGACGTTTGTTTTTTGATCATGCGTTCAGAGTAAATCCGAAAAACGGAAACAATAATTTATATGTAACGCACCAGTTTAATTACGAAAATAAACTTTTTGAGTACACTCAGGCGACATTAACTTCAAACGTTGGTAATACACTGGTTCAGCGATTTGGAGATTCGTATGTTACTAGTGGGATTAACGATAAAACAAAATACGAAAGACTATATAATAAGGTTGGACTTGCCTACGAAAATTCTCTTTTAGGGAAATTTAATTTTTTCGTAGACGATTACAGATCAAATTATGAATACGGAAGAATTATAATCCATAAGGATAAAACAGTTATTCCGGATAATTTATTTTTACAAATTAATAACTTCGGAGGGCAGTACGAATATCAAAAGAACAAATGGAACGGGCGTTTCTTGTATTCTAGATCCATTACCAATCAGTCGCTTTCTAATTTAGATGCGAAATTGAGATACGATATGAACGATAAAATTCAGTTTGATTTTAGATATCGTAACATCAATAAATTACCAAACAACAACTTCAATTTATACCAAAGCAGCTACACCGAGTACAACTGGTCGAATAATTTTAAAAATGAAAAAATTAATTCGCTTAGTGCCAGTGTTGGAACACCCTGGGTAAACGCAGAAGTGCAATACACCGTTTTAAACGATCATTTGTATTTTGAAGACAAATCTTCTGATATTCAGACCGCGGCACATACTCAGATTATTAAGCCGGCTCAATACGGTAGCGCTATTAATTACCTTGAAATTAAAGCAAGCCGTGAGTTTAAATTTGGCCGATTTGCATTAGACAATACACTTTTGTATCAAAAAGTAGAACAATCAGATCTGATTTTAAATGTACCCGATTTCGTAACCAGAAATACATTCTATTATTCGGGACACTTTTTTAAGAAAGCATTGTATATGCAATCTGGAGTAGTATTTAATTATTTTACAAAATATTACGGAAATGACTATAATCCGGTTATCGGAGAATTTTTTGTTCAGCATAACAAAAAGATAGGGGGCTACCCGTTATTCGATCTTTTTGTAAATGCCAGAATTCGTCAAACCCGCTTTTATTTAAAAGCAGAACACATAAACGCTTTATTTTCAAAAGGCGATTATTATTCGGCACCTAATAATCCTTATCGCGATTTTGTGATCCGATTTGGTCTGGTTTGGAACTTCTTCCAATAAAATTAGGCTTCTCATATTTTTAAAAACCAAATATTAAAATTCAAATAGAAATGGACTTTTCAAAAAACATTTTAGAAACAATCGGTAATACACCATTGGTAAAACTCAACAAAATTGTTGCTGAAATAGATGCGCTGGTATTGGCAAAAGTCGAAACTTTTAATCCCGGGAATTCTGTTAAAGACAGAATGGCCGTGAAAATGATTGAAGATGCAGAGGCAGATGGCCGATTAAAACCAGGAGGAACCATTATTGAAGGTACTTCAGGAAATACAGGAATGGGATTGGCACTTGTAGCCATCATCAAAGGCTACAAACTGATTTGTGTAATATCAGACAAACAGTCTAAAGAAAAAATGGATATCCTGCGTGCAGTAGGAGCTAAAGTGGTCGTTTGTCCTACCGATGTAGAGCCTACAGATCCACGTTCTTATTACTCAGTTTCAAAACGTCTGGCTAGTGAAACACCAAATTCATGGTATGTGAATCAATACGATAACATGTCTAATTCATTGGCACATTATGAGCAAACCGGACCAGAAATCTGGAAACAGACCGATGGAAAGATCACGCATTTTGTAGTTGGAGTAGGAACAGGGGGAACGATCTCAGGAGTTGGAAAATACCTGAAAGAAAAAAATCCAAACATTAAAATTTGGGGAATTGATACCTACGGTTCTGTTTTTAAAAAATACCATGAAACCGGAATTTTTGACGAAAATGAAATCTATTCGTACATCACAGAAGGAATTGGAGAAGATATTTTGCCTAAAAACGTTGACTTCTCTTTAATTGACGGATTCACTAAAGTAACCGATAAAGATGCAGCCGTTTACACCAGAAAAATTGCATTGGAAGAAGCTATTTTTGTTGGAAACTCTGCCGGAGCTTGTATAAAAGGGCTATTACAGCTAAAAGAACATTTCAAGCCGGATGATGTGGTAGTAGTATTATTTCACGATTCAGGAAGCCGTTATGTAGGTAAAATGTTTAATGACGACTGGATGCGCGAACGTGGCTTCCTGGAAGAAAATGTAACAAAAGCCGAGGATGTTATAAAAGATCATATCGATAAACAATTAATCGTTGTTCGTACCGAAGAACTAGTTTCTCACGCAATCGAACGTATGCGCAAATATAAAATTTCTCAAATTCCGGTAGTAGATATCAATGGATTTGTGGGCTCTGTTGACGAAACAGACTTATTCAGAAGTTATGTTGCCGATAAAAACGTTGCCGAAAAACCAATTAAAGAAGTAATGGGGAAACCTTTCCCAATTGTGAAATTAGGAACTCCAATTGAAGAGGTATCTAAATTATTTACCAAAGAAAACGACGCTGTTTTAGTTGACCTTGAAAACGGAAATCATCATATCATTACAAAATATGATATTATCGGATCAATAAAATAAAGCGATTTTTTAATAAATTTATAAATCCATAAATCTGGTTGGAAACAATTAGATTTATGGATTTTTTTACTACTATAGCACAGCATATGAACTTTACCGCCATAGACTTTGAAACTGCAACCAGTTACCATCCGTGTTCGGTTGGGATTGTAACGGTAGAAAACGGAATAATTGTAGACGAATTTGTTACACTCATCAAGCCGCCAAACAATCAGTACAATCCCTTCACCATTCAGGTTCATGGTATATATCCGCGAGATACTGTTGCTGCAAAGTCTTTTGTACAGGTCTATCCCGAAATCGAAAAAAGATTAAAAAACAGAGTTGTCGTGGCACATAATGAAAGTTTTGACCGCAACGTATTAATGAAATCAATGGCGCTTTATGGTCTGAATTATGATGATCTGAATATTGCAGCTAAATGGGAATGTACGGTTAAAATATACAAAGCAAAAGGCTTCAAACCAACTAAATTGAGTGACTGTTGCCGCGAGATGAAAATTCAGTTGAATCATCATGAAGCATTATCAGACGCACGTGCCTGTGCCAAATTGTATCTGTTAAAATAAGATAAGTTTTGTAGGATAAGTATTATTTTTTACTAATTTAGGCTTTGCAAACCATTGTATAAGCCTAAACATGAAAGAAGATTTTCTTCATTACCTCTGGAGATTCAGAAAGTTTGAAACCCTGAATTTAAGAACTACTCAAAATGAGCCGCTCACTATTATTAAAACAGGCGATTATCTCGGACTTTCGGGACCGGATTTTTTTAATGCGCAAATTATAATAGGCAATCAAAAATGGGCTGGTAATATCGAAATACACCTAAAATCTTCAGATTGGTATGTACATGGTCACGAAAAGGACCCGGCCTATGACAATGTAATTTTGCATGTGGTTTGGGAGCACGACACCGAAATTTTTGGTAAAAACAATACCGAGATTCCGGTTTTGGTTTTAAAAGAGTATACGGCCACGGAGACACTTTCAAATTACAATGCGCTGTTAACACCAAAATCATGGATTTTTTGTGAAAAAGACATCACTAAAATTGACGCATTCGTTTTTAAAAACTGGCAGGAGAGACTGTTTTTTGAACGTTTAGAGCGCAAGTCCGAATTCATTTATGATTTGCTCAGCGAAAATCAACAGGACTGGGAAGCCGTTTTATTCTCCCTATTCGCAAAGAATTTTGGGTTAAACACCAATGCGAATTCTTTTCTGCAAATGGCCAAATCGCTCCCTTTTTCAATGATCAGAAAAGAAAGTTTTGAAGTTGAAAATCTGGAAGCATTGTTTTTTGGAACCACAGGTTTATTAGATTCCGGAAAAGAAGATGTTTATTTTACCGACCTAAAAAACAGATACGACTATTTGTTGAACAAACACCAGGTGAAGAAGTGTCATATCGATCCGGTTCAGTTTTTTAAACATCGTCCCGATAATTTCCCGACTATTCGACTCTCGCAATTGGCCAATTTATACCGGGAGCAAAACCTGTTTTCAAAAATAATTGCGGTAAAATCGGTGGCAGAAGTACGTCAATTGTTCCTTGTTTCGGCAAGCTCGTATTGGCGAAATCATTACCAGTTTGATAAAGAAAGTGTCAGGAAATCAAAGGCTTTATCTCCTGCGTTTATAGATCTGCTCATTATAAATACCATCATTCCGCTTCAGTTTGCCTATGCACGTACGAGAGACGAATTAATTTCTGAAGAGTTAATTGCTTTTATGAATCAGGTAGCACCGGAGCGCAATGCCATTATTGATAAATTTGATTTCTTTGGAGTAAAGGCTAAAAATGCCTTCGAAACCCAGGCCCTTTTAGAACTTAAAAAAGAGTACTGCAATCAAAAAGCCTGCTTGCGATGTGCATTAGGAATTGATTTACTTAAGAATAATTAGGTAATTAGATAATGAGGCAATTAGATAATTAGAAAATGTGATAATTTTGTACTTTTGTAGAAAGAGACAAATCTACAATCTAAAATCAATAACATGTCCGCTATTTTAAAACTAAAGTTCTTTTTTGAAAAATATGGTTTTCATGTATCTTCCAGATTGGCCGATAAACTGGGGATGCGTGTTACCAGTGTAAGATTGTTTTTTATTTACATTTCGTTTGTTACAGCCGGTTTAGGTTTTGGCGTTTATTTAACCCTTGCCTTTTGGATCCGGTTGAAAGATTTGATCAGAGCAAAACGAACTTCTGTTTTTGACTTATAAAAAAAGCTCCAAATGTTTAATTTGGAGCTTTTTTGTTGTATCAAATGATGTTTATTCGTTTTCGGTACTGTTGTTAAGTCTTGATCTTTTTTTACTGTATCCAAAATAAACCAGAATACCAACAGCTAACCATCCTAGTGAAAGAAATTGAGCATCGTGGCTTAAATTGATCATTAAATAAGTGTTGATCGCAATACCTAAAACAGCAATAATAGGAAGTGCAGGAACTTTAAAAGTTCTTGTTAATCCAGGTTGTTTTACTCTTAAAATCCAAACTGCGATACAAACCATTGTAAAGGCAAATAAAGTACCAAAACTGGTCATATCAGCCAATTTGTTGATAGGTGTAAAAGCAGCAACTGTTGCAATAATACCACCCAAAATGATTAAGTTAGTTTTTGGAGTTCCAGAAAGTGGATTTACTTTAGAGAATACAGCAGGAATTAATCCGTCTTTAGACATACCAAGGAAAATTCTTGATTGTCCCATAATCATAACCATTAATACTGAAACAAGACCTATCGTTGCAGCAATAGTAATGATAAGACCAGCCCATCCTTGTCCGGCAATATCAAATGCATAGGCAACAGGAGCTTTAATAGCATCAGGATATTTTCCTAGTGGGTTAAAATCTTTATAATTCATCATACCTGTTAGTACTAAAGAAACAAGTATATATAAAGTAGTACAAATTAATAGCGAAGCAATAATAGCAAACGGAACATCTTTTTTAGGGTTAACCGCTTCTCCTGCCTGAGTAGAAACAGCATCGAAACCAACGTAAGCAAAGAAAATAGCAGCGGCTCCGGATACAATTCCTCCAATTCCGTAAGCATTGTGAGTAGTTTCTTTTTCAATAATTTGAGTAGCTGCTGGAATAAATGGAGACCAGTTAGCCGTATTAATAAAGAAAAGACCGGCAATAATTACAAATATTACAGCAGAAACTTTTAGGATAACAATAAAATTGTTTGCTTTTGCGGCGCTTTTTGTTCCTTTGATAAGTATGGAAATAACCAAAATAACAATTAAAAAAGCCGGTAAGTTCATAGAAAAACCTTCTCCGGTGTAACTAGCAGGATCTGTTGTGAGCCATTCAGGTAAATGAATATGAAACATTTTGAGCAGTTTATTGAAATATCCGGACCAGGAGACGGCGACGGTCATCGATCCCATTGCATATTCAAGAATAAGTCCCCAACCGATAATCCATGCAAAAATTTCTCCAATTGTTCCGTATGCATAAGCATAAGCAGAACCTTCAACAGGTAAAATAGAGGCAAACTCAGAATAACAAAGAGCTGCAAAAACGCAGGCAATCCCCGCAATGATGAAAGAAACAGCTAACGCTGGACCTGCATGGTAATATGCTCCAGTACCTGTAAGTACAAAAATTCCTCCACCAATAATGGCACCAACACCAATGGCTGTAAGGCTCCATTTTCCTAGAACTCTTTTTAAATCACTTTTTTTCATATCGGCCTCAAAGGCTGATATCGGTTTAACTCTCCAAATTGACATACTATTTTATTGGTTTATTTGTTACTAAGCTCCAAATGTATCGTTTTTTGTAAAAACTAAAAACAATTATCTCGTTTTTAGTTGTAAAATATTAAATATTTTGACAAAACCCCCGCTGATTGATCTTTAAATACTGAGATTCATTAAATTAATTGGGCATAAATAATGAAAAGTGTAATTTTCTGAAATACATAATTCTTGTTAATTTTCTTACTAAATCAACGGTTTTTCTCTATTTTAGTGCACTATTTAAGAAAGAAAAAGTTCGAATAAAATGAGTTTAAAAGATTTTGCAGTCTATTTTAGGTTTACAAAAGAGCAGCGGAAAGGAATTTTTGTGCTCTTTGTAATCATAGTGGTTTTGCAGGCCGCTTATTTTTTTGTTGACTTTAGCCCGGCGGATAAAATCTTTCCCGAAGAAAAACAATGGATGTCGTTGCAGTCCGAAATCGATTCTTTAAAACATTTAAAATCCGGAGAGCAAAGAAAGATGTATCTTTTTAATCCAAATTTTATTACCGATTATAAAGGCTATAAACTTGGGATGTCAGTTCAGGAGATCGACCGATTGCTGGCTTTTAGAAAAGAGAACAGATATGTAAACTCAGCAATAGAATTTCAGGTGGTCACCAAAATTTCAGATTCGTTATTACGTGTCATCTCTCCTTTGTTTAAATTTCCCGATTGGATTGGAAATAAAGCAAAGCCTAAAATCGAAAGAAAAGAGTTTGTGCGGGAACTTGTTTCTAAAAAAGAAAAAATAATAGTTCAGGATATCAATATGGCAACCCGGGAAGATCTTGTTCAGCTCTATGGTATTGGTGAAGCTTTATCTTTAAGGATATTAAAACAAAGAGAGGTTTTGGGATGTTTTGTGTCGATGGAGCAAATGAGTGAGGTGTGGGGGCTCTCGCCTGAAGTTGTCAGTGAACTAAGTTTGCATTATAAAGCTGTAATACCTTCTTCTTTTAAAAGAATAGCTGTAAATGACGCGTCTTTGAAAGAATTGGCAAAGTTTCCGTATTTCCGATATGCGTTAGCCAAAGAAATTGTAACGTATCGAAGCATGAATGGAAAAATTAATAATATTGAGGATTTATCAAAAATTAAAGATTTTCCTATTGAAAAAGCAAAAATAATTAGTTTATATTTGGAGTTCTAAAAAAAAACAGAATTACAATGAACTTTGAATATAACGAAACGCAGTTGATGATTGCGCAGTCAATAAAAGAATTTGCGGAGAAAAATATCAGACCCAATGTGATGGAATGGGATGAATCTCAGGTTTTTCCGGTTTCCCTGTTTAAACAACTGGGAGAAATGGGGTATATGGGAGTTTTGGTTCCCGAAGAATACGGAGGTTCCGGTTTAGGATACCACGAGTATATTACCGTTGTAGAAGAAATTGCAAAAGTAGATCCTTCAATTGGTTTATCGGTTGCGGCTCATAATTCATTATGCACCAACCACATTTTGACTTTTGGAAACGAAGAACAAAAGAAAAAATGGTTGCCAAAACTAGCCACAGCCGAATATATTGGAGCGTGGGGATTAACAGAGCACAATACCGGATCGGATGCAGGAGGAATGAACACTACAGCCGTTAAAGACGGTGACGAATGGATTGTAAATGGAGCTAAGAACTTCATTACGCATGCTATTTCAGGTGATATTGCCGTAGTAATTGTTCGTACTGGTGAAAAAGGAGACTCAAAAGGAATGACGGCTTTTGTTTTTGAGAAAGGAATGAAAGGATTTAGTTCAGGAAAAAAAGAGAATAAACTAGGGATGCGTGCCAGTGAAACGGCCGAATTGGTTTTTGATAGCTGCCGTGTTCCGGATGCAAACAGACTAGGAGAAGTAGGACAGGGGTTTGTTCAGGCCATGAAAATATTAGATGGAGGGCGAATTTCAATTGGAGCTTTATCTTTAGGGATCGCAAAAGGCGCTTATGAAGCCGCTTTGAAATATTCAAAAGAAAGATACCAATTTGGTCAGCCTATCAGTAATTTTCAGGGAATCTCTTTCAAGCTGGCGGATATGGCTACTGAAATTGAAGCGTCGGAATTGCTACTGCATAAAGCTGCTTTCTTAAAACAACAGCATAAACCGGTTACAACACTTGGGGCTATGGCCAAGATGTTTGCTTCAGAAGCTTGTGTGAAGATCGCCAATGAGGCTGTTCAAATTCACGGAGGTTATGGGTATACCAAAGATTTTCCGGTAGAGAAGTTTTACAGAGACTCTAAATTGTGTACGATCGGAGAAGGAACAACTGAAATTCAAAAAGTGGTTATTTCCAGAAACTTACTTAAAGAGTAGTAGGTTTTTTCGGTTATTTTTTTTCATATGTTTGTAGGAAGTAAAAAACAAACAAACTATGAGATTGAAGATTACCAATTTCTCAAACCTTATTATACTATGTTTTGGTATTGTTCTTTTAGGGTGCGAAAAAGATGTATCAGACGATACTAAAGAAATAGTTGCAACCGCTCCTTTTAAGAGTGATTTGTTGAATTTAAAACAGTTGCCGGCAGATATACAAAATTATATAAGTACGGATAACATAAATAATACTGCTCGTTCCGGTGAAAATTGGAATGGTTTACTTGATGCTATATTTGCAACGCAGAACATTGTTAAAACAAAAGACAATGAGGGTGTTGTAAACTATAGCATCAGTTTTATTTATGAAGATAGTCCGGAGAATGTATTTTATAATTTAATTATTAATGTATTGCCAACCGGGGAGCAATCACAGTACGTAATAAAATATACGTGCAACCCCGCTGATTTTCCCAATTTTAAATCTCATAATTTCGATTTTAATTATTTTGTAGGATCAACAGAAATGGGGGTTCTAACCCAAAATTCAGGAAGTTTTACTGGTAAATCAAGCAGTGGAGACGATCCTTGTCCTAAAATTTTTATTCCCCCTTCGGGTTCAGGTAGTAATACCGGAGCAGTTGGAGGGGCAGTTGGTGGTGGTGGCGGTACGCCTTCGACACCTTCAGGGTTTAACACTACAGTTGCCGGTTATAATGTGTCAGCAAGCAGTAGCGGTGGAATCTATTCTGTTTCGGTAGGAACAACCACATACTACAGCGGAGGAGGAACCAGTATTCTCGGTGGAGTTTCGCCTGGTGCTAATGGCGGTAGCGGTGCAAATTATTTTTTTTGCTTTAGACCATTGGTAAAAGCGCCAGGTACAAGTAAAAAGGCAAGCGATTGTCCTGATCAAACACCACCTCCAGGTTATGTTCCGGTGAGTACAGCTTCAGAGACGATAGCGGTTATTAAGACAAAAATCAAGATGAGTAAGGCTCAAATGGTTTATCTCATGAATACTCCGGAAGCGCTTAGCTTGGTGTATAGCATGGTCTACAACAATCCAAGCGAGGAAGATAAGAATTTTGCTTTGGCGATGATTGATGCCTTAAAAGACGGAAGTGTTGTAGATTTGGAATATAGAGTAATATTGGATCCTACTTTTTCGGATAATAAGTGTTTGATGGGAGTGTATACACAACTGGGAGGCTCAGCGACTTTTCAAAATTATTTAAAGAAATTCGATGGGGATTTTTCTCTGGCCAATTTAACATTAAGTGTTGGCATTGATCCCGCGCATCCAACTGCTAGTGCTGTAACTTATCAGCCTAAAAATTCTATGATTGAGATTAAATTTAATCCCGAAAAATTAAGTACTCCTACTTTAAATATAGCAAGAAATTTTATCCATGAAATGTTACATGCAGAAATGTTTAGAAAACTTTTAGTTCTTTCTGGAAAAAATGAAATTCCTTGGTCGGCAGAATTTATTGAAAGTATAAAAGATGATGAGGTACAAATTTCGGAATATTATTTGAAATACAAATACATGCCACCTGCTGGTCAATCTCCTTCAAATGCGCAACATGAGCTTATGGCACAAGAGTTGAGAGGTATTATTATTGATGTTTTAAAACAATACGATAACACACAATCGGAAGATGTTTATACAGCTTTATCTTGGATTGGTTTGATGGGTGAAGAAAACTGGGATGTTGCTACTGGGCTACCTCCAAGACCTACAGTGGCTTGGGTAAATAAGTCTAAAAATGAAAGACTTCAAATTTTAGAAACGTATACCAACTTTATAAAAAATAATTCCAAATGTCAGTAATCAAAAGAATAATCTTATGTATTGTGATTCTTTTTTCATATACATTATTAGCACAGGAAAAAAAAGGGAGCAAGCTGATTACTATATATCTAGACTTAAATGATAAATCTCTACGAGAATATTCTATTAATAAAGATACAACCGGAGCTAGTTTTAGTATTTATATAAAAAAGTATGAATCTAAAAAAGAAAGAGAGATAGTAACAGAGAAGTATCATAATCAAATAGATGATCCTGATAGTATGGGACTTCCAAGCTTTTCTGTAGGTCTGTATGTTCTAAATGAGAAGCCCAAAAGAATAAAATCTTTAAAGGGGATAAAATTCATTAACATTAAACAGTTTCAAAAAAGTGGATACAAAACGTCTAGTCCTACTTATATCATTCATAAGCTAAAGGATGGGACTTACTTACAATGGTCTGCTATGACTATGGAAGAGATTTAGCTTTGATTATAGAGTAAAGAATAGTAGTTAGAATATAATTTTATAGATACCAATACGCCATGTCACCAATAAAATTTTTGCTTGTTTTTTTATTTCTAAGCAGTTTTTATTTATCGTTTTCACAAGTAGAAAAAAAACGAAATAGTAAGATCGTTTTTTTAGATTTAAAAAGTAAAGCGCTCAGAGAGTATACTATTGATAAAGATACAAGTGGGGTTCATTTTAGTATTTATGTAAAAAAATATGAATCTAAAAAAGAAAGGGATAAGGCAATTAAGATTTATAATGAAAGGGTGAAAAACATAAGAACAAGTGGGGAAAATCCTAGCGAAGTTAGGCTTCCTGATTTTTCTATAGGGTTTTATTCTTGGGGTGGAAAGCCTGAAAAATTAAAATCATTAAAAGGTATTAAACTTATAACCATCAAACAATTTCAAGATAGTATTTATTTTGTAAAAGATCCGAGTTATATTATTCATCAACTAAAAGATGGTACTTATTTAAAGTGGAAAACATATACTATGGATGTTGTTGATTAATAGGTATAATGACTATGTCGGATTGTGCCCAGCTCTAGTTTGGGTGTTAATTTCTCAGGATGAAAGTTTTTAAATATTTATAAAGATGAACCGTATTTTAACTAACATTTGTTTTTTGCTATTTATTTCTGTTGGGTATGGGCAGAAAATAGAAAAAACAAGAATTTATATAGGGTATAATTACAATCCAATTTGTCCAAAAGTTGAAAAAGTTTTTTCCGAAGAGCATAATGGTATAATTTTTAATTTGAATTGCATAAAAGAAACTACTGGTGTTAAGGTTGAGGAGTGCGGTAATAGAGGAAGAAATGATAATTATATTTCATTGTTGTGTGTCGATAAAGCTGATACTATTGATGTAAAAAAAATTGAAGAATATAAGGTTTTGAATATAGTGGAGTTGAAAAAGAAAGAGATAGCAGGGAGTAAAAAACTATTGGATTTTTATAAAAGAAAAAAAGATATTTACCACCGTCCAATAACAAAAGACAATATTTTTAAAACTTATGTAATAGAAATTATAAATGATAAGCAGTTTGTTGTTTATCCGGTTAAATGGAAGAATCCATTTGGCTATGATGATTATGGAGAAAGAACGATAAAGAACTAGAGCTTTGTTTATAAATATTGATACAATTTGAGTGTGTTCAGAAAGTGGTTGTTTCCGAAAACTTACTTAAAGAGTAGATTTTGTGAATTGTGAAAAGTAAAATGCGAGATATGGGTTATTAATTAACTCAGTATACATGCTACATTTCACATCTTACATCTCACATAAAAAAAAATCACATTTTATGACTCGTAATTCATAATTAATATATACTTTTGCAGCCTTAACGAGAGGAGGTGTCAATATTATGTTAATTATACCAATTAAAGACGGAGAAAATATCGATAGAGCATTAAAGCGCTATAAAAGAAAATTTGATAAAACAGGAACTGTTCGTCAATTAAGAGCACGTACTGCTTTTATTAAGCCTTCTGTAATCAAAAGAGCTCAAATTCAAAAAGCGGCTTACATCCAAAACTTGAGAGACAGTTTAGAGAGTTAGTAGTAGCTTTTCAAAAATAATTACCGTTAGTCATCAAAAAAATATAACTTTGATGCTAACGGTTTTTTTGTGTTTAAAATTTACTGTTTTGTGTCTGATTTTGCAGTTGTAATGGTGTTGTAGTCTTGTGTTTTTATGAAATCAAATAAAGAGGCGTTTCGTGAGTATTTGGAGCTGGAGAAAAAGTATTCGGCACATACTGTTGTGGCTTATCTGAACGACATCTCGTCTTTTGAGGAGTTTAATAAGGTTGCTTTTGAGCAGGATGCAATTGAGCAGGTGAATTACGGTCAGATTAGGAGTTGGATTGTTTCTTTGGTGGATGGAGGAGTTTCTAATGTTTCGGTCAATCGAAAAATGGCGTCTTTGAAGGCGTTTTATAAATTTCTTTTAAAAACAAAGCAAATTGAGGTGAGTCCGATGCTAAAGCACAAAGCATTAAAGACGCCTAAAATTATTCAGATCCCTTTTTCTGAAAAAGAACTAACGGATTTGATGTTGGAGGTTGGTAATCCTTGTGGGTTCGAAGAAATTCGTGACAGGCTGATTGTAGATCTTCTTTATGCTACAGGAATGCGAAGAGCGGAGTTGATTCATTTGATGAAGTATAATGTTGATTTGTCTTCTGGGGTACTTAAGGTTTTGGGGAAGCGAAATAAAGAACGTGTTGTTCCGATATTGCCAATAATTGCAGAGCAGTTGAATTTGTATTTAAAGGAAAGGGCTTTGATTGAAAAGATAGTCGATGAGGATTATTTTTTTATTTCGGGCAAAGGGTTAAAATTGAGTGAATCTTTTGTGTATCGATTAATAAATTCTTACTTTAGTAAAGTCTCTGAAAAGGTAAAAAAGAGTCCGCATGTGCTTCGGCATACTTTTGCGACTCACTTATTAAATAACGGAGCAGATTTAAATTCAGTTAAGGAATTATTGGGGCATTCGAGTTTGGCGTCTACACAAGTCTATACTCATAATAGTTTAGCGGAACTTAAAAAAGTATATACAAATGCGCATCCTAGAAACAAACAGTAATTCTGAAATGTTTAACCCTAAAATTTGTATTATGAAGGTAGATGTTCATGCAGTTAACTTTGCTGTTGACAGAAAATTGGTAGATTTTATTCAGGAGAGAATGGATAAATTGGAAAAATATTATGATCGTGTTGTTTCGGCGGATGTTTTCTTAAAAGTAGAGAGAACAAGTGACAAGGAGAATAAAGCAGTAGAGATTAAGATTAATGTACCGGGGGATGATTTTTTGGTTAAAAAGCAGTGTAAAACATTCGAAGAGGCGGTCGAACTTTCGGCTGAATCACTAGAGAGGTTACTTGTAAAAAGGAAAGAAAAAATAAGAGCACATATATAATTGAAATTTTTTTCAAAAAATGTTTTGATTAAAAGATAAAATGGCTACATTTGCAGTCCGTTAGAAATAGCGGACTTTTTTAATGCAATTGCCGATGTAGCTCAGCTGGCTAGAGCAGCTGATTTGTAATCAGCAGGTCGTGGGTTCGAGTCCCTCTATCGGCTCAAAAATATTTCAAATGCGATTTGAAATTGTTCTTTAAAATTATTGAAAAAAAAAGTAATTATGATTAAGGAAGAGATTCGGGATTTAAATCTAAAATCACAAAACTGAAATCATAAGTTATTAGGGGAGATACTCAAGCGGCCAACGAGGGCAGACTGTAAATCTGCTGTGTGAACTTCGCAGGTTCGAATCCTGCTCTCCCCACAAATAAAGAAGTAGTTAAGATTTTGAGCTATGATTTTCAGGTGTTTAACTTGAAATTTAAATTCAAAAGTCAGAACTCTCTGCCGACTTAGCTCAGGGGTAGAGTGCTTCCTTGGTAAGGAAGAGGTCACGGGTTCAATTCCCGTAGTTGGCTCAAGTAAGTAGGAAATTGAAAATTAATATATAACTAAGATTAAAAATTAAGTAAAATGGCAAAGGAGAATTTTAATCGTTCCAAACCGCACTTAAACATAGGTACAATTGGACACGTGGATCACGGAAAAACTACATTAACTGCAGCAATTACAAAAGTATTGTCTGATGCTGGTTATTGTCAAGCAAAATCGTTTGATCAAATCGATAACGCTCCAGAGGAGAAAGAAAGAGGTATTACTATTAATACATCACACGTAGAGTATGAAACAGCTAACCGTCACTACGCTCACGTTGACTGTCCAGGTCACGCGGATTACGTAAAGAACATGGTTACTGGAGCAGCTCAAATGGACGGAGCTATCTTAGTAGTTGCTGCTACAGATGGTCCAATGCCACAAACTCGTGAGCACATCCTTTTAGGTCGTCAGGTTGGTATTCCAAGAATCGTTGTTTTCATGAACAAAGTGGATATGGTTGATGATGCTGAGTTGTTAGAGCTTGTTGAGATGGAAATTAGAGATTTATTATCTTTCTACGAATATGATGGAGATAATGGTCCTGTAGTTCAAGGTTCTGCTTTAGGAGGATTGAATAATGATCCTGCTTGGGTACCAAAAATCATTGAATTAATGGAAGCTGTTGATGCTTGGATCGAAGAGCCAGTGCGTGACGTAGCAAAACCATTCTTGATGCCGGTTGAAGACGTATTTACAATTACTGGTCGTGGAACTGTTGCTACAGGTCGTATCGAAACAGGTATTGCTAATACAGGAGATCCAGTTGAAATCATTGGTATGGGAGCTGATAAATTAACTTCTACTATTACAGGAGTTGAGATGTTCCGTAAAATCCTTGATAGAGGTGAAGCTGGAGATAACGTAGGTTTATTGTTAAGAGGTATTGATAAAGAATCTATCAAAAGAGGAATGGTTATCATTAAGCCAGGATCAGTAAAACCACACGCTACTTTCAAAGCTGAGGTGTATATCTTGAAAAAAGAAGAAGGTGGACGTCACACTCCATTCCACAATAACTACCGTCCACAGTTCTACGTACGTACAACTGACGTAACAGGAGTTATTACTTTACCAGAAGGAGTAGAGATGGTAATGCCAGGAGATAACTTGACTATCAATGTTTCTTTATTAAGCCCAATCGCAATGAGCGTAGGTTTACGTTTCGCTATCCGTGAAGGTGGTAGAACTGTAGGAGCAGGTCAGGTGACTGAAATCGTAGGATAATCCTATAAAAATTATAAAAAAAGCCAGTTGATTTTCTTAACTGAAGTCACTGGCTTTTAATTACGGGCGTAGTTCAAGGGTAGAATAGCGGTCTCCAAAACCGTTGATGGGGGTTCGAATCCCTCCGCCCGTGCAATAAAAAATATATCAAATGACAAAAGTTACTAATTATTTATCAGAGGCTTTCGAAGAGTTAAAGTCAAATGTTACTTGGCCTGCTTGGGCTGAGGTTCAAAAATTGACAATTGTTGTGGCTGTATTTTCGATCTTATTCGCTTTGGCAACATGGGGAGTAGACGAATTTTTTGCAAAAGCTTTGGCTGGATTTTTTAACTGGTTAAAAGGATAATTTTTTTGTGATGGCAGATAATAATGTGAAAAAATGGTACGTGGTTAGAGCTGTAAGCGGACAGGAAAACAAAGTCAAAGCTTACATCGAAACTGAGATTGCCAGATTAGGTATGGGCGATTATGTTTCCCAAGTTTTGGTACCTACAGAAAAAGTAGTTACTGTAAAAGAAGGAAAGAAAATGTCTAAGGATAAAGTTTATTTCCCTGGATATGTTATGATCGAAGCCAATTTGGTTGGTGAGATACCTCATATTATTAAGTCTATTACTAGTGTAATTGGATTTTTAGGTGAGATCAAAGGTGGAGAACCTGTTCCTTTGAGACTTTCTGAAGTAAATAGAATGTTAGGTAAAGTAGATGAGTTAGCTGTAAATACAGATACTCGTTCTATTCCTTTCAGCCTTGGTGAAACGGTTAAAGTGATCGATGGTCCTTTTAACGGATTTAACGGTTCGGTTGAAAAAATCAATGAAGAAAAGCGTAAACTTGAAGTAATGGTTAAGATTTTCGGAAGAAAAACACCATTAGAATTAAGCTTTATGCAAGTTGAAAAAGTATAATTTTTTGTTACATATATAATATCCATTGCAATCGCTTCCATTGATTGCAGTGTTAAATTTTTTAAAAATGGCTAAAGAAATTAGTAAGGTAGTTAAACTACAAGTTAAGGGAGGTGCTGCGAACCCGTCGCCACCGGTTGGACCTGCTTTAGGAGCTGCTGGGGTAAACATCATGGAGTTCTGTAAGCAATTTAATGCTAGAACTCAGGATAAACCTGGCAAAATATGCCCAGTGCAAATCACTGTGTATAAAGACAAATCATTTGATTTTGTCGTTAAGACTCCTCCAGCAGCGGTTCAGTTAATGGAAGCTGCAAAGCTAAAATCTGGTTCTGGTGAGCCTAATCGTAAAAAAGTAGCTAGTGTTACTTGGGAACAAATTAGAGCAATTGCTGAAGACAAAATGCCTGACTTAAATGCTTTTACAGTAGAAAAAGCAATGAGTATGGTTGCTGGAACAGCTAGATCTATGGGTATAACCGTATCAGGAGATGCTCCTTTTTAATTAAGAAAAAGACATGGCAAAATTAACAAAAAAGCAAAAAGAGGCTGCTTCAAAAATTGAAAAGAACAAACTATATTCTCTTAAAGATGCTGCGGCATTATTAAAAGTAGTTGCTTCTGCAAAATTTGATGAGTCTGTTGATATCGCAGTTCGTTTGGGTGTAGATCCAAGAAAAGCGAATCAAATGGTTAGAGGTGTAGTTACATTACCTCACGGAACAGGTAAAGATGTTAAAGTATTAGCATTAGTTACTCCAGATAAAGAAGCGGAAGCTAAAGAAGCTGGTGCAGACTATGTAGGTCTTGATGACTATTTACAAAAAATTAAAGACGGTTGGACAGATGTTGATGTGATCATCACTATGCCAGCAGTTATGGGTAAATTAGGTCCATTAGGTCGTATTTTAGGACCTAGAGGTTTAATGCCAAACCCTAAAACAGGTACTGTAACTATGGATGTTGCAAAAGCTGTTGCAGAGGTTAAAGCTGGTAAAATTGACTTTAAAGTTGATAAAACTGGTATCGTTCACGCAGGAATTGGTAAAGTTTCTTTTGGAGCTGAGCAAATTGTTGACAACGCACACGAAATTATTCAAACATTAATAAAACTTAAACCAACTGCTGCTAAAGGTACCTACATTAAAGGTATTCACCTTACAAGCACTATGAGTCCTGCTATTGCATTAGACCCAAAAGCAGTATAATTGGTAGTTAAAAATTTTTAGTATGACTAGAGAAGAAAAATCAATCGCGATTGAAAATTTAACTGCGCAGTTAGCTGGTACAAATATCATTTATGTATCTGATATTTCTGGTTTAAACGCAGAAACAACTTCAAACTTAAGAAGAGCTTGTTTTAAAGCAGGTATCAAATTAGAAGTTGTAAAGAACACTTTGCTTGCAAAAGCAATGGAAGCTTCTGCTAATGATTATGGTGATTTACCTACAGTTTTAACTGGTAATAGTGCTATCTTCATTTCTGATGTAGCTAACGCTCCTGGAAAAATTATCAAAGATTTCCGTAAGAAATCTGATAAACCAGTTTTAAAAGGTGCTTACATCAATTCTGAAGTATACATTGGAGATAACCAATTAGAGGCATTAGCAACTATTAAGTCTAAAGAAGAACTTCTTGGAGAGCTTATCGGATTGTTACAATCTCCAGCTCAAAGAATTATTTCAGCTTTACAAAACAAATTCGCTGGTAGCGAAGAAGAAGCTGAGGCTTAATAATTATAGTGAGGAACTTGTTTTCCTTGCTGCTTAAATAGCGCACAATAAACAAAATATAATTTTACAAATCATTTTAAACGATAGAAAAAATGGCAGATTTGAAACAATTCGCAGAACAATTAGTTAACTTAACAGTTAAAGAAGTTAACGAATTAGCAACAATATTAAAAGACGAGTATGGTATCGAGCCTGCTGCTGCAGCTGTAGTAGTTGCTGCTGGTGGTGGAGAAGGTGCTGCTGAAGAAGCACAAACTGAATTTACAGTTGTATTAAAAGAAGCTGGTGCTTCTAAATTAGCAGTTGTGAAATTAGTAAAAGAACTTACAGGTTTAGGTCTTAAAGAAGCTAAAGATGTAGTTGACGGTGCTCCAAGTAACGTTAAAGAAGGTGTTTCTAAAGAAGAGGCTGAAGGTCTTAAAAAATCATTAGAAGAAGCTGGAGCTGTTGTTGAGTTAAAATAACAAAACACAGTTTAGAACTAGGTTTAGACCTTGGGTGGAATCATCCAAGGGTCTAAACCATTTTTCGTATAATAAAATATATCAAGTTTTATTATCAAATAGTTTAAAATACGAAAAAGTTTTTGATCAGTACGAAGAAAAAAAATTAAACCAACTTTAGAGGTTTATTTTTAAAGATGTATTGATTATAATAAGAAAGTATAGATTAAACAGTGTGTTTTTACACAAAAAAATTACTTTTTTTTAATCAAAATTTTGTCCATTGATGATAACAAATCAGACTGAAAGATTGAATTTTGCCTCTACAAAAAATATTCCTGACTATCCGGATTTTCTAGATGTTCAGGTTAAATCTTTTAAAGATTTTTTTCAACTAGAAACTAAATCTGACGAAAGAGGCAACGAAGGGTTGTACAACACCTTCATGGAAAACTTTCCAATCACAGATACAAGAAACAACTTTGTATTGGAATTCCTAGATTATTTTGTTGATCCACCACGTTATACAATTCAAGAATGTATAGAGAGAGGTCTTACTTATAGTGTGCCTTTAAAAGCCAGGTTGAAACTATACTGTACAGATCCAGAACACGAAGATTTTGAAACTATTGTACAGGATGTTTATCTTGGAACAATACCTTATATGACTCCAAGTGGTACTTTTGTAATCAATGGTGCCGAGCGTGTAGTAGTATCTCAGCTACACCGTTCTCCTGGGGTTTTCTTTGGACAATCATTCCACGCAAATGGAACAAAACTTTATTCTGCCAGAGTAATTCCTTTTAAAGGATCCTGGATAGAATTTTCTACAGATATTAACAGCGTTATGTACGCCTATATCGATAGAAAGAAAAAATTACCAGTTACTACTTTATTCCGTGCAATCGGGTTTGAAAGAGATAAGGACATCCTTGAAATTTTTGACTTAGCAGAGGAAATTAAAGTTTCTAAAACAGGTATTAAAAAGTATATCGGAAGAAGACTTGCTGCACGTGTACTAAACACATGGCACGAGGATTTCGTAGATGAAGATACCGGAGAGGTAGTTTCTATCGAACGTAACGAAATCATCCTTGATCGTGATACAATTATCGATAAAGATAATGTTGAAGAAATCATCGATTCTAACGTTAAATCTATTTTGTTACACAAAGAGGATAATAACCAGGCAGATTATGCTATTATCCACAACACGTTACAAAAAGATCCAACAAACTCTGAAAAAGAAGCTGTTGAGCATATCTACAGACAATTGCGTAATGCAGAACCGCCTGATGAAGAAACTGCTCGTGGTATTATAGATAAATTGTTCTTCTCTGATCAACGTTATAACTTAGGTGAAGTTGGTCGTTACAGAATGAACAAAAAATTAGATTTAGATATCCCTATGGACAAGCAAGTGCTTACCAAAGAAGATATCATTACAATCGTAAAATATTTGATCGAATTGATCAACTCTAAAGCAGAGATTGATGATATTGATCACTTATCAAACCGTCGTGTTAGAACAGTTGGAGAACAATTGTCTCAACAATTCGGTGTTGGTTTAGCACGTATGGCAAGAACTATTCGTGAGAGAATGAACGTTAGAGATAACGAGGTGTTTACACCAATTGATTTGATTAATGCTAAAACATTATCATCAGTTATCAACTCTTTCTTTGGTACGAACCAGTTGTCTCAATTTATGGATCAAACGAATCCATTAGCGGAGATTACACACAAAAGAAGACTTTCTGCACTTGGACCAGGTGGACTTTCGAGAGAGAGAGCTGGTTTCGAGGTTCGTGACGTTCACTATACACACTATGGTCGTTTATGTCCGATTGAAACTCCTGAGGGACCAAACATTGGTTTGATTTCATCTCTTGGTGTTTATGCAAAAGTAAACGGAATGGGTTTCATCGAAACACCTTACCGTAAAGTAACTAATGGTGTAGTTGATTTAGAAAGTACTCCAATTTACTTAAGTGCTGAAGAAGAAGAAGGTAAAATGATTGCTCAGGCAAACATTGAAATGGATGAAACTGGTAAAATTACAGCTAGCAATGTTATTGCTCGTGAGGAAGGTGACTTCCCGGTTGTTGAGCCATCTGTAGTTCATTATACAGACGTTGCGCCTAATCAGATTGCATCGATTTCTGCATCATTGATTCCTTTCTTGGAGCATGATGATGCGAACCGTGCGTTGATGGGATCCAACATGATGCGTCAGGCGGTTCCTTTGATCCGTCCGGAAGCACCAATTGTAGGTACAGGTTTAGAGCGTCAGGTAGCTTCAGATTCAAGAGTATTAATCAATGCTGAAGGGCATGGAACTGTTGAATATGTTGATGCTAATATCATTACTATCAAATACGATCGTACAGAAGACGAGAGAATGGTTAGTTTTGATGCTGATGAGAAAACATACAACCTTATTAAATTTAGAAAAACCAATCAGGGAACAAGTATTAACCTGAAACCGATCGTAAGAAAAGGTGACAGAGTTATTCCTGGACAAGTATTGTCAGAAGGTTATGCTACTCAAAATGGAGAATTAGCTTTAGGTAGAAACTTAAAAGTTGCGTTCATGCCATGGAAAGGGTATAACTTCGAGGATGCAATTGTAATTTCTGAAAAAGTAGTTCGTGATGATATTTTTACTTCTATCCACGTTGATGATTATTCATTAGAGGTTAGAGATACGAAGTTAGGAAACGAAGAGTTAACAAACGATATTCCTAACGTTTCTGAAGAAGCTACTAAAGATTTAGATGAAAACGGTATGATCAGAATTGGAGCAGAGGTTAAACCTGGCGACATTTTGATTGGAAAAATTACACCAAAAGGAGAATCAGATCCTACTCCGGAAGAGAAATTGCTTCGTGCAATCTTCGGGGATAAAGCAGGTGATGTAAAAGATGCTTCATTAAAAGCTTCTCCATCTTTACACGGTGTAGTTCTTGACAAAAAATTATTTGCAAGAGCCGTAAAAGATAAACGTAAACGTACTCAGGATAAAGATGCTTTAGGCGCTTTAGAAATGGAGTTCGAAACTAAATTTGTTGAATTAAAAGACAGATTGGTAGAGAAATTATTCCTGATCGTTAACGGAAAAACATCTCAGGGTGTAATGAATGATTTGGGTGAAGAAGTTTTACCAAAAGGTAAAAAATATACTCAAAAAATGCTTTACGCAGTAGAAGATTTTGCTCACTTAAGCAAAGGTCAATGGGTTGCTGATGACGCTACTAATAAAATGGTGAATGATTTAATTCATAACTATAAAATTAAGCTGAACGACTTACAAGGATCTTTAAGAAGAGAAAAATTCACTATTACAGTTGGAGATGAATTACCATCTGGAATCTTGAAATTGGCGAAAATTTATATCGCTAAAAAACGTAAATTAAAAGTAGGGGATAAAATGGCAGGACGTCACGGTAACAAAGGTATTGTTGCTAGAATCGTTCGTCATGAAGACATGCCTTTCCTTGAAGACGGAACACCGGTAGATATCGTATTGAATCCACTTGGGGTACCTTCACGTATGAACATTGGTCAGATTTATGAGACGGTTCTTGGATGGGCTGGTATGAACTTGGGTAGAAAATTTGCTACTCCAATTTTTGACGGTGCTTCTCTTGACCAGATCAACGCTTTGACTGATGAGGCTAACGTACCACGTTTTGGACATACCTACCTTTATGATGGTGGAACTGGTGAGCGTTTTGCACAAAAAGCAACTGTGGGTGTAATTTACATGCTTAAATTAGGACACATGGTTGATGATAAGATGCACGCACGTTCTATCGGACCATACTCATTGATTACGCAACAACCACTTGGAGGTAAGGCTCAATTTGGAGGTCAGCGTTTTGGAGAGATGGAGGTTTGGGCACTTGAGGCTTATGGAGCATCAAGTACACTACGTGAAATCTTAACGGTTAAATCTGATGACGTTATTGGTAGAGCTAAAACTTACGAAGCTATCGTTAAGGGAGAAACTATGCCAGAACCAGGTTTACCAGAATCATTCAACGTATTAATGCACGAATTGAAAGGTCTAGGTTTAGATCTTCGTTTGGAAGAATAATAAAAGTTTTCAGTTACAGTCTCAGCATTCAGTTTACACTGAAAACTGAGACTGTTCACTGTTACTAATAGTATTAAAGTTTTTAAGATTTATACCCGTAACCCGTTCCGATTTTTTATAACAATGCAATGCATTTTATAACTAGCACTTCAAATTTAAGTTTGAGGTTTAGAGAAGTAAACCGAGGTAAGCGCGATGATTTAACTCTTTTGAAGGGAACTTTTGAAAGATGGAGATTATGAAATCTAAAATCAATTTTTAAACAGCAGTAAATCAATAGTAAAAACTATGATGAATAATAGAAACAATAAAGATAAGAATCCAGTAAAAAGATTTAACAAAATTTCTATTGGATTGGCTTCACCAGAATCTATCCTGAAAGAATCAAGAGGAGAGGTTTTAAAGCCGGAAACAATTAACTACAGAACTCACAAGCCAGAGCGTGACGGACTTTTCTGCGAAAGAATCTTCGGACCTGTTAAGGATTTTGAGTGTGCTTGTGGAAAATATAAAAGAATTCGTTACAAAGGTATCATCTGTGACCGTTGTGGTGTTGAAGTTACCGAGAAAAAAGTACGTCGTGACAGAGTAGGACACATCAACCTTGTTGTGCCTATTGCTCACATCTGGTATTTCCGTTCTCTTCCAAACAAAATTGGTTATATCCTTGGTCTTCCATCTAAGAAATTAGATATGATCATTTACTACGAAAGATACGTAGTAATCCAGGCTGGTATTGCTAAAAATGCAGATGGAGAATCACTACAAAGATTAGATTTCTTAACTGAAGAAGAATATTTGAACATTTTAGATACTCTTCCACAGGAAAACCAATATTTAGATGATTTAGATCCTAATAAATTTGTTGCCAAAATGGGAGCAGAGTGTATTATGGATTTATTAGCTCGTATCGACTTAGATGCTTTATCTTATGAATTAAGACACAGCGCTAACAACGAAACTTCTAAGCAACGTAAAACAGAAGCTTTAAAAAGATTACAAGTTGTTGAGTCTTTCCGTGAGTCTAACTTAAACCGCGAAAACCGTCCTGAATGGATGATTATGAAAGTGGTTCCTGTTATTCCACCAGAATTACGTCCGCTTGTGCCACTTGATGGAGGTCGTTTTGCAACTTCAGATTTGAACGACTTATACCGTCGTGTAATCATCCGTAACAACCGTTTGAAAAGATTAATGGAGATTAAAGCTCCTGAAGTGATCTTAAGAAACGAAAAACGTATGTTACAGGAATCTGTAGATTCATTATTTGACAACACGCGTAAAGCTTCTGCTGTTAAAACAGAATCTAACAGACCATTAAAATCATTATCTGATTCCTTAAAAGGTAAGCAAGGACGTTTCCGTCAAAACTTACTTGGAAAACGTGTGGATTATTCTGCTCGTTCGGTAATTGTTGTTGGTCCTGAGTTAAAATTATTCGAATGTGGATTGCCAAAAGATATGGCATCTGAATTATACAAACCTTTCGTTATCCGTAAATTGATTGAAAGAGGTATTGTAAAAACAGTAAAATCTGCTAAGAAAATCATAGACAAAAAAGAGCCGGTAGTTTGGGATATTCTTGAAAACGTAATTAAAGGACACCCAGTATTACTGAACCGTGCTCCTACTTTGCACAGACTTGGTATTCAGGCTTTCCAGCCAAAATTAATTGAAGGAAAAGCGATCCAGTTACACCCATTAGTATGTACGGCATTCAACGCCGATTTCGATGGGGATCAGATGGCGGTTCACTTACCTTTAGGACCAGAGGCTATTTTAGAGGCACAATTATTAATGTTGGCTTCTCACAATATCCTTAACCCTGCAAATGGTGCTCCAATTACGGTACCTTCTCAGGACATGGTTTTGGGTCTATACTATATGACCAAAGAGCGTATTTCTACAGAAGATCACATTATTTTAGGTCAGGATTTGACTTTCTATTCTGCTGAAGAAGTAAACATTGCATTAAACGAAGGAAGATTAGAATTGAATGCTCGTGTGAAAATTAGAGCAAAAGATTTTAATGAGGCTGGAGAATTAGTGTACCAGATTATTCAAACAACTGCAGGACGTGTATTATTTAACGAAGTAGTACCTGAAGCAGCTGGATATATCAATGACGTATTGACTAAGAAAAACCTTAGAGATATTATCGGACACATTTTAAGTGTGACTGATGTACCTACAACGGCGGCTTTCTTGGACAATATGAAAGATATGGGTTATAAATTCGCATTTAGAGGAGGTTTATCATTCTCTCTTGGTGATATTAGAATCCCGGAACAAAAAACCAAGTTAATTGCAGATGCCAGAGAGCAAGTTGAAGGTATCTCAACTAACTATAACATGGGTCTTATTACCAATAACGAGCGTTACAACCAGGTTATTGACGTATGGACTTCTGCGAATGCTCAGTTAACAGAATTAGCAATGAAAAATATTAGAGAAGACCAACAAGGTTTCAACTCTGTATATATGATGCTTGACTCTGGGGCGAGGGGTTCTAAGGAGCAGATTCGTCAGTTAACAGGTATGCGTGGTTTGATGGCTAAACCTAAAAAATCTACTGCCGGTGGTGGTGAGATTATTGAAAACCCGATTCTTTCTAACTTTAAGGAAGGTCTTTCGATTCTTGAGTACTTTATTTCTACTCACGGTGCTCGTAAAGGTCTTGCGGATACGGCTCTTAAAACGGCCGATGCTGGTTACTTAACAAGAAGGCTTCATGACGTATCTCAGGATGTTATTGTAAACATCGAAGACTGTGGTACTTTAAGAGGTGTTGAAGTTTCTGCATTGAAGAAAAATGAGGAAATTGTTGAATCTTTAGGAGAAAGAATTTTAGGACGTGTTGCCTTGCAAGATGTTATTAATCCTCTTACGAATGAAGTTCTGGTTCAATCCGGACAACAAATTACTGAAGCAATCATGAGAGTTATCGAAGCTTCTCCGATTGAAAGAGTAGAAGTTAGATCTCCATTAACTTGTGAGGCTTTAAAAGGTATTTGTGCTAAATGTTACGGTAGAAACTTAGCTACCGGAAAAATGACACAAAGAGGTGAAGCTGTCGGAGTTATTGCAGCTCAGTCTATTGGAGAGCCAGGTACACAGTTAACACTTCGTACGTTCCACGTTGGAGGGGTTGCTGGAGGTATTTCTGAAGAATCTAGTATTGTTACAAGATTCAACGGTAGACTTGAGATTGAAGATTTAAAAACGGTTAAAGGTGAGGACAGTGAAGGTAATGCGGTTGATATCGTAGTATCACGTTCAACAGAATTAAAATTAGTTGACGAGAAAACTGGAATCGTTTTAAATACACACAACATTCCTTACGGATCTAGTATCTTTGTTAAGGATGGTGAAGTAGTTACTAAAGGATCTGTGATCTGTAAGTGGGATCCATATAATGGTGTAATTGTTTCTGAATTTACAGGTAAGATTGCTTACGAAGATTTAGAACAAGGACAATCATACATGGTTGAAATCGATGAGCAAACAGGATTCCAGGAAAAAGTAATTTCTGAGGCAAGAAACAAAAAATTAATCCCAACTTTATTGGTTTACGGTAAAGAAGGTGAATTGATTCGTTCTTACAACTTACCAGTAGGTGCACACTTAATGGTTGAAAACGGTGAGAAAATTAAAGCAGGTAAAGTATTGGTTAAAATTCCACGTCGTTCTTCTAAAGCGGGAGATATTACAGGAGGTTTACCAAGAATTACCGAGTTGCTTGAGGCTCGTAACCCTTCAAACCCTGCAGTTGTATCTGAAATTGATGGTGTTGTTTCTTTTGGAAAAATCAAAAGAGGTAACCGTGAGATCGTTATCGAATCTAAATTTGGTGAGATTAAAAAGTATTTAGTTAAACTTTCAAGCCAAATCTTAGTACAGGAAAATGACTTCGTAAGAGCAGGAGTACCATTGTCTGACGGTGCAATTACACCGGATGATATTTTAAGAATTCAAGGACCGGCTGCTGTTCAACAGTACTTGGTAAATGAAATTCAAGAGGTATACCGTTTACAAGGGGTAAAAATTAATGACAAGCACTTTGAGGTAGTTATTCGTCAAATGATGCGTAAAGTAAGAGTTCAGGATCCGGGAGATACATTATTCCTGGAAGATCAATTGATTCACACCAAAGATTTCATCGTTCAAAACGATAAATTATACGGTATGAAAGTAGTTGAAGATGCCGGAGACTCTGCTGTACTAAAACCAGGTCAAATTATTACACCTCGTGATTTACGCGATGAGAACTCATTGCTAAAACGAAATGATAAAAATCTGGTTGTAGCCAGAGATGTAATTACTGCAACTGCAACGCCAGTTTTACAAGGTATTACAAGAGCTTCGCTACAAACTAAATCATTCATCTCTGCTGCTTCCTTCCAGGAAACAACAAAAGTACTTAACGAAGCTGCTGTAGCTGGTAAAGTAGATGATTTAGAAGGATTGAAAGAAAATGTAATTGTTGGACACAGAATTCCTGCGGGAACTGGTATGAGAGAATACGATAACACTATCGTAGGATCTAAAGACGATTACAATGAAATGATGGCTAATAAAGAAGAATATATTTATTAATTTAGGAAACTATGAGTAATCCGAACCAACAACAAGAACAGATTAATATTGAGTTAGACGAAACTATCGCAGAAGGAATTTATTCCAATCTTGCGATTATCAACCACTCATCTTCAGAATTTGTTTTAGATTTTGTGAGTATTATGCCTGGTATTCCTAAAGCCAAAGTAAAGTCAAGAATTGTCTTGACGCCACAACATGCTAAAAGATTATTAAAAGCAATTGGTGAAAATATTCATCGTTTTGAAGTCGCTCATGGCGAAATCAAAGAGACAGAACAAGCTCCAATACCGCTTAATTTTGGTCCTGCGGGACAAGCATAAATTTTAAAAGCCCCAGCAATGGGGCTTTTTTTATGGAAAAAAATGAAAATTTTGAGAGCTTTTACTGTTGTTAAAAAACAGATGGGTATAAATTTAGAAAATGGGATACAGTTGGAGATCTAAACAAACAGAAAGTGTAGTTCAACGGATTTATTTTTGTTTTCGTCGACAAAATTTTTTGTTTTGAATGGATTGTCCTAGATTGCCACCTCCTAAATAAAAGATTATTAATTATTGGAATATATTAACTAATTAAGGTTCGATTAATTCAAATTAAAAAAAAAGCGCTAATTTAAAATTAGCGCTTTTTTTATGGGATATTTTGAAATTTCTTAGTCAAATTCTGAGGTGAAGAACAACTTCACACTTGGGTATTTACTTTGCGTCATTTGAATCGTAAAGTCAGAATCGGCAAGAAATACCAACTGACCGTATTTATCATGAGCAAGGAATTTTTGTTTGATACGCTTGAATTCTTTAAATTCATCATTCTTGGCATCATCCGGTTTAACCCAGCATGCTTTGTGAACCGGGAAGTTTTCATAAGTACATTTTGCACCGTATTCGTGCTCTAAACGATATTGAATTACCTCATATTGAAGTGCTCCAACAGTTCCGATAACCTTACGATTATTCATTTCCAGAGTAAACAACTGCGCTACTCCTTCGTCCATCAACTGATCAACTCCTTTTTCTAATTGCTTAGCTTTCATAGGATCGGCGTTATTGATGTATCTGAAATGTTCCGGAGAGAAACTTGGAATTCCTTTGAAACTCATTATTTCTCCTTCGGTTAAAGTATCACCAATTTTAAAATTTCCGGTATCGTGCAAACCAACGATGTCTCCTGGATACGAAATATCTACAATTTCTTTTTTCTCAGCGAAAAACGCATTAGGACTCGAGAATTTTAAATTTTTCTTTTGACGAACGTGGTAATAAGGCTTGTTTCTTTCAAAAGTTCCCGAAACAATTTTAATAAAGGCCAGACGGTCTCTGTGTTTCGGATCCATATTGGCGTGGATTTTAAACACAAAACCAGTCATTTTTTCCTCTGCCGGATCAACCAAACGGGTTTCAGAATCTTTTGGTCTTGGAGACGGAGCGATTGTAACAAAACAATCTAACAATTCGCGAACCCCAAAATTATTCAAAGCTGAACCAAAAAATACCGGTTGTAGTTTACCGTCTAAATAATCCTGACGATCAAATTTTGGATAAACTTCGTCGATCAATTCTAATTCTTCACGAAGTTTTTCAGCGGCTTTTTGCCCCACAATTTTATCTAATTCCGGATTGTTCTGAACATCAGAGAAAGCAATCGTCTCTTCGATGTTTTTACGGCTGTCTCCGCTGAAAAGGTTAATGTTCTGTTCCCAAAGATTATAAATTCCCTGAAAATCATACCCCATTCCGATAGGGAAACTTAGTGGCGTAACGGTAAGACCAAGTTTTTGCTCCACTTCGTCCATAAGGTCAAAAGCATCTTTTCCTTCACGGTCTAACTTGTTGATGAAAACAATCATCGGGATGTTACGCATTCTACAAACAGCTACTAATTTCTCTGTTTGTTCTTCGACCCCTTTTGCAACGTCAATTACAACAATAACACTGTCAACAGCGGTTAAAGTTCTAAAAGTATCTTCGGCAAAATCCTTGTGTCCCGGGGTATCAAGGATGTTGATTTTTTTGTCTTTATAATTAAAAGCAAGTACAGATGTTGAAACCGAAATACCTCTCTGGCGTTCGATTTCCATGAAATCACTCGTTGCTCCTTTTTTAATTTTATTGTTTTTTACAGCTCCCGCTTCCTGAATAGCCCCTCCAAATAACAATAACTTCTCTGTTAAAGTTGTTTTACCGGCATCAGGATGCGATATAATTCCAAATGTTCTTCTGCGTTGTATTTCTTTTAAAAAGCTCATATTTCGTATAAATAGGTTGCAAAAGTACTACTAATTACGGCTTAATAAAAATATTCACTTCTTAAATTGGGAAGTCTTTTATTTTATTAAAGTGAAGTTGTGCAAAAAAATAAGGCTGTTTTTTCAGAACAGCCTTAGAATTTTAATTTTTAGATTATTGATTAACCGACCAAACAGAATATCCTTTTGGAGGACATTGAATTTTTACCCATTTGTCGGCCTGGGTAGTAGGATACCAGCTCGAGTTTCCGGTGAAATCTTTAATTTGAGTACTGGCCCAGTTGGTTTGAATCCATCTTTCCTGCCAAGTGTCGGAGTTGTTGATGTAAACAACCAATCCGGGATTTCCGTTGTAACCGTTTCTTCTTGCTACATATTCATCATTGTCAGAATAGAGAATAGAAGTTGTTCCGGTCGCTTTATTGTTATGAATCCAGATCAGATTGTTTAGTTTGCTTTTGTCTAGCCATTCCTCATAATCGCGGTAAAAAATAGTTGGGTATCCTTCATGAGTCAGGATGTAGGAATACGCTAATAATTTGCTCCAGATTTCATCGGTATCATGATTGGTTACAAAGGTCACGGCTTTGTAAGGGTTTCTTTTCCACATCATATCATCATTCAGTAATGCCAGATTGTTTCCGTCAAAAGCATCATTCATTTTGTAATAACAGGCAAAGTCAAAAACAGAACTGTTTGCGCTGTTTGCCCAGTCATTTAACACGTTTACATTCGAATCCCATAACTCTCCAACCGAGAATCCGCCAACATTCGCATTCCATGAATTTACGACCCAGGCACCGAAACCTTTTACATAATCAAATCTCCAGCCGTCAAACTTCATCGTGTTTTTGTAATATTTACCCACACCGTCAGCTCTCAGCCAGAGCCAGTCCTGTACATGCGGATTGGCATGGCATAAATCAGGAAAACCTCCAAAAGCGCCCTCGTCGTTATTACCGTAACTGTTTTTGTAGAAGTCGTTATAATTACGGGTAAACTTTCCGGAAGCCACGCCGCTAAAATTAGTCCAAGTATTCGTTCCCGTAAAAGGATTGGCTTCGGATTGTCCGCCACTATTATGATTGATTACAATGTCGGCGTATACCTTCATGTTTTCTGTGTGTGCAGCGGTAATTAAGTTCACCAATTCGGTTTTAGAACCAAATCGGGTTTCTACAGAACCATTTTGGTTGTAATCGCCAAAATCGAAATAATCTGTAGGGTCGTATCCCATCGAGAAAGCGCCGTTTTGTGCCTTAGAAGCAGGTGGCAGCCATATAGACCCAATTCCTGCATTAGACCAGGCCGTTACTTTGCCACTTACCGTATTCCACCAGGTTCCACCAGACGGAACATCCCAGTAAAAAGCCTGCATCATCACTCCGCCACCCGGATTGTCGACATACTTTCCGGTTGAGGACGAATTGGAAGCGCCCGTACTAAAAGGTCTTCCGTCATGATGGGTAACGTTAATAATTTCAAATTGCTCGCTTTGAGCTTTTGATTCTGTTTCAATGGTTTCATTTTGTGAACAGGAACCTAAAAATGCAGTCATCGCTGCAAGCAGGTAAAGTTGTAGAATTGGTTTTTTCATAATTGGTTGAGATAGGTTAATAAAGTTTGTAATTGTAATCTATCGGGGTAAAAAGAAGCGTTATTCGTAGTTTATACCCTTTTAAATTAGTAATTACGTATCTAAAGTATGTGTTTTTTGATTTCATTTGAATTTGCAGGAAAATAGTTATCCCACGAAAACGTTGTAGTATGGATAACTTTTTTTATTGCAGCCGTATTTAATGCTTTAGAATTTAATAAGGGCGATTTCTAAAGCGCATTGTTTCAGGGTTTAATCGTAAGTTGTCGCCGTTTGTCGCCGCTATTTAACGGCGCTATGAAGTCTGTTTCAGTTGAAATTGAAGATCAGCCCTATAATTTTTTGTTAATAGTATTGCTGATAGTTGTATTATGTAATTGAATTGTTATTTTTGTTCGTTATAAGTCAAAATGAACTAGATCTTAATTGTTTAATGTTTCCGGAAGTATATCCCTGAAGTATTTCAAAGTAAGTTCGGTTTAAGACGAAATTCTAAAGCAAGACCTTTACATTCAAATTAAATTTTAAATAATGTTATTAAAAAAATTATCGCTAAAAACAATTGATTTCAAATTCGTGTTGACAATGTGTTTTTTATTTTTTTTCAACTCAATTATTTCGGCTCAGGAAGTTATTAAGGATACAGTAGTTAGCAAACCGGCTCTTACAGTACCATCCGGGCAAAAGCTGAAAATTGACGGTATTATTGCTACAGTTGGAGATTATATTGTTTTAGATTCAGATATTGATAAAGGATTTTTAGAAATTTCAGCACAGGGAGGATCTACAAAAGACATTACAAGATGTCAAATGCTGGGGAAACTTTTAGAAGATAAACTGTATGCACATCAGGCAATTCAGGACAGTATCGTAGTAAGTGATGCTGAAGTAAGAAGCATGATGGACGAGCGATTGAATTATATGGTACAACAGGTGGGTGACATCAATAAAGTTGTAGCGTATTACAAAAAGAACTCAGTAGAAGAATTTAAAACCTATTTTGCAGATATCTTAAAAGAGCAAAAATTAGCGTCAGAAATGACTAAGAAAATTGTGGACGCCGTTGAAATTACACCGGAAGAAGTTCGTAATTTCTTTAAAAAGATACCAAAAGACGAATTACCAACTTTTGGAGCAGAGATGGAAGTAGCACAAATCGTGGTAGAGCCTAAAGTTTCGGCAGAAGATGAGCAAAAGGTAAAAGACAGATTAAATGCTATTCGAAAAGATGTGCTTGAAGGATCGAGTTTTGCAACAAAAGCGGTACTGTATTCACAGGATCCGGGATCGTCACCAACGGGAGGTTTTTATAAAATGACCCGAAAAACACCTTTCGTAAAAGAATTTAAAGATGTTGCTTTTAGTTTGGCAGCCGGAGAGATTTCAGAACCTTTTAAAACTACTTTTGGATACCATATTATAATGGTTGAAAAAATTAAAGGTCAGGAAGTAGAATTGCGTCATATTTTAATTGCTCCAACAGTTTCAGAAGCAGCGTTGAAAGAAGCAAAAGAAAGAATTGCAAACATCAGAAACAAGATTGTTAATAAGGAGATTACTTTTGCTGATGCTGCAAGAACAGAATCAGACGAGAAAGAAACAAGAGCAAACGGAGGAACGCTGGTAAATCCAAATACTCAGGATACCCGTTTTGAATTGACTAAAATGGATCCGACTTTATACAGCCAGGTTTCTAACTTAAAAGACGATGAAATTTCACAACCGCTTTTAAATACAGACGATAAAGGTAAAAAAACATACAAACTAATTACCGTTACCAATAGAATTGAACAGCACGTTGCAGATTATGCTAAGGATTATACCAAAATTAAAGAATTGGCATTGAAAGAAAAGCAGATCACGACAATTTCGAAATGGTTTGATAACAAAATAAAAGATACTTATATCAAAATTATTGGAGAGTACAGAGATTGTAACTTTGTGTACAATTGGCTAAAAAAATAATTTTTATTAAATAAAGAAAAAGAGTTAGTTTTATGAATTCATAATACTAACTCTTTTTAAATTTAAAAACATATCTAAATGTCTGACGTAACAGCAATTCATAATTTAGTTCAGAAACGAAACGAATTAAAAAACGAAATAGCAAAAATTATTGTAGGCCAGGATGCCGTTGTAGACCAAATTTTACTGTGTATATTTTCAGGTGGTCATGCTCTTTTGATTGGTGTTCCGGGTCTGGCAAAAACATTAATGATTAATACTTTGTCTCAGGCTTTAGGTTTAGATTTTAAAAGAATTCAGTTTACGCCGGATTTAATGCCTTCGGATATTTTGGGAAGTGAGATTCTGGATGAAAACAGACAATTTAAATTCATCAAAGGCCCTATTTTCTCCAACATCATTTTGGCTGATGAGATCAACAGAACTCCGCCTAAAACACAGGCCGCTTTATTGGAAGCCATGCAGGAACGTTCTGTTACCATTGCGGGGCAAAACTATAAGTTAGATTTGCCGTATTTCGTATTGGCGACTCAAAACCCAATTGAACAGGAAGGAACTTATCCGTTACCGGAAGCTCAGTTAGACCGTTTTATGTTTGCTATTAAGTTGGAATACCCAACTTTTGAAGAAGAAGTTCAGGTAGTGAAACGTACGACCTCTGATGCTAAAACAACCATTAATCCGTTGTTTAGCGCACAGGAAATTATCGATTTTCAGCATTTGATTCGCAGAATCCCTGTAGCCGATAATGTAATTGAATATGCGGTAACTTTAGTAAGTAAAACACGTCCTGATAATGCTTTGTCAAATGATTTCGTTAAAAATTATTTAGACTGGGGAGCAGGGCCAAGAGCTTCTCAAAACCTGATTTTGGCTGCAAAAGCCCATGCTGCTTTCAATGGGAAATTTTCTCCGGATATTGAAGACGTCAAAGCAGTGGCAACCGGAATTTTAAGACACAGAATTATTAAAAACTATAAAGCAGATGCCGAAGGAATAACAGAAGAAAAAATTATTCAGAAGCTGTTGTAAACGATATAGAGCCTGATACAGATTGTATCAGGCTTTTTTTTTATATCAATTTTGTACGGCTGGTTTCGTTTATCAAGCGAACAGGTTTATTGTACAAAAGTTTTATGAAAAGTACCTCGACAAGAGAGGTGTATTTTTTGCCATCGCATTCGTACCACCAATACGAGTAATACTGTACCTGGTTTTTCTCCATGCGGACAAAACAGATTTCTTCATTGTTTTTTTGAATCACTTTAGATTCGATTACTTTATAACCATTTCCGGTCCAGCAAATCAAAGGATTGTGAGAGGGCGTTTTAATGTAAATAAGCTTTTCGGGAGTTGCAATTTTAAAAACTTCATTGGTAACCCAGATTCCTTTCGTGGTATCGTATGTTGTATTCAGATTTTCAAGTAAGTTATGTTTTGGTTCTTTTTTGATTTCTAAACTAGTTGCCAATAGTATTAAAAAAGCGATGGCAATTGGAAAAAAAGCAAATTTTCCAGAAGCCGGACGGCTGGCGATTTCTTCCTGATTAGGTTTGAAAAAGCGTATTAAAAACAACAAGGGTATGATTTGATAAAAGACAAAACAGAGTAAGCCAATGCTATGATGTAAAGTGTTTTCTTCGGTACAATCGACTAAAATTAAAACGATGATTCTGAAATAATTCGAAATGATATTGAGTAAAATCATTACAAAACAGAAGAGGAAGATTTGTTTTACGTTGTAATATTTATGCTGCTTGCGTTCTTCCAAAGTCAATAAAAAAGCACCAACAAGTAACCCGGTTTTAAACATCGACAATCCCATGCAGGCAGTGTCGATGGTGATTTTTGCATTATCGATGTAGAAATTAACACCTTCGATTTTGGTAATAGGAATGAAATTTTTTAACGTTAAATAGACCCCGTAACAAAGTGTCTGTTTAATTTCGACGGTCAAATAATCAAAAAAGGTAGTAAACAGTGAGGAGAATAACAGAACGCAAATAAAAGCAATAAACGAAAATTTTCTCGTAAGACTGTAAAACAGAAAACAGGCCGATAACGCCAATGCTAAAAAATGCAGCGATTTGGTGTGCAGCCGATAGCTTATGAATTCTAATAAAAGAATCAATCCCAAAAGGGGGTAGTTCATATTAAATGACGTTTTTCTACCCCCGATAACGAATAAGACTATTGAAAATGAAATTCCAAAAAGATTGCGGTCCAAACCAGAGCGGACGATATCAAAGTTGATACCCAATAATAGCAGCAGCGTCAGGATCGCAATGGCATTTTGGTATTGAAATAAAAATGATTTCATTAAATCGTTTGCTTTTTGTGTTTTCTGTAATAAAAGAAAAGGATTGTCGATCCCAGAATAATCATTAGCCATTCATGAGGTTCAGGAACAGCGCCGTCATTATTCACAGAAGCATTTCCAAGAGTATCAACGTTTTTCTCAATGCCGTTATTTTTGTAATCTTCATCAGTTTCAAGAACAATTAGGGAAGATATCGGGGTAACAATATTGGCATCTTTGGCTAAATCGACATATTGATTTTGCACTAAAGTATCGTTTTGAATTTTCACCTGTTCTTCAAGTACTTTTCCAAAAGCGTACATTCTGTAGATGTGATCCGGCCCACTTTTTTTAGGAATATTGGTTTGAGGGTTTTCTGTAATCACAATATTGGCAGCTTCGATATTCACCGCATTCGGTGCTGTTTTAAACAATACAAATTGTTTTTTATCAATCAGTTCTAAGCTGTTTCTTAAACTGGTCTGGAAGTAATCGACATATTTTTGTTCTTTTACCGTTTGCCAAAACGGATTAATATCGGATGAAATATTAATTACTTTTAAATTTTTCGGCTTTGTTTCGGTTTTGATCCTTTTTAAATAATTGCAATCTTCAAGCTCCTCAAAATTGGCAGAGAACGTACCGCATTTGGTAACGATTAAACTGTTTTTGGCCATTTTATAAAGAGGTAGCAAAGAATAATGAAGATCTTCAAACTCTAAGGCAAGGGCTCTAAAATTGTCTTTGTTGATTTCTTTCTTTTCGTCATTTATAAAAACAAATAAGTTGGTTTTGTTTAAATTCACATACGATTCTATTTGTTTGGTTGTCCAGCTGCTGTTTAAGTCCAGTATAATTTCTGAAGGAGTAAAGGGAACTGTCGTTTTTTGAATGTTCTTTACTTCGTAAACTTTGTTTTTCCATGCGAATGAGTTTGAGGCTTTGGTGAGCGGCATATAGGCTTCCCAATGGTCTAATCCTTTTGATTGATTGATGTAATGGCCTTTGTTTCGTTCAAAATCTTTGCTGGTTTCAATTTTTGTACTTCCAACGCTTTGAATTCGTGATATCGTTTCGGCATTCGAAATGTTTGGTCCTTTAATAGAAAGACTCTGGTATTTCATTTGGTTGTCTTCCACTTTTAAAGGAGTTGTAAAACCACATTTAAAAGTTCGCGGAGTCCTGGCATTGATAGGAAAAACTCTAACCACGACTTTATTTCCCTCTTTCCATTGCATTAAAGACGGATCACGGCTTTCTACACCTACAATTTGATTATAGGCCGCCTTCGCTTTCTCTTTCGTAGTCAAAACCCCTTTTCTTTCAACTCCGTTTACCCATAGTGACAATGAGGTTGCAACAGAACCTTCCGGTAATTGGAAAGAATAAATAGCCTCCTGATCCCTCCAGGTATCTTCGGGGCAGGCAATCTTCATGGTAACTTCAGTATAAGCCAGATGCGCGTCAGGGTACAGTTTTACATCTTCCTTAATGGTTTTGGTAAATAAACTTTTGCCGCTCCACAGTTGTTCTTCAGTTTCTAATCGTTTGTCAAAGTTTGATTTTAGTATATTGATTTTGTCATCATTGTGGATATTCAGGTCTTTACAGAACAGATACGCAACAGATATAAACGGATTGTGTATTTTTTCCTCATTGAATTGTTTAGTGCTGAAGGAACCAAAACGGTTAAAAGAAAAGAGGTCATGAAGCGGAATGTAGACGATGTCTTTTTTTAATAATATCTCATTGAAAAAGTTAGGTTTTAAATTCTGAGATATCGAAATATAACGCGGTAAGTTCTCATTCTGATCAAAGGAGCTGATTGCAGCCGATTGTACTATTTTATTGCTTTCGATACGCAATCCAATTGCGAAAAAAGTTAAGCTCAGGAGTACAACTAAGAAACCGGCGCCAAAAGCAAGGGTGTAATTCTTATTTCGATTAAGATAGCGAGCCATTGTTATCAGATGGATGACAAGAACCAATGCAGGGACTAATCCGTAAAATCCTAACCCTAAAACTATAATGGCCATGAAAGAAAATGGCATGATCGGAATCAGGTAAATTGCAAAATACAAGATGATACCAAAAGATAATCCATTTATGAAAAAGGAGACAGATCGGCTTCGGTTTTCGTCTGCTTTGTTGTAGATGAAAAAATTAGACAGACAAAAAAACAGCGTGGCCAAGTAAACCCATATTTGAAGATCATGGAAAATAGGAACAAGGATATTTAAAGAGAAACATCCGATAAACCAGTTCAGGATTAAAAAAGGAGTCAGGTGAATATAAGTTTCTTTGTTTTTTAAGATCATAAACGAAAGAACAATTCCATATACAAATTCAGCTATAAGGCTGGGTATAGCAATTGTTTCAAAATCATGAAATCGGAATTCTTTAGAGATAAGGGCAACAATCAGGAAAAGGCTGCTGAAAAAGGTTGCGATTAAACCAATGGTCACTCCGGTTTTTTGAGTGTAAAGTTCGAAAGCGGCTAGTTTGTTTTTCATAGTTGTATTTATTTAAAAGTACTTTGAATTGCAAAGTTATTAAAGAATTTGAATTACAGGTTTTTTATTTTACTTTTTTTTTGAATCACGGAAAAGGGTAACGCGGACAAATGATGTTTTAAAATGAAAAAAAAAGGAGGGAAAAAAGCGCTACTATAACGTTGTAATTGCTTATTTAGAAAGGTTCTTTGTTAAAGCGGAAGTAAAATCTCACTTCGTTTATAACAACGAATTTCGACTTTGCTAAAGAAAGGATTTTAAAATAGTAATAATTCAGTTTTTTAATAAAAAATTGGAATTTTGGCAAAAATAAGCAACGAAAATTGTTTTTTAGCAATAATAATTTTTGAAAAGGCGACTTCTGTTATATTTTTTTTAATTCTCGGCTTTAATAGCTAAATTTGCAAACAAAAAATAAAAAGACTTCTATAATATTATGAATACTTATCAAGATTACATTAAAGAGATCGAGGAAAGAAAAGGCCAGGGTCTTCATCCAAAACCAATCGATGGTGCAGAATTAGTAAGTGAAATCATTTCGCAGATTAAGGATGTAAACAATCCATATAGAGAAGATTCTCTTAAATTTTTTATTTACAATACTTTGCCTGGTACTACAAGTGCTGCAGGTGAAAAGGCTGAGTTTTTAAAAGAAATTATTCTTGGTGAAGCTGTAGTAAACGAAATTACTCCTGCTTTTGCTTTTGAATTATTGTCTCACATGAAAGGTGGTCCTTCTATTAAGGTACTGCTTGATTTGGCTTTAGGTAGTGATGTTGCTATTGCAAAAGAGGCTGCAAAAGTTCTTAAAACACAGGTTTTCCTTTACGAAGCAGATACAGCTCGTTTGGTAGAAGCGTTTAAAAATAATAATGAAGTTGCGAAAGAAATTTTGGAGAGCTATGCACAGGCAGAATTCTTTACAAAACTTCCTGAAGTAGCAGACGAAATTAAAGTGGTTACTTTTATCGCTGGTGAAGGAGATATCTCAACCGATTTACTTTCTCCGGGAAATCAGGCGCACTCACGTTCAGATCGTGAACTTCACGGGCAATGTATGATTACGCCACAAGCACAGCAGGAAATTAGAGCTTTGCAGGCACAACATCCTGATAAAAGCGTAATGTTAATTGCCGAAAAAGGAACAATGGGAGTGGGATCTTCAAGAATGTCAGGTGTAAATAACGTAGCACTTTGGACAGGAAAACAAGCAAGCCCATACATTCCATTCGTAAATATCGCTCCAATTGTTGGAGGTACAAATGGTATTTCTCCAATTTTCTTAACGACTGTTGATGTTACTGGTGGTATTGGTCTTGACCTTAAAAACTGGGTAAAAAAGGTTGATGCTGAAGGAAATATTGTTCGTAATGAAAATGACGAACCAATTTTGGAACAAACGTATTCTATTGCTACAGGAACAGTTTTAACAATCAATATTAAAGAGAAAAAGCTGTACAATGGAGATCAGGAATTGATCGACATTTCGAAAGCATTTACTCCTCAAAAAATGGAATTTATCAAAGCAGGTGGTTCTTATGCTATCGTATTTGGTAAAAAACTTCAAACATTTGCAGCGAAAACTTTAGGGGTTACAGCTCCGGTTGTATTTGCTCCGTCAAAAGAAATATCTATTGAAGGACAAGGTCTTACCGCTGTAGAGAAAATCTTCAACAGAAATGCAGTAGGTACAACACCAGGAAAAGTACTGCACGCAGGTTCAGATGTTCGTGTTGAAGTTAATATCGTAGGTTCGCAAGATACAACGGGTCTTATGACGGCTCAGGAGTTAGAATCTATGGCAGCAACTATAATTTCACCAATCGTTGATGGTGCTTACCAATCTGGTTGTCACACTGCTTCGGTTTGGGATAAAAAAGCGCAGGCAAACATTCCTAAATTGATGAAATTTATGAACGATTTCGGTTTGATTACTGCTCGTGACCCGAAAGGAGTTTACCATGCAATGACCGATGTAATTCACAAAGTTCTTAACGATATTACGATTGATGAGTGGGCGATCATTATTGGTGGTGACTCACATACCAGAATGTCTAAAGGAGTTGCTTTTGGTGCTGACTCAGGAACAGTTGCTCTTGCACTTGCTACAGGTGAGGCTTCAATGCCAATTCCGGAATCTGTAAAAGTAACGTTCAAAGGAGACATGAAAGGGTATATGGATTTCCGTGATGTGGTTCATGCTACTCAGGCTCAGATGTTACATCAGTTTGGTGGAGAGAATGTATTCCAGGGTAGAATTATTGAGGTTCATATCGGAACACTTACTGCTGACCAGGCGTTTACCTTTACAGACTGGACTGCAGAGATGAAAGCAAAAGCTTCTATCTGTATTTCTGAGGATGATACTTTAATCGAATCATTGGAAATTGCAAAAGGCAGAATCCAGATCATGATCGACAAAGGAATGGACAATGAAAAACGTGTTCTTCAGGGGTTAATCAACAAAGCAAATAAGAGAATTGAAGAAATCAGAACTTCTGAGAAACCAGCTTTAACGCCGGATGCCAATGCAAAATACTACGCTGAAGTGGTAGTTGATTTGGATCTGATTGCTGAGCCAATGATCGCAGATCCGGACGTAAACAATGCTGATGTTTCTAAACGATATACGCACGATACCATCAGACCTTTATCGTTCTATGGAGGAGTGAAAAAAGTGGATCTTGGATTTATCGGATCTTGTATGGTACACAAAGGCGATATGAAAATCCTTGCTCAAATGTTGAAAAACGTAGAAGCACAAACAGGAAAAGTTGAATTTAATGCACCTTTGGTTGTTGCGCCGCCTACCTACAATATCGTAGACGAGTTGAAAGCAGAAGGAGACTGGGAAGTTTTACAAAGATATTCCGGTTTTGAATTTGATGATAGTGCTCCAAAAGGTGCAGCACGTACAGAATACGAAAACATGTTGTATTTAGAGCGCCCGGGATGTAACCTTTGTATGGGGAACCAGGAAAAAGCAGCAAAAGGAGATACCGTAATGGCAACTTCTACACGTTTGTTCCAGGGAAGAGTTGTAGAGGATACAGATGGTAAAAAAGGAGAGTCTTTACTTTCTTCTACACCAGTAGTGGTATTGTCTACAATTTTGGGTAGAACTCCAACATTAGAAGAGTATACAACTGCAGTTGAAGGAATTAATTTGACTAAGTTTGCACCTTCAAACAAACAATTAGTGATGTAATCTACGATTAGTTATAATCATTATATATAGAGAGCCCGAGTGATAAACTCGGGCTTTTTCTTTTACAACTCCTCTATTTTTTGTAACTTGGGATGTTCAAAAAAACAAACAAAAACAATTATACTTATGGCTTTTGATATTGAAATGATTAAAAAAGTGTATGAGAACATGCCAGGTCGTGTTGATAAAGCACGCGAAATTGTTGGTCGTCCACTTACCTTAACAGAGAAAATTTTATACAATCACCTATGGGATGGAAATCCGACAAAGGCGTTTGGAAGAGGAGTAGATTATGTTGATTTTGCACCGGATCGTGTGGCCTGTCAGGACGCAACAGCTCAAATGGCCTTGTTGCAGTTTATGCACGCCGGTAAAGCTAAGGTGGCAGTGCCTACAACCGTACATTGCGATCACCTGATTCAGGCAAAAGTAGATGCTGCAACCGATTTGGCGAGAGCAAAAACACAAAGTAATGAGGTTTTCGATTTCTTATCGTCAGTTTCTAATAAATACGGAATTGGTTTCTGGAAACCGGGAGCAGGAATTATTCATCAGGTAGTACTTGAAAATTATGCATTCCCGGGAGGAATGATGATTGGTACTGATTCGCACACCGTAAATGCAGGAGGTTTAGGAATGGTTGCTATTGGTGTTGGTGGAGCAGATGCTGTAGATGTGATGTCTGGAATGGCTTGGGAGTTGAAATTTCCAAAATTAATTGGAGTAAAACTAACGGGTAAATTATCAGGCTGGACAGCCCCTAAAGATGTTATTCTTAAAGTAGCCGGTATATTGACTGTAAAAGGCGGTACAGGAGCTATTGTTGAATATTTTGGCGAAGGAGCAACTTCTATGTCCTGTACCGGAAAAGGAACGATTTGTAACATGGGAGCCGAAATTGGAGCTACAACTTCAACTTTTGGTTACGATGCCTCTATGGGTCGTTACCTGCGCTCTACAAACAGAGCTGATGTTGCGGATGCTGCGGATAAAGTGGCTTCCTATTTAACAGGAGACCCTGAAGTATATGCTAACCCGGAAAAGTATTTTGATCAGGTGATTGAAATCAATTTATCTGAATTAGAACCCCATTTAAACGGTCCTTTTACTCCGGATTTAGCGACTCCAATTTCTAAAATGAAAGAGGAAGCCATCAAAAATAACTGGCCTTTACAAATTCAGGTAGGTTTAATTGGTTCTTGTACCAACTCCTCTTACGAAGATATCTCTCGTGCGGCTTCTTTAGCCAGACAGGTAAGTGCAAAAAACTTAAAAACGAAATCTCAATTTACAATTACGCCGGGTTCTGAAGTAGTACGTTATACCATCGAGCGTGATGGTTTTATCGATACCTTCCATAAAATTGGAGCGACTGTTTTTGCTAATGCCTGCGGACCTTGTATAGGTATGTGGGACAGAGAAGGAGCAGAGAAAGAAGAAAGAAACACCATCGTTCACTCTTTCAACCGTAATTTCTCCAAACGTGCAGATGGTAACCCAAACACTTTAGCCTTCGTAGGTTCGCCCGAATTGGTGACGGCTATGGCTATTGCAGGAGATTTAAGTTTTAATCCATTAACAGACACTCTGATCAATGAAGATGGAGAAGAAGTAATGTTAGAAGAACCTACAGGAGACGAATTGCCTCCAAAAGGATTTGATGTTAAAGATCCGGGATTCCAGTCGCCTGCTGAAGACGGTTCAGGAGTTCAGGTAGTGGTAAGCCCAACGTCTGAACGTTTGCAATTATTAGCTCCGTTTGATGCCTGGGATGGTAAAAACATCACGGGGGCTAAACTGTTGATAAAAGCATTCGGAAAATGTACGACCGATCACATTTCTATGGCAGGACCGTGGTTGCGTTTCCGTGGACATTTAGATAACATTTCTAACAATATGCTGATTGGTGCTGTAAATGCATTCAATCAAAAAACGAACTCGGTTAAAAATCAATTAACCGGAATTTATGACGCAGTTCCGGCTGTAGCCCGTGCATACAAGGCTGCAGGAGTTCCGTCTATTGTTGTTGGAGATCACAATTATGGAGAAGGTTCGTCTCGTGAGCATGCTGCTATGGAGCCACGTTTCTTAGGAGTTAAAGCCGTATTGGTAAAATCGTTTGCCCGTATTCACGAAACAAACCTTAAAAAACAAGGTCTTTTGGGATTGACTTTTGCAAATGAAGCCGATTACGATAAAATTCAGGAGAACGATACAATCAATTTTACGGATTTAACAGAATTTGCTCCGGGAAAACCATTAACATTAGAGTTCGTTCACGCTGATGGTACCAAAGATATTATTCTGGCCAACCACACCTACAACGAAGGTCAGATTGGCTGGTTCGTTGCTGGTTCGGCACTAAACTTAATTGCTGCCGGGAAAGCCTAATCGATACAATTTATTGCTATTAAAAATGCTCTGTGAAAACAGAGCATTTTTTTTATAATTGAAATAGACAAGCTTTTGTGCTTACTCAATAGGTTTGGCAGCATTCACTTCTTGCGATAAGATCTTTGTTTTATTGGGTTTTGTGGTTTCAAATTCATCGAGATCAATGCTGAATACTTTTTCCGAGGGTATTTGAGAATAGCTATTGTCGATGCGTCCTCCAATAAGGTATAATTTATTGTTGTAGTAATACATCGCAGCACGTTTTGACTCCAGTTCGATTTCAAATTCTTTTAACTGCTTTGTTTTTAAATCGTAAGTATACATTTTTCGATCCTCAAAAAAGTAAATGATATTGTTGTTATAGGCAATAGCAGGTCTTTCTAAGGGAGTGAATAATTCACCGGGAAATCCCCATTTTTCTGTTGTCAAGTCAAAAGTTTCTATTTGCGACAAAGGTTTTCCATTGTATCCGCCAATGAAATAAATTTTGTTGTCAATCAATATCCCCGTCGTTTCTTTAGCGGTTAGCATACTGGGAAGCTCGTACCAGTATCCTGATGTGATATTGTACAAATGCATTTTATCGGTAAAATCTTTTTTACCCTTTTCGTCCATTTTTACCGATCCTCCGGCTACAATGATATTGTCGTTATAACTAAAGGAAGCAAAATCAGCTGCCTGATGCGGATTTGCCTTATCTATTTTAATACTATGTTTGTCAAGATCTACCACTTCAATCTTATCTTGTAAGTATTCCCAACTGCTAATCTTGTTAACCATTATTTTTTTACCACCCAAAACATAAATCAGATTGTTGTACAAATGAATGTTATGATAAGCTCTGGGCAACAGTTTTAAATCCTGAACCTCCCAGGTGTTATTCTTTATGTCATAAACAGAAAGGTGTTTTTTATAATGGCGTTTTCCTGTATTTTGAGCTTCCTCCAGAAAATCCTGAAAGTTTGGGTCGGCTTTTTTGGCCCGTACTTTTGCCAGCTGGTCTACTTCGGAATAAGCATCTCCACCGCTAACATAAATTTTATCCTCCTTTAAAAAAGAACCAAAGGAGAAAATAGGATATTTTAAAGAGGCTAATTTGCTGAATGAAATCTTAGTTTTTAATTTTGAATTAGAAGCAATAGTTACTCCCGATAAATTTTCGACGTTTTCTTCAAGTGAAACGGTAAAATTCTGCCTTGTTAAATAGCTCAGTGATATTCTTATCGTTTTGTATCCCAAATGAGAGAACTCTATGGTCTCCTCATTTTTAAATTCGGGAAGAAGTTTTAAAGAAAATTTACCGTTTTCATCCGTTATCGTTCCTGTTTTGCTTGATAGCGCCAATATATTGGTGTTTTCAAGCGGAAGACTGCCTTTTTGAGAAACGACTACGCCTTTTATGTTTTGGGCGACGGCTAATAAGGGGCAAAAAATAAAAAGTAAAATTAATTTTTTCACGCTGTTCAGATTAAGATTGATTTTTGGTTGTTATAAAGTAAATTAGTTTCGAATACTGAAAAGCTTTTTTAATTGGCTTTGGCAAGGTTCATTTCTCTCTTTAGGGTTTTAGTTCGGGCAGGTTTCGTATTTTTGAAATCTTCAAGATCAAATGTAAAAATAGTTGAGGAAGGAGCTTTTTCAAATTTACTTTCCGTGCGTCCTCCTAAAACATACAATTTATTATCGGCAAAATACATAGTGGAATACTTTAGGGCTAACTCCGTTTCGTATTCTTTAAGTTGTTTAGTTTTTAAATCGTACGTATACATTGTGCGATCTTCATAAATATAAATGATGTTGTCGTGATAGGCTATGGCTGGTTTCGCCAATCCGTAAAATAAATCGCCTTCTGTTTGCCATGCCTGAGTATTTAAGTCAAAGGTTTCTATTTTAGATACCGGTTTTCCATCATCTCCACCAATAAGATAAATAGTGTCGTCTATCACAATTCCCGATGTTTCTTTTGCGGTTGGCATAGGATCAAGTTCATACCAGTATCCTGAAGTAATGTTGTACAAATGTACCTTGTTGGTAAAATCTTTTTTTCCACTTTCAGACAATTTTACAGAACCTCCCATTACAATAATATTATCCTTGTAAGTAAAGGACGCAAAATCAGCTGCCTGATGCGGGGTGGTATAGTCTGTTTTAATCGTTTGGTTGTTGAGGTCCAGAACTTCGTTTTCATTTTGAAGGTATTCCCAATTGCTTTTTTGATTGACCTTAAGTGATTTTCCACCTAAAACATAAATCGAATTGTTGTAGTAATGGATGTTATGATGGGCTCTTTTTTTTAATTTTGGTTCTAATTTCGGATATTCCCAGGTATTTGTTTTGATGTCATAAATAGAGAAATCTCTTCTAAAATAAGAAAGAACAGCGTTTTGCTGATAGGCTTCCAGATAAGTGGTTAAGGTGAAATCGGCTCTTCTGGATCGTATTAGTTCCAGTCGGTCCACCTCATAAGAAGCATCGCCGCCAATGATGTAAATTTTATCGTCCTTCAAAAAAGAGCCAAACGAAAAAATACTATGTTTCATTGAAGTTAATTTGCTGTAGGGAAGTTTTAAATTCAATTTGGGATTGGCTTTAACCGTTACACCTGATAGATTTTGGACTTCGTCTTCAAGAAAAACCTTATAGTTTTGTTTTTTCAGATAGCTGAGAGAGAATTGTGCGGAAGCATAACCAATATGTGAGAATTCTAGTACCTCATTGTCTTTAAATTTTGAAAGCAGATTTAAAGAAAATTTACCTTCTTCATCCGTTACGGTTCCAGTTTTGCTTGATAAGGCAAATACATTGGTATTTGCAATTGGAAGTTTGGTTTCCTGAGAAACTATAGTGCCATTTATATCCTGAGCAATTGATAATAAAGGGGATAGAATGAAAAGTAAGAGTAGTTTTTTCACACGGTTTTTGGGTTAGGATTGGTTGTTTTGGTTTGAAAATAGTGCCTTTTATAAAGAGCATTATTTCAAAGGGTTGACTCAATTTTTATGCCGGAATTGTTAATTTGAACAAAATAAGTTGTTAAAAAAGGTGCTTTTTTTACTTTAAAAAGTTAAATTCGCTTATCGGGTAAAATAATTCCCTTTTTCTGAGTTTATAATTCAGAAAGTAATTCAATTCAGAGCGTGTAATAAAAGATAAAAATGTAATAAAGAATGGTTTCCAGGTTAATAGTAATTTTGTTTTTTTTCAGTGTTGGTGTTTTTTCACAAGAAAAGTATATTAAACACAAAATCTCACAAGGAGAGAATCTTACAGTAATTGCTAAAAAATACGGAGTAAAACCAAAAGATATTGCAGAAGCAAACCCGAAAGCGCCCAAAGTTCTAAAACTAAATTCCATTTTATTAATACCAAACCGCAATAAGACAGTTGCTAAAAAAACTGCCGAAACGGTTGCCAATACTACTCCGGTTGTAACTCCGGGTTCTCATGAAGTTTTGGCTAAAGAAACACTTTGGGGAATTTCAAAAAAATACAATGTTTCAGTTGATGACTTAAAAAAAGCCAATCCGCTTTTAGAAAGTGAAGGTTTAAAAATTGGACAACAAATTAACATCCCAACTACTACCGACACAAACACCGTTGTAGCGACGACTGCTCCGGTAATCGAGAATGTTCAGGAACCTGCGAAGGTTGAAGTAAGCAGAGAGGTTTTGCCGAAAGAAACAAAATACGCCATTGCAAAAGAGTTTGGGATAACCGTTAAGGAACTAGAAAAACAAAATCCTGAAATTAAGAAGAGGCTAAAAGTGGGGTACCTGCTTAAAATTAATGTTTCACCCGAAAAAGCAGCAGCTTTACAGGAAATGAAACCTGCCGAACCTACTACATCCACACCACCGATTCAGATTGCTGAAGACACTACCGTAAAAAAAGATTCTACATTTGTAAGACTGGGCAATAACGCTGATTTGATTGATCAACTGATTGTAAATGCAACAGAGAATATTGGAACACGTTACCGGTCAGGCGGAACAACAAAAGCTGGTTTTGATTGTTCAGGACTAATGATCTGTACCTTTAATAATTTTGATATTAAGTTGCCGAGAAGTTCGATCGAACAATCCAGAATTGGAGTTAGGGTTGAAAGCGAAGCCGCACAAAAGGGAGATCTGATTTTCTTTAAAACCAACGGAAGACGCCGTATCAATCATGTTGGGATGGTCGTTGAGGTAACAGAAGGAGAAATTAAATTTGTACACTCTTCTACTCACGGCGGTGTAATGATTTCCTCTACTAAGGAGCCTTATTATCAAAGAAGCTTTTCTCAGGTAAACAGAATCCTTCAATAACTTTTAATAGTTAAACAGTAAGGCTTTAAATTCCTCTATCGGAAAAGGCTTGTTCAAAAAAGCATTTACATACTTGTTTTTATTGATTTTTGCAATTTCACCCAGATCTAAGGTCGAGGAAAGTACAAAAATTCGAATCCCTTTTTTTACGTCTTTTTTTAATTTACGGAACTCTTCCAAAAATTCGAAACCATTCATTATTGGCATTTGAATATCCAGTAAAATGATGAGTGGATGACTGTTTTTTTTAGCAGCAAGCCACTGAATTCCTTCCTTCCCATTGTTGGCAATAAAGACCTCGTCAATATCAAGCACTTTTTTCAGTAACTGTTTAATGACAAGCTGATCGATCAAATTGTCGTCGACGATTAGAAATTCGGGTTTAGTTTGCATGAGAATGTGGAATTGCTACAATAAATTTACTCCCGACCGTATTTTCAGAGAAAACCGAAATAGTTCCTTTGATGTTTTCTAAAGCTTCTTTTGCAATGTAAAGACCTAATCCCGAACCTTTGTTTTTGTTTGTACCAAAATACATTTCAAAAATACTGTCTTTAAATTCGTCTTTAATGCCAATTCCGTTATCTGTTATTTCTATTTTATCATAGCCTTCATCTGTATAAGTTTTAATCGAAATAAACATTTCGGGTTTATTGACATCGGCATATTTGATGGCATTTGAAAGCAAATTCGAAATAATGATTCTTAAACGCAAGTCATCGCTCTGAATGATATCGACCAATAATTCCTTTTTAAAATTTATTTTGTTGGCATTTTCGATGTGCATCAATTGCAAAATTGATTCGTCAATTAATTCCTTTAAGCTCACAGGTTCGATTACAACCTGTTTTCGTTTGTTTTTAGAGTAATCTATAATGTCAATTATAAACTGATCTTGTTTGGTGAGACTTTTATGCATCAATGTTAAATAGTCTCTGATTTGGTCAATGTCATCTTCAAGTTGCGTAATTTCGATCAGACCTTTTAAGGACGTTATAGGCGATCTCAAATCGTGAGAGGCACTATAAACAAAACGATCCAGCTCGTGATTGACAAGGAGTAGGTTTTCGTTTTTTTCTTCAATTTCTTTCTTGGAAATCAGTAAGCGTTTTACCATAATCGCGTAGTACGAACATACGCTTATCACGATAATCAGAATAAAAACAATATTGGTTATAATAAGAAGGCTCTTGATTTTTCGGGTTCCCTCTCCCAAAGTATTCAGGAAGTTACGTTCGTTAATAGTCAGTTTGTCGCTGATGATACTAATTTCGTTAAGAAATTTTTGCTGACTGGCGGGGGTCAGACGATTTTGTTTTATCTCGGCATCTACTTGCTGACCCAGCGTGGCTAATTTGAATATTAATTCGTCGCCCTGACCCCATTCGTGAATTGCTTTTGCTAAAAAGGATACATCTTTAAAGTTTACAAAGAGCCAGATAATATCGTCCAGATCCTCTTCGTGATTTCGTCCTGTCAGAAACCCTTGCCGGGCAGTTTCGCTATCTCCTTCTTTTAAAAGAGCTCTTCTGGCGATACCGTCCCCCTGAGGCACTTTTAATTCCTGAGAAAAGAGTTTCCATTGGTTGGGATCTTTAGTAAAAAGGTACATAATAAGATATCGTGCCGCGTCTTTTTGTCCTTTTGAATAATGCGATTCCCCATTAACATAAGCCCTGTTGGCAGATAATATTTTGATTGTAAAAAAGTTGATGCAGATCAGTAAAGCGCAGGAAATAAATACAATTATCAAGGGAATGAAAACATTCGGGAAACGTGTATTTTTAAAAAACGGACTCTTAGACATAATTTTCAGATTTGGAGGTTCATACTGCTTTTTCTTTATCTGGTAAGAGTACTTAATGATCGAAGGTGTCTTTCTGAGAAAAAGCAGGTTACTGAGAGTTTTGTTTTTTAACGGTTTTGAAATAAACAATTGTTAATAAAAACTTAATTTCCTAAGATTGATTTGCGCCTTTATAAATTTAATAAAAAAACGATATAGTTTTACAAATGAGCTAGTTTTTCTTGTTAATTTTATTTTTCACGTTGTTTTTTTATATAATTTAATGTTATAGCGTATTTTATTTTTGTTTTTCGAATTTTGGTCCCTTACGGGGTATTGTATGGCGCAAAACTTAACTTAGAAATGGAAAAATAACACAAATAAAAATATCCGGAAATACGTTATTGTTTTGTTTAACAATTCTTCATGCGATTTAAAAACGAGGTTCCGCTAGTCTATAAAACGATTATTAGATTGTTGGAATTTGGAGTTTGGAATTTGGAATTTGATTTTTAAGAAAAAAGTATATCTTTAACCAACCAAAAAACTAAAATTATGCAAGAAAACGACCAGGAAGATTTTAAAAGAGAACTGGGATTATTAGACGGAACCATGCTTGTGGTAGGTTCTATGATTGGATCAGGAATATTTATCGTGAGCGCCGATATCACCAGACAAGTAGGCTCAGCAGGATGGCTAACGCTAATTTGGCTCCTTTCAGGACTGATTACGGTAATAGCTGCTGTGAGTTACGGAGAGCTTAGCGCAATGTTTCCAAAAGCCGGAGGACAATATGTGTACCTAAAGGAAGCTTACAATAAACTAATTGCCTTTTTGTACGGCTGGAGTTTTTTTGCTGTAATCCAGACCGGAACGATTGCTGCGGTTGGAGTGGCTTTCTCCAAGTTTGCCGCTTATTTGTATGAGCCATTGAGTGATGAAAATATACTTTATGAACTGGGGGCTTTTAAACTCAACGCTGCTCAGTTGGTTTCGATTTTTACCATTGTGGTATTAACGCTGATTAATAGCCGCGGGGTGAAGAATGGAAAAATTCTGCAAACCGTTCTGACTATTATCAAAATTTTATCCTTACTTGGATTAATCGTTTTTGGATTAACATTAGGCGCAAAAGCTTCGATTTGGGATGCCAATTGGGGCGCTAATGCCTGGGCAACACGCACCTATAATGCAGAAAGTGGCTCGTGGCTGCCTATTAGCGGAACAGCTTTGATTAGTGGAATTTCGGCCGCCATGGTGGGTTCGTTATTTTCCAGTGATGCCTGGAATGGGGTTACTTTTATTGCGGGTGAAATTAAAAACCCAAAGCGTAACGTAGGTTTCAGTTTGTTTTTAGGAACTTTTATCGTAACGATTATCTATGTTTTGACCAATTTGATGTATTTGGCGGTAGTTCCGTTAGACGAGATTGCTACAGCCAAATCAGACCGTGTAGCGGTAGTGGCTTCACATTATATTTTTGGTAATATAGGTACGCTGATTATTGCGATCATGATCATGATTTCGACTTTTGCCTGCAACAACGGACTAATTATGGCTGGTGCAAGAGTATATTATACCATGGCAAAGGATGGCCTTTTCTTTAAAAAAGCAGCCGTTTTGAACGAATCAAGTGTTCCGGGCTGGGCTTTGTGGGCACAGTGTTTCTGGGCCTCTGCTTTGTGTCTGACAGGAAAGTATGGCGATTTGTTAGATTTTGTAATTATCATTGTATTGATTTTTTACATTTTAACCATTTATGGGATTTTCATTTTGAGAAAAAAAATGCCGGAAGCTGAAAGACCCTATAGAGCCTTTGGATACCCATTTTTACCAATGCTGTACATTGTAATTGCAACTGCCATTTGTATTTCGCTGTTGCTTACCAAATTCTCAACCTGCGGATGGGGAGTTTTGATTATGTTAACGGGAATTCCAGTGTATTACTTGACGAAACCGAAAGAATAGTAGCATTAGAGTTACATAGGTTCAGAGAGGCAAAGGTTCAAAGGTTCAAAGAACTGTGAATTTGCTGCAAAATATAAATGCCTTGTTTTTAGCAAGGCATTTTTTGTATACGGTTTGGAGGAATAAAAAAAGCGGTGGGCTAAAAAAAAAACACTACTAATCTGCAAAAGCAAAAGGAGTAGTGTTTCTTAAATGTAAATAATCTAAAAAAGCGGGCTTATGCAAACTAAGCCATTTCAGCTTCAACAGATGATTCTATAGTTGAATTAATAATAGACAATGTAAGAGGATCCGTTTCTCCTGAGAAAAAAGCATCTAAGATTTCCTGAAATACAGGATTTGTATTTTCTACTAAAGAGAAAAGTGTCATAGACGAACGTAATTTACGCGCATTTAAATCACCTAAAATTCCATCGGCTGACTTTCTTTTAAAAGTTAAAAACAGCTCTGAAATTTCGATAAGATGTTTTCCTAAAATAGGGTGTTCTAAAAACTCGGTTGCTTCTTTTAGATCGTTAATGGCATAATAATTTGCAGTATCACTCTTACCCAATCCTTTAATTTGAGGAAAAATGAACCACATCCAGTGTGTCTCCTTTTTTCCTTTTTTAATTTCAGAAAGGGCAGTAAGATAAAGTTTGTTTTGCGCATCTAAAAAACGCATTAAATCATTGTTTGAATAAGCCATTGTGGTAATGTATATGTAAAAAAAGGTTGCAAAAGTAGTAAAAAAGATAGGGTTTGCCTAATAAAAGGTTCATACACTGAGTATTTTAACTTTTAGAGGAGGAATTTTCTACACTATTTTACAGTAGAAATAACGCCTTTGAGTTATTATATTTCAGGACAAGTTTTACAAAATCAACTTTTTCGGTTGGTTCTCCTAAAGGTCAGGTTGATCCTGGGTAAAACATCACGAGCAGTTTTGGGAACCTGATGTTGCCAAAAACTATTGGTCGTTCCGGACATTAATAGAAAAGAACCATGATGCAGCGGAATTTCTACTTGTGGAATTTCTTTTCGGAATTTATGACGCAATCGGAACATTCGGGTTTCCCCAAAAGTGACCGAAGCAATAATTGGGTTTGGTCCGGAGTTGTGTTCTTTGTCGCTGTGCCAGGAAACACCATCATTGCCATCTCGATATAAATTAAGCAGCAGACTATTAAATTCGAGTTGGGTTTCTCTTTCGACACGGCCTCTAATCCTTAACAATTCATAAGTCCAGTCGGGACCATTTTGATCTGCTCCAACATTATCTTTGTCTTCGTACCAGGAAATCATTCGGGGAGCTGTAACAATTTTATCATACATTTCCATTTCATATTCTCTCCATTTCGTTTGACGAAGTAATTTTTCATAAAAACGATCAGATTCTTCTTTGCTGAAGAAGTTATCGATCAAAATAAGTTCTGCATCAGGCAGGTCAAATATTTTTTTTCCTTCCAAACCTGTGGCAAATAATTCGGTATCGCTAAATAGTGTCATAAGTCAATACTTTAGGTTTATAGCTCTATTTTAAAAATTAGGTTCGTTTTAGATCCTTGATTGTAGCAAATTTTTGTTGAAAAAAACTTTTCGGGGATTTTTCTCTGCATAAGCAAAAATCAATTGCACAATGTATTGATTGCTTTTATAAGGCGTGGCATAATTTTTTACTTCTGAAGGATCCGTAATCGCAACATCTAACGGAATATATCCCATGCCATAAAAATGACCGTTTTCTATCCAAATGCAGCTGCGTTCGTGTGCTGTTCTTCCTTTTTCTATAATGGCAAAAGTGGGTCTGTTGCTTAATAAAAAATCAATGGCATTGTCGACTTGTTCATTGTGAAGAGAAACCTCCGGCAAGTCTTTTACATCATTATTTTGAAAGGATTCTCCTTCTTCAGGTTTTGAATATTTGCAAAATCTATAATCAATTTCAAATCGTTCTGCTAAACCCCGCAGCATATTTGTTGCTTCGTGTAAACTACTGAAATGCTCAATACACTGCTGAAATTTATTGAGTTTCCCGATAGCCAGATATTTATATCCGTTGCGAGCTTCATATTCGTACAATCCAAATTTTGGTTCAAATCGTTTTAAAGCCCTGTTGTAAGTTGGCCAAAGGTGCTTGATTTCGGTGCATTCTAACAGCAGCGCCATTAACTCGTTGCCACAAACTTCATAGGAAATGGAATAAATATCGCGTAAGAAATGTTGTCTTTGCGGATTAATTTTGTGACCGCTAAAATGAGAGGCAACTCGTTTTTTTATATTAACCGCTTTTCCCACGTAGATGACTTTTTTTACCTCATTATAAAAATAATAGACACCCGGTTTTTCGGGCAATTGATTAAAATCTTCTGGAGGAAGGTTAGGAGGCAAACGCTGATCTTGTGCCGTGTTTTTGATCATTTGTTCGATATGACCTTCCTCATCCCATTCGAGTAATCGCGAAAACAATATAGCGGTAGCATCTGCATCTCCGCCGGCGCGATGCTGGTTTTCTAAGGGGATGTCGAGCGAATGGCAAAGCTTTCCTAAACTATAGGAGGGAAAACCCGGTCTGATTTTTCGGGCTGCGCGAACGGTACACAACTTTCTGGCGGTCCATTTAAGACCTGCTTGTTCAAGTTCATGACGAACAAACGAATAATCAAAATTGACATTATGAGCCACAAAGATTCGATCGGTAAGCATCTCTAATACTTTATCTGAAATGTCATCGAAGATTGGCGCATTAGCTACCATTTCGTTATTAATTCCTGTTAAGGCAAAAATAGCAAGTGGTATTTCCTTCTGTGGGTTTACAAGTGTTTCAAAGCGGTCTGTTACTTTTTCGCCATCGTGAATGACAATGGCAATTTCTGTAATGCAGCTGCCACTGGCATTCCCGCCTGTGGTTTCAATATCGACTATGGCATATTCTTGCTTTTTCATCTCATTTATATAACGTCAAACTTAATTTAATGTTTAAAACTTTAACACATAGGGACATAGGTTTGAAAATTAGATAGCAGGCCTTTTTTAGATAATCATCCTTTTTTCACATTGCTCTGTGTATTTCGGCAAGTGAAACGCCTTTGTTATTATTTTGAAACTATGTTTCTATGTGTTTAAAAAATTGTGTTCAACTGGTTATGTGTTTTAAAATTTCATTCGGTGCCGGGGCAAATTAATCTCATGTCCTTGCGGATAAGGGGCCCGATGTGTTGGGCTAACATCTTCCTTAATTTGGCGTTGTGTTTTAAACTGATCTTTAGCATCCATATAACGCGGATCCGGAATAAAAGGCATTTTGGCCATCTTGGTAATGGTAATCGTTGGAAAATGATAATCGACTTCGACATTTCCTAACAAAAGATAGCAGCCGCCACCCTGAAAAGGATAGTTGGTCAGGCTGTCCGGAAAATGGGCAGTGTCAAAATAAGTACCTTCATGATCGATCCAGGTGCCAAAATACATCGTTCCTTTTTTGGTAGGAACTTGTTTTCTGGAAATGAGATAAGCGAGCATGCGAACTTGTTTTTTATGATGGCTTACTAAATCTTTGCCCATAATATCGCCGCGGTATTTGGTTTGTAAAAGATCAAAAACAGTGCAGGATACAGGAAAACTTAATAGTTCAATTTCATCAAAAGCATCTTCATATAAAGAACGTTCCAGAGTAGGAAGCTTGTATTCCTTCACCGGTTCCTGCATCAGTCTCAGGTTTCTGTTTTCGGGTTTGAAATTATTAAGAAGCAAACTTGCGACAACCAAAAGCTGATTTTTGGTTTTTCCTGTAAAACGAAAAGCATCTATAAAAATTAGAATTTTCATGCTTTCAATACCAATAGGGATTCTGTTGATAAAATCCTCTAAAGAAAGAAAAGCACCGTTTTTCTCCCGATCCGACTCAATTAAATGCGCCGTTTTAGATTCAAGGCTCTGCAAATGCATAAAGCCAAGATAAATGTCTGTGCCATACAAAGTAGTCTGATATTCGCTTTTATTCACACACGGGTTGTGAATGCTGCCGCCTGACATACGTGCTTCGTGTACATAAACTTCGGTTCTGTAAAATCCGCCCTGATTATTGATTACTGCAGTCATAAACTCTACAGGATAATAAACTTTCAGGAACAAACTCTGATAACTTTCTACGGCATAAGAAGCCGAATGCGCTTTGCAAAAAGAATATCCCGCAAAAGATTCAATCTGACGGTAAATTTCCTGACTCAGCATTTCGGGATGTCCTTTTTGGGCACAACAGGCAAAAAAGTTATCTTTTACTTTCTGTAAAGCTTCCAGAGACCTTCCTTTTCCGGACATGGCACGACGCAGAATATCGCCGTCAGCAGCGGGAAGGCCACCATAGTGCTGAGCGATTTTGATCACATCTTCCTGATAGACCATAATGCCGTAAGTTTCGCCAAGCTGTTCCTTAAAAACATCATGAAAATATTGAAACTGATTTGGGTTATTGTGACGAAAAATATACTCTTTCATCATTCCGGACTGTGCCACACCGGGACGGATGATAGAGGAAGCTGCTACCAGAATTTTATAATTGTCACAATTCAGCCGGCGTAATAAACCGCGCATGGCAGGGCTTTCGATATAAAAGCAGCCAATAGTGCGACCCTGAGCCAAATAAATGTTGCATAAAGCTTCGTCTTTAGAAATTGAAGTATTGCGGATGTCCACTTTTATACCACGGTTTTTTCGATCAGTTTTACGCTGTCGTCAATATGTCCAATACCACGCTGACTTAAAATATCGAATTTCTCAAAACCAATCTCTTCGGCAATGTGCATGTCGAAAAGCACGATAGGAAAACCTTTTGGAGGCATTTCCAAGGGAGTATAATTTGTAATAGGTTCTTCAGAAATCAGAATGCCACAGGCATGCATGCTGCGGTGATTGGGGTATTTTTCGAGCATCATGCCATATTGCTGTACCAGCTTTACAATCGAATTGGTTTCGTGCAACGCCATTGGATTTTTGGCCAGCATATCGAGTTCTTCTTTCGGAAGACCAAATACTTTTCCAACTTCTCTAAAAATTGACCGGTATTTGAATTCGACATTGGTGCCACAGAAAGCGACACGATCACGACCGTATTTATCGAAGATATATTCTAAAATGATGTTGCGTTCTTTCCAGCTCCAGTCAATATCAAAATCGGGAGGCGTTTTGCGGTTGAGGTTTAAAAAACGTTCAAAGTATAAATCCAGTTCGATAGGGCAGATGTCTGTAATTCCGAGACAATAGGCAATAATACTGTTGGCCCCGCTGCCCCGGCCAATATGCATAAAACCCTGACTGTTGCTGTATTGTACAATATCCCAGGTGATAAGAAAATAACCACTGAACTCTAATTCATCAATAACTTTCAGTTCTTTTTCGACACGTTTTTTGGCTTCCAAATTCTCGTCTTCATAACGGTTTTTGAATCCTTTCCAAGCCAAATCAGTCAGTTTTTCTAAATCTTCCTGACGGCTTTGGGTATAGAATTTTTTGTTTTTTGGAACTCCAAAATCATATTCAAAATTACAGGAATCGATTATTTGCTGAGTGTTGGCTATAATTTCAGGATAATTCTCATAGTAAGGTAACAGCGCTTCTAAAGGCTGTATTTTTTCAGAATTTTTGCAATAATCAGATTCCGTTAACTTTGATAAAAGAGTATTGGTATCAATCGCCCGCAGAATTTTATGTAGGTTAAACTCTCTTTTGTTTGTAAAAGTTATCGGTTGAAGAATGACCATTTTAGCAATTCGGCTTTTAAATTCAGCCGTAAAAAGCTTAGAAACTTCATCTGTGCGAATCCCGATAAACTCATTTTCGCGAAGTATTGCCGGAGCATTTTCCAGCGTATAAATCACAAAGACCGACTTGAATTCGGGTGCAATCAAAGGCAAAGGGGCTCCGCTGAAATTGTGATCGGTTAAGAAGCGGTTCATTTCGCCTAAACCTTCTGTATTTTGCGCTAAACCAATATATCGGAATTGATGGTTGCATCGAAATTCTATCCCAACTAAAGGTTTAATTTCTTTTTGTTGACAGGCTTTTATAAAATCATAAATTCCGGTTATCGTATTAATATCTGTAAGTGCCATTGCTTTTACACCACAAGAAGCGGCATGCCCGACCAAATCCTTAAGCGGAATTGTGCCGTAGCGAAGCGAGTGGAATGAATGGCAGTTGAGATACATGATTTATTTGATACGTTTTAAAATTTCGTCCTTAGTATTGGGTTTAAAATGAGCTCCCGCACAACGCATTACGGCATCAAAACCATAACGGCTTTTCATTTTGTCCATAGCGGCGTAGAGCGATAACATTTCCTGGGTGTCTTCAAAAAGATCAATTTGATAAGTTCCGCGTACGAGTCCGCTAAAGCGAATGCCAATCAGGCGAAGTCGCATTCGGCGCTGGTAGACTTTTTCAAAGAGTTCTGTCACATTTTTGGTCAGAATATGATCTGCTGAGGTATAGGCAATTTTAGATTGTTTGGTTTCGGTATCAAAATTGGCGTAGCGTATTTTAACCGTAACCGTTGAGGTGAGCCATTGCTCAGCCCGAAGTTGGAAAGCCAGTTTTTCGACCATTCCTAAAAGTATTCTTCTCAGTTTTGCAATGTCGATTGTATCCTGAGAAAAAGTAGTTTCGGTAGATATTGATTTTCTTTCCGTGTAAGGTTCTACGGGAGTGTGGTCAATTCCGTGTGCTTTTTTCCAGAGCTCCAGACCATTTTTACCAATCATCTGCTGTAAAACTTCGGCAGGCATTTCGGCTAACGTCTGAATTTTACGAATGCCAATTCTGGACAAAAGCTGAAAAGTAACCGCTCCAACCATTGGAATTTTCTGAATGGATAAAGGATTTAAAAAGTCCTGTACCCCTTGTTCCGGAATTTCAAGATTTCCTACTGGTTTGCCTTCTCCGGTGGCTATTTTAGAAACGGTTTTATTAATAGACAATGAAAAACTAATGGGTAATCCGGTTTCTTTAATTACAGATTGTGCCAATTCTTTGGTCCATTTATAACTTCCGTGAAATTTATCCATTCCGGTAATG
>JAHEZJ010000004.1 GCA_023251135.1 Flavobacterium sp. | reverse complement strand
ATCAGCATTGCCGGGCTGGTTCATCAAGCTGTTGAGCCATGCTCTTGCTTTTGCGATTTCACCTTCCTGCATGCGGATCATATTTTTGTTTTCTTCAATCCTTGCATCAATCTTGTATACATTACCCAACTGCGACTGGTTGTAAGGATAGCGTACTTCCTCAATCTTTTTCATGGTCAGCATTATCTTTTCGTTCTGATCCAAAACTTTCATTCGCTGTTCGGCTACCATCCAGCTGTAGTAGAGCTGCTTGGCCTGAGCTTTATAGTCGTTAAGTGTAACGGTCCGCGTAGCGTTCTCAATGTTTCCTTGGGACTGGATAAATTTTTTCTTCTTGTTTAGCTTTCCTATATTAGGGATGTCTTGTTCAATTCTGAACATTAAAGATCCCTTGTCGCGGTCATCCATAACTTCCTGAAAAGGATAGGGGGTCATAAAGGTTCCCACACCCACCATTGGTGCCATCCATGCCGTTGCGGCATCGGCACTATATTTATATCCTTCTGCCTTTAGGCTATAGCTTTGCAGGAGCACGTTTTTTTTATCAATCCTTTGAAGGATTGTATCAAGAGACAAGACCTGTTTGGTCTGGCTCAATAGCTGTAATGGCAGTAAAAGCAATAGTACTGCCAGTATTTTAATGTTTGACATCATGTACTTCGAGTTTACCATATTTTCGTAATTCATATTCTTTAGACATTAGGAAAATAAGCGGGGTTACTAATAAGATATGTACGGCAGAAGTAAATACGCCGCCAATCATAGGCAAGACAATTGGTTTCATTACATCCATACCAACACCATTGGACCAAAGGACAGGCACTAATCCAAATAATGAGACGCAAACGGTCATTAGTTTTGGGCGCAATCGTTTTGCGGCGCCGTGCACCACATACTCCCTAAGGTCCTCTTTAGTTATTGTTTCTCTTGAATTCCCTTTGGCCTTGATAAGCTGTTCCATGGCATCATTGAGATAAATAACCATTACTATTCCGGTTTCCACTGCAATTCCAAACAGGGCAATAAATCCAACTGCTACGGCCACTGATAGATTGACATCCCAGAAAAAGATTATATAGGCACCGCCAATCAAAGCAAAAGGCACTGTTATAAGGCTTAAGAAGGCTTCTCTGAGGGAGTTAAAAGCAAAATAGAGGGAGAAGAAAATAATAAGCAATACTATCGGTGCAATGATCTTAAGGGTCTTTTCTCCGCTGATCAGGTTCTCATATTGTCCGCTCCATTCTATAAAGTACCCTTCGGGAAGTATATTTTTGGCACTTTCTAATTTTTTCATGGCTTCCTGCACAGTTCCCCCCATATCACGGTCGCGTATATTGAACATGACTGCTCCACGAAGAAGCGCATTTTCTGAACTGATCATTGGAGGGCCGTCTACGAATTTAATATCAGCAACAGAAGACAGGGGCACTTCTCCAAAGGTTGGGGATTGCAAGGGAATGCGTTTAATGCGTTCGACACTATTTCTATAGTCCTGAGCCATACGCACACTTATTGAAAAACGTCTTCGTCCTTCAACCGTATTACCAATGGACGCCCCTCCTAAAGCAAATTCCACGGTTTGATTTACATCATCTACAGTTAGTCCATATCGTGCCAGTTCTGCACGATTGACATCAACATCCAGATATTTGCCGCCAGTAATGGGATCTACAAATAAGTCGGACACTCCGGGTGTTCCTTCTAAAGCCATTTTCACTCTTTCCGATACACGTGCAATGGTATCCAGGTTCTGCCCGTAAACTTTAATACCCACATCGGTACGAATTCCTGTAGCGAGCATATTAATACGATTGATAATAGGCTGTGTCCATCCATTTACTACACCAGGTATCTGCAGTTTGGTATCAAGTTCCTTAATAATGTCTTTTTTATTTATTCCTTCACGCCATTGTGATTTTGGTTTAAGCATTATAATGGTCTCAATCATGCTCATTGGGGAATTATCAGTAGCAGTATTGGCTCTTCCGGCTTTACCCAAAACACTTTCTACTTCAGGAACTGATTTTATTATTTTATCCTGTACCTGTAAAATGCGTTTGATTTCTCCATTGGATACATCAGGCAGGGTAACAGGCATAAATAAAATGCTCTGCTCATCCAGTGGAGGCATGAACTCCGTTCCGAGCCGCATCAATAATGGAATAGAAATCAATAACGCCAAAATATTAACTGTAAGGGTTGTTTTTCTCCATTTCAGAACCCAGCGTATGATTGGCTCATAACCCCTTTCTAAAAAACGATTTACCGGATGTGAATCGGTTGGACGGAATTTCCCTTTCATAAAAAAAGAAATCAGTACCGGAGCTAATGTAAGTACCAATAGGGCGTCCACAATCATTATGAATGTTTTTGTATAGGCCAAAGGATGGAATAGTTTTCCTTCCTGTCCGGTAAGCATAAACACAGGCAAGAAAGAAGTAATTATAATTACAGTGGCAAAGAATACGCCACGAGAAACCTGCTTGCTGCTTTTCTCAATTATTTTGAGTCTTTCCTCTTCGGATATCCACTGTGGTTTTTTGCGAAATATATTTTTAATTCTTTTCATCAGAGTTTGTTTCATTTTTTTGTTCAGATTCCCATTGTGCATACCGTTGCGAGAGATGCTGGTAGGCGTTTTCACTCATAATAATACCGTTGTCAACTATTACTCCAATGGCAAGTGCTATACCGGTAAGGGACATAATATTGGAGGATATGTCAAAGGCATTGAGCAGTATGAAACTTGCTGCAATGGTAATTGGTATCTGGATGATAATACTCAGTGCACTGCGCCAGTGAAAAAGAAAAATAATAACGATAAGCGACACTACAAGCATTTCTTCAATTAAGGTACGCTTAACCGAATCAATAGATTCTTTAATCAGATGTCCCCGGTCATATACAATATTGAATTTTACCCCTTTTGGGAGCCCTTTAGCAACTTCCTTCATCTTTTCTTTCACATTATCAATTACAGCATCTGCGTTTTCACCATAACGCATCACTACTATACCTCCAACGACTTCGCCTGTGCCATTATGATCAAAGATTCCCAATCGGGTTTCCCCGCTCATCTGGACAGTTCCTATATCGCTGACTTTTATAGGAATTCCATTTTGGTTTTTCAGCGGAATATCCTCAATCTCTTTGATGGATTTCAGATAACCGGATGTCTTAATGATATAACCAATATCACTCATGTCGAATTTTCTTCCGCCGCTTTCATTATTATTGGCACGTACAGCACTTATAACCTCCGGGACAGACAGCTTATAATATAGCAGTTTGTTTGGATCAATGGTAACCTGGTATTCTTTTTGAAATCCTCCAAAAGAAGCAATTTCACTTACTCCGGGAACATTTTGCAAAGCAAACTTGACGTACCAGTCCTGTAGGGCTCTTTGTTCGCCAAGGTCAACACCGGGTGCCTCCAAAGTATACCAGAGTATATGCCCAACCCCAGTTCCATCGGGTCCTAATTGCGGGGCAACTCCTTTGGGCAAGGTGCTGCTAATAGTACTGAGCCTTTCCAGTACTCTTGATCTTGCCCAGTATACATCAACATCATCTTCAAAAATGACATAAATAAAACTCATACCAAACATGGAAGCAGCTCTTACATATTTAATTTTGGGCAATCCCTGAAGGTTGGTAACCAAGGGATAGGTGATCTGGTCTTCAACGAGCTGTGGAGCACGTCCCATCCATTCTGTAAAAACGATTACCTGATTTTCAGATAAATCGGGAATAGCATCAATAGGATTTTTTTGAATAGAGATGATACCCCATACAAATATTCCTGCTGATAATAGTAAAACGATATAACGGTTGCGCAGCGACCATTCTATTAATTTGTGTACCATAGATTTAATTTATTTGTGCAAGACTATCGCTTACTTTTTCAATCCAATTGAGCAGTTGTTCTTTCTGAACAGTATTCAGCACTGCATTTTTATGGATCAGCGTATAGGAAGCCAAAGGCATTTCGTTAGCTTTTATCTGCTTGGCAATTCGGTCTAATTTATTTTCCTGTTTTCGTTTGGAATAACTTCCCCATTGGCTAAAATTCAAATTTTCTTTACCCTTAGTAATATGCCCCTCCATGAAAGTACGTGCCGGCTGTATGTAGGAGTACCATGGATATTGCGTGTTGCTGCTGTGACAATCATAACAGGAAGTCTGAAGAATCGTTTGTACATTTTTGGGAATGGGATAGACTCTCGAAATGTGAATTGGTAAAACCTGCCCGTAATCGGAATTTCGGGCAGGCTGATACAATTGCATCAGTAGAAAAATAATTAACCCAATAAAAAGAATCTTTCTGATGAATCGTTTCATTTTACAATTGTTTTTTCATTGAGCCGCAGGTTAGCATTTTAGAACCATAGTAAGGATTTTTTATCTCTTTTGTTTCACTGATCCAGATAGCCCCTTTCCCTGCATCATACATAGGGCAGAAGTCCTGATACAATTTTTGTTCTGACTTGAAAGATTTTATCAAATCATTCATGTCTTTACTGAGCATGGCGAAATGCTCTCTTTGGTGCTCAATATTTCCACCATTAGCTCCAATATGTTGGGCGTGTTCTTTGGCATCATCAGCTATATCAAGATATTCTGTCTTTAATTTCGCATCGATTGAATTGGGATTTACACTATTAAAAATTGTGTATAATGTATTTGCGGCATTTGCGGCACCTTTTGTATCATCTTTGGTTAATGCATTTTTTAGAGACAGGTAATTATTAACGATTTCGTTAATAGAAAATGTTGCCTGAGCAGCCTGGGTTGTTTTTGCTTCTGCGTTTTTTTCAGTAGTTTCCTTTACTGGCTCGGTTAATTCCATTCCGCATTTGGAACATTTGTCTCCTTTTTTTCCTGTAACTTCAGGATGCATGGAACAGGCATACAATTGTGAATCATTCTGAGCGGTCCCAGAAGCAGCTTCAGGCGTTGTAGTTTCTTTGTTTTTTGAATTACAGGCTATAAGTACAATTGCCATTACAAGGGTTGAGAAAATTATTTTTTTCATTTTTTTAGTTTTTGATCTCTTATAAATGTTGTTTTGTCCAACATTCTTTTATTTGAGTGTTATACGAATTATTCTTTTTTTGATTGTGCAAATTCAATCTCCTGTTGGCATTTTGAATACCTTTTTAAGCTAAAAATGTAAATCCTAACTTTTCCATTCATGTCCATTTGAGGCACCCAAATTTCTAAACCATTTGGACTGTAGATCGTGTTATGGTTCATCATTGGCAGGTTAATATTTTTTACAGTTGTCCCATGGACGGCATCAATTACTAGGAGTTTACCTGTCATTCCTTCCATGCCGACAGTATGACCGGCAGAGAAGTCCATTCCGGGCACGCCAATGGTCACATGATTAGAATGTAAAGAAATGTGGTAAGGCCACATGATCATATCAGTTCCGGTCCCCATAAGGCTGACGGTCTCTGTAACTTTATTGGTTGCCAATTTGATTACTGAAATTGTGCCGTCCTGGGCATTGACCACATATGCGGCAGGATAGTTTATGTTCAATTTTGGATCGGACATATTCATATCATCTGATTTACTGCAAGAAGACAGCCATAGGGTTCCTAAGATTAATGCTCCAAGGATTGAAGTACCTGTAATTATATTTTTAATTTTATGATTTGGGATTATTTGATTGTTTCTATAGTTGATCCACAGCTTAGCATCTGGGAACCGTAATACGGATTCTTGATACCGCTTTCTTTGCTGAGCCAATTCGCATCAACCATTGGGCAATGGTTATAATAAACCGGTTGTGGCGGATTGGTAGTTTTTATAAGATCGTAAGTGTTTTTAGATAAGCTTTTAAAGGATTCTCTTTGTTTCTTAATATCTTGGGTTTCAGAAATGTTCTTTGCATCCATAGCTAAACTTTTCATTAAATTCATCCATGCAGTATGTTCTTTAGATTTTAGGTTTTCCATTTTAATGGCATTGATTGCAGTAAGAAGCTCTTTAGATTTGATTGCAGTAGTCTTGGCATCTGTTTTCACCAAAGCATCTTTTACCTCAAAGTAGTTGTCGAAAATTATTTTAAATGGACTCTCTTGTTCTGCATCTGGAAGAACTGCGGTTGTATGCTGGGAATGATCCATTTTCTCCATATCCATTTTTGATTCTTTCATTGGGACAGCCATCTTATTTGTTCTTTCGTATTGGCAGCATTTTGGAAGTTTTGCATATGCATCGGCAGGAGATAAGAATTGCTCACTGTCATATCCCGCTAAGGCAATTCGTTTTAGAATCTCATCCTGATTTGTTTTCTTCTGGTCGTAGGTAATGGCCGCAATTTTGGTATTCTCATCCCAGTTTACCGAAGCGATATTTTCGATGTTTCCTGCTTTTTCAATAGCAGTTTTGCACATTAGACAATTACCATAAATTTTTGTGTTTACGGTTTTGGCATTTTTTATAGGTGCGCCATACACTATGACTGATAGCAATATTGTAATTGCCATCAATCCTTTTTGAATTGATTTCATTTTAAAATGTATTAGAAGTGAATGTAGCCTTATGAGAAATAATTGTATATACGAGGTGTATAGACTATTATTCTCTAAAGCGAAAAATTAAAATAATGAAAAGCAAATGCCTTCCTTTTTTGACACACGTATGGCTGTCAAAAAAGGGTTTTAGCTTATTTTAGGTATAAGCCAGATAGAAGAGAAACCAGTTAAAATTGCGGTTTCTGAATTGTAGAATTTTTGTTTTTCAGAAAAAAAACTCAAGGTAATGTTTTTGAATTCAAGCTGGTTTACAAACGTAATTCCTCCGTTGCAAATTGAAGCACACCCGCACATTGAATGCCCACATTTTCCGCCACATCCATCATGATTTTTCTCACCTGAATGATTCGTTTTAGAACAGCAATCATCTTTATCAGATTGCGAAGTCTCTTTTGTACAAGAATGATTTACCACAATTTTTTCACAGGCAAAAGTGTCTGTTGGCATTAGGAATAAGCCAAGTAAAACAAGTACTATGATGTGAAATCGATTCATGTGAAAAAATAATAGAAACAAACTTACTTATATTTTTTCGGTTTTTTCAAAAAAAAATGTTAAAACCATTTATACAATAAAAAGGTTGCCTAAAAAGCAAAATCAATTACTTTAAATTTCTTTTACTACGGTCTTAGTTTATAATCTATGGTGACGATTTAATAATTAGCTATTTGCCAATTAATATATAATAATGTTTCTCATTTTACTATGAATGTTAAAATAAGGAGAATGGTTTATAGGGGATTTAGATGTCATTTCATATAAAATTAATTTAACGATTTATCAGGGTTAGAAACATTACCATGATGGCTGTCAGTATATTAATTATTCTAGTAAAAATTAAAAATTAGTAGTTTAGGGTACTTATTGCATTTTGAAAATAAAACACTAAACACACAAACATCATTAGCTATATTGCGATTGTGTAATGAGCAATATAGCTAATGATGTTGTTCCGTTTTAAAGCGCCCCGCAATTGCCCGACCAATTGCGGGGCGGCGGGCATTAGCCTACCGCTATAGGTTCTAACCTAAAAGTGCCAAGATTCAGAAAAAATCCTCTTTGGGCAGTCATGCCTTCACGAAATAATTTCCATAGTAGTGATGCCCCCATACAGGCAAGTGTCGCATTAATAAATAAATCCTGTTTTTCGAGTGCCTCGGCAAGGGAACAGCTCGGCTCATTGTTATCTGTCTGCGCCATTAGTAATTCCTTAAATTCATCGGTTAGCATCGGAAGACTGGGTACAGTCCTGTATAGTTTGGAATCAGGCTGTTTGATTTCGCTGATTGTTGAGAGTATCGCCTGACCTGTATTTTGGGCGTTGCCGAGGTCGAGCCAATAAAGGGATTTGTTGCGTTCAAAATCATTATTTCCATTACAGTTCTTTAAGAAATCTGCTATATCAAAACGTGCCGATACGGTATCGACACAACTAATGTAAATATTTGCTCTGCCACGATTGGGCAGGGACTTCAGATTAGCTGTTGAAAATTGCTCTGTTACGGCTTTCCAATTCGTTCCAAAAAAGCGATTAATACGATTTATAAGTGCTACTGCTTTGGGAAGCCCAACCTCAGCATCTGCAAAAAGCTGTCGTCCCTGATTGGCATTAGTGACTACATCATCATCGAACAAATTAACCTGTAGTCCAGGATGTCCCAAGGCTATAAGGCTGTGGTTCATTCTTGCGAGTTCAGTGAGCATCCTGCTTCCTGTTCCTCCTGCGCCAATAAGATTTACCGTTATGGGATTGGCTGGGTTTATCAGGTAATTGTGTGAGTAATGCATGGCGCTTTGTGTATTCATGATAGTAATTTTTTAAGTGTTAAACCATTTTTGATTAGGGATTTTATGGGAAACGGTTTACCGCTACCCACCAATTTCTGCCAAAGCTGTATGATGTTTCCTTTTACAGGACTTGTATTTCCAATCAGATGACTGAAATAGCTTTTAAAGAAATACTGCTCCCAAGATTGCATGAAATCTTGTAAATGACAATCTGCTTTTATATCAACTTTCACTGTACCCATGCATACCCTTCCATCATTATATAAATTAAAAAAGGGTGCATGATACAGTGCTGTCTGTTCGTTTATTATTTTATCTGCAACCATTGCATAGATATACAGGGTGTTTTTGGAGGCTTTCCATAACAAGGGCGGTACAAATGCTTCTGCGTTTGGGATTGCTAAACCCTCCACAAAAAACAAACTGACTTTTTGGGCAGGGGTGTACCAAATAGCATAACCATCATGCTCGGGATTCAAATGCAGTACATTTTTTGGAAGCAGTCCTGATGGTTTTAGAAATTTACGTGTGAGTTCTTCTGAAGTATCAAGGGCACTGGCAAGCTGTGTGCTTTCTTTAAGGCTTAAGGGATGGGCGTTTATGGGACAGCCATTTTTATCCATATCATAGGCTTCCACATAAATGGATTTTTCAGCGGAGTTTTTCTGATAGACCACAAAGGCTTTTACAGGATTGTACAATGTTCCGAATGCGGAGGTTATATCTTTCATGGCATATTATTTAAAAGGGTGCATAAATCATTTAAAAGAGGAAACAGCCTGCACTCGAAATCGAGCGCTTTATGGGTTAACTCGTTTTGGGCATCATAGATTTGCAGAAGCGTCGGCTCTTCTATTTCGGAGCATTCGTTCAATTCATCATTGATTACCCGTGCAATATTCTCATAGAGTTGCCCATCAGTCTCTGCTATAAAGGAAATGTACTGTTCTGCCCTGATAATTCCTTCCTCGCTTTCAAACACCTCATTGGAGGTATTTTGAAAAATAGTGTTCGCAGGATATTCAAGCATTAATGTCAATGCCTGTTTGGCAACGTTTAGACAATCCTTTTCGAAACTGTTATTGAATTTATAACTGCCTATACGTTTTTCAAAGACACTCAGATGATAGGGATTGTACATTTTACGGTGCATAACATCCCCATAGTATGAAGCCGTGTTTAATTCTGAAATCATGCTGTTTCCATCTTCGGACTCTTCATCTTCCAACTCATCAATGATCCATTCTTCCATACATTCATAGTGATAAAACAGACAACTGATGTCTTCCCTGTAATACGGAATCCCTGCAATATGGTACAGATAAGCAAAAACAGAGAGCAGTAATTCTGCAGTTTTTTTCTGTTTCCTGTTTTGTAATAGTCGGTACAAAGGCAGTACAGGAATATAGTACAGCGTATTGCACGTGTTATAAATATGCTTGGTTGCTAATTTTACGCTACTATTTTGTTCCTGCATAATTGACAATTCAATATCACGCCCCAAACTGTTGAGCTGTTTCTGAATGTCTTCGTGTGCCAATAAGATATTATATGGATAGGGTTTGTCTTTTGTGCCCATAACCCGAAAACCATACAGCCCAGACAGGAGAGCAAGTGAGGCGAAAAAATTCTTTTCCACCTGAAATTGGTCGGGTACTTTTTTGCCCATTTCGAATAAGGGCAGAAAGGAATGCCTTAGAAAACCATCGGTAAAAGGCCGAGCGGAACCGAACTGTTTGGGTTCTTTTTTACTTCCTGCGCATCGGGAAGCCTGTTTGTGTTTTCTGTGAATTCCCCTAACTGTCTGTATAGTCTGCATAGCTTTTTATTTTTAGGCAGTTTGATACTGCCTGTTATTGTTTGTGTTTTCATGGTTTATCCTTTTGTGCCAATCTGAGCTACAAATTTGTACTGCACGGCATCATCATTTATAACAGGTCCCTCTATGGATGCCGTAGTTAAAATCGGATAGGTCTGCGCATAAAAATTGAGTACCGCTTCGGGGCTGAAGGATGTTGATGGGTCAGCGAGTTTAATCTCCTGCTCTTTATCCCTGAAGATAAAGATGCGCTCTAAGGTGGTGGCTGTTAACATGGCTGTTCGGTTTTGAGGTCATTGAAAAGGTCTATGGGGAACTTATCGGAAAGCTCTGCTTTTCGGGCATGAATAATGTCCTTATATTCAGGATACAGGTCAGCGGGAGGGACTTTCATCCATGCTTCTTTAAATTTACCTGCCGTTTGGAGTTCGTCTGCTTTTTTCATGGCTGATTCGTATTGTTTCTGCAATTCGGATTTCTCCTTATCTCTTTTCAGAATGTTGTCTTTTTCCATCTGTGAATTCACTTTTGCCTGTTCCTTTTCTTTGAGGAACTGTTCCATATTGGCAAAAAGCTTTGCGGTATCTTTTACAGGCTCTGTAATCGCCTGAAAAAATCCGTTGTCGAGTTCCTCCGCCGTGCCTTTTAGCAAAATAGGCGGTACTTTTTTGCGGGCATCATCGCCAACGGTATCATTAAAAAACAATACCGATACGATTAGTTTGTCTGCTTCTTCTTTGACTATGTTTATTTTCCAGTTCCCTGCTACCTGCAAGGCGAGGATTGATTTAAAAAAATTGGTTTCCATTGCTTTACTGTTTAGTTTGTTTTACCTCTAAATCACTAATTGCTACTAACTTTTCGTACAGGTCTTGCCAATAGGCTTGCCGTTTTTTATCAAAGTTTTCAAAGAGTTTGTCTTCATGGGCAAAATTCCTGAAGTAGTCTGCCTGTTTTATTGCCTCTGCTAAATTTAGAACTTCAATATTCTCTCCATTTCTATCTTCTATTTGTATCATGATTTCAGGGTTTAAAAGGACAGGCAGATTATGCCTGTCCCGATTAGCTAATTCAGAATCAAGGCGTCCGAGCCTTTATTTGCAAAATCCACGCAGAGGTTAAAAGCAGACTGTGTGCGAATCTGTCCTGTACCCCCCATCAAAAGCGAAGTTAATTTAGCCTCTTCATCTTTGTAATTTCTAACATTCTGAAAATATCCTGTGATTGCATTGTAAGCCCCAAAAACAGTCCCTTTGGTGGTGTCCATCAGTTGTGTAGGGTTGCTCATGGCATATTCAAATGCGCTATCGACTATATTGGTAAAACAAGTAGATAATTCGTCTTCCCTGCCATTTTGTATAGTTTTGAGCACTTCTTTACTCGGAACAAGGGCGGACTGTATTAGTTTTTTCACTTCATTGTCCGTTATTCGGATTTTTGTCCAATGGTTAAAAATGGATTCCATTTGCGAAGACAGCATATCTGATATACCCATTACTTTGTGTGCCTGTTCCAAACGCTGTTTGGCATTTGAGGTATGGCGAATACGCACGGTATTGGTCTTATTGTTCATAGCGGCATTCAGGGTATTGTTGCATACGATACGTATAGGGGTGAATGCTGCGGTTATGCTTCCGCTTCCGTCATGGGAAGTGGTCAGGAAAAGATATTTTTCAATCAAATCATCGTTACCAACCCTGATATAATCGGGCAGTTTTGCCGTTATAAAGATGCGTTCCCCTTTTCCGAGTGCCCCTGCGGTTTCGTATAGGATACCGTCACCACCTACGATGCTGTCAAAAAAAGAAAAGGCATCCCTGTTTTGTACAATTTGGTAATCTTTGCCTACCACACCGAGTACAGCATCATTATCGGTTCGCACCGTACTGTAGTAATTCGGGACTTCTATTTTATTGTGAATGATTTCATTATCCAAAATAATGTCGGCAGAACTGGCTGTAAATAACTTCCGTTTTTCTATTTCATAATCCAAACCTGCGTGCTGAATTGCCTGTGCGCTTGTGGGGTAATCGGTAATAATCTGCCCCAAATTGTGCCATGCTTTTTGCTTAGTGCTGAAAAAACTGTGTTTTCCTGTGTGCTCGTTGTAATTTATATTGTGTGCCATGATATTAATATTTTAAGTGATTGTGATAGAATTAAAAAGGTACGTCCTGTGCTTTTTTCGATTTCTTTTCCTTTACTGCTGAATTGGCCTGGGCAGTATCTTCTTTTTTGGGAAAAACCAAAATTTTAATATTATTGGTGTGAAAAGTCAGCGTGCCTACTGCTTCGCCTTCGCTGTTATTGTAAACATTCATGCCAATACGCCCAAAGAGCTGTACAAGTGTCCCTTTTTTAAGCCACTGTGCTGTAGCAGTATTTAACCAATAAGAGCAATTGATATAGGTTGTTACTTCCTTTACTTCGGTACTGCCTTTAGGTTTGTAATTGTCATTGATGGCAATACTGAAATTGACCACTTGTTTGTCATTGTTCACTTTTTGAACTACTGCATCTGCTGTTAATCGTCCTGTGATTTCCATAATTTTAAAATTTAAAGATTACTACTGTTTTAGTTTCTCTCTAATCCTGCTCCCTCAAAAATTGTTTTCAAAACGAAAAAACGGGAAAAAAGAAAGCAAGATGTAAGTGGCTTAAGGATGGGTAAGTGCTATAAGTCCCGAAGGGTGGCAAGGGAAGCGCCGCCATTATGCGCACGGGGCATGCTTAAGTCACTATCTTAGCTGCCCTTTTAGTCCGTTTAGAGTGAAAATCTACTATAACTCAATAAAGAACTAAGGCATAACTATACAAACTAAATTAGGTAGTGAAGTTCTAACTGCAGAAAGACAAAAAACATTCTATTTATCTATTCAGAATATTGAAGGAGATAATATTTAGAATTCTTGTGAATTAAAACGTTATTGTTTAAACGATGAAAAAATGTAATCTAAATATTGTTATATTTGTTAGTAAACGAAAATATAAAGATGAATAAATTGGATTTTTCAAAAATTGGATTTGATTATGGATTGAGGCCTCACTTAATGTTAGTTAGCGATCCTGAATTCTCAATTTTATTTAAAGCAGCAAAATGTATCGGTTTAAGTTATGAGTTTTCAAAGGGTGAAAAGGATTTAACCAAGCCAGAATCACTTTCATTTATGTTTGAAAATGAAAAACCCGCAGAAGACTTTTTTAATATATTATTAAACTGGATTGATAAATCAAATGGAGATGGAGATGCTGTAGCTTTGGATTTTATTGAAACAAATGAAGGTGGTTATGCACTGGGAATTTCCCCTGATATGAAAAGATTTATTGATCGTATGGTTCCAAAGAGCCATAAAGAGAAAGTTTCCCCGATTGCTATAATTTGTACTCAATTCAAGGAAATTCCAACTTTAAGTAAAAACTACCTTGCTTTTAAAAATAATATAAAAAGTATAGACCAATTTTCTATCGGATATGTTATTGTCGAGAAAGAAAAAATCATCAAAAAAGGTGAAAAACATTTTATTAAATCAGAGTTTAGCTTTTTTGAAGAAAATAGTATTCCTGAAGACCATATTATAGTCTCATATCGTGCAGTAAAAAAACAATCTGATTTTGTACAAAAGTCTACGATAAAACGTCCAAAACTACCAGTAAAAGAAATTGGGGAACGAAGACTTTTAGAAATGAAGTCATACCTTCCATTAACTTTAAATAGATTACAAAATAAATGGCTGGAAAGCATTATAGAAAAATTACAGAAAGAATATGAAAATGATCAAATAGTTCAGGCTATTTGTAACCTGACAATATTTGAAAGACTAAGGCAAAATCCTGATCTTACTTCTAATTTTACAGGTCAAGGATGTCTAAATAATATTTTAGATTACCTTTTATTTACGTTTGAATCATTTGACAGTTATTATCCTGATGATGATTTTTATACGGAAGATAAAATTATGCAACAAATCCAAAATGATAAAAACGAACTAGAACAATATTTTAATAAACCTTAAAACTATGCTTACAATTTTTTCTGCCGTGAGTGCTTTTGTATTGGCTTATAAGGCTGATATCGCCACTAAAGTTATAGCCAGTGCTACCTATGATGTTTTAAAAAACACAATTGATTTTTCGTCCTTAAAAGAAAGAATTAGGAAATTCTTTAAAAATGACACGGAGGTTGATACCTATTTAGAAACCATATGCAGCCAAGAATCAATAAATACTTCAAAACCAGAAAGAGACATTGAAGATGTATTTGAATCAGTAACAGGGGAAAAATATAATGACGAAATGTTTACAGAGATTAAAGGATGGATTAAAGAAAATGAATCTGTCCTAACACAGGTGTCCACAATGGAATTTAGTAATACCAACGGCTTTAATATTGGAGTTCAGAAAGCCAAAAAAAATATTATAAATATCTCTGGAGATTATAAACCCAACCAGAAATAATTTATGAAAATTGATATACCCTCACAGAGCGCCCATACTATATATAATGTAGCGGGAGGCTTGCATATAAATAATTCTCCTGAAATGCTTGAACTTCTCAATAAGCAAAAACAGGAGAAGCTTCAGGAATTATACTCCACACCTTATTTTGAAGCATTGTCCGAGGGACTATCAAAAAAAAAACTTATTGAAAGAAAAGACAAAGTTTCAAAAATTCAAGATGTTTTAGAAAAACATAATCAATTGATCTTTTACGGAGAGCCCGGTATGGGAAAGACAACCATATTGTATCAGTTTGCAAACGACCTTGAAAAGGTTATCTATATTTCTGTTAAAGATAAATCTCCTATAAGTATCTTTTCGTATTTGATAAACAAAATTCGCCAGCTAAACGGCGAAGACTTGCTTGAAGTGGTTGATGTTGATCAAGCCGTTGAATGGCTTCAAAGTAGTCTACAAAAAACGAGCGCTACGATAATCATTGATGATTGTGAGCAGCTGCCGGATACCGTAGCGAAAATTATACCTCTGGAAAAATTCAATAATCAATTTTTGTATGCAACCCGAAACAAAATTTTTTTTTCACAAGCGGGTGTAGTAACTTATGAGTGCGAAGCTTTTACCGATTCGGAAATAAAAACTTTTTTGAACTCTCATGGTAAGATAGTTGGTGCTTTAGAATTCAATAAAATTCGAAAAGCATCGAAAGGTAATCCTTTATATCTCTTCTATTTAACTAATTTTGAAGTCATTTCATTGCCTAAAAGTTTAATAGCTTTTCAAGAAGCAATTTGGAGCAAATTAAATACATCTGAGCAAGAAATCTTAATACTAATTTCAGCTCCTCATTTTAGTATAAATACTATTCAATTATCAGAAGTTCTTTCGTTTGCATCACCGTTGGAGTTTTCTAAAGTAATTGAAAATTTATCTACATTGGTCAATAGTGTAACTGGCTTATTGCATATTTTTCATCCTACCTTTAAAGAGTTTGTTTTAGATAAGATAAAAGATAAAGGACTACTTGAACATTATTTGATAAAACTTGGGGATTACTTTTTATCCAAGAATGAAATAATACAAGCAACTTATCTCTTAATTGACATAGCTCCCGAAAAAGTGGATAAATATTTATTTGATGTTTTTCCAAGATTACTAGATTGGGGAGAACTTCCTTTTGCTGTAAAAGTTATAAAAAGAACTCTTAGTAAGGTTAAGAAAAATATTGAGAAAGGATATTTATACTATCATTTAAGCCATGCAAATCATCTACTTGGAAATAAGGAAGAATCACGTTCGGAATTAGATCATTCAATTTTTTATCTTGAAAAAGTAAAAAATAAAAAAATGCTAGCAGCTGCATTGATATTTAAAGCAGCGGATTTAGTAGAACAGGGATGTATTTCTGAAGCAACTGAAATGGCTGATAAAATTTTTTCTGATCTGAAAGAAGAAAATAAAGAAGTAAAAGCACCATTACTAGTTACTCTGGCCAAAATTTATGTAGATATGTCAGAAACAACGAAGGCTGCAATGGTTAGTAAGGAAGCTTTTGGAATTTTCGAAGAGCTTGGAGACAGAAGAGGAATGATAAGCAGTTTAGCTAATTTAGTTTCAAGTCTTGCTCATGATGATCTGTATCATAATGATGCAGAAAAATATGGTTTACAATTATTGGAAATTATAAAAGGTGACGATACTGAATTCTCTATTGAAGTAATTGTTTTAAATGCACTAACGTCAATTTATCGAAAAAAGAAGAAATTTGAGAAAGCAAAAATACATTGCAAAAAAGCAATAGAACTTTATCAAAGATATGAGATGAAGGACAGGGCAATTTTGAATTTAATTAATTTTGGTAATATCTTAAGGGATGAGAAAAATATTGAAGGAGCCAAGGCGATTTATAACGAGGCATTAGTTTATACTGTTCAGTATAACATCAAAAAAGATGAAGGCCGGGTTTATTGGATTTTGGCTAGTGTTGAAGCAGCGGATGGAAATTTAGAAATTGGTCTTGAATATGCTGAAAAATCTTTTACCGCATGTTCCGTAGTAAATTATTATTACGGTATCGCTAATGCATTAAATGAAAAGGCAGAAATATTAGAATTACTTGGAGAAAATACAAAAGCAGCTCAGGCGTACGAAGATTGTGCTAATTATTATGCTAAAATTAAACAATACAACCAAAATTATAGAAGCAATACAGCTAAAGCTATAAATCTGTATAAATCTGCCGGAGCAAAAAAAGAAGCCAATATTTTGACTACAAAATTAATCGAAAATGCATTTGTTGATGAAGATTTTGATGGTATTGAAGAGGTAATCAGCAATGATCCCTCAGATGAGTCTGTTGTAGAGAATTTTAGAATTTTATTTCAAAAGTATTTTTCTCATTCAGATAATCATAATAATATAATTCAGCAATTTTTATCTTTTGTTGAATTTTGTAAAAAGCAGAATAAAGAAAAGGGCAAGTTGCTTTTTAAAGAATTTCTAAATATCATTATTTATAGCGGTTTTAAAGCTAAATATTCATATAGTATCCTAGGATTAGCAATAGAACAATCTGAAGATCTATTATCAGATGAAGATTTAAATTTTATTTTCTCTCTACTTGAGAATTGTTTGCCTTTTTTATCATGCAGAACTATCGATGAGGAATTTCAAATATTGGTAAGTATAGCTGGTAAAATTAATTTGGAAATTAAAGTAATTGCGGATGAACTTATTTGCAAAAAGCTTGCTTTATCTTTATTAATGCTACTTCATGAAAAACCAGATCTAATTGTTAATGAAGATACTATGGAAGAAAAAAGATGTGGAATCTTTTTTTTAATGCATAACCCAGAAATGGAAAAGATCTTAAAAAATGAAATTCCAGCAAAAAGTAAAATTTTTACAGAACATTCACAGTCTGTTCATATGGGAAAAGCAGATTATTCTATACTTGAAATGATAATAATAAGTCCTGAATTTGAAACACATTGTAATCTATCAAAGAATCCTGATGGTAAGGGGTCAATGTATTTTTATGTAAATACCGTTATAGGCATAAAAGAACATTTTTATCATAGTAAAATTAGAGATGATACGAATAAACGTAAACCTATTGTTCACACAATTGCAGGTCTTCTTGGTTATACTGATTTAGAATATAAAAACCATAAGGTTGATAATTTTTCTCTTGATTTAAGTAAAGTTTCGGGATTAGCTACATTACAAAAAAAATAAAATTTTACTATTATGGAATTATTATCCTTATTGCATAATCCTATTACCAACGTACCAATTCATTATGACAGTGAAGGTTTTAGGAAAGCAGTCGCTTCAAAATTGATCGATTTTAAAACCTTAGTAGATAACTCAGAAATCATATCGTCACATCCCGACTTGAATTATCGTGATGTAAATGAATATAAAAAAAAGATTGGAGTTCTAATTAACGGGCTCCTCAGGACAATTGATAATTTTTATAAAGGTAAACCGGCTCAGGCTTATATAACTTTCAGGAATACAATGAAAGCTATAAATATAACTGAATATCTTGATAAGAATTCAAGACTTCCGGCAGCAAATAATCTTTATCGTATTAGAACTACTAGTGGAAATTATCCTTTGAGCAAAGACGAATTGTTTCATATTCCATTTGAGAAGCGTGGAATAGTAAAATCACAAAGATTTAGTATTCCTGGGCTTCCATCACTTTACACGGCAAATTCAATATATGTAGCTTGGGAAGAAATGCGCAGACCAAATATAGATTCAATTCAGGCTATAAGGTTAGTTAATCAGCGCGATCTTAGATTACTAGATTTAACTTCAGATATATATAATTCTAATTTAAAAAATGATACCATAAGAACAGATGTAAATACTTCTTTATATAAAGTTTTAACCTGGCCATTAGTCGCTTGCTGTTCAATTAAAGTTAAAAATTCAGAAGACACATTTAAGCCTGAGTACATTATTCCACAGCTTTTATTGCAATGGGTTTCTGAAAATCTTGATGGTATTAAGTATTCGTCAACACATATTGACTTAAACAAAGTAAGACATACCGGAACATTTCATAATGTAGTTCTGCCTGTCAAAACCTTTAATTTGGATTATGGGTATTGTAATCGTTTAAAAACATTGTTTAAAGGAACTGATGTCTTGCCTATGCAACTAAGACAATTTGCAACCTATAACGATCGCTTTAACCATCAGGCAAGTATAAGAACGGATGTTAACCTAAATGTTAGTGAATTGGAACTTATAGAGGGAACTTCCCAGTATTATTCTCAAACATTATTTGGGGTTTTAGAACACGGTTTAAATGGTCTTGAAATCCATGATTTGTAGTGATTTTTATTATTCATTAAGAGAGTGACAGTAAAATTTAAAAAGTTAATTAAGAATGAAAAATACTAACGATAAAATTATATCTAATCTTACAATAAGACTTACAAATAGAGTAACAGGTAACTGCATAGGATCAGGAATTGTATATTATAACGACCAATTAAAGGACTTGGTATATATTTTGACCGCTGCACATTGCTTATTCCAAGACGGAGATGGGTTTCAAGAACCTTTAGAAGAAATAAATATTGATTTTTACAATTCCAAAAATAACTCGTATTACAGTACAACCAAAACAATCGATAACCGATTAGTTTTTAAAGATGCTGATAAAGATGTTGCTGTACTTGTTTTTGATAAGAGTGAATTAGAATCCTATATAGGGCTAATACCTAAGATATTATGTGTAAACCATAGACAGTCCTTTAATCAATTTGCTGTTAAAGGATTTCCAAATGCTACTCAGGGTAAAGAATTAGATGTGATTTTCCCGACTTGGAAACAAGAGATGACGGAAGTTCATAAATTTCAATTACAGCTGCATGAAGATTATAACTCATGGGCAACAGAAGGTTTTTCAGGTAGTGGAGTTTTTCTAGAAGCAAACGATGAAATATATCTTTTTGGGATTTTTACTCGTTTTAGACCCGAGGATATGGGAAAAGTTATTTATTGTCAATATTTGGATACTCTTAATGAACTTCTTAATAACTGTTATTTTCCACCGATCACATTTTCATTTATGGGAGGACAAGGGTTGACACCTTCATTTTTCAAGCAAAAAGTAGAATTAGCTATTGAAAATTTAGGTCCTAGATTTAATGAAAAACTAAATTTCAGATTACCTATAGCACTCAAATTTAATGACATTTCAAAAGATCAGAATTTCAAATCAAGAACATTCAAAATTTTCGACGACTGGATTAGTGAAAAAAGTTACCATACTCTATTTGAAAATGAGCATGTAGGCGAAATAGAAAAAAAACTTGTAGCATTTCGTCAGAAAGTTAAACAATGGCTATCGGACATTGAATTCAAAGCAGATGAAATCTTTGATCCAGAATGGATTCTTATTGAAATCAATACATTTAATGAACTAACAAATGACAAAACAGATCAGTTGTATCAACTTAGAAGACAAAAAGAAAGTGAAATAAAAAATATAAAAAAAGAATACAATTATCGAGAACCATATAGTGCTGAAATTGAAAGACTGTGGGAAATGCGTAGGGATAATAATACTTTTTTAGGACGGTTAGAGAATGATATCGATATCAGACTTGCAAACAACCCTTTTCTTATTATAAAAGGTGAAGCAGGTTGTGGTAAATCGCATCTATTGGGAGATGTAGCAAATGAGAGGATAAAAAAAGATATCCCAACAATTCTATTACTGGGACAGAATTTTACTAGTACTAAAAGCATATCTGCGAATATTCTTGAAAAGCTTGATCTTCAGTGCAGTTTTAAAGATTTTTTAACCAGTCTTAATGATATCGGTGCTCAGATAAATTCCCGAGTTCTTATCCTTATTGATGCTGTGAACGAAAGTAAAACATCTGATTTATGGACAGATAATCTTGCAGGATTTATAAAAGAAATTTCTACCTACCCTTTTATAGGACTTGTATTAACAGTCCGCTCAACCTATTTTAAATTTGTAATACCGGAAAGTACTCGTAAAAACGAAGAAATAACATTTCTAACACATGAGGGTTTTAGAGGTAATGAATATGCAGCCTTAAAATTATTTTGCAACTTCTTTGGGCTCAAACAGCCAACATTTCCAATTCTTGCTCCAGAATTTACCAATCCTCTGTTTCTACAGCTAGTCTGTATTGGCGTAAAAGAGTCAGCAGATAAAGCTTTTCCGTTAGGATTTCATGGAATAAAAGAGGTATTTGATATGTATATTACATCAATAAATATCAAATTACTAGCAAAAATTGAATATGCTAACCGTACAACTCTTGTTAGAGAAGCGATTAACAAAATAGCTGCCCTGTGTTTTGAAAAAGGAAAAAGAATTCTCTTCTTACAAGAAGCTGTAGAATTTTTTGATAAAGAATTTTCAAGGTTTCCTAATTTATTACATGATTTAATCCAAGAAAATGTACTTACAAAGAATATGAATTATAACTCTGTAAGAGATAAACATGAAGAGACAATCTATTTTGCCTATGAAAGATTTGGAGATTTTTATATTGCGGAAGAATTATTAAAACCTTACAAATCAAAAGAACAAATAGTTCCAGCATTTGAAAAAAATACTCCTCTTGCCATACTATTTGATAAGTACTATAATAATGGAATCATCGAGGCTATAGCAGTTTTACTCCCCGAAAAATATGAAATTGAGATTTTTGAAGTTTTTAACTGGATGATTGATGAAGAAAAACAACTTGATACTTATCGTAATCATACCCACATGATAAGTAATTATTTTCTTAAAAGTCTCACTTGGAGAGCAATTGATAGTATTAATTCTGAAAAATTAAACTATTGGTTATCAAGTGACGATTTTTTGGTAGATAATGATGATTGGATTCATAAATTACTAGAGTTCACTGCCATCCCTGGGCATCCATTAAATAGTGACCGCTTGCACCATGGTCTAAAAAAGTATACAATGTCAGAACGGGATAGTTTCTGGCAATCATATCTTTTGGGTTTCGGAGGTAATGACGATTATGGTAGTGCTTTTCCTATTAGACGCTTAATTGACTGGGCTTGGACAAAAAATATTTCTCCAAATTTGGATTATGAAACAACACGACTTACAGCTCAAAGCTTATCCTGGGTTTTAGCAAGTACCTGTGTGGAACTTCGCGATAAAACAACGAAGGCCATGGTCAATCTTCTAGAGAATCAACCGCAAGCATTAATTTCTACATTAAAAGTATTTAGGCGAACTAACGATATGTATATACTGGAAAGACTTTATGCTGTTGCTTACGGCTGTATACTCCGGACGGCGCAAAAGGAATCGATTTCAGAAATATCAAAATATACCTATTCTTCTATTTTTAAAAATGGCAAACCGCCCAGAAATATATTACTCCTTGATTATGCAAGAAACATATGTGAGTATGCTTTTTATAGAAAAACAAACTTAAATTTTGATATGACATTAGTACGTCCGCCGTATCAGAGTAATGTTCCATTTTTCCCAACCAAGAAAGAAACTCAAAAATATGAGATTCCGTACAATAAGAAGACTGAAAAAATCCAGTACAAGAATTCTTTTAATCAAATTTATCATTCAGTGATAAGCGGTGATTTCGGTAATAAAATTGTGAATACAGCTTTAAGTTCATTTTCCCCTTTAAAAAAGAATGCAGATGAAGAAATGAAAAATTTTTCTAAATCGCTAAATAAAAGTGAAAAAAAAATACTTAAAATGATTTCACAAAATATCGAATTAATTTTTTTCTGTAGTGAAAAACGCGATAGAAATTTTACTTCTGAATTTTCTGAAAGTGAAAAAGAATTAGCTGAAAAAATTAAATTTTTGGAAGATTTTCAAGAGAATGCCCTTGGTACTTTTGCTACAGAACAAAGAATATGGTTAGATAGAATAGGAATTCCATACATGCAAATTAAAATAAAAATAAAGTATAGGAACATGTCTTTATTTTCTACAGCTCCTATCAAATATTGGATTGTGCAACGAGTATTTAAGCTAGGCTATAAAAAAGATTTACATGGTGAGTTTGACTCTGGAGCCGGTAGTTATAATAATCGACATAACAATAAAGTTGAACGTATTGGTAAAAAATACCAATGGATTGCTTTTTATGAAATTCTTTCAATTATAGTGGATAATTATGAAATGAAAAAAAGATGGGGTTCTAGAAAACCTAATTATTATAACGGAGCCTGGCAGCTTTATATCCGAAATATAGATCCTGCTTATACAAGCTTAAACATCAATGAGGATAATATAGAAGATGACCTTGGGATTATTTACAATGAGAAAAAGTGGTGGGGAGAACCTACATACACGCATTGGAACGTTCCTTCTAATATATGGGCATTCCAAATTGAAGACTTGCCAATGGGTAAAGATGTCATTGTCAAAAAAGATCCTGAGGGTGTTGAGTGGTTACATTTAGAGCATTATATTGGATGGAGACAACCCAAGAGCCTAGGAGAAGATAAATATTTTTCTCCCCACAAACATATAGAATATTTGATTCAGGCATATTTGGTAAAAAAGAAAGATAAACGAGAAATCGTAACATACTTGTCGGATAAAAATTTTTTCGGACTTTGGATGCCTGAAAATCATGGTACAATAAGCCGTTTAATCAATCGAGAAAAGTTTTGGTCGCCAGCTTATTTTGATGAAGGACAAGAGCCTAAATGGGAATTTATTCGGGACACTGACTATAAAGTTATTGTTGCTACAACATCAGCAAAAGGAAGCATGGAAAATGATAAATCTGATGCAAATTTTGAATACAACATTCCATGTCAAACTTTATTTGAAGGATTAGGATTGCAGTACGCATCCAACGATGGAGATTTTATAGATTCAAATGGAGATTTAGTTGTGACAAACATCAATCCTAAAGGGGTTCTGATTCGCAAAGATAAACTTGTTGAATTTCTAAGTAAAAACAATCTTGAAATAATCTGGACCATACTTGGCGAAAAAATTTCGGATTTGGGAAATCAGGATTATGATTTCGGAGTTCCATGCGGTGTTTTCTCACTTGAAAACGGTACTGTTAAAGGAGAAATGCTAATGTATGAAAGAGACTAAAATGAAAATATATTTTTACCAAGCAGAGTGCGGAGATGCTTCACGAATTACTTTTAAAGGAGATGATAACCAAAATCATAATATTTTTATTGACTCTGGATATGAACGAACCTTTAACCATATTCTCTCTAATGAAATCAAAGAACTTATTACCAATAAAGAAATCATTGATATGTGGCTCATTTCTCATATTCATGATGATCATATTGGAGGCGTAATAAAATATCTTACTACAATTAAAAGAGGAGAATTTACTGATATTGTTCAAGAATGGTATTATAACCCCCCGAGAATATATCCTGCTTTAAAAGTCGTTTCTGATGAAAAAAAAATTAGTGAAATAAAAAGTATTGATCAGGGTGACCAACTCTATAATTATTTGAATCAGAAAGGAAAAATTAAAAACTTTGACATAACATCTGAAATTACCCTTCCCATTATTTTTGGCATGGAATTTAAGGTGCTCACACCATCAGTTGGAAAAATTAATAAACTTCGGGAGAAGTATCGTTTACCAATAGTTCCACTTCAAAAAAATGAATCTAGCGAAATCAGTGAGGCCAAGAAACCTAAAGAATATGACTATAATATGAGGTTAGACGATTTTAATCTTGATTTTTGGACTGAAGATACATCTGTTGAAAATGGTAGTAGTATTAGTGTCTTGACTATTTTTAAAGGAAAGAAAATTTTGTGGCTTGCGGATTCACATCCTTCAGATGTAGTAAGGAGTCTAAAAACAATGGGGTATTCTAAAAATAATAAAATTAAATGTAATTTGGTTAAAGTAACCCATCATGGAAGTAAGGCAAATAACTCTAATGAACTTTATGATCTTATTGACTGCGAGAATTATTTAATGAGTGTTAATGGAATTAACAAAGATTATTTACCTACTAAAGAATCAATGGCAAGGATAATAAGAAATAAAAATAGGTCCATAAACTCACATTATAAATTCTATTTTACATACGATAATGAAATACTGCGTGGAATATTTAAATCAGATGAAGATAGTGTTTTTGAAAAATGGAATTTTGATGTCCATTATCTTACAGAGGGAGAGTATTATGAGTTTGAATTATAGCAGTTTATAATACGGTTGTTAAAAATTAATTAAAGATCGGTCAGCTTTTGTGTTAATAGTTTTTTGTCTGGCAGTTGAATTTTATATTCCGCAACCATCGTTGGAGATAGACTTCTGCTTAAAGCGTATTCTACAACGGTATGATCCTGATCTTTGCATAATAAAATACCAATACTTGGGTTTTCATTCTGCTTTTTCACATCCCGATCCAATGCTTCGAGATAAAAATTCAACTGTCCGAGATGTTCAGGTTTAAACTTATCTGATTTTAATTCAAATGCTACCAAACACTGTAAGCCTCTATGATAAAAAACCAGATCAATATAAAAATCACTATGACCTACCTGAACTTTATATTCTTCTTCTATAAATAAAAAATCTTTGCCTAACTCAAGTATAAAATTTTTCATTTGATTGATCAATCCCTTTTGTAAATCACTCTCGCTATAGGATTCAGAAAGGTTTAAAAAATCAAATATATAGCTGTCCTTAAAAGTATTTTTGATATCGGGATGTAATTCTCTCATCATTGATGAGACTTTTGAATTTCCAATAATTGTTCTTTCAAAAACGCCACTGTTTATCTGCCTTTCTAATTCTCTTGAACTAAATTTCTCCTGACTTGAAAGCCGCAAATAAAATTCCTGTTCTTCGATTGATTTGGTCCTGCTTAAAATGATAAGATTGTTAGTCCAGCTGATTTCTCTCAGCAGTGCTGAGAGTTTTGGAAAAGCTTTGTATGTTTGATAAAACTGTTTCATTCTCCAAAGATTCTTGTCCGAAAATCCTTTTAAATCAGGTTCACTTTTCTGTAAAAAATCAGCCAGTTCTTTTACAACTGATTTTCCCCAATCTGCTGTTTCAATACGATTGTGAATGTACTGCCCAATATTCCAGTAAAGATTAATCATTTCAGTATTAACTACTGTAATAGCATTTGATCTGGATTGCTTTATTAATTGAATAATATCGGTAAATTGTTTCTGTGTCATTATTTCTAAGTTTAATTTTTATCACTTCTTAATCACTAAATTCATCAATTCAGGATCATTTAATAGTCGTTCTTTTTCAGCATAAATGATATCCTTGATGTCTTTTTTTATTTGCAGATAATTGCGCAGCACCATTGAATTGTCGACTTTTCGAATGACAGGGATATCGATGTAATCATCCTTTTCTTTTTTCAATGCTTCATGGTCATTTACTATTTCAGAATGAAAGGTTTTAAGTTCTATTTTACAATCAGGATCATCGGCTACCATACCAACAAACTCACCGGAACTAAGTCCGGAAATTTTGGACGGAGGTACAGCAGATTCCAATTGTTTGGACCGGCTTATAGAAGTATCTCCGCTATTGATGGAAAGGCTTTCCCTATCCTGCATAATTTTTCCAAAACGCTCTGATAATTGTTTAGCTGTATCACCTGTAACCTGTCCGCTGACTACGTTCCCAACAATATTCATAATAACATCCGCCTGTTCTCGTCCATAATCTTTACGCAGCTGGCTAAAATCTTGGATACCCAGACAAGTTGCTACTTTGTTGCTTCTAGCAGTAGCGATCAAACTGTCCATATTGTTGAGGTAGATAGTTGGAAATTCATCGAATATCAGACTGCTTTTCTGCTTGTTTTTTTTGTTCACTTGTTTTACCAATCGGTTAACATATAATGATAATACAGCTCCATATATCTGGATTTTCTGCGGATTATTGCCCATGCAGACAATCTTCGGTTCATCCGGATTATTGATATCCAATGTAAAATCGCTACCAGATAAAACATAATACAATTGTGGAGAGGAAAGCCGTGCCATGGCAATTTTTGCCGAAGCAATTTGCCCCTCCAACTGGTCCATAACATTATTTAGGTAGGCATTCACAAAAGGATTAATAAGTACTTCTATTTCTTTTTCGGTTCTGAGCAGGGTAAAGAGACTATCGTAATCTTCCTGCATTAGTTCAATTACATGGGGAAGCGTACAGAATTCGCCGTCTTTGTATTTTCGTAAATACCATATTATAGCTGATAGAAAATTAATCGGAGATTCTACAAAAAAATCGCCCTGTCTTTTGATCCATTCCCTGTTGAGTCCGAGCAAAATAGTACGCGCTGATTCTGAAGCATCCGTAATGTCACTCATACCAGATGGCTCTAAAGGATTACAACGATTTGTCCGGGTCAGGTCATCAAAATTAATGACATAGAACTGAGGCAAAACCGGATAGAGATGCTTGTATTTAAGCCAGGTATTATAGACAATTCTGGTCAGATCATCAAACTTGAAATCATAGACAAACATGGTGAATTGTTTACGGATGTGCTGGGTAATGACATGGCGTATGACGAAATAAGATTTCCCAGATCCTGGTGTGCCGGAAACCAGCAGTCCCCGAAAAGGATTAATAATGTTTATCCAACTGTCCCTTATCTTATCCTTTAAATGGTATCGAGCGGGAAGGTTGATGGAATATTCATTTTCCAAGAACCTTTCTTCCTGGGGGAAAGTTTCATTTTCGTTGTTAAAAATATCCTTGCTGTTTAACCTGTTTTTTATAATACGCGATAATAATGTACCGCCGGAAAGCATCAGAAGAAAGCCACTGGAAGTTATGGCCATGTAGACAATAGCTGCCAACATTAATTCTATTTTCAGGTATAGTGAAAGATAACTTATAAAGTAAATCAGAATCCCGGTAATTATATAAGCAAAAGCTGTTTTGTAATTCAGTTTTTCATCTTTTCTCCCTTTAACTCCAAGCAGTGAGATTATTAAAAATCCCAGTGCAAAGAGTTTGGACTTATGAAAATTACTAAATAGTCCTGTATTGTAAATATTACCTATAATTTTATCACTGAACCCACTGACCAGATGCCACTCCCGAAACGCTGCATAACAGTAATAATAAAAATGGATTACTAAAATAATAATACTGATGAGTCTTGTCATATCCAAGATCTTTCTCAGTGCCTGTTCGTTTTCTCCTGTCTGCATAGCCATAATTTTAAGTTTTATCGATTATTAGACTGTCCTCTTCTTTTTTTCTTTTTGTTTTTCAGCTCGTATGGAAGGTAATTAGATGTCTGTTCAGCTTGTGTGAGCATCTCTGCTAATTGGCCCATTATAGTACTGGATCCTACATACTTGTTATCCCTGAAATCATCTCCAAACAGTGCTGCAACTATTTCCGATTTCGGTGTTTCAAATTTGATTTCGTGTAATTTTTCACCAACCAAATTTGGCATTTTTTGTTCTTCCTGATTAATTGACGTACATCTTTCCTGTATTGCTTTGGCACTATATTGTTTACCGAGTGTACTTCCATTAAAAACACATTTTGTGGTATGGTCAACGTAGGTAATACCGTAAAGTAAACCTTCTGCGTTTTTTCTAAAAACAGTATTGATACCCTCTTTTTCCAGTAGTTGAACTAATTCTCTTATTGATATTTTTGTTCTTAAAAATGCCATATCAATGGCGTTTTTCACCCTTCTTATATCTGAGACTTGATTTTTGGTATTGGATGCGAATTTTTCTTCTAAAAATTTCAGTGTAGGCTTGTTGTAAAAAAGACTGGCTTTTATGGGTACACCAATAGGTTTTCCATTTTCATCGAGTATCTGTACATTAATCCTTTTGCCTTAAACATTCTTGAATCTTCATTCCCTGGGTCTGCTAAAACATTGTATTGTTTGAGTACGGCATTGAGCTGTGGAAGGCTGGTATATTTGTACGATGAAAGCACCTGATCCAGTACATTTGTAATAGCCTTTTTTGATTCGCTTCTACCGTATTGAACCTTTCCTGAAATGATTGGCTTCAGGTGAAAATCCGGACTATTTTTATTCCCTTGAGCCTTAACAAGTCCAAAGCGTTCTTCGATTTCTTTTCTTGCCGGTTCAGATCGGTTTTTACCAATATTTTGCATATCAATTCGTGTACCATCCCTCTGAACATTTATGGAGACCAGATGGATGTGCGCATGCCCGGAATCGTGATGCTGATATACGAGATAAGGCTGCTCACCAAAACCGATTTTTTCCATATACGAATCAGCGATAGCCATTAATTTTTCCTTGGAATAATTTTCTGACGGATCAAAGTTGATCGAAATATGAACACTGTTTCGCTTTACATTTTCATTTAGTTGCAGCTGTTTTAAAAATCGGTTCAGTTTTACAGTAGGTCCCATTTTATCAACATCAATCGGATAATTTCCGGCGCCTATACATTCTGCCACACGCTCTTTTACTTTGTTTTCATTGTAATAAAAAACCTTATGAAGGGAATGTCCGGTCTTTATGATCGCAACCATCTTTCCGAGATTTTCTGGATGTAATTTTTGATTTCATCCATCTTGTCAAAAAGGATTTTTTTATCCAGTTCAGCGCTTATAATCCATACCTTGAATTCCGGAATCTGATTTAGTGTATGCAGTTTTTTTACTGCCTGATTGAAGTTGTTTCCAATCCCATTTAATTGCCTGAACAACTGGGTCATTTCATGGATCATATCATCCAAAGACTGATTCCTGTAAGTGGTGTTTATAGATTTGCCAAATAGGTGCCTGCGAATGTAATCGCTAAGCTTGCGGCAAGTACTCGCTTTCCATTTTTTCTCAATTTTTTCATACTCTTCGGGTGTAAACCGTAACCCGACAATGCGTGTTCTGTTTGAATTTTCTCTTTTCATCATCTCTCTTTTTCATTATTATCAAGCTCTTTTTATTCTTCCAGTATCACTGCTAACGAGTCCCGAGTGTAGAGCAGCAAGAAGGCTGTTGTTTAACAACAGGACATCTTGCCGATTGCAGGAACGTTGCAATCCTGCTGATAGTTTAAATGTCTTTCGGATATTCCTATGTTTCCAAAATACTCAAAACTTAAATTTCTCTTTTACAGACTTCTTTTATACTATTTGCTGTACTTATTGTGGTATTCCGTAAATTCAATGCTGTATTCATTAAGTCATTAAAATTTCAATATCTTTTTATAAAATCTGTTTCATTTTATTTTAGAACTCAAGGAAAGTGCACACTGCATAAAATTCAGAACTATTATAACTGGGTAGCAATTGTGCCAATTTGTGGTCCGAATCTTAGATTGAAAAACGTGCTCTTTCAAAGCAATAAACCAATTTTAAAACAGCAAAATCCTGACTGTTTTAGGGAAGGTTTTTGGTTGCTCAATTTTAACCTTTCCTTTTTATTTCAGAGACAAAATTAAGTAAGCGAAATGGATTTTACCTATGATGGACATATTATGTCCATGACACTTTAAGACTGGCTTTATACCTTTGTAGAAATAAATTATTAATTAAAACCGTGAAGATTATGACAACAAATGATGTGGCCAAGGTTTTTGATACTGTACTTAGTATCCCAGGCATGAATGATGTAGTGAAGATTGATTTGAAAATTTCACGAAAAAATGTATTATTATTAAACCATGTTATTGAACGTGGATTATCTGCTAAGGATAATGACAAACCCTCAATTCTCTTGATGAGTATCCCAGATGAAAATCTTCAGGATTTAAGATTCTTTGGAGATGAATGTTTACAAAAAGCCGGACTGATTGAACTTAGTGAAAAACTAAACACGTTGAGTGAAACGGGTAAGTAATTTTCTTTGAATTGCATTATTTAATCAAGGCATTGCTAAACAAAATAGTTTAGTAATGTCTTTTTTTATTTTTTTAACTATAATTGATTGTTTTTGAAAAATCTTGGCTTGTTTTCGGTAACAGTTTATTGCAGAGGTCACTGTAATTTTGTCTTATCAAATTCTAATTAGTAAAACTTCAAGTTAAGATATCCTTTCTAGAATTTGAAACAGGAATGATTTTCAAAATCTGTAAAGATGAAAAAATTAAATTTACATAGTAAAAAAGTAATTGCGGAGATCATTTGTCTCTTGTATACAATTCTTTTTGTTTATGCAGCAGTAAGTAAATTATTGAATTTTGAGAATTTTGAAGTGCAGCTTGGTCAGTCTCCATTATTAAGTATATATGCCTCGTGGATTTCGTGGCTGGTAATTAGTATTGAACTATTAATCGCTGCAGCACTGCTAGTACCCAAATTGCAATCAATAGGTTTGTATGCTGCAATGGGTTTGATGACAATGTTTTCTGCTTATATTTTTATAATTCTAAATTTCAGTTCTTTTATTCCCTGTTCCTGCGGAGGGATTTTAGAGAAAATGAGCTGGAATATGCACTTGATTTTCAATTGTATATTTATTGTCCTGGCCCTTTTTGCAATTGTGCTAGAAAAACAAACCAACATTAATGCTACTGCATCTACAACAGGCACCAGAACGGTTAAATTAACAATTGGAATTATTGTTGGCAGTATACTGATTGTGTTTATTTTATTTCTTTCCTCTGAAAATATCATACATCATAACAACCCTTTTATAAGAACATATCCAAATCATCCAGCTGAGTTTTCAAATACAATAGATTTAAAACATCATTCATATTATATTGCCGGTTTTGCAAATAACAGGATCTATCTTGGAAACTATCAATATCCAATGTATGTACTTTCAATGGACCAAAATCTAAAGAACAAAAAATTAGATAAACTGTATTTCGATGTAAAAAAAATCCCCTTCCAATCAATTACGATAAGTGTCAGAGAACCCTATTTTTATTTATCGGATGGGAATGTTCCTGTGCTCCTTAGAGGAGATATGAAAAACTGGACCATCACTAGAGAATTAAACTCAGTTCCTTACTTTACAAGGATAGTCCCAATTGACAGCAGCATGGCGGTATTCAGATCAAACAATTCAAAAAAACTGGCAAATGTTTTGGGGATTTATAATGCTGACGCCGAACAAAAAACAACATATAGCAGAGAACTTCTGCAGAGCCGCAATGATGGCATTTTTGATACTGATGGAACGCTTCTGTACAGTGAAGCGGCAAAGAAAATTGTCTACCTATACTATTACCGCAATGAATTTATGACCGCTGAAAAAAACGGAAAACTTATCACCAGAGGACATACCATTGATACTATAAGCCATCCAAATTTAAAGGTTTCACTCCTCAGGGATGGAAAACAATATGCAATGTCCACGCCATCATTCGTAGTAAATGCTAATGCCGCAGTAGTCGGCAATCTGCTCTTCGTGCATTCCAGGGTAAAGGGCAGGTATGAGAATAAAAAGTTATGGGATAAATCCTTTATTATAGACGTATACAATCTAAAAAACAATACATATCTGCTCAGTTTTCCTATCTTCCATACTTCGAGCAAAGTCCTTAATTCTTTTGCAGCAACTGATACGCATTTGTATGCTATAATTGGGAATGATCTTGTGGTTTATGAACTAAAAAAAATAATTAAGAATGAAATTCAATAATTAAAAATTTACCAGCGCTGTTGACAGGAAACAGATCGAAACCTGTAGAAAAAGTAGATCAAATTATAATTTTAAATTTTAATATTATGAAAAGTTTATTTTTAAAAAATGGAATGCCTGTGGCTGCCGTATTATTGGCAATGGCAGGCGCTTTTGCAACTACCTCCATGCAGAGTTCGCCAAAAGCAGATACCCTTGCCATCCGACCAGGATACTTTCCTGATTCAAATGGAGACTGTACTGAAGAAGAACCAATAGATTGCTCTAACATTCAAAAGCCGCAGCTATGTCGTCTTAACGTAACATCAGGTCCTGTTGCTTATGAAAAAGATGACCAAAACAATTGTGTTCAACCTTTATATCGTGTTGTAAATGGTCAGTAATTTTCGTTTTCATGGAAGAATGCAGTCCCATTTGGGACTGCATTCCTATTTAAATTTCTATTGTACTCCTTTGTTAATCCAAGAATAGGAATGATCATCCTTCAAGAAGTAATTAAACCATTCCATCATGCGTATCGTAATGTCTTTTTGATTGTCTGGTTTTGTAAAAACATGACCTTCATCAGCATATAAAAGCATGATGCTTTTTTTCTTTAATCGGCGCATTGCCAGGTAAAATTCTAAACTCTGGTGTATGTCTACCTGCTTGTCATTTTTACCACTCCACAGCAGTAGAGGTGATTGAATATTTACAGCATTTGGAAGAGGTGAATTAGCATGATAGCTTGATGGTATATCATGTGGAGATCCACCCATATTCCATTGTTCGCTCTCAAAGCGCCACATTTCCGGATTTCCAGATCTGCCGACAGAATAATAAAGGCTTATCAGGTCCGTTATCGCCCCACTGGCAATTGCAGCAGCAAACATAGGGGTCTGTGTAATAGTAAAAGCGGTCTCATATCCGCCGAAAGAATGTCCCATAAGCCCTATTTTTGCAGAATTTACAATCCCTTTTTTTATTACTGCCGTTGTTGCAGAAACCACACAGTCAGCAGCAGAAATACCTGGGCTCTGGTAAATAAGGCTGATATCAGGAAGAAGCACAAAATATCCTTCCAATGTCATTAAAGTAACATTAAATCCTCCTTCGTTTGCAAAGGTAGGGTTTTGATATAGATGCAACTCATCGGCTTTACCCTGATAAATATTAACAATCATTGGATATTTTTTTTTGGGATCGTAAGCAGCAGGATATAATAGAACAGCTTTTAAATTCTGATATCTTGAATTTTTAAAATTAATCAGTTCGGATTTTCCCCAATAGTATTTTTCATGCTGGGGATTGCTTTTAAAAAAACTAACCGACAGCGATGAATTATTACTGCTGACGAGTTGTGGAGGCATATCAAATTTTTGCTCTCGATAGAAAATTTTATTTCTTTTCTCACTGTATTTAAACTGATCAATATAACTGTCTAAATAGACTATTCTTTTTTCAAAGGAAGATTTATCCCATCTAAAACAGCCCATCTTACCGTCATTTCCCTTTGCCCTTAGAAATATTTTTTTGTTCAGGTCAAAGGTCTCTACAACGGGTCCGTCATATACGAGTTTTCTATAATTGACAGACGGATTAATAATTCTGTATTGTATTTGCTGCTCCCTTCCTTTAGTTAATCTTCTAAAATTACTTCCATTAGGGGTAATGGCCCAAATATCGTATTGGTCGTATAGGATAATCTCATTGTCTTTTTGTGTCCACCCTGGATTTCCATAGACTGATTCCGGAACAAGTTCCTGCTTTTTCCCCTTGAATTTAATGCCCGTCGAGCCAGTAATATTTGTATGGGCATCAGTGGCCGGATTATAAACCCACCAGTTATTTTCTTTAAAGTACGCCAGGTATTTTCCTGTGGGCGAAGGGTTCAATGCCTCTAAATCATAGGGATGTTTTTCCAGAATTAATTTTTTCTCGAAAGTTTTCAAGTTTAAGATGTAATAATCTCTCGGACCTTCTATTTCAAATTGGGGTTCATACTCTTTGGGATTTGATAATATAGCATACTTCATATCGGCGGTAAGCATAACACTTGATAACTCATTTGAGGTAATAATATTTACTTTGCTTTCTGTAGGCTGCCATAAACCTAATTTTGATTTCTTTTCAATACTGCCCTGAAATTTATCAACTGGATATATCCACTTATCATTTGCATTCCATATCTCAATATTTGATTCCTGCTGTATTAAAGCAGATGGGGTAACAACAGCAAAAAAAACTTTCTGCAGGTCTTCAGATATTAGAATTTTTCGAAAAGTGTCATTTACTATGGACCAATTTTCCGGGAAATTTATATCAGATGCGCTAAGATTATATAATTCATGATTCAATAGGTTGTACAGAAACAAAATATTTTCTTTGGAATCATCATACTGCTTTATAAAGGCCAGCGCATTCCCTTCTTTCTGCCATGTCAAACCTATGAATTTTTCCCTGCTGTCCTGCTGAAACCATTTTATGTTTTCCGGTTTTTTAATACTAATTAAAGCAATAGCATTCCTGTTATCCAATAAGGTTGTATAGACCAAATTTTTACCATCAGGACTCATCAGATAACTAGTTACATCATTGATCTTTTTGATGCTTCCGCTTTGCATCGATCTGATTTCAAGGGTTTTTTTATTATTCTTATTGGTTCGCAAATAAATTAAATACCCTGTTTCACTTAATGAATACTGCATCACATTGGGTACTGTTTCTTTTTTTGAGGTTTTCAAATTAAGAATATGTAGGTTATCTCCTGAACGGCAAACGAATATATCATTAGGCGCAAAGCTGCCGTTTTCGCCGCCCGGAAAAGCATATGTAGTATTTTTTTCGATATTCTGAACAAATAAAGTATCGTTTCCGCTGGTATACTCCATATTGTATACTGCCCATTTCTCATCATGGCTTATTTTCTCTAAACGAACTTCTCCCCAAAAATGGTACTCATCAGGTGACAAGACTTTTTTTTGCACCACCTGCCCCCATAAGGGACAGGCTACTAATGGCAAAATAAATAATAAAACTAAATATAGTGGGCATTGCATTTCACAGAACCTCATGGTTCTCAGATGCTTCTTTATTATATTGAAAAACATAATTATAAATTTAATATCCCGGATTTTGAGAACCAAGAAAAGGATTTGCACTAAACTCACTTTGAGGAATAGGTAATAAATCATCAGGTGTATTCCAGCCAGGCTTAATTCCACTGAGTACAATGTCTAATTTAGCCGTCCTTTTAAGATCAAAAAAACGATGCCCGTACTCAGTAAAAAGTTCCCATTTTCTCTCAATAATTATAGCGTCCAAAATTTCCTGCTGCGTTGTGGCTGAAGTGTCTGATAGGCCTGCGCGATGCCTTACTTTATTTAAATCTTCCTTGGCACCAATGAGATCTCCCTGATAGGCCCTGGCCTCTGCTCTGATCAGATACTGCTCGGCTAATCGAAACATTATTGCATATTCTTTTGAAACTGCTGTTGAGTTGTTTTCTTTGTATTTATATGCGTGGTAAAATGTCGAAGTATTTTTTGTAACTGCTTTTATCCATAGGGACCTGCGCAGATCACCAGCCCCAAATGAATCCACCAGAAAATTGCTGAGCGAAACACGAGGGGGAGGAATCGAAATAAAAGTAAAAGTGGCAGCTTCTGCTGTATTTCTGCCTCCAGCTCCGGCCTGTAGCTGCCATATAGTTTCATTTGAATTCAATAAAAATGCACGGTCGGGACTTTCCAGATGATAAAGTTCTTCTCTGTTAAGTACAGCAGAGGAGGCATTTGCCGCTTCCGGATAAGCTTTTGAATACAAATAGACTCTGGCAAGAAGAGCTTTTGCAGTTAAAACATTAGGACGCACTCTTTCCTGACCCTGATACTGAACAGGCAGTAAAAGAATAGCATTTTCAAGATCTGTTGTAAGCTTTCTATATATCTCCGCAACAGGTTTTCTGCTAACAGTGCTGTTTTCTTTATAATCAGTGCTAGTAATATAGGGTATATCTCCAAAAAGGTTTGTAAGATAGAAATGAACCAGTGCCCTGATAAACAATGCTTCTCCCTGAAGCTGATTCTTCTGCTCAAGGGTAAGATTGCTGCTTGCAGCTGAGCCTTCGATTATCCCATTTGCAGCATAAATTTGATTATAAGCGGCGTTCCAGTACCCACTGATAACAGTGTTGGCAGGCAAAAGTGTATTTTTATAAAAACTTAAACTGGAATTGGTTGGACTTTCACTGCTTTTAATTTCATCTGCATAGTTGCCAAGCTGATTTGAAATCCCTACAGCTGTTCCAGTGAAAATTCCCGCATCCCTAATATTGGAGTAAATATTTAAAAGTGCTGAACTGGCAGTATTATAGTCTTCAAAAACAGTTGGTGTGGTCAGCTGGGATTTTGGCAGATCAACTTCTACAAACGAATCACAGGAGAACATCGAAATTATAATAATATGGCACAAGGCATTGATCGATGTGTTAAAAAGTGTTTTCATATTAATTGATTTAAAATATTAATTGTATTCCTGCTGTTATAACTTTTAGTGGCGGCAGAAAACCGTAACTTAAAAATTCCGGATCCCCATCCTTATATTTAGTGAATGTCAAAAGGTTCTGGCCCTGCAGCATAATTTTACACTGGGTTTCTTTTAACGAAAGAGGCAGGTTGTAGGAAAGAGATATATTTTTCAACCGAATGAATGAAGCATCGGTAACGGATCCCGTGCTTTCATCAAGTAAATAACTGGCTGTCATAGCATCATCGTTATACCCGGTAGTGTAGATCTGATATGGCGCAATATCGTTCTGTTCCCTCCAGCTGCTGGCTATTCTTTGCTGCTGATTGGACATCATTCCGGCAGGTCCCATTGGATAAGTTCTGTTTTTCTGTTTTACCAACTGAAATAAAAAATCTAAAGTGATTCCTTTATAAGTCAGCTGATTTTGAATTCCTCCGAAATATTTCGGATTCAGATCGGCCATTGCCTGTCTATCTTCGGGAAATGTAATACTGCCATCGCCATTTAAATCATCGAATTCATATAAGCCTGTCTGCGGATTAACACCTTTGAGGTCGTAGAGCAGTGCGATATTTAAAGGTTTTCCAATCCGGTACTGCTGGCTGTAAGCTGAGCTTTCCAGACCTGGAAAACGCACCAATTTATTGTTGGCAAACGTTAAGTTTAGATTTGTTATCCAGGTAAAATTTCCTTTTACAAAATTACTGGTACGAAGTGTAAATTCCAGTCCGCTGTTTTCTACAACAGCGTCAAGATTGGACTGTATGCTTGTAAAACCTGTTGTGCCCGGCAAGGATAGGCCCACCAGCTGATTGGACGATCGATTTTGATACCAAGCTCCTGTTACAAATATGCGATCCTGAAAAAAACCAAGCTCGAGCGCTGCTTCAAATTTTTTATTTGTTTCCCATCCAAAATCTGCATTATACAATCTTGAGGGAGAAAGTCCGGTGTTGCCACCATAAAGCACTGATGAGGTGGTATAGGTATCTAGAAATTGATAATCACCGATTTGATCATTTCCTGTTGTTCCATAACTGGAACGGATTTTACCAAAACTTAGCCACGAGCTGTCTTTTAGTAAATTTTCATTTGAAAAAATCCAAGCCAGACCTACTGCCCCGAAATAAGCAAATTGATTTCCAGGACCAAAACGACTGGATCCATCTCGTCTTGCTGTCAGATTGATGATATACCGCTCTTTGAGGTTGTAATTTATCCTTCCGAAAATAGCCTGATATTTATACTGAGTCTGGTCGTTAGTGAGCACACGTACATTCTTTGCGGCGGCAAGGTTATAAATTAGATTGTTGGAAGCGAAACCTGTTCCAGACTGAACAAGTGATTGGGACTCCTGGCTTTGAAATGTGGCTCCCAAGAGAATGTCGAGATTAGATTTACCAAGATCTTTTTTCCAGTTGATCTGTGGTTCTATAATCCATGACGAGCGATCTGTATTATTTAAAAAAATAGCAGAACCTGCACTGCTTACATTATTTGCCGGATTATAAATTGTGGATGGCACGATTCGGGTTTCATCATTATGCAAGATTGTATATCCAAGGTTACTTTTTACCGATAATCCTTTTGCCAGTTCGTATGTAAGAGTTGTATTTGCTGTTAAATCATTGGTTGCAGATTCAAATTCCGTATTAAGATTTCTAAGGGGATTATCCCAAGTTCCGTTTTCCCAATTTAGTTCACCATCGGAATTATATAAAGCTGGCGCATTAGGAGGCAGTGCCCGCGCATCATAGGTAAAATCAAATGACGGCTGGTTATTATCCTGTCTATTAAATCCTGCCGAGAATGTCAGCTTAAATTTATTATCCTCTGACTGGTGGTTTAAATTTATCTGGCTGCCCCCTTTTCGGTATAAAAAATCACCAGCAAACACAGTGGATTCTGTATGGTAAGAACCACTGACCAGAAACTGTGTATGCTCTGAACCTCCTGATACAGATGCATGAAGGTCAGTTATTTGAGCTGTTCCTCCAAGTAGTTCTTTCTGCCAGTCTGTGTAGCGGTTTTGATCCCATGTGCCGTTTATATCATAATCAGAAATCCCGTACTCGCTAATCCCGTCATTTATAAAGGCCTGTCTGCGCATATCCAAGTACTCTTGTGTATTCATCAGTTTTATAAACTTAGTCACCGTCCCAGTACCTGTCGATGCCGTCACGGTAAACTTTGTTTTTCCGGCTTTACCTTTCTTGGTTGTAATCAAAACGACACCGTTGGCACCTCTAGATCCGTAGATAGAGGTAGCATCTGCATCTTTTAGAATCTCTATGCTTTCGATCGCGTCAGGATTTATACTGTTTAGAGGACTGGTAAGTGTGGGGAAAGTTGTTCCAGTATAAAAGGACCCAACGGGTTCCGAGGAATAGGGTACACCATCAATAATATACAGAGGTGCATTGGCATCCGTCCTGATGCTGTTCTGTCCCCTTATCTTTATATCAAAGCCTCCACCGGGAACTCCAGTTGCCTGGGTTATGCTCACTCCAGCCATACGGCCCTGCATTGTTGCAAGGATATTAGTTACGGGCTGTGTTTCGATATCTTTGGAAGTGATACGAGCAATACTTCCGGTGCGTTCGCTTTCTTTTACGGAATAATAACCGGCATTGACTTTAACTTCCTGAAGGGTTGTGATATCATAAAGCAATTGTATATCAATGTTCGTTCGACTTTTTATTGGGATCAAAGCAGTTTTAAAACCAATAAAAGAAACAATTAAGGTGTCATTTGGAGCGGAAAAAAGGGTGTATTGTCCACTATAATCTGAAATAGTAGACGAATTAAGTTTGCTTTTAACAGCAATAGTAACACCAGGCAATGGATTGAGACCATCGGTTATAGCCCCTTGAATTTGATGTTGTTGAGTAAAAATAGTACTGTGCCGGACTGTGTTTTTGGCATAGACAGATGAAAAAGAAAAACAAAGCCATATAAAAAACAGGCAATAAAGACCTTTCCCATCCTTGTAAAATGAAAAAATATTCATAATATTGGATTGGTTAGTTAAACGAAGATTTGATTAGCTACGGTCCTCTATAACAGTTTAGCGACGAAGTAGAGGGCCATTTTTTATGCATTAAGTAAACGGCTTAATGGTCATAATAAAATTTCTTTTTACATTAATAAACGAGTTTTAAGATTAAAATTCTCTTATAATGCGAAGTCATTTTTAATTTAAAGGATTGCTAAGAAATATAAGCCATGAAGAACCTAATAAAAAAGGCGCAGAACTCAGCTTATTGACTTGAGGTACTGGAAATACCGAGGAACAATAAGTGAGCCCACGCCATAGGCGTGAGCATCTTACTTATCCTCTCGTTCCTTTTAAATTTCCAGTTTTCAAGTCGAGATTCTAAGCGAATGCTTCAAATATCTTAATGTGAAGAATCGCAAATATATAAATTCAAAAACAAATATAATGAAAAAAACACACAACTACATATATATGTGTAGGATTAATGTTTTTTTATACTGGAAATTTATCATGTGGAAGAAAAAGAAATAAATAAAGTACAAATTAAGCTTGGAGCTAACATAAGAAAAATTAGAGAAGAAAAAGATCAATATTCTCAATCTAAATTAGCTATTGAAATTGGTATGTCAGTAAATCAGGTTGCCAGAATAGAAAGAGGAGAAACGAATCCAACAGTAAAAACTCTAACTTTAATTGCAAGAGCCTTAAAGGTTGATATAAAAGATTTGTTTTAAGAATAAAAAGATGCTTCGGCATCTTTTTTTATGCGCAATAAAAATTTAAAACAGGTATTTATACGGTATCAATATGCTTATTAAAAGAACTATTTTGCAACTTATTTAAAGATACAGATTATGGAAAACCGTAAAGTAATGTTAAAACAGTTTTATATGTTTGCTATTCGAAGTTAATCTGTTGATACCTTGTTGATTTTGAAAATATAAAAATAAAAAATCCATTTCAGGAATACATTGAAAATTGGATGGATTGTCGAATGCTTGTTTCAGATTTTAATAAGCTTTTCCGTCATATTCAAAGCCGACACAATTGAGCATATTTAATTTTGTCCAACCGCAACAATAACAACTATGAAAATTAAGTTTTTAAAAGCATTCAACGGAGACGCAATCCTGATTTCTTTCGAAGAAAACGGAAAACCAAGAAACATTTTAATTGATGGTGGAATGCCAGCAACTTATGTACAGAAAAGCAAGAACGGTAAACTTGAATATGGAGAACTAAAAGAAACAGTTGACAAAATTAGAGAGAATGACGAAAAAATTGACCTACTTGTACTTACCCATGTTGACGATGACCATATTGGAGGTGTATTGAAATGGTTTGAAAAAGACAATGATGCTCATTCTTTGATTGGTAAAGTTTGGTTTAATTCAGGAAAACTTATTTCTGAATACTTTGACGAAGAAGAAAATAAAGACAATTTTTTGACTTTCAACCCTGATGAAACAACACTTACAAGCATTGGACAAGGTGTGAAGTTTGAGGATTACATCGAGACAAAAGGAATTTGGGACAGAAATGTAGTTATCGCCTTAGAGTATTTTGAATATTTAGGAATTAAGTTCAAAATTTTATCCCCTAGCCCAGATAAATTAAAGTTATTGCTTGGTAAATGGGAAAAAGAAGAACCTGAATCTTTAGACACATCAGCCGAAAAAAACGACTATGACTTTACACTTTCAGAACATATTGCAAGTGACAAATTCAAAGAAGACCCTGCTATTCACAATGGAAGTTCAATTGCCTTCATATTAACATTTGAGAAGAAAAACTTTGTGTTTTTGGCAGATGCACATCCGACAGTAGTAGTGAATTCCTTGAAAGAGTTTGGTTATTCAAAGGAAAAGCCATTAAAAGCTGAACTGGTAAAAATATCACATCACGGCAGTAAGGCTAATAACAACATCGAAATGCTTGAATTAATCGAGACAAAGAAATATGTAATAAGCACTAACGGAGACAAACACGCTCACCCAAATAAAAAGTTTCTTGCAAGGCTAGCTTCAGTAAATGATAATTGTGAAGTATTCTTTAATTATCCAGAGCAAATTGAAAAGATATTCTCTGATACCGATTACTCAGATTTTCCAAATTTCCGACCAATGCAAATACCCAATAACGAATTTTCTTTCTCAGGATGTCAAGAATAGATTTATTAACAAAATTTACTGTAAAAGTTGAAGGTGGAAGCGGTTGCTTGTTTCAACCAATAAATGATGAATATAGTTACGTTCTAACAGCAAAGCATGTTATAATAGATAACAATGCACCATCAATAATTCGACAATACTTGGATGAAAATGGAAATTTAATAAACGAAACATTAGAAATTATTGAAGAGCCTTATAGGCATTCAGACAATAACAAAGATGCAGCAATTATAAAAGTTAAAAAAATAGGCATAATAGAAATATTACTTCGGAATGAAATATTACCTGAAAATAAAGATGGGTATTTTTTATGTGGGCATCCGAATTCTAGGAGAAATCAAAATGACAGTTTTAGACTTGATGAAATCACTATACTACAAACTAAGCAACACAATTATCGGGAATCAAAAAGTAAACAGCCTATTATCTACGATGAAGTAATTGGCCAATCAGGCGGAGGTATCCTGAAAGTAGAAGATTCCTGTATTTTGCTTGCTGGTATTCAATCTAAAATGGCAGCAGAAGATGGAAAAGAAACCTTAGGTCGATTAGTATTTATGCCTTTATCATTCTATGATGAAATTATAGCTGAAAATGAAGATGAGTTATCCAAATTATTCCCACCATACATCGGTTCATTTGAAAGATTACTTAATGACATTTTTCCATTAGGAGGAATTCAAGTTACATCAGCTAAAAAAACTTTAATTCAAAACGAATTAAAAGTCATCGCTAAAAATCTTTGCGAAGAATTTACCCCACAAAAGATAATTGAAATCTACAAAGATTCCCTTCTAGTCTCAGGAACTGATATCGGTCTAATTAATCATAAAGCATTATGGATTTCATTTTTAGAATTACTATCTATCAATCAACTGCATAATGAGCAAAAAATTACTTTAAATGAATTGAAAAATATTCATAAGTCTAAAAAACTATACTTTACCGATTCAAAAGAGTGGATTTTTAAGCTGGAGGATATATATAGGTCTGACTTGTCAGAAGTTGAGAAAGGAGGTTTGATTGTAATAGGTTCAACTTTTGACACCAAACCAACAACCATAGAACTTGACAAAGGTTTTATTGGAGATATTTGTACAGTTCCAAATAAGGAAATGTATATAAACAATACTGTTACAGAGCCATTCAATGACTTGACAATAGTTCATATTTTCAAGTTTCAAAAACACGTAATTGATAATTATAGAGAATTTACGGCAATAACCGCAGCAAATTCTCTGCAAAAAATAAAAGATGTCACAAAAGGAGTTATTTAATAAAATAGAACTTGAAATCACAGAAGAAATAAATTCAGCATTTGAACTGAATTATTTTTCGATTGGAAAAGTCCAATATGGAGGAGAAGTAATTGTTTGCATAGTTAAGTTTGAAGACGATACAATTCTAACATATAAATGGAAAGAATTTAACAGCTACTTGACAGCAAAATTCATTCCCACAGTTAAGGATGATTATTCAAAATGGAATTTTTATGTATTCTATATTTCAGAAAGTATATTAGGAAAATCTGTAAAATATGAAATCGAAAATAACAAGTTTAGTAGCAGAAAAATTGTAATTGAGAACGTCAAATCTATTACAGAAAAAGAAATTAATCTTTTTATATCAGAACATATTACAAATGACAATATTCAAATTGGTGTTGAGAATAAACAATCATTAAAGTTTAAAAAGAATACTTCAATATCCAACATAATTGACAAGCTTAGCTTAAACAAAAAGAGTGATGGTGATTTACTAGATGCATTGAATTCAATAGAAAAAATCTACAAAAATGAAATTTAAAAAAGTTGAAATACAAGCATTTCGTGCTTATGACAAAGCCGAAGATGGAACATTCGATTTTACACGTAAAGAAGATGGTGAAAGTGCTGATTTTATCTCGTTGTATGCTCCTAATGGATTTGGAAAGACCTCATTTTATGATGCTATTGAATATGGTATCACCAATAATATTGATCGTTTTCTAAGAAAAGGAAAGGATACTTTTAATTCAGTTAAATCAGAAAGAAGTATCAGATCTAATAAAAAGCAATACTTTCTAAGGAATAATTATTCAGATGACAATCTTCCATCTTTTATCAAATTATATAAAGTTGGAGAAGAAAGTCCGGTTATAACCAATATTGAAAAACCTAAAACAAAGGCAGGATATGATTATAAATTTGATCCCAAAGCGACTATTAATAAAGAATTCAAAACAGTTATTTTGTCTCAGGAATGGATTGACGCATTTCTAAAAGAAGACAAGCCAGAAGAAAGGTATGAAAGGTTTATAGAGTATTTTGGAGATAAAAAAATTGATGAATATTATAAAAAAATAACCTCCTTGATCGCTTTTAATAATAAGAAAATTGAAGCCCTTTTGGAAGTTTTAGATGGGATTCAATTAGAACTAAAATTTGAAGGTGATAAGGATATTCTTAAAAAAATAAATGAAAAAATTATTTCATTAAATAAGGCAGGAGAAAATTTAAAAGAGATTGATGAATCTTATTCAGAAACAGATGCTCTTTATCTATCAAATTTTATGTCTGAAAGGACAAATGATTTAGATTTTGAAGTTAAAAAAGAAATTGAACATAATAAGTATTTAGATGTTTTCTATGCAGGAAATGAAGAAATTGAAGGAATGGGTAAATACTTTGATTCAAAAAGTCAAATAGAGAGACTTGAAAAACAACTCAAAGGAAATAAATCTATTCTTGAAAAATTTGATAAAAAACAAAAGTGCACAAATGAGATTGATTCGATTAAAAAGCTAAATGAAGAACTGAGTACAAAAAAGCAAAACTTGGAATCTTTAAAAATTGACTTCAAAGAATATGAAAAAGTAATTAGAGAAATTTCGGGAAAAAGTAAAGAGAATGAAGAACTGAAAAATGAGTTGTCAGCAATAACAATAATTCTGAATGTTCTAAAACAAAATGAAAGTGAAAATACCACAAAACAAAGTTCTATACAGAAACAAATTTCTGATTTAGAAAAAACAATTTCTGAAACACCAAAACTTAAAGAAAGCACTGATAATACTAATAAAAAGTTACAAGAATCAAATGAAAAACTTGTTGATTTACAAGCAAAAATTACGAGCTTAGAAAAGGAAAAAAGTTTAGTTGAAATACCAATAAATAACCTCAAAACTTCGATTCAAGAAATCAACGCTGGTGTATATCCTTCTGTTTCTGATGAAGCGTATTCTGATAATGGAAAAATCATTGAGGAACTTACACAAATTGAGAAATCATTAACGACTGAAAAGAAAGATCTTAATGAAATTAATTCTAAGATAGAGGCAAGTGAAAACTTTCAAAAAGAAGTCGAACAGTTTATTTCAAAAGGTTCGGAAATAGTAAATAAAAGTCAAGCAAGTGCTTGTCCTTTATGCGAACAGCAATACGAATCGTTTAGTGCTTTGGCTTCAAAAATATCTAATAATATACTTTTATCAAATGTCCTTTCAAGTTTACTAAATGAAAGAGATGTTAAAAACAGAACCATTACACAAGTAAATGAATCATTAAAATTAAAAAGAGAAAGATTAATATCTGAAACCACCAAGAAATTAGAAGAAATAGAAAAAAAGCGTGCAACAATTTTAGATGATTTGAAAAAACATTCCGATTCAAAAGCGTTACTCACAAAAGAGATAGAGTTGAATACTAAAATTCTTAATGAAACTATTTTAAAACTAAAAGGAAAAACGATTGAAGAATTTGAAAAAGAAACACAAAGTTCTTTAAGTAAATTAAAATTAGAAATTGAATCATTCATCAAAAAGATTGAAGAACTTAAAAGTTCTATTATATCAGAATCATTGAAATTAGACAATTTAAAAGAAAAGTCTGCCAATATATTAGCTGAACTCGACAGACTTAATAAAGAAACGGTCTTTACTAGGGTTATAGAGTTCTTTAAAGTAAATTATCCTGAAATAGAAATCAACGAAAACGTATTGACCGATGAGTTAACAAAGACCTTAGCCAGCATAAAATCTAATGTCGATAGAGAAATAAATTTGAAAAAAGAAATTGAAGATCTCAACACTACTCTAAACTCTTTTAAAAGTGAAGATGTTCAAAAGCAGAATGAACTAATCGAAAAATCAAAAGAATTATTCATCAAGATAATAACAGGTTTTGAGCAAGAAGTTAAATCGAAAATTGGTATTGAATTAAAAGAATATAACCTTGAATTGTTTACTAAGTTTCTAGAGGATAGAAAAAAGAAGAGTAATGAAGAAATCAATAAAATGGAGCTTAAAATAAAAGACTATAATCTTTTAGCTAAACTCAAAGAAAATGTCGAACCTTATTTGAAGTACGAGGATGCAAAAATTAAAGATAAAGACACTAAAACGAAAATTGATTTTTTAAAAAATAAAATAGCTAAGGAATTAGATAATGAGTTAAAAAGTGTAGCCGATTATTTAACTCAACAAATAGATTCTTTCTTTTATGAAGGATTGATAAATGAATTATATAGGAAAATAGACCCACATCCTGATTATAAAACTGTAACTTTTAAATGCGATTTCTCAGACACTAAACCAAAACTTAATGTTTGTGTTTATCAAGAAAAACAAGATGAACTAATAATTCCTAATTTGTACTTTAGCACAGCACAGTTAAACATTTTGAGTTTAAGTATCTTTTTAGCAAAAGCACTTAATGCAAAAGACGAGAAAGGAAATCCACTTGAATGCATATTCATTGATGATCCTATTCAATCGATGGATAGCATAAACATTCTATCGACAATTGATTTATTAAGAAGTATTGTCTTTAACCATAAAAAGCAAATCATACTTTCTACTCATGACGAAAACTTCCATAATCTTTTGAAGAAGAAAATGCCATCGAACTTATTCAATTCAAAATTTATGGAATTAGAGACTTTTGGAAAAGTGCGAACAAACAATAATTAGAGAGAGCTTCCGACTAGCGCTCGTTTCCAACGAGTGCCTACTTAAGTTAATAGGCAAAAAGATAGTGGTTGCATAGCGGTTGGAACATTATGTGATCAATTGGCTTAATGGAAAAATGTTTTTGTACTTGTGATGATTTGGCAGAATTAAGAATATGATTGAAAAATGGAAGAAAAATATCTAAAATCTTTAATTCAAAAACTCAACAGAAATAACAATAATGAGCTTATTCATTTGAGACCTCTTTCTTCAAGCGTGGAATTTGCAAAAGTTTGGGTTAATAAACCTAAATTACAAAAAAACATTTCTGACATAAATGGTCCATATAATTTTTATTTTATCAAAAATGAGGATGATATTTATGTTTCAAATGTACTTGACATGGGGTCAGATTTGCATTGGTTTGTGGATAAGAAATTCCGAAGAAATGGATATTTAACTAAAGCTTTAAGGGAAATAATTTTAAGTCATTTATTCCAAGATAGAAATGAGCAAAGAATTACAATAGATAAAAGTCAAATTGGTGAAGAAAATTCTATTGCTTCGGAAAATGTTGCAGTTTCTCTTGGATTCAAAAAATTGAATGAAAAGGAATTTTTATTATCCGGAGATAATTATTGCAATGATTTTTATATTGATGGAATAAATTCTTTTATTCCTGAGGAAAAAATTGATGAATTAAAAAATAGAATAAAATATTTAGCTCAGTCATTGAAAATGATTCAAAGTGAAGTGGAAATGAAACTTGGTTTGGCTGACTATGTAGAGGAATTGGAGGAAACAGTTAAAACATTGAATAGACATGCTATTGAATTAAAAGAAATTTGGTTTGAACAAAATCCTGACTAACAATGTCAGCTACTAACATCGATGCTACCTATGGCTGGCGCAAGTGTCACACTCGTGCACACAATCAAAATTATTATTTTCTAGTTAAAATTTAATTCCTCCATAAACAGAGAAAGAAATTTGCATTTTTGATTTTAGAAGAATAAAAACATTTTGAATTTAAAAACTTTTACAAATTATGGAGATAAATTTTGATGTTATTAGAATTGGAAAAATTCGTAAAGATAACACCGCAGAAATAATTCTGAAACAGAATGTTAATTTCATGAAAAGTGGAATTCGGCATTTACTTAATAATAATATTGATAATTTGGAGGAAAAAATTTGTATTGTTTTAGCTATTCCAGGAAAAGGTTACTCTATTAAAATAGTATTACAGGAAGTAAAGAAAAAGCACATTAGAAATGAGCTTAAAAACAATTTTCCCTATTCTATTTACAATGGAAAATATTCTGCTATTTTGGACAATGTAAACAATAAGATTTCTAAAGGTTACTAAGTCGAAAAAATGCTATTTAATGGATTTTAGATCATTATAATATAACCGTACACCAACTGGTGGTCTTTTGCAAAGAGTGCCTACTTAAATTGATAAAGAAATTGGTTAGCGTTTGCAACCGGTTGGAATATTATTTGATCAATTCACTTAATGGAAAGTTGGTATTGTTATAGATTATTTATAATACAAGAACGTTAGTGTCAAACTAAAACCATAACATTCAAAATCGCGATTATGAATATTAATTTACCAAGTGAAGAATTATTGGATGTACTTCATCTTGCGCAAGAACAACTTTTACGAAGTGAAAGAATTAAGTTTGAAAAAAACAGAGTTTGGCGCGAAAATAGAGTTCCAAGCTCCCCTGGAGTTTACGCACTTTTTGAAAAAAATAACAGGATATTGTATATCGGAGAAAGTGGTAATTTGCGCGAACGAATGAACGAAATAAATAGAACCGTTAATCATTCATTTCGAAGGCAATTAGGATATTCAAGATTTGGCGGTGTAAAATCAACCAAAAAATTTGAATCTGATGTAGAATCAAAACTAGATTTATTCTTTGCGGAAGAATTATATGTTGCGTTTATAGAAGTCTATTTTGGAAGATTAGAAATTGAAGCTTTCTTAATTGCTAATCATCAAGTAATTATAACAAATTCTCTGAGTAAGCGAAAATTAAAAACGGTAATGGAATATCTCGAGCAAGCACGATAGTATGGTCAGCATATAAGTACCTATAATCGTAATCGCAGAGTTTTTCAGAGTTAATGGATTAATAGATAATAATTTTAAGCATAATAAATGCACACTTTTAGCTAAATTTACTTTGAATCATTTTCATCTAAATCTGTTTTATGAACCTCCCACATTCGCAGCAACTGCCGGTAAATAAGTTAGCATCAGTATTTGCTAATACTTCTGCAAGTTATAAGTTTTACTGGTTTTTAGCTATTCTTGAACTGGTAGAAGAAGGTAACACAAATATTGAAAAAAGGAGATTATTCTCAAGAATGATTAGTAACTCTTGGTACACTGTAAATTATTTTCATGTTTCTTTTGGCAAACAAGATCTTATTCAAGATTCAGTTAGAGCTATTATACAAATAGAGAATCTTACTATAAATGAAAATAGAAACACTTTAAATACTGTTTTAGAAAATACTAATAAGACTGAAACTATCAAAATTTTAAATCATTTTGATAAAAATGTACCACACTGGTTTATTTCATCTTGGTTTTCAGGAAATCGTAATGAAATTTATTCACTTTCCCAAAATTTTGATCATGGCTGTTTTTATCGTTTAGAAAAAGATTTTATAGAGATAAATCCAATATGGATTTCTTATTTACAATCGAATGCCAAGATACTTAAAGACTTTTGCTTCTGGAATTTATCTCTATTTCTTCAGAAAAGAAATCTGAATGTTCCTGATATTCCAAATAAAATAAGCAAATCAATCACGAGAAATTCTTTAGTTAAACAAACCAACGAATATTGGAAATTAGTATTTAATGAATTGGGATCGATTGATTGTATTTTCACGAACAACCGATTAGTTTTTGACGAAAAAAAATATGCTTTGGACCATTTTGTACCTCATGCATTTGTTTCACATGATTTAATTTGGAATTTAATTCCGATAGATAAAACTTTTAATTCCTCAAAAAGAGATAAACTTCCGTCAGTAAATAAATATTTTGATAAGTTTTATAATCTTCAAAAAACAGCTTTTGAGATCGTTAAAAGCCATAACGTTAAGAATAAATACATAGAAGAGTATCTTAGTATTTTCCCTGATTTAGAAGACAATTATGAATTTGATTATCAAAGATACAAAGAAACTATTCAACCTTTGATAACTATCGCCAGCAATAATGGGTTTTCATATTTAAAAGATTAGATACAAATAATAGCAACATAAAAACAGGTATTTATACGTTAGCGAAATCCTTTATAAAAGAATTATTTTGCTATTTATTAATGATACAGATTATGGAAAACCGTAAAAGAAAATAAAAACGGTTTTGTATGTTTGGAAATTAATATCAATCAATTACATAAAGCTTTTTATAATTAGGTTTTTGATGTCATTTTAAGACATTAATATTTAGGCAATAAAAATTTAAAGTGTTCACGTACCTAACAACAATACAACTAATAATAATCGATATGGGATTTACAAAAGCATTATACTACCCGACTATAGACATTCCTGAAGAGAATTGGCTAAAATCAGCAATATTGTATTGGGACGAAATTCAGACCATTGTACCAACTTCAATCAAGACCCCTTATCAAAATAAGCTAACTCAAACACTTCATGATAAAGGCATATTAACACCTTTTGAAATAGATCCTGACAATAGACTTGTCACCGATTTATCAGAAACTGTTTTAAAATACATAAATGAAGCCTCAAATTTTTTAGTAAATGAAAATTCCGAAAATGTAAGAATTCATACGGAAAAATTACCGAGAGAATTTAGGATGCATCCTGAAAAACTACCTCACGAAATCAGACATTTAATTGAACAAAATATTGATAACGAAGGCTGGTTTAGAACCAATAGCGAATTTGGTTCTTTTTATATGAGTTTGCTTGCGAATAAAATTTGTGAAGACAGGTCATTTGCCCTATTGACAGACAATTCAATAGCTTCAAATTTGACAGAACAAGCCAGACTTGACAATAGAGTTCAATTTGGAGCAAGAGATTATTACAGACGGAACGACAGAACAACATTACATCTTGCACAAGGATTATTGACAAACTTAATTGTAAAAGGTATCAAATTAGCACCAGATACAAGTGTTGAAAAAATAATTGATTTCAAAAATAATCATAAAGATGAGTTGGGACAATTTAGAACTAACTTATTGAAACTTGTAAACAATGTAAATAAAGAAAGTTCATTAGATGCAATTCAACAGCAAGTAAGTGATATTTATAACGACGAGTTCTTACCAGGATTAAATAATTTAGAGAAAGCCTTAGACGGTTCGCAAATAAAATGGTTTTCAGATACAATTTTGAAAGTTGGTTTAATTTCAACAGGAGCAACTGCATTTTTACCTACAATGTTAGGCCTTACAATTCCACAAGCATTGTTTGCGGGAGCTGGTATTTCAGTTATTGCAACTAAAATTATGTTTAATCAAGACAAGGCAGAAAGAATAAGGACTAGTCCATATTCGTACTTAATGAGTGTTGAAAAAGAACTAAATAAACATTCGATGAAAAACATAATAATATAGAAGGTCTGCCAACAAGGGTTTTGCAAAAAGAGGGTTCAATTCTAAACTTAACATTTGTTTTTCTAATTCCTCTTCTTTGCAAAGTCTGAGCCTGTTGATGGCAATCCAACAAAACTCCTCACTAAAAAATGCAAATTTGAAATGAAGTTCGCAATAATTGATGGTCATAAAATTGAGGCTTCTAAAGGGGCTAAAGGTTTCTGCCAAAGTTGCGGAGCAGAAATGATTGCGAAATGCGGAGAGTTTAAAATAAATCATTGGGCGCACAAAAAAATTCGCCAATGTGACATCTGGTGGGAAACCGAAACAGAATGGCATCGTGAATGGAAAGGAAATTTCCCAATTGAATGGCAGGAAATTATTCAATTTGACAGCCTAACAAACGAAAAACATATAGCCGATGTCCGAACAGATAAAGGTTTGGTTATCGAATTTCAGCATTCGCATATCAATCCAATTGAGCGCAGACAACGCGAGGATTTCTACAAGAATATGATCTGGATTGTTGATGGAACAAGATTGCAAAGAGATATTCCAAGATTTATTAAAGCACAAAAAGATTTTGTCTCTATGGAAAATCCCAGCATATTTGGGATTGAATTCGCAGACGAATGTTTTCCTAAAAATTGGCTAGGCAGTTCTGTTCCTGTTATATTCGATTTTAAAGGAACTGCGTTAATAGGAAATAAAAAAAGCAATAGAACGCTTCTTTATTGTATTTTTCCTGTTCAATCAGACTGGTTAACAGTATTCGCAGAAATATCTCGCAAAGCTCTTATTAAAAGCATAATTGACGGTGAATGGCAAACAAGATATGCCAATTTTATGAATGATTTGTCCGAACGTAATAAAATCAAAGCGCAGCAAGCAAAATTAGAATTAGAAAGACAACAAATGCGATCAAGGTATCAGTTTAATCAATTATTATTAGGGCGTAGATTCACTGGAAGAAGAAGACGTTTTTGAGTTTCATCAGTGTAATGCCGCAAACAAAGGTTTTGGGTAACGGCGGTTTTTATTTTCTGATCCTAAATTACTAAACCTAATTAATATATCATACGACAAAGCGCTAAAGTCGCAGCCACAGCGCAAAGCCGATGTGAATTAACCTGTTAAACATTAAATATGGCAGAAAAGAAAAAACAACATTTTGTTCCTAAACTTTTATTAAGACATTTTTCAAACGAAATAAAAAAAGCAAAAATTAATATTTTTAATGTAGAAACTGAGTTTTATAGAGTTAATTGCCCTTTAGATTCGCAAGCACAAGAAGATTATTTTTATGGAGAAGATAAAGTTATAGAAGATGCTTTAGGAAAAATAGAGGATTCTGCAGCACCTATAATAGCGGAAATAATAAACGAAAAAAAAACACCTGCGAGAAATTCTGAAAAATATATTTTACTGCATCTTTTTAGTATAATTCTTTCATACAGAACAAAAAACTCTTCGGAAAAACTTAATGAAGTTGTAGACAAAACAATTAAAGAGCTTGCTAAATATGACGATAGATTAGGTGCACTTATTAAGGATGATTTAAGTATTAAACTTAAGAATGCTCCTGCACAATCACTTTCTGCAGTTGCCAAAGGAGTTAAATATGCTAATGATTTAGAATTAATTTTATTAATTAATAATACTAAAAAAAAGTTTATTACGTCTGATAACCCATGTAATCGATATAATCAATATTTAGAAAGTAGAAATCATCCTGGTAGCCATCTCGGTCTTTTTTCAAAAGGATTACAATTCTTTTTCCCTATATCGCCAGATTTAATGCTTGTATATTACGACAAATGGGCTTACAAATTTGGAAACAAGAAAGATAAAGAAATCTTTTTAACAAATGAAAATGATATCAACCAACTAAATCTTTTACAATTAGCTAATTGTCATAAAATATGCATTTTTGACGATTCTGTATCAGAAATGTATTTAAAAAATCTTAATAGTAAAGTGAATAACTTGAGACAAATAGATAAAAGCAAATTATATGAAAGTGGTAAAAGACACCTAGATTTAGATGGAAATGAACATATTAAATTCATACACCAGGCAGAAGACAGAAGGCTTAATATGAAACTAAGCTTTGTAAAAGAACCACAAGGAGCCAAATCTCATAAACTAAATAATTTGTTGGTTCAATTAAGAAATGAAAATATGAGAAATTTTAAAGGCTGATCTAAAGAGTTGAACATATCCTAGGAATGTTGCCAGAAAACTTAAAAAAATAAGAACTTAAAAAATAATTTATCAGAGAATGGATTAATGATAGATTTGATGCAAATTTTACCGAAGCAGATTTATCAGAGTAATCCAATAATAAAACTTAATTAATCCAAAACCTTATCTTAGCATGGGAACAAAGGTAATAAAGCAAATATGCATAAAAGACAAATTGAAATAGTAGAATTCTCTGAAAAAGTTTACCATTCTGGATTACGCCATAAAGGTATTAACGGATCTTTGTATGAGGATTTTTTTATTCAAATTTTAAGAGAAGAATTACCAAAATTTGATTTTTATAAAGGACAAATAAAAGGCGAATTAAAGTCCTCTCCACAATATGATATTATAATCTGTAAAAAAGGAACGCCACAGCCAGAGTTTCTGAAAAGAGTTAATCCTTTAGTAAATATAGTTTCTGCTGAAAATTGTTACGGCGTTATTGAACTTAAAAAATGGGCATTCCCAAAAATGATAATGCAAAATGGGGAGATTCAAAATGCTTATAATAAATTTAAGTTAGGACATTCAAAACTAAAATATTTTTTTGTTGCCCTTAGATTCAAAGACAGGAAAAAAGGCAATGAAAATTGGAATAGCTTGAAGTCACAACTAGATGTAGACGGAAAATTTTGTTTTTTTGGGCGAACTGAGCATTCAAATAAGGAATGGATAACTTGGTCAGAAGATTTGATAAAAAAACATCAAGCTTACAATGGAGAATTTGAAAAATTAATATTCGAAATCAGCAACATCAATTAACTGCTGCTAAGCCAAATTCTTGATTTTCATAATATGAAATTTTTGCTTTTTGATTATAAATCGAAACCAAAAAAATGTTGAATCAATTACAGCTAATCTAAAATAAAGGGTTGCTATTAGAAAACACTCCACTAAGAGTAAAATGAATCTTATTTTTTCGACTCATCAATAGAAGCTTTTCTAAACTCTTTTAAAAGTTTTTCAATTTCTAAAGTTAATTAATGTCATCTTAATACATATCATACAAGCATTACCATTTAAATTATTAACCAAATAAAAGTTGTTCTTCGATTTTCCAAAAAACGTAAACTTAACAGTAAATGTTTCCGTTATAAGTAAACTATTTGTAAATTTGTGAAATGACAATTCAAGAAACTTCTTCGGGGAAAATTTATAATGTAGAAATTCTGCCAGTAGAAGATATTGATTTTAAGTCTATAGATAAAAAACGCTATTTTTTCGATTGGAAGACTGAAAAGGCTTATGAAATCTATAAGTTAAAAATTATCAATTCAAATGATATTCTAGGAATTATTTCTTTGGAAAGAATACCTCAGGAATGGAGAATCCATATTAGACTATTAACGGTTTCATTAGAAAATAAAGGTACGAATAAGAAATTTGATAATATTGCTGCAAACTTAATTACCCATGCTGCGAAAATTGCAGTAGCAGAATATGCAGAGTTAGCCTGCGTATCACTCAAACCAAAAAGTAATATTGCCCAGCATTATATCGACAAATACAATATGAATATAACCGGAATGACTTTGAGTCTTGAGGTTCCAGAAATTTTAAACTTGATAAACACATACGATAATGAATAAGAAAGTAAATATTGAAGATATTGAATTTGGAGTAGATTCAAGATACAAATCAAATTCAGAACGTGATACTGATGGAGCGGCTTTAATGGAAGCACGTTTACAACGAATTAAAAACTTACCCATAGATCAGGTTATTCGTGCCAAACTATTACAATTAAAATTAAAAATGGAAGCTTATATAAGCAAACCGACTTATGATAATCACCACTATTTTTCAGAATTCTTATCGGCATATATTGATACTATTTACAATAAGAGAAGTAGTTTTGCAAAAGATATTGATATAACTCCAGTAAGTTTAAGTCAAGTCATAAACAATCACAGAGAACCTAAAGAAGAATTTATTCTGAAGTTAATGATACATTCTGAAAAAACATATCAGAATGTTTGTGAGTTCCATAAAAAGACATGGTTTCAGGTTTATTTTCATGAAAAAATTTGCGATACTATGTCAACACAAGACAAATGGAGGCCAAAAATTGAAAAGCATGTAAAATTTAGTGAATCTCTAAAGTTAGAAACTGTCGATAACATCCGATAACCAAACAGATAATAGCAATTATTCTTTTAAGTTCTAATTGTTACTTTTATTAACGTTAGAATCTCAGAGATTAAAATTACTTACAGATTTATTAAGATCTATTACAAGAGTCATAATAAATTTACTTATTACAAAAAAAGCCTTTTCGGAAAAATCGGAAAGGCTTTTTAAGTAAAGTAAAGATTGAAATTATTTTTTCGACTCCTCGATAGAAACTTTTCTAAACTCTTTTAATAGTTTTTCAATTTCTAAAGTTGATTTACGAGCTCTCGCTCCAGCTGCTTTAACACCTTTTTCAATTAGTGAATCCGATTCTGTTTTAAATGTTTCGATTTCGGCGTTTATTTTAGCTACTAAATCTTTCATGATATGTTTTTATTAAATTAAGGCAGCGAAAATAAAACTTTGCTTGTTATATTGCAACTTTGCTGCAAAAATTAAAAACGTTTTTAATTCATAATTATTATAGGAATTATTTATTCAAAGAATCTTATTTTCCTGAGACATCTTATTTAGTTCTTCAATGAAATAAGACGTTGGACAGCCAGCTTCTGCAAAAAAAGCCTGAGTAAATGTTTTAGTACTGCTAAAGCCAACTTCTTCAGCCAATGCACTATTGGAATATTTCCTTATTTTACTATCCTCTTTTAACAACTTTATTAGATAATTGATTTTAAGATCAGCAATGTATCTCACAAATTTCTTTCCTCTGTATTGATAAATTATCTTTGATAAATATTTTGAATTGGAATTGAAGATTGCAGCAAGCTTTGCGGAAGTCAGGTCCTTTGCTAGAAATTTTTTATCTTTTTCGAATTTTTCCAATTGTTTAAGTATATCTGCAACAGTATCTTTATTTATATTTCCAATTCCTTTATTTTCATTTCTGAATTCTACTTTAGAAACAGCCTCGTTTTTTGCCATCAATTCCTCAAATTTTTGCCTGTAAACATTCTTATTTCTGATATGCCTGTAAGCAATGAATGATACGATTAAAAATAATACTACTACGATAGCAGTAAAAATAAAATCATTATACTTCCTCTTATTAAATAAATCTTCAATATCCTGCTTCTCTTTTAGTAAGACTTTTGTATCATACACTTTGCGAACTCTGCCGGAAAGATATCTAAACCTATTATCCAGCACACTGTCTGCTTTAAGTAATTTCTCAATGTAATAAAGCTGTTTCTGCAAGTTGTTTTTAGATTTATAATATTTGATAATCAGTTCATAGTTCTGACGCAAGTCGGGACGTATATATCCTTTATCATCAAAAATCTTATCAACTTTTAAAAAATACAGCAAAGCCATTTCTGGTTTATGGAGATCCCAATAGCTTTTTCCAATGTAAAAATAACCAACAGATTCATTTGCAAAATCCTTGTTTTTATTTATGGTCGGAATTGAATAGGCAATCTTTTTTATAGCTGAGGTATAATTATTTTTAAAATATTGATTAATACCTTCTGAATGAATGAAGTAATCTTTCATTTCATTATTGTCTAATCTTATTCCTTCCTGAATACCCTTTTCATTTATTTCAGAACATAAGCCGTAATTACCAATTCTGTTATAACACAAACCAAGTAAATGCAATGAATTCAAATATGCTCTTGAATTCTTTTCTTTAAAATAATCAATGCATTCGGTATAGAGAGAAATTGCCTCATCATAGAATCCGAGATAATACTTTACACCTGCAATATTATATTTAACTTTATAAGTTAGATACTTGTCGCTGGTTTTCGAAATATAATTATCGGCTGCAAGATAATTATCAAGAGCATGTTTATGTTTTTTCTGTCCATAGTAAACAATTCCTTTTGAAAGATAAGCAGAGCCAATAAGAGCATTATCATTGGCTTTTTTAGCAGTATAAATCATACTGTCAGCATATACCAATTTTAATTTTTCAGAAGAATAGAATAAAAAATTTTTATATCCATTTACAATTTCCTTGGAATTTTTATCCGTTTTTGCCTTGTTCAAAAAGTATTGAAGATAATATGCTTGTTTTATTTTATCCTCAGCCGTAGCTTCTATACATTCAAAAAGGTAATCATAATTTTTTCTTTGAAGCGTATCGGAAATTTTCGATTCCATTTCCTGCGCATACAATTGATTTCCAAAGCAAAGAATTACTAATAATATATAATTTTTAATCATAAGTTAAATTAAAAAATGAGACATTATTTGATGTGAAAATGCATTTTTATCAGCGAAAAACACTATTTGGTAAATATAATATTGTGTTTTGTTCAAAACAGTATCAGTAATAACGTAATGTATTGATAATTAGTGTGTTTTTGATTAAAAAAGGTGTGTCGATTTTCGGAAAATCGATACCCTAAATTCGGAAAATCCACATACAACGTTTTGCAAATCAAAAATTCTACTTCTAGATTTGTCTTGAATTCAATAGCAAAAACATTTGGCATCGTGCCGGATTAAAGTTCTGCTAACCCGGGTGAAATGAACTGACTGAAAAAAAAACAGTCTTTACATTTAACACTTTTAATCATGAAAAATCTTTTATTATTGCTAGTTGTATTAGCATCACTACTTGTTTCTTGTACCAGTGAGAGTATTGATAATGCCAAAATTTTAGATGATGGTCTTATTGAAAATAAATTTAAAAAAACAGCAAAGCTACTTCAGACACTAAGTCCTGAAAATCCAGCTAATGAATATGACATAGCAGGTAAAATACATAATGACATCCTTGATGTTTACTTGTCTGGAAATTATACTTTCAATACGATTGCTCAAATCAGCCAAAAAGTAGATTCTATCTCGGTTCTGAATAACGATCTATTAAATATGGCAACAAGTCTTCCCTGCAACTTTCAGGAAATTCAAGAAATTGTCGATGATCCTCAAATAAAATTAGAGCAGGCGATTGCAAATTCCTCAATGACAAATGCCGCTAAAATTTCTCTTTCCAACTTTATGGATTCCATACTGTTATGGGAAACTAATGAATATGCTATCATTCATCAATCCATAGTCTCATTCGAGGCTTCCGTTATATCCAACACACAGTTTAGCAATGAGGATAAGAGAATCATTCTCACGACTTCCTCTATAGCAAGATATTCATCGTATTATGCTAAAGAACGCAAAGATAAGGATTGGGAGACTTCTGTTGGAAATCGTGTTGGAGCGCTACAAGGTGCAGTAGCAAATTCTTCAACTGCGATTAATAAATCAATAGTGACAGGACTCATAATTCAAAATCTCCAAACAGAATAGTTATGTATATAACTGAGTCGATTGAAAAACAATTGAAATATGTGTATTGCGTGTTTTTGATTCTTTTCAATATTGTGAGCCTTTATTTCATCATAGATCTTTTATCCTATGATGAAATAATAGGCTATTTAACCGATGGCGGGATAAAAACTGATTCTCCCAGAAAATTGGCATATCTATTTTTTGTAAACGGCATTTCAAATTTATTGTTCGTTTGCATTTCATTGATGGCCAGATTATTCGAAAAGTAATACTTACTAGAACAATTAAATCAAACATTTTAAAGCGCTTATTTTGGCATCTCTAAAATCAAAATATAACCCATCAGGCATACAAGTCTACATCTTCGAAACGTTCTCCTCCAGAATTGCTTTTAAAGAATCAATTATATTGAATCGATTTACCGTTTTGATTATAAATTCCGGAGCAGTATGCCTGTTGGTCAACAGTAAAAAGATTCATTTATTTATCAACGAACTAATCGTTATTCCAAAAAAGTCTATTTGTGAAGTTTTAATAATGAGCAATCAATTGCAGATTTGCCAGCTTTCATTCTCTTCGGAGTTTGCTTTTACTAATAGTATAAGATGGCCGCACATAGGATATTTTGAATTTTTTATTGCAAAAAATACTTCCAAGATTTTTCTCAAAAATAAAGAAATTGGATTACTTGTAGATCTGCTTAAATTAATCAATAGTAAGGTCAGAAGTTCAAATAAGAATATTTTGAAAAAGGAAACATTGCTTTTGAGTTTTAATCTTTTCCTTTATGAACTGGCTGGAACATATTATCGGTCATCTTGGTATGATAATGTCAAACATACTGGAAATGAAAAAATAGTTATCCATTTTTTTAGGTTATTAGAACTAAACTGCCGAAAAGAACACAGTGTAAAATTCTATGCAAATATCCTAAATGTTACTGCAGGGCATCTTACTAAAACTGTCAAACAGGTTACGGAGATCACAGCGAAACAATGCATTGAGAATGCAATTATTCTGGAGGCCAAAATCCTGCTTCAAAATAATGATTTAACCATTTTATATATTTCAGAAGAACTGAAATTTGCCAATACTTCTTTTTTCAGTACTTTTTTTAAGAAGCATACTTCCCTGTCTCCTTCCGAATACCGTTTACGATTAAATTCTAATTAAATATTAACAACACATGTTTTGAGCGGGTTAAGAATGTTCTATAAGCATTGATTTAGAGTACTGTCGATTACAATTCGAGAGAAATATTTACTAAATAAAAGTAAAAGAAATGACTCAAACCTATCTTTTAGAATGGATGGACTTAACGGTTACTTCAACCCTTAATCCCAACAAGACCGATCTTACTATGATTTCTCCAATTCAATCCCGAGAGATTATTGAAAAAGCGAATGAACAAACATTTTTTATTCAGTCACAGTTTACTATACAGGTTTTTTCACTTACTAAGGAGAAACAGATAAAAATCTTAGTTGGAAATTATTATTCTACATTACTATTTCTTTTAGATAAAATCACAGAAATAACTAAAAGTAATGATTTACACAGAGATAGTCTAAAAGAAGTAACAACTACTTTAATATCCTGTTTGAATGAATTAATAATTTTTGTAGAATCAAGATTCGCAAACTATTTAACGGCACCTTTCCAAATTATCGAAAGGAAAACAAATAGCCCTGTAGTAATGAATGGCATTTCTGGTAAAGTTTTATGCAAACTTTCAACTGATCAAACAGCCTTAATTTTAAGGGCATCCGATGAATTAAAAATTCTTATTTCAAAATCAATGAATCATTTATTTAAAACCATAGTCCCTTTTTTATCCACTCCAAATAAAACAGATCTGTCTTATAATGCCATGCGCAGCAAGGCATATGTTTTTGAAGAAAGGGATAAGCAAATAGCAATTGAAACATTGGAACGCATGATCAAACAAATCAAAGAATATTAATAAAATATTACTAATTTAAAATTTAAAAACATGAAAAAGCTATCATATATTTTAACTACAGTGATTTTAATAATCACAGGCTGTGAGTCTAAAAAACTGGATAAGAAATTGGCTACTGCCATTATTCTGGAAAAAAATCATTATCCAATTATTGTAGACCATGATATTTTTTGTGGCGATCCCGCGCATGCTTATACCATTTTTAAATCCGGTCTCGTAGAAAAAGGATTTGTAAAAGTGCTTCAAAGCAAGAAACTTGGAGATACAACTTCGTTTGTGAGTTTTACTCCTGCAGCAAAACCGTATTTAATGCCTACACCTAAAGTTGATAAAGAACATAAAATTCAGCGTGTAAAAGTAGCTGATGAAGAATTTGGAGCAATTAAGGAAATCAGAATTATGAGCACTGGTAATAAGGCAATTGTAGAATATACTACAATTCGAAGAAAGAATGTTTTTGCTGCTGCCATTAAAAATGGTTTGAAAGATACACTCAATCATGAAGTCTATTTTATACTAACAGATGATGGCTGGGAGCTCATGGATAAAAAGTCGGAGATTGAATTTTTATCATTTTAGAATAGGGACATTTTAAAATTGGAACAACAAATAACCCAACAAAGAACCTCCTAAAACTACAAAAGCACTATTCAATTTCTTGTATCCAAATGCAATCGTTATACTTAAAACTGCAATTAAAACTGTTCGCCAATCCGTAATAGTCTCTTTACCCATATCAAAACAAGCGGCTATAATTATAGCTACCGAAGCCACATTAACTGCGTCTAAAAATGCAGAGAATAGTTTTGAATTTCGCATTTTCTTTACAATTGGGTTGAGCAATGCGACAAAAGCAAATGATGGCAAAAATATTGCGATTGTAGAAACGATAGCTCCTGACCAACCGTTAATTTGATAACCAATAAATGTAACTGATGAAAAAACGGGTCCGGGTGTGAATTGTCCAACCGCAATGGCATCAATTAATTGCTGTCTTGTTAAGAACCCTGTCGAAACTAATTCTGTGTCGAGAAATGCAAACAAAACATAACCGCTTCCGTAAAGTATAGCGCCGATTTTTAGAAAAATCCAAAATAGGTTTGCATTGGCTACTGAAAGTGGGACTGTATTTGTTATCTGCAATAAAGTGAATGGCAGAAAACCATTGATATTATTTTGCTTACTGTTTCGCAGATAAGCCAAAAGCAAAGCCAAGAATCCTGCTCCAAACATCAGATAGATTTCGTAGATACTCAATAATGCTCCAGCCAAAACAAGTAATCCGATGATGATGAGTTCTGCCGATTTTAAAGATTTTTTAGCCAATGGAAAAATTGCTCCCAATATGATGGCGATAATGGCAGGTTTTATTCCGTAAATAAAAGGCTGTACTTCGGGGATTTGGCCGTACTGTTTGTAGAGATAAGCGAAAAATCCTGTTATAAAAACGGCTGGTAAAATGAAGCAAAGACCTGCGATTATCAAACCTTTCCAACCACCTTTTTCGTGTCCGATGTGGATTGCCATTTCCGTGCTGTTGGGCCCAGGGATTAAGTTGGTTGCACCAACCAAGTCCAAAAAATGTTGCTCGGTGAACCATTTTCTTTTTATAACCACTTCGTCCTGCATCATTGCAATATGTGCAGCGGGGCCACCAAAACCAATAATGCCCAGTTTTAGAAAAAGTTTGGCGATGTCTTTTAAAGTTGCATTATGCTTCATTTTTTGCCACAGTTTTGTCCACCGACCATAGGCCACCGCCTTTGATCAACAAAAAGATACTGCCCAACAGCATCGCCCAGTCTGTACGGCTTCCATGCATCATTTCCCAAAAACCTTTTTCTGCTAAAACTTCCGATTTGGTTGTCGCAATTGCTACAAGCATTATAATAATAAGTGGGATACTTGCCAATCTTGTCAAAAGTCCAATAAGGATAAGTATTCCACAGGCGATTTCAAAAGTACCAACAAAACTTCCTAAAAATTCAGGCGATGTCAAACCAATTTTTTCAAACCGTCCTGCACCACGAATAGCAGGAAATAAAAATTTCTGAATACCCTCTGAAAGAAATACCATACCTACCATTAGACGGATAAGCACGGTGGTTTTTGAGAGATCTGTCTTAATTATCCTGGATAATATCATACTTAGTTTAATTTATTTACTTTCTTTCGGAAATTCACATTATTAAGCAAATTTATCAAATATTAAAAAGAGAATACTAATCAGGCGATGTTCTTTTACTTCTTTTTTTTGGTCGATGTGTGAAAAGAAAATAAGTCCTTGCACACCTAATTATTGAGATAAAGAATGTCTCACACAATAATGTCTCAATTTGTTGGTAAAATGTAAGGAAAGGGAATTGTGGAGTGGTGCATTTTGACAAAGGGACGTACCAATTTTAACCGCAAAAATGCATTTCCGGCCGTGGCGAGGAATTACTTTTTTGGTGCCCGCTTTTTTAGTTCAGGCTATATTTTAACTTCAATTTTTATAATTAGGGCAAATTATTTGACTTTACTACAACAAAATTTGCAACCCTGTCCTTGATAAGCCATTTTCCATTTATCTTAACATAGTTATCATCATATTTTACACTATAATCCGTTAGAACATCTTTTCCTTCAATTTTTCTGATCATTTTAATTTTAGCGTAAGAAACTTTTGATAATATTTAGTCATCGATTTTTACAGTGTGTTGTCCGTTAAGAGTAAAATATGTTTTCACTTCAGAGGAATGCAGATTAAAATCTCTCTCCATAGTTTCTCTCCTTGAAACATCTGCTACCAGAGCCGACCCATATATACTTTATAGCTAAGATCTGAGTTGAATAATAGCATCTTTTCTGCAATCTTTGTCTCATCACCTAAGTTAGCGTAATCATCGAATTGGTTAATGCGATGACAAAATGGTGAATTCAGCATCGCCAGAAGCTGAAAGCAGAAATGTCTGCCAAGAAATAAATTAGTTTTCAGTAATTGATTTTCTTCCATTAGTGGAAATATTATACCTGACTAGAATTCATACAGAATACTGACGATTTTTTTATCATTTAGTACAAACCTTATCTGCTCATATTTTTGAGTAGGGTTGATATCCTGTTCTTTAGCTGGCGGAAAATATTTTACTCCAATAATCACGTTTGGTAAACTAAAACTCCAAGATGACCGAATTTTAAAATTCTTACCACACAATTGTTGTTCGGATGAGTTCAGATATTCTTTGAATTTTGAAAGGTTTTCGGTTTCAAATACAGTTTTCCAGTTTTTACGAGCTTCAAAAACGATATTTTCGTCAAGATTTTTCAGGACACTACTTTCATCGGAACTGTTGCAGGAGTTTATAAAATCTCTGATGATTTTTCGTGGTTGCTTCTGAATTTCCCTGATTTCTTTCTTTTTATTTTCAAGGTAAGTGCCAAAATCCTGATTCACTACTTTGGACAACTTATAGTATCCTGAATGAAAAGCTTCTAAGGGAGATTTGTATAATCTATCTTTAAAAAATGTTGCTTCATCAGTTTCATTGGTTTTAAAATGATCCAGAAGCAAAAAACCTTTTTCTTCAGTAGCACTGTTAACACCATCTACAATATTTACAAAGTAGTACTGCTCTTTATCTTCAAACAAAACTTTGATTTTAGGGTTGAACTTTTCAGGCTTATTTACCGATGCTTTTACAAGATATTTCGTTTCATCCAAAGGATTTTCAATCCGTCTTCCCCAGCCATCAGTCGATAATTCTGATTGGTATCGGGATATTTGAACCCGTATTTCTTTTCGTCCTTTTTCAAGGTCGGTGGTAAATTCATATCCAGGAAAAGAATTGAGAATGGCCGTGTCTAATTCCCATTCCTCATAATCACTTGTAAAATTTATTTGATAACTAAATTCATATTCCCGAATGTAAACCGGAAATTGGAACTTGTTCCCGACAATTGTTTGCTCTAATAAAGTAAGATCGGATTTTCTGTTTACGGTTATTGAGATTTCTGTTTCAATCATTTTGAAATTTATTGTTACTGACAGTTTTTAAAGTAATGCCATTTTTTTGAGTTATTCTGCTTGAGAGTAGAAAGGAAATCAAGTGAAGTCTGCTTAATCATTGTCGTTAGCTAATTGGTCAATGTATTTCAAAATTATATTTACTTGTTTGTCCTCGGATTTTGTAGAGGATATTTTTTCAATAATTTTGATCCTATCTTCTTTTGGCAATTTATTGAACGGTTTTAGAACACCCGAATTTCTAAAAGTATCTAAAATTTCCTTTTCTGTAATCTGCTCTTTTGAAGTCAACAAGTAAAGTGTGACAGTTACAGTGTCGCCACCACTTTTGTTGATTGCTTTCCTAATTTTGTCATTGATTGAAATTAGCTTGTCTTGTCCCCCGATTGTAAATAAATTAATACTGTCAATTTTATAGTTGTCAATTGTACCAGATACTTTCAATGAACCCCATTTTCCTATGATATGTTTGGTATTAGGTACTTGGATGTGATATGTCCAAGCGCCTTTGCCTTGTTCATATTTCAATTCAAGCTTTTGTTCTTTTACTAAGCACTCCATATTTTACGAATTGTATTTTAGCCTTTCCAGTAACCCCATAATTTAGAAAATATGTATATTTTGTAGAGGAATTAGTCTATTTGTTTTAATGGCAAATTTAATGAATTAGACACTAGAGTTATGGCAAATATTCTATTATAAACCATCATTAATGAAGCGACCTTCTTTGCTTTTCTTTGGTCGCTTGACAGAAGAAAGAAAAGAAGTCCGCAGAATCTATTTTAGGGATGTGTATCCCTAACGAAAACTACACAACCTCTTTGGTAAAATATAAGAGAGGAGTTTACGGATCGGCATATATATTTGGTAAAGTGGTTTTATCGCTTAAATGCAAAAAGACTGTCCCGACATTAGAAGGGTTTTATCTTTTTTTGCCCGACTTTTCGGGTCAGGTGACTGGAAATGGCCTATGAACGGAAATCTTTCTGATTAAGAAAAAATCCTCTCTACTGAGGCATTCCATAGCGTAAAAAGCTCTATAAATGAGCCATTGCAGAATTGATAAACAATTCCTGTTTCTCGAATACTTCGGCAAGGGAGCAACTTGGGTGTCGTCCAATTGCTAGGAGAGCTTCAATAAATCTCCATATTCATCGGTAACAAACGGCAGGCTTGCCGCCGTTTCCTACTTTTTAAAATTAGGTTATTTTATTTCTCAGATAGTTGATGGTATTACTTGTCCTGTCTATTAGCTGTTGACAAAATACAGCTAATATATAGGTTATCCCTGCCGGGCTTTTTTATTTAGTATACATTTTTTTATTTTTTTTCTGCTTGATTTTAGTAGGGGTTCAATGGGGTACAACTGGGGTACAACAAAAAGTTGTACTTGTGGCAGTTTTATCTCTATCGTTTCTTTGCCTTGTAATGATGAAGAACCTGGTTTGGAATTATCCATTTACCGGGATTGTGAGAACTAATGTAGAACGATAAAATGATGAGGTATGTTTACAAACATTTCATGGGGTAATTACATAGTTGTAGTTATTCTGCTATTGGCAAGTTGGTATTTATTTGTTGGGTTTCGATTTTATTTTGATGATCTCAAAGAAGTCATATCAGGAAAGCGGAAACTTCAATTCCGTGGATTTGAAAATCCAAGTTACGAGGATTCTCAATCCGAATTAAATTATCAGGAATCACCTGAAGCAATCTCAGAACAAACTTCCTTCGGAGAGTTTGACACTACCTTTCAGGACGTTGATACTTTGGTGGCACGATTAAAAAGTTTTATCGCAGATGCAGCAAAGAAAAAATTAGTCAAAAAAGAATTTACCTATTATCTGCAGCTTCTCCTAAGAGAATTTCCCTCAGTTAAAAATTCCCCTTTTAATTCTTCGATAAGTGAATTGATAGTCTTAGAATGTGAGAAATTCGAATCAATTACTTTAACCCAGAAGGAAGCAGAAGCCCTTTGGGAATAAACTCTAAACAATATAACGGAGGAATCGCCCCTGTCCATCCCGGCGCAGTATGACAGATGTAACAGGAAAGTGGAACTGCGACAGCGGCTACACCTCCGTTTTTTATCTGAATTTTTAAACTTTAAAAATAATGAGTGATGAAAAAATGGAACTGGAATTTTAAAAAGTTTATTGAGCAAAGAACAAATAGTATCTGTATGCTTCTGGTACAAATCCTTTTTGTGATCAGTTATGAAACCTACGCGCAGGATGGTCTGGCAGGAATCAATGAAGCCAACCAACAAGTACGAAGTTATTTTGATGCAGGAACGGAACTGATGTATGCCGTAGGAGCATTACTAGGACTTATAGGCGCAGTCAAAGTATATCAAAAATGGAATGCGGGAGATCCTGATACCGGAAAAGTGGCTGCAGCCTGGTTTGGAAGCTGTGTTTTTCTGGTAGTAGTGGCCACAGTAATCAAATCCTTCTTTGGGATTTAAAACAAGTCGCTATGGAAGATATACTCAAAGAAAAGTTATGGTTTTACATTATCCATAACAATCCCGATCTGATGTTTACACTTCAGGAAGATTATAGTGTATTGGATTATCTCAACAAAAAAATTAGTAGTGTGAAATCCATATTGGAAGATATGTCGTCAGATGGTACACCCCAATATATCATCGAAGAAATTTGTCTCAATGTACTTACCGAAGATCTAAAACCTTCTCGGTTTTTATATATCCGCTCCCTGCTTTCTGATGAGTTTGAGAAAACCTATACCGCTTTTCAGGAATCGGGTATTCTTACCTATGAGGTAATCAATCTTATGGAAAGCTGCAAGCCCATTTTTGAAACCATTGGTTTTACAAAAGAAAATGAAGAAGACCCTACTTTGAGAAATGCCCTTATTGGTCAGATTGCTGACTATCTGAATTGAGCTATTTATAGCAGTGTAGTATGAAAAGGAGTAATTATGGCTTACAATATATCCAAAAAACTAAGTGCCAACATCAAGGCGATTACCATTGCAATGCAATGGCAGCAAGGTGATGCTTTATCGGAAGAAGCTGTTGCAGCACTTAAGGCATATGCCGGCTTTGGAGGTATCAAGGCTATACTATACCCACATGGTACTACCGAAGACTGGATAAAATCCGGAGCTGTTAAAGAAGACCTGAAGCAGCATGCGGAAATGACACGCCTTCATGAATTACTGCAGGAGCACTATTCTGAAAAGGATTATAATGCGGTTGTTTCTTCACTTCGTAATAGTGTTCTTACTGCTTTTTATACGCCGGAAATTGTACCGAAAACTTTGTATAATGCTTTAAAAGAACAGGGCATTAACCCTAAAAGGTTATATGAACCATCAGCAGGTTCCGGTATTTTTATCACCGAAGCAGAAAACACATTTTCAAATTTGGAACAGATTACTGCTGTGGAAAAAGACCGATTGAGCGGACTGGTACTTTCAGCATTAAACAGTACACTTTCAACCCAAAATACCACTCATGTAATAGGGCTGGAAGAAGCTCCAACAAATGATAACAGCAGTTATGATCTTGTGGTTAGCAATATTCCTTTTGGTAATTTTTCTGTGTATGACGAAACCTATCCCGATAAAACGATTTCAGGAAAAATCCACAATTACTTCTTTGCAAAAGGACTGGACAAACTGGCTGATGGAGGTCTTATGGCATACATAACTACAGACGGTTTTTTAAACAGTCCTTCCAATCAGAGTGTGCGAGAATATCTTTTTCAAAAAGCAGATTTTGTGAGTGTCGCAGTTATGCCTGATAATCTGATGAAGGAAACAGGAAATACCGATGCTCCAAATCATCTGCTTATTGTGCAGAAAAACGAGCATAAACAAAACCTGTCTGATAATGAAAATGAGCTGCTGCAAACTGTTGAACTCGAAAATGAATTTGGAAAATACAGTATTAATAAATATCTGCATAATAAACCCGAGCTCATCATTGGTAATGAAATACAAGCCGGTAAAAACCAATACGGACAGGCGCATCAAAGTGTGAGACTAAACGGTGATATTAATTCTATTGGAAAGAGTCTTGGAGAAAATATTACCAAAGGATTAAAAGAAAACTTTAACCCGGAACACTTTGAGAAGGCTCAAAAAACGGAGATCGTTCAGCCCGCTGAAGCAATTGGGCATACATTCACTTATTTACCCATGCCCGAGAGTAAAGCAAGCGGTATTTCAGTCCAGCTTGGCTTGTTTGATACTGTGCCTGCAGAGAATATCAACCGTGCTATGGATTATATCAACGAGCTTGATGAAACTGTAGTGGATAAAAAAACAGCACGAATACTCAGTACCATACGCACTAATGATAATCCCTCGCATGAAAATGTGGTGCTTATCGCTGCTAAACAAATTAAGACTAATCGATACCTGTATAAATTATATTCGAATGTAAAAGAAATCGATGGCTTTTCAGCCAATTGGATGAATGGCGGATTACTGCCGCATGAGTTATTGGCTTTATCCAATACCCTTCAATACTATAATCACAAGTATATTTATGAAGGAGATAAAACCCTTGAACCTGCTTTTAACCTTGAAAAAAGACTTTATGAAGAAGTTGCTTCATTGAAATCTTTTTATACAGAAGGCACTCTGGTTAGAGTTGGAGAATCCGTTGGAATTATCAGTGATATCAATGAGCAGCACAAACAGGCCTTTTTCCAGCCATTAGCATCACAAGGCAATCTGAAATTCTACGATTCCTATATTGCTATTCGGGATCATTATCTGGAATTGTTTGAGAAAGAGCAATCAGATAAAGCTGGCAGTGAAGAGGTTCGGAAAAATCTAGATGAGCAGTATACCAAATTTGTTTCCCACTATGGTATTTTGAACGGTGCTGAGAATCGCAGGTTAATCATGCAGGATTCCGCTTTCGGTTTCACCATTTTTTCTTCACTCGAACGCAAAGAAGGCGAACGTTATGTGAAGTCGGATATTTTAATAGAATCTGTAGTAAAACAGCAAGAGCGCTATTATACAGATGATCCTGTTGAAGCGCTGGCCCGAAGTCTGAATGAAAAAGGAGCTGTTGACTTAGGATTTATAACTGCTGCAACAGGACTTGAACAAAACGAGGTTATAGAACGTCTGAACCATCATATTTATTTGAATCCTACAGATCAGAATTGGGAAACTTCAGACCTCTATTTAAGCGGCAATGTTGTAGAAAAGTTACAACAGGCTAAACAGGCTGTGCAGCTATACCCTGAAAACACGCAATATTACAAAGGATTGCAGGCATTGGAAAAAGTTCAGCCAGAGCGTATCCCTTTTGAATTACTCGATTTCAATCTGGGCGAGCGATGGATTCCCAACCGATACTATGAAAGTTTTGCCGGAAAATTATTTGACCAGCCAACTGAAATTAATTATTTCCCATCACTGGATACCTTTAAAGTAAGTACAGGTCACAATACCAAAATAGACAGAGAATTTTCGGTGACTCCCAAAAGCGGCAGAACCACTTATGGTTACACGATATTGGAGCATGCGCTCGAAAATACGGCTCCCTTTTTTACCTATGAAGTTGATGGAGCCGGCGGAAAACCCATCCGACTGCCCGATAATGAAGCCATACAGCTTGCTCATCAAAAAATTGAAAACATCCGTAACGGCTTTATTGAGTGGCTGCAGGAATTGCCAATAAATGACAAAAATGAATTGGAAAATCTCTATAACAATACGTTTAATTGTTACGTATTGCGAGAATATAATGGAAGTCATCTGAGCTTTCCGGGTTTGGATAAAAAAGCTCTGGAGATTGAAGACTTGTACAGTTCTCAGAAAAATGCGGCATGGCGTATCATTCAGAACCGTGGCGCTTTAATCGATCATGAGGTTGGGCTTGGAAAAACATTAACCATGATTGTGGCTGCCAATGAAATGAAACGATTAGGAATTATTCATAAGCCTGCAATACTGGCATTGAATGCCAATGTAAATCAAATTGCTGCAACCTATCGAAAGGCTTATCCCAATGCCCGGATTTTAGCACCTGGTGAAAATGATTTTACCCCGGCCAAAAGAATGAGACTCTTCCATGAGATTAAAAATAACAATTGGGACTGTATCATTTTAACCCACGATCAGTTTGGTAAAATTCCGCAGTCATCCGAAATACAAAAAGAGATCTTACAAAATGAGTTGGATAATATAGAACGGGACCTTGATACGGCCAGAGATCTGGGAGGCGATATCTCCAAGAAAATATTAAAAGGTCTTGAAATACGAAAAAATAATCTGGACGGCAGACTAAAAACACTGCTCAAAGATATAGAAGATAAAAAGGACAGCGGCATCAACTTTAAAGAAATGGGGATTGATCATTTGTTTGTAGATGAATCTCACAAATTCAAAAATCTGACTTTCACTACCCGTCATGACCGTGTTGCCGGAATTGGAAATATGCAGGGAAGCCAAAAGGCGCTTAATATGTTATTTGCGGTACGCACGCTTCAGGAAAAATTCGATTCGGATCTGTGTGTGACCTTTCTTTCCGGTACCCCTATATCCAATAGTCTGACAGAAATGTACCTTCTTTTCAAATACCTGCGCCCTAAAGAAATGGAACGCCAGCATATTGAAAACTTTGACGGGTGGGCAGCTGTTTTTGCCAGAAAAACGACTGATTTTGAATTTTCTGTCACCAACGAGATTATTGCCAAAGAGCGTTTTCGCCATTTTATTAAAGTTCCGGAACTGGCACTGTTCTATAATGAGATTACCGATTATAAAACAGCAAAACATATTGATCTGGACAAACCTGAAATTGAAGAGCGACTTATCAATGTCAGCCCGACACCGGAACAAACCGAATTCATTATCCAACTCATGCAGTTTGCCAAAACAGGTAATGCGACACTTATAGGCAGGGCACCTCTTACCTCGCAGGAAGACAAAGGCAGGATGCTTATAGCTACTAATTACGCTAAAAAAATGGCTGCCGATATGAGGCTGATAAATGAAAGATATAGTGATCACCCGAATAATAAGGTTAATACATGCGCCAGAAATGTGGCTGAAATTTATCAGGGTTCCATGGAGCATAAAGGCACTCAGATTGTTTTTTCGGATATCGGGACCCCCAAGCCGGATGACTTTAATATGTACGATGCCCTTAAAGAAAAACTGGTAAGGGATTTTAATATCCCGGATCATGAGATTACCTATATACACGACTGGACCGATAAAAAGAAACCGGAGTTGTTTTCTAAAATGAATACTGGTGAGATACGTATTCTTTTGGGCAGTACAGAAAAAGCAGGCACTGGACTTAATGTGCAAAAACGTGTTGTGGCGATGCATCATATGGATATTCCCTGGAGACCATCTGACCTGGGACAACGCAACGGCCGGGGCAGCAGACAAGGTAATGAAGTCGCCAAACAGCACTATGGGAATAAAGTGAAAAATTTCATCTATGCCACAGAGCAATCCCTGGACAATTACAAATTCAATCTACTCAAGAACAAACAGACTTTTATCAGTCAGATGAAAAATTGTGAACTTAATATGAGGACTATTGATGAGGGAGCCATGGATGAGCAAAGTGGAATGAACTTTTCAGAATATATCGCAGTGCTATCTGGTGATACTTCATTACTGGAAAAATCAAAATTGGAGAAAAAAGTAACGGTAATGGAAAGCCTTAAAAAAGCACATTACAAGGAAATTTCCAGAACTAAATATCAGGTTGAATACCTAATGGAGGAAAAAGGAATCACCACTAAAACACTGGACAAACTAACTGCTGATCACAGTTTTTACAAAAACAATCTGAAGTATGAACCTGATGGTTCCAAAGCAAATCCTATAGAGTTGTATAACTGCAAGACAGCAGATCCAGAAAGTATCGGCAAAGAAATTATCCTGCTCTATAAAAACTGGAAACCTCCAGAAGGAGAAAACCAGGCCAAACAAATTGGGAAGTTATATGATTTTGGGCTCTATATAAAGAGAGAACGTGAAGCCTATCAAAATGATGGTTTGTACCAGTACCGTTACTCCAACAGCTTTTATGCACAACGCTTGGAGGATGGCATTAAATATACTTCCAATGGAGGAACTCCAAATGTGGACAATCCAAAATTGGCAGCCCGCCATTTTCTAAATGCCATTGATAAGGTGGAACATCTCAGGTCTAAATACCAAAAGTCACTGAATGATATTGAAAACCAACTGCCGGAATTACAACAATTAACCACAAGAGTATTTAGTCAGGAAGATGAGCTTCAAAAAATGAAAAGCGACCTCTTTAGTCTGGAAAGGGAAATAGCCCTGAAAATTCAGGAGAACCAATTGAAAGAAGCCAATCCGCAAGAGGCTAGTCTCAGTAATGAAACAAAATTAACGGATACAGCTCCGGTAATTCAACTCCCAATAAAGAGCAGTGAAGAATCACAGCGTTTCAAAGGGGTAGAAAGCAATACTGATAAATGGCAGGAACGCTCTTTTTCAGAAATGAGACGCAGCAGCAGGATGAAATTTTAAATTAAATACCATGTCAAACAGTGTGTATCAAATCAACAAAGGAATTAATCAAAGCATAGAGTTTAAGGGTTTAAAAGCACAATATATCTGGTATTTGGGTGGTGGCGTAATTGTCCTTATGATACTGTTTGCCATTATGTACATAGCCGGATTACCCTCTTTAATCTGTATCGGAATTATTGGTATTTCAGGAACATTGTGGGTTTTGAAAATATATAAAATGAGCCATCAATACGGTGAATATGGAATGATGAAAGCATTGGCGAAGCGACAGATTCCAAAAGCTGTGAAATCGCAAAGCAGAAAAATATTTATGATGAAGAAATAGAATTTGCTCAGCATTAGCTGAGCGGTAAAAAAAGAGGATGATGGAAAAGATGATAGATGATATTTTACCAATTATGGATGTAGAGCATGATTGCATCCTGTCCAAACAAGGAGATGTGACAGTAGTGTTTAGAGCAGAACTGCCCGAGATATTTACCTTGTCGGATCAGGAATACGAAGCATTTCATCAGGCGTGGCTCAAAGCCATAAAGTTATTGCCGAAATTTAGTGTATTCCATAAACAGGACTGGTTTATAGACAGCAAGTTTGAGCCCGATTTCACAAGTGAAGATTCGAGTTTTCTTACCCGAAGCAGTGAGCGCTTTTTTAATGAACGTCCCTTTCTGGATCATTCCTGTTACATTTTCCTGACCAAAAAACCGGCAGGCAGAAAAACGTCAAGTTCCCTATTTTCAAATTTACTTAGAGCTTCTATTGTTCCTGAAGAAACATTAAAAGCACAGCTGCGCCAAGAATTTATTGATAGTACCGGACAATTCAGACGCATACTGGAAGACAGTGGTTTTGTGAAATTGACCCGCCTTGGTAATAATGAACTTAACAGCCACAGCAGAAAGATTGGTATCATTGAACAATATTGCTTTTTGTCTGAAAAACAAAACTCATTTGTTTTTAAAGATATTGCTTTTGATGATGGTCTTCAGGTAGGTGACAAGCATTGCCAGATTTATACGTTAGGAGATGCAGCTGATCTGCCTGCCTTATGCGGTTCGAGAATTAACTACGACCGGTATTCTACTGATAAGACCAAATTCAGTATCGGATTTGCTTCGACTCTGGGGCAATTACTTTCCTGTAACCACATTTATAATCAATACATTTTTATAGAAGATTTTCAAAAAACACTGCAAAAACTCGAAAGTAAAAGACTGCGACTGCAATCCTTATCAGCCTACAGCAGGGAGAACCTGATTGCACGTGATGCCACTAATGATTTTCTTAACGAGGCTATCAGCCAGCAGCGACTGCCTGTCAAAGCACATTTTAATGTACTGATCTGGACGGACAACAAAGAAGAGCTCAAAGACCTGAAGAACAAAGTTTCTTCCGCACTGGCTCAGATGGATGCAGCAGCCAAACAGGAAACGGTGGGAGCCGCACAAATATTTTGGGCAGGAATTCCCGGGAATTCCGCAGATTTCCCAATGAACGACACTTTCGATACGTTTACAGAACAAGCGACATGCTTCCTGAATCTGGAAACAGGCTATCGTTCTTCCCTTAGCCCAACTGGAATTCGATTAGGAGACCGTTTGACAGGAAAACCGGTTCATGTAGATATTAGCGACGAGCCTGTTAAAATGGGGGTTTGTACCAATCGTAACAAATTTATATTGGGACCTTCAGGAAGCGGTAAATCATTTTTCACCAATCATATGGTTAGAAGTTACTATGAGCAGGGAACTCATGTTGTACTTGTTGATGTCGGGCACAGCTACAAAGGATTGTGTGATATGGTAAAGGGCTATTACTTTACCTATGATGAAAAGAACCCAATCCGGTTTAATCCCTTTTATATCAGTGAAGGCGATTCGCTTGATACCGAAAAAAAAGAAAGTATTAAAACATTGTTATTAGCACTCTGGAAAAAAGACAATGAAACATTCAATCGAAGTGAATATGTTGCATTGTCCAATGCACTGCAATTGTATTATGAAAAGTTAGATAGCAATTCTGATTTGTTTCCCTGCTTTGACAGCTTTTATGAATTTCTAAAAAATGAGTTTGTATCCATATTAGAGGGTGACAAGGTAAAGGAAAAGGATTTTGATGTAAACAATTTTCTGTACGTACTGCGTCCTTACTACAAGGGAGGAGAATTTGATTACCTGCTCAACGCTACGGAGAATTTGGATCTGTTGAAAGAACGTTTTATTGTTTTTGAACTCGATAATATCAAAGACCATCCGATACTCTTTCCCGTGGTGACCATCATTATCATGGAAGTCTTTATCAGTAAAATGCGCAAGCTTAAAGGAGTCCGTAAAATGATCCTGATTGAAGAAGCCTGGAAAGCTATAGCCAAGGAAGGAATGGCAGAATATATTCGGTATTTATTCAAGACTGTTCGTAAATTCTTTGGGGAAGCCATTGTAGTGACTCAGGAAGTAGAAGATATTATATCCTCTCCGGTCGTTAAACAGGCTATTATCAATAACAGTGACTGCAAAATACTACTGGACCAGAGTAAGTATCAAAATAAGTTCGAACAGATTCAGGAACTGCTTGGGCTTACCGAAAAAGAAAAGGCACTCGTACTATCGGTAAACAAAGCCAATGATCCTGATAAGAAATACAAAGAAGTGTTTATCTCCCTTGGAGGTATGCAGTCTAAAGTATACCGCACAGAGGTCTCCCTTGAGGAGTATTATGCCTACACAACTGAAGAAACTGAAAAAGTAAAAGTACAGGCGTATGCTAAGAAATTTGATGGAGACATCAGAAAAGGCATTGCGGCACTTGCTAATGACTTAAGAGCATAAAAAATATAAAAACTAAACAACAATACTTATGAAAACAAAAAAGAAAATCATGATTTGCCTGTTGTGCTTTTTACTGATCAGCACTCCGGCAAGACCGGCAACGGTTGCAGCAATACCGATTTTAGAAATTGTAAAAGCGGTTGCCAAAAAGGTAATTAAGGCTATTGATTTAAGAATCCAAAAACTGCAGAACAAAACGATCTGGCTTCAGAATGCGCAGAAAAAAATAGAAAATATACTCTCCAAACTAAAGCTGGATGAGATTTCCGATTGGACCCAGAAACAAAAAGAACTCTACAAGAATTATTATGAAGAACTGGCAAAAGTCAAGTCTATCATTACCTATTACCAGCGTATCAAAGATATCAGTGAAAAGCAGGTTCGTTTGGTAGATGAATATGAAAGAGCCTGGAACCTGTTTCAAAAAGATGCTCATTTTAAGGCCAGTGAACTCGATTATATGCAAAGTGTGTACTCGGGAATATTAAATGAAAGCCTGAAAAACATCGATCAGATTTTCCTTGTATTGGATTCTTTTACCACACAGATGAGTGATGCCAAAAGACTGGAGATTATAAATGCTGCTGCAGATCAGATTGATGCTAATTATGATGACCTGACACTCTTCAACAGACAGAATATACTACTGAGTCTTCAAAGAGCCAAAACAGAGCATGATGTCAAATCCGTTAAACAATTTTACGGAATTCCGTAAACAAAAAATAAAATCATGAAAAAAATATTTTTACTCGTGCTTTTTACTGCACTGACCACAGGGAATCTTCAGGCACAGGCAAAACAGCAAAGGATGCTTTTAGAGCAAATAGCAGCCCTGCAAGTCTATATCGGATATGCACAAAAAGGTTATTCCGCAGTCAAAAAAGGACTGAATACCATAGGAGATTTCAAACGTGGAGAATTTAATCTTCATACCGCTTACCTGAATTCCCTTAAGACAGTCAACCCCAAAATAAAAAAGTATGCAAGGGTAACGGAAATTATAGAGCTCCAGACAAAAATCATGAAAAGCTACAAGACATTACATCAGCAAATCCGGCAGGATGATTTGTTTCATGGAGATGAAGTCGATTATATCAAAAGGGTCTTTGAAAGGTTAATCAAAAATTGTGATACCAATCTGGATGAGCTTCTAACAATCGTTACGGACGGAAAGTTAGAAATGAAAGATGATGAACGAATGAAACGCATTGATATGATTTACCAGAATATGCTGGATAACTACGCTTTTTCTGAGAGCTTCAGTAATGAAACTAAAATACTGGCTGTATCAAAAGCAGCCGAATTTAAAGAAGCAAAAAACAGCCGTGTCGTAAACGGCATTAATACTGATTTGCCATGAAAAAATTACTGATTACAGGAATTGTATTTATCGGGTTGCTATTTCCATCGCAGATAACCGCTCAAAAACAGGAAATCCAGCAATTGATTTTGAACATAGAGAAGTTAGCCCAGTTCAAACAGATTTTAAAGGATATGAAAAAGGGCTATGAAATACTAAGTGGAGGTTATAATACGGTAAAAGATTTGTCTGAAGGAAATTTCAGCCTTCATGAAACATTTCTTGACGCGCTGATGCAGGTTAGTCCCACAGTTAAGAATTACAGGCGTATAGGTGATATTGTGAATTATCAGGTGCTGCTGGTAAAAGAATATAAGTCCGCTTTTAGCCGCTTTAGGGACAGTAAAAATTTCAATGCTGAAGAAATTGCCTATTTCGAAAGGGTATACAATAATCTTTTTAAGCAAAGTCTTAGAAATCTTGATGAACTCACATCGGTGATTACCGCTAATAAAATGCGAATGTCTGATGATGAAAGGCTAGCTGCTATTGACAAAATATATGCAGATATGCAGGACAAACTTTTGTTCCTGAGAAACTTCAACAATAATACTGCTGTACTGGCTTTACAGCGTGCAAAAGAGCGCAATGATACCCGCGCAATGCGCAGTATTTATAAGCTAAATAATTAAATCTAACGGTTATGATAAAGATAAGTAAGCCATTACTACTTGCTCTTTTTGCAATGATAATGCCATTTACCATTCACGCACAAGGAATTGCTGAAGACATGAACGGCCTGCATAGTGTACTGGAAAAATTGTATGATGAAATGATGCCTTTATGCAGTAACCTGATTGGCGTGGGACAGGGACTTGCCGGTTTTGCAGCTATTTGGTATATCGCCTCAAGAGTCTGGCGACATATAGCCAGTGCTGAACCCATAGATTTTTACCCGCTCTTTCGTCCCTTTGTTATCGGATTTTGCATTATGATTTTTCCCTCTGTCCTCTATATGATAAATGGTGTCATGAAACCTACCGTTACAGCAACTTCTGCAATGGTAGAAGGATCCAACAAAGCGATTGAAAGACTGCTTAAAGATAAAGAAGAAGCACTCAAAGAAACAGATCCCTGGAAAATGTATGTGGGTTCTACTGGAAGCGGCGACCAGGATAAATGGTACCGCTATACCCATGATGATGCAGATCCAAGTGGGCAGGGAATGCTCGATGGTATTGGAAATGATATCAAATTTGCCATGAGCAAGGCCTCTTATAATTTCCGAAATTCAGTAAAGGAGTGGATGAGCGAGGTACTGCGCGTATTATTTGAAGCTGCTTCCCTGTGCATCGATACGCTGCGGACTTTTCAATTGGTGGTACTTTCTATTTTAGGTCCAATCGTTTTTGGCATTTCGGTCTTCGATGGTTTTCAACACACCCTTACCGTCTGGCTGGCACGTTACATCAATATCTATCTGTGGCTTCCTGTGGCTAACATATTTGGAAGCATCATTGGAAAAATTCAGGAGAATATGCTAAAGATTGATATTGCGCAAGCTGGAGAATATGGAGAGACTTTCTTTAGCAGGACTGATGTTGCCTATTTGGTCTTTATGATTATTGGAATTATAGGTTATTTCACTGTCCCTTCTGTTGCCAATTACATTGTTCATGCCGGAGGTGGCGGTGCACTGGGACAAAAAGTGACCAGTATGTTTAGTAATTCTACAACTTCCATTGTCAATACTACATCTCAAGGGACAACAATGGTAGCGGATGCTATGGGGAATGCTGCCGGTCGTATGTATCAAAGCATGTCAGATTCCGGAAATTCTGCGCCTTACTTCAAGGACAAGGATAATTATATGGCTGAAAAATTAAAAGGTAAATCTTAACCCTAAATTCAAAGTTTATGTTTAGCAAAATGAAAAATATTGACACTGCTTTTCGGCATGTCCGCGGTTTTACGCTGCTTGTCATTACAGGGTGTATCCTTATTAGCTGTTTTTCGCTTTATAAGAGTTTCACACTGGTATCACAAATGCAAAATAAGGTTTATATACTAGCTAATGGAAAGGCGCTGGAAGCCTATGCTTCGGACCGAAAAGACAATATACCTGTAGAGGCAAGGGATCATGTAAAAACGTTTCATAAGCTGTTTTTTACACTTGACCCGGATGATAAAGTCATTAAAAGCAATGTAACAAAGGCTCTTTATCTGGCGGATGACAGTGCTAAACGGGTCTATGACGATTTAATGGAAAACGGTTATTACTCCGGTATCATATCGGGGAATGTCAGCCAGACGATACAGATTGACAGTGTGACTATTGACCTTAACAACTATCCGTATGGATTCCGATGTTATGCTACTCAAAATATCATTCGTACCACCAGTATTGCACATCGAAACCTTATAACAGAAGGCAACCTTCGAAATGTATCGAGAAGTGACAACAACCCTCATGGCTTTTTAATCGAGCGTTGGAATACTATTGAGAATCGGGACATAAGTACTGAAAATAGAAAATAATAAAGCTGTACATCATGAAACTCTTTTTTAAACGAAATAGTAAAAAAAGCGATGTTCTTGCAACTGCTAAAAATAATCTATGGCAAAAGTTTGACCAGGCTAATCTGCGATTGCAGTATAAATGCGCCAATTGGCTGGAGCGCAAAACAGCTCATTTTACACGTCTTAACTGGATTGTGATTCTGTTGTGTTTTACAGTATTTACAACCGGCTGCAGTATATACCTGATTGTTAATAGTTTTTCAAGTAATAAAAATAGAAATATAACAGTAACCCCGATTACCAAACCAACTAATCTGGTACCCACAAAAGAAAAGCCTCTTGAACTCAATACAATTATTAGCGAAACTGAATTTGAAAAAATTACAAGTTTTCGGAGGTATATGGATAGTCTGGGACGCAGTCCGACAGGAAAAAAAACGCATGACAGCATTGTATTAAATCGTCCCGGACTTCTGGACAGTTTAACAATAATAGAAAATTATTATTACTCACATCTTAAAAATTAATATCATGGAACAAAACACAAAATCATTAAAGGCCTTAAAGCATCGTAAGATGCTCTTGGTACTGCCAATATTGGCGTTGCCATTTCTAACAGCCCTATTTTGGGCATTGGGTGGCGGAAAAATGGATGCTGCCAACTCAGCAGCACCACAGCAAAAAGGTTTTAATCTAAAACTTCCCAATGCGAACCTGAAAGAAGGACTTCCGCTCGATAAAATGAATTACTATGATCTGGCTGCACTTGATTCAGCAAAGCTTGATGAACTTATTAAAAAAGATCCCAACTATTTGAGCCAGTCTTTTCAGATTGATTCAACCGAAGACAGCAGTGCTGTTACTCAGAGAAAAGAGCGACATGGTTTAAATAAATCTGTTTATCGCGATCCAAACGAAGAAAAAGTACATCAAAAATTGGAAGCATTGCAAAAAGCAATCAATACACCAGTAGCAGTTCCGGAGCAAAATAAAGATTATGTAAAAATTGCAAAATCGAATGAAACCTCGCTGCATTCCAATGATGTGGACAGGCTCGAACAAATGATGCAATCCATGAATGAAGAGCAGGAAAGTCAGGATCCAGAACTACAACAGCTCGGTGGAATGCTCGAGAGTATTTTGGATATCCAACATCCAAACAGGGTACAGGAAAAATTAAAAAAAGCGTCCGAGGCTCAGCGTGGACAAGTCTTTACTATTTCCACCAAGGAGTATGAAGATCCTGTTTCTTCTTTACAAAACAAAACATTGAACAGTTCTGAGTACAAACAGAATGGTTTTTACTCTTTAGATGAATTTGAAGATAATGATTTAGAGCAGAATGCTGTAGAAGCCATTATTCATGAAACACAAACAATTGTAAATGGCTCCACAGTTAAGTTTCGACTCATGAATGACATATTTATAAACGGTATTAAAATTCCAAAAGACAATTTTTTGTTTGGAGCAGCTTCCTTAAAAGGAGAACGATTAACTATCAACATTACTAGTGTCAGATACAACAACTCCCTATTCCCAGTGGACTTGTCGGTTTACGATATGGATGGACTTGTTGGTATCTATATTCCGGGAGCTATCAATCGTGATGTCGCCAAAGCCTCGGCTGATCGCTCCATGCAAACTTTAGGAGTTGCATCATTGGATGATTCCTGGGGAGCTCAGGCAGCGGGAGCAGGAATTGAAGCGGCAAAAAGTCTGTTAAGTAAAAAAGTAAAACTGGTTAAAGTAGTTGTAAAAGCAGGTTATAAGGTGCTCTTGCATGATGAAAAACAGAAACAAAAAGATTCCAATTAAAAACTAAAAAAGATACAGATGAAAAATTTTAAACTATTGATGATGGGCTATGTATTATTTATGACCATCGGTGTATTGGCACAGCAAACAGGTAAAAACCATTTATCCAAAACAGAATCGGACTCCTTAATGATAGCCTATTCAAAAACGACCAACCTTGTATTTCCTTTTGCCATAAAAAGTGTCGACAAAGGAAGTCCCGACATATTGGTACAAAAAGCAAAAGGTCTTGAAAACATCCTTCAGGTTAAGGCAGCTCAAAAGGGATTTTTTCAGACCAATCTTACGGTCGTGACTGCAGATGGTAAACTCTATTCTTTCGTGCTGGATTATAATGAAGATTTCCCGCAGCTGAATCTTACGCTGAATAAAACTAAGCCAGATGGACAGGAAATTTATTTTTCAGATGAAATTATTAATGATCAGGATATTGAGGAATATTCAAAGTTAGCGCTATACGACAAAAAAAAGTTGCGAGGTCAAAAGGAAAGTAGATACGATATTGATTTTAGGCTCAACGGAATTTTTATTCGTGACGAAGTAATGTATTACAGGGTAAAGATAACCAACAATTCTAAAATCAATTATGAGATAGACCAGCTTCGTTTTTTTATTCGCGACACTAAAAAAATAAAACGTACTGCTTCACAGGAAATCGAAATTAAACCAATTTATATCCTGAATGATATTGATAAAATTCAAGCTGAAGCAGAAAACATCTTTGTATTTGCACTGCCAAAATTTACAATTCCGGAAAAAAAATATTTAACCATTCAGCTAATGGAGAAAAATGGCGGCAGACATTTAGAAGAACATGTCAAGAATACAAAACTGGTACAGGTGACTGTACTTCCCAAACTATAAACTATTTAATAATTAAAAATTGAAATCATGAACGAGAAAAATTTTGAATACTTAAGAGATCAGATTAAGTATACGGGATTCGGTGAAATGCTTGAATCTGAATTAAAAGAAAAAATGCAGAAAGAAGAACCTAATTTCACTTTGACACATAATACGCAATATGGTAATGATACTGCTGCAGCTACATTAAATTTCAATAAGTCAAAAGAAAGCGATATGTATTTCTTTAATTCTTATAAAGTGGAATTGCAAAAAGAGAATTCCAAAGAAAATTTGGAGCAAACCTTTTATATCAATAAAGGCAGCAACATCACCATGAAAGAAGCTTACAATCTTATGGAAGGCAGATCAGTAAACAAAGATCTTACCAACAAGGAGGGAGAAATTTACAACGTTTGGCTTCAAATCGATTTTAAACAGTCCGAATCTAATGGAAACTTTAAGCTAAACCATTACCATCAGAATTACGGCTATGATTTAGAAGCAACACTCTCCAAACATCCGATTAAAGAACTGGAAACCCCAAAATATAAAGAAGACTTGATAAATTCTTTGAAAAAGGGAAACCTGCAATCCGCTACTTTCCAAAAAGAAGGAAATGAGATTAAGCAGTATATTGAAGCCAGCCCACAATTCAAGACAATTAATGTATATGACAGCAATTTGCAGCGCATTGATAATCGTAAGTCTAAAGAAGAAAAGCAATCCGAAAGCCAGCAAACTTCTGAAAAACAAGGCAGTAAAAAGCAAAACCAAACTACTGATGATGATGGACCAGAAGTGCCAAAGGAAGCTAAGAAGAAAAAGAAAAGTCAATCCATGTAATCAATAATGATGAACGAACAACTTCCCGTAAACAGAGTAGAGATGGAATTGAACCAGTGGCGCTCCAGGGAAGAGCGTTTTAGTAAACTGTTTAATTTTAATCTTTCCAATAATAGGTCACTGATCAAAGAAAAGCTGCATCATTACGAGCGAATTGGAACAAAGTATAAGGGCAGCAAAAATATTGAGGAACGTTTTGCTTTGCAGATGCTCAAGCAGGAAAAGGACAAGATTCTAAAACAGCTTTATCCTAATTTATTGGTAAGACTCATTCGTAAACTAGTTGTCGCACCGCTTATAGATCAAATTGCAGTGCGTAAGGATGTAAAAGAAGAGCAGAAGAATAACCAAGCGCTGTGCAATCAAGTGCAGCGTATTGGTTTTATAGATTTATCAAATCAAATTGATCAGCAAATCAAACAAGGTCACCAGCAATTTACTATTCCGGTTTCCTATTACGTCAACGAAAAAGAACGACTGGATCATGAGTTGTCCTTTGTTAAAGACCAAAGCGGACAGTATCAATTTGAGGGTTATAAAGCTAGTTTGCATAATGAGTTAAAACCTGAAGAAAACAGGAATCAGTACTTCAAAGTTGAGCAAGAAAATTCTGTTGACACAACACAGGCTTATAATTTATTGGCAGGGCGAGCGGTTCAAAAGGAAAAAACTTGGATACAACTAGATCTTAACGACAAAGATGCTAGTGGCAATCATAGAATCAAAGAATTTCATTCCGGGTATGGTTACGATCTTGAAAAAGCCGTACAACAACTTCCTTTAAAGGAATTATCAAATAAAACTCAAGCAGATAAATTAAAGGATGCTTTAAAACAAGGAAACAGGCTGCCTGTAACCTTGATTAAAAATGGAAATGAACATCGGTTTTATATTGAAGCCAATCCTCAATTTAAATCGATAAATATTTATGACGAGCACTCAAGAAAAATTACGCTATCAACGGCATTGGGGAATAAAACAATGGAAACAGTAAAACAGCAGCAAAAGACAAATGAGAGTCAACAGGTGAACCATTCCACAAGAAATGGTATGCGTGTAAGCTGATAATCTAGGAAATAATGAAAACATTAAAACCTTTATCTGATTTCTTTAAGGCAATAGAAAAAGATTACCGTATTAGTATCACTCATATTGGTATATATGCGGCATTGCTTCAATTTAGGACGCAAAAGGGTTTTGTTAATCCTATTGAGGTCTATAGGTATGAAATCATGAAGTTAGCGAAGATAACCGGGCCTGTAACATACCATAAATGCATGCGTGAACTAAATGAGTATGGTTATATAAGTTATCTTCCAAAACGCAATAGAAACCAAAGGAGTACGATTTATTTCAATTCTTAGTGACATTGATATAGAAGTAAAATTGCAAAAAAAGTTTATGTTATGAAGAAGTTTGCTTTTGAAGAACTTCCCGATGCGGTTTCAAAATTGTATGGGAGGATGCAAGAAATAGAAAGGTTTTTAGAAAAAAATAAACCTAACCTTAGTAAAAGGAATTCGTCACTTAATGCCTTAGCACAAGAGAAGTGCAGTTCTAATTTCAACAAGAGCGATTTGGCACAACTTTTTTATATTCTTATGGATGAGAAAATTTTATTTTTTGATGACCTTAATCAGAAGTGTAATAGAAGCAAAATTCAGCTTTTTATAGAAAATAATTTTACATATATAGGAGATTCAGGGCTTCAAACAAACATAGATACTATAAGTAAACAGTTTTCTGAGTCAAAAGGATTTACCTATAAAGACAAGCAAATAAGATTTCTTGAGACTATTATTGTTATACTTGAAAAACGGAGAGAAAAATTAATTTGCTGGTAATCTGTATCACTTAAAATGCAATACTAAAAATTAACTATTATGTCTAAAGAAGATAACAAAACTAAAATGTCCTATATAGTAGCAATCAAACAATTGCTAGATCCTTTATATGCCAGACTAGAAAAAATCGATTCAAAAATAAAAGGAAACAATACAAAAGACAGTTTACGATATTATAGAAATGAAGATTTAAAGAAAATATTCGGACTCTCAAATAATACAATTATAAAATACCGTCAAACGGGTATACTTCCTTATACTAAATTAGGTGATATTTACTTGTATGAATCAAGCAAAATAGAAAAAATACTTAGCGAAAACGAACCGTGATTATTATTGATTGTACTTCTACAAGTAAGATAAGATTCTATTTCAATACAAAGGCAAAAGGATTCAATTGTGAATTCTTTTGCCTTTGTAATAGTAGTCTAGTCAGTGTTTAACTGGCTAATTGTTCAGGTGTACTTTTGTTTTAATTTTGACATATCTTCCATGATATTCATATCCAGTACCTTAGCATAATGCTGGGTCTGTTTAATATTAGTATGTCCCATCATTGCTGAAACATTCTCTATTCTTATTCCATTACCTAAAGTCACGGTTGTTGCAAACGTATGTCTCGCTACATACCAAGTGAGGTGTTTATCGATACCGCACAAATCAGCAATTTCCTTTAGATAAGCATTCATTTTTTGATTAGATAAATTTGGGATCAGTCCAATTTGCATGTTTCTGTATTTATTAATAATCGCCAAGGTGGGAGGAAGGATAGGGACATTTGCCCTAATTGCTGTTTTTGCCCTATTGGTCATAATCCAAAGGTTATCATTTCCATCCGAAGATATGTTATTGGATGTAAGGTTAGCGGCATCTACAGGTGCATATCCCGTATAACAGCTAAACAGAAAAACATCTTTAACCTTTTCTAGGCGTTTAACTGAAAACTTCTTGTTTTCAATTAAGTTTAATTCTTCCTGAGTAAGAAATACAGCATCTGTGACATGCAGTTTACCATCATAAACATTAAAAGGGTCTTTGTCTATTATACCCATTCTGATGCTGTATTTACATGCTGTTTTGTACATACGCATGTATTTGACTACCGAGTTATTTTGAATGCCTGTTTTGCCTTTAAAGCTGCTGTCATATTTAAGAAATGCCTCAAGATTGTAAACATAGGCACTGTTCACTTCTGGCAAAGAAATATCTTGTATTCCATACTGTTTTGTCATAAATGTGACAAGCAAATCTTTTGCACGTTCATATTTCTGGTAGGAAGCCTTTGATCGCTCTCCGGCATCAACCTTTCTTTTAAAGAACTCATTATGCCTGTTCATAATTTCGATTATGCTTACACAATCTTCTTTTACTGCTGTTTCTCCTTTAAATTCATCTTTGAGTAATTGCAATGAAAAATCCTGATCAATTTTAAGAAGTTCATTGAACTTCTTCTCCATACCAAGAAGAAAAAGATCCAGGGCATTCTTAATAACCTTTTCTTTTTCAAGTTTTAGAACACTTCTTAGGTTGTCAGTAAATTGCCATCTTTCTTTTAAGATCGATTTACCCGCCGCCATCGTTATGGATTGCTTCTTGTACGAAATGCGGGCATAAATTGGAGATTCTCCATTTTTGTTGAATTTACCTGCTTTGAGATAAAAAATTACTTTTAACATAACTCACAATTTTAAATTAATAATCAAATTGATTTAAAATAGCTGAAAGTTTGTAGTGTTTTCAGGGAATTCCCGGGCAATTCACTTTTTTTAGTGACCCTTTTTTTGCTTTTTTTTGCAAAAAAAAATAGGGGTCACTCATAGGGTCACTGTACTTAGATAATATATGTGTTTTTTGACAAGTGACAAAAAACGAAAAAGCCTTTAAATACTTGTATTTAAAGGCTTTTGACTTTTAAAGTTTCTTTTGAAACTTCTACTGGCGGAGAAAGAGGGATTCGAACCCCCGGACCTGTTACAGTCAACAGTTTTCAAGACTGCCGCATTCGACCGCTCTGCCATTTCTCCAGTATGTCGCGATCATTTGCTGATTGCGAGTGCAAATATAAGATGCTTTTTTGGTTATTAAAAATATATATTAACCTTTTATTTAATTTATTTTAATGTATAGACAAAGATAAACGTATTGAGTTGATATAGGTCTTTTTTAGTAAAGTATGGAGAAACCATTGTAGTATAAAACAACAAAACCCTCAACAATGTTGAGGGTTTCGTCTTCCGCGGAGAAAGAGGGATTCGAACAAAATTATCGCATCCCGCTTTTTATACTGCATATCTAATATTTCTTTCCGTACTGCGCCACGATTCTGCCATAGAAATTTTCATTGTTTTTATAAATTTTGAAAGTTCTAGGCCGACTTAAATCCGTTTAAAATTGCATTATGATTCTTAATTGATTGAAAGATAGAGTTAAATGTTTTTATGACATATTAAATCTTGCGAAAGGTTTTAAGTGATATGAAAGATAATAGGAGAAAAGTTAATATTAACTTTTGTAGTAGAAAAAGTTATCAAGACCAAATTAGTTTTAACGGTAGTTATGACAGTTACTATAAGATTCTTGTGTAAACAATTCCATATTGAGAAGCTTTATCAACTTTAATTTGTAGTGCTTCTTTCAATTCAATTCTACCTTCTAAAATATGAATCAAATCTTCTCCATTCATTAAAATTATATTAGCCCCTTGTCCATTAAATTGAGAAACAACTTCTTCTCTATATCCATTTACAGAAACAAATAATCCTCTTGTTGAATCTAATTTTGTGTTTACTTTACGTTGAAAACCACCAATTTCATTTTCGTTTGGCATATCTTTTCGCCATTTAGCTTCTACTAAATAATTAAAGCCGTCAAATTTGAAATGCCCATCGATTTGTTGTGTTTCAGTTTTATATGGTTTTTTATATTCTAATTCGGAAATGGCAAATAATTCTTTTAAAATATGCTCTAATTCGTAACCTGCTTTTTGTCTGTCTTCTGTAGTCAACCCTTTGAAAAACAAATTTTTGAGTTCCACTAATTTATTGTTCCTTTCCAAAATTATTTGTGCTCTATCTTTCATTTGTTCTGCTCTTGACTTTATTTGAGTTTTTTGTTCCTCAAATTGAATCTGTTTTTCAGCAACAAGCGATTTCAGTCTTCTTAGAGCTTCAAGTCCAGCATTTCTATCTGGAACTTCTGCAGGGACATTTCTTAATTTGCACATTTCGCCTAAAATTTTTCGTTGAATAATTTTTCCATCTTCAAAATTTTCTAAATCATTTAAAACTTTTCTTGCCCAAACATATTTTGCTTCATCTTTATATTTTTGAGCAAGTTCCCGACTTACACCAGCAGATCTTAAAAAACTTTCAACATTATCTTTGTAGTGAAAACATTTTCCAAAACACTGAATGATTTGATCTTTTATGTCATATGATAAATATTCCATCGTAATGATATTTTTAACAAATATAAATTAGTTTAATCAGCTAAAGTTTTTGGGAGTAACTCATAACCTTGTAGCGCTATAAGAAGTACTGGGATTAAAGATGCGAGTTTTTTATATTATGCACAAATTTTTAAAGCAAAAAAATGAACTCATACTTAAACCAAAAAAATCTCTAGATTTGCGACAAATATCTCTTCTTTTAGAGACTTTATTCTTGTTCCATTCCGTTAACAAGTTTTCGATAGTGATACAGACCGCCATATCGTTTTCGATCCAATAGAGCAATTCTTCAAATGGGTTGTCCTGTTGATTAAAATCAGCTTTTATAAGTTTAAGTGAGACGCATGTATCCAATGCTAAATAAATCATATACTATAAGATCAATTTTTTGTTTTTTTATTAAATAGCAACAAATTGAAAGAAGGGGAAGTTACATTTTTTTACCTATCTACTAGCCTGCTGATGTTTCTACTGGTGGGTTTGATTGACTGTAATTAATACTTCAAAGTTTATTAAAGTATGAAGACGGAATCTAGATTTAAAGTACTTCCATCTGGATTGCAACATCACGTTTAAGCTTGCCGAGCTGCACATGGTTTATATCTGCTATGGACAAAGGAACATTTGAGCTTTCAAGAAGCACAATTTTCTGAGATTCTCCAAAATTAAATAGATTTTTGATCTGGAAACTTATAGAGTTATTAATTTTTGGACTGTGATTTTTGAAAGATTTAACAAGTTTGTAAATAACTCTTTTATGAGAATAATGCGTATATCTTTCTAGTAATTCAAAATCGATAAGAGCATTTGTAGGATGAGGCTGTTTGTTTATATACGAAATGCTTATGTCTTCAGGGCAAGAAGGGGCTAAGTTGTCAATCTGAAACAAAAAATAATCGTCGAATCTTTTTTCAAATGGATTAAAATGAGTGTTTCTAGCAAATCGTTTTTCACGTTTAAGCTGTGCATTGCATGGTGAGCATCCGGGTATTAAATTAAAAAAGGATAATCCAAAATAGGGATGTCTTGACTGGGGATAGAAATGATCTAACTGGAGTAGGGCCAATGTATCTTCCTCAGCTGTTGCATCATCTATCTGCGTAATGACTTGGATTGGCTGTTCGTTGCAGTAAGGACAGTATTGTAGGTTTAATTTCTCACAATTCGTTCGGCATTCTTTTTTGCCTCGATAATTAGAATAGTTAAAAACCTTTTTGACAATAATCCCGTTTGCTGTCAAGGCAGTATCATTATAATTAGTATCAGTGCAGAAGAAATTTACACCGCACAGGGCATGTATTTCACCAATTAAATTTTCCAGAACGTCAGGATGACCTTTTATTACCCTTTTAAGATTTGTAAAATTATTGTCCAAAAGAAAATTCCAAAAAGAAACCATAATATGATTTCCATCAGTATTATCCTTGTCTTTTTGTGTGGATATCCTGCCAATAAGTGAGTCTCGCGAATGATATCTGGTTCCGCACACCAGAGGAGAAAGAATTAGATTGTTATAATGAATTTCTGCTAAATCATCTAAATCTACACTTGAAAGATCATTAATTTTTATCATGTAATATATTTAGGATTTGTTTTTGTATGAGTTGATCTCCAAGTTGCTCCAAAAGAGTAAAGTCGTCCTCGTTAATTGATCTTTTGTCTTTTCGTACTTTGTTCACAAGTTCTTGAATTTTAGAAGCCGCAAAATGACTGATTAGATTGCCCTGCATAAAGAAGGCATCCAAGTACAGTTCGCCGATATTTCCGCCAAAAGTTTGTCCATCAATTCTTTTATTTGAAATGACCTCTAAAATTCCTTTTTCATTTTTATCTACAAAAATCAGATTATTTTTTGGCAAATCTGAAACTAAAAAAGGTGAATGCGTAGTCAGGAAGAGCTGGCAATTTTTCTTTAAAAGTCTAGGCAAGATCTTAATTAGTTTAAACAAAAATTCGGTCTGCCATTTGGGATGAAAATAAAGATCCCCTTCATCAATGCAGATTAGTACATCACGATCCCGAATTTTAGAAGCAGCAGCATAGAAATTTGAAAATAAATTAATATATGCCTTATGGCCGCTACTAATTCCGGCCCATTCTACGCCGTAAGACAAACTTTGATTTGTCACAGCATCAAGATATCCATTTAAAAAGATGCCGATGCGGTCGTTGTAGTCAAGATTATATTGTATCCTTCTGTTGGAGTACGTTCCTATATCCTGTTTGAAATTATCGCTGCTTTGGCTATCTAATTCAAATTCTTGCAAATTCTTCAGAAATTTCACAGTTTCAAAAACACTATAATGCTCGTCTATTGCCAGCATAAATTCAGAAGTAATAAACTTGAAAATTTCATCAATTCTGGAATCGACTTCAGTAATTTTAAAAAGAGATTCTAAAACTTTCAAATATTCATTTTTGTTTTTGTATCTCTTTTCGTCTGTATATTTTAAAATATCTCTGTTAAGAATGAAATCGATATAGACCAGAAATGCCGTAAAATATCTGATAGAATTAATTGATTTGTTATCAGTAATTTTTTTTCTAAAACTTTGGACAAAATCTTTTATAGGAAACTGATATTCATATTCCCTTTGCAATTTCAGTTCGAATGTTTTTACCCTGTTTGTTATATTAGCCCATATTGGAGAAGTTAGAATTACTTTCGCTGGTTTTAATTTTAGATTCGGTGAATTGTCAACTTCAATCTCCGCTTCCTCAAGAAATTTAAATTGAGGGCTTTTGATAAATTTAATCTGTTGCTGAATTGTCTTTTGGTAATTTTTGTTAACATTTTCCCCAAATTGGCTATTTAGCAGGTCATTGGTGCTAATGTTTATTATTCTTTTGCCGAAATTGTGTCTTCTGCCATCAAAAATATTTGAGAAGAAAACAGATGTAGTTTCGGGGATTCTTCCTTCATACTCTCTGAGATGTGCTGGAAAATCTGAATGGAGCTCATTTATTTTGTAGAAATAGATTTGGGTATTTCCCGAATCTGAAAAAATGGCTAGAAATGATGTGTTAATTATGGTGTTGGCACCATCCGATATATATTGGATAAGCTCTAAGATATTGGTTTTTCCGGAAGCATTTCTACCGATTATGCCTGTGATTTCAGTAATTCCTTCACCAAAAAAATTATGAATGTGGTGACGATTTTTTTGTCTAGAGACTTTACTAGTGTTAGAAGAATAATAATATTCAAATTCCGTATCGAAATTAAATCCTTGATTGACAAAACCTTTGTAGTTTTCAACCCATATAAAGCATAGTTTCATTAATTCAAAGTAATTTTAAGGTTGTATTACTATAAGCTGTTTATAGTTGAATGTTTTAATAATTTAGGAAAGCATATTATAGCTTAAGTTCATCTTTTTACAAATTAACTCAAAGAAATTAAAATCCTCAAAAAAGAAGGATGCTTCCAAAATCCAAAATCAATAAATTTTTAAGTATGTGCAAAAGTGAAATTTATTGTAATCATACAAGTAAGTATAAATACCTGATTTTACAATTTCAAGTAGAAGATTTTCTCAAATTAAACAAAACGCTAAAAGAGTATTATACTTTTGGGGATATTTTAAGTAGCTGTGATGTCGTGAGAGTTCCGTGACCTTTACTTCGATAGCTAATCAAAGGAAGATTATTAATGGAAATAGGCCAATTTTGATCTAATGTGAAGGACAAGCAAAATCAATTTGTTTTCTCGGAGAAGTTAGAATCTTTTATTTTTCTCGAGACAGGATTTGAACTACATAGTTAGGATCGCTCCGCCATTCGAACCTTTATTTAGCAACACTTTATATTGCTGAGGTACAGCTTTTCTAAATTATAATGTGTCATGATTTTGCTACAAAGTTTTTGAGTGTTTTTATAAATATTGAAAAGTTGTATAAAAGAAAAAACCCTGCAAATCGTTGGATCTGCAGGGTTTACCTCTTTTTTAGGCTCTTTTAAAAACTTTGAAAATCTTGTTTTCCTTTGTTTTTGGGCCTTCGCGGAGAAAGAGGGATTCGAACCCCCGGACCTGTTACAGTCAACAGTTTTCAAGACTGCCGCATTCGACCGCTCTGCCATTTCTCCAGTATGTCGCAGATCATTTGCTGATTGCGAGTGCAAATATAAGATGCTTTTTCGGTTCTCAAAACTTTTTTTAGACTTTTTTTGAAAGTTTTTTTTAATAATTTTCAAGTGTCTAATTACCAGTATTTACGAGAAAAAGATTTTTGAAAAAATTAATCCAGGTCGTCTAAAACCGGTACTGGTTTTTTGTTTTCATCAACCGCAACAAACGAAAAAGTTCCTGAAACTACGGTTTCGCGAAGTTCGGAATACATTTGTTCCATAAAAATATCTACGTGAATTTTACAGCTCGTTCTTCCAACGCTAATCACTTTGGCTACTAATTCGATTAAAGTTCCGGCAGGAATTGCTTTTTTAAAATCAATTTGACCGGTTGAAATCGTAACTACTTTTTTTCGGCTGAATCGTGTCGCACAAATAAAAGCAACTTCATCCATCAAATGAAGTGCGGTACCTCCGAATAAAGTGTCATAATGGTTTGTTGTACTCGGAAAAACCGCTTTAAAAATGTGTGTTTCCGATTTTGCAATTCTTTCTTCTAATGTTCCCATAATTTATTTAGTAGCTTACGTATTCGGTAATTTCAAGACCATATCCAATCATTCCCACACGTTTTGTTTGTTCCGTGTTAGAGACCAGTCTGATTTTTGAAATATCAATATCGTGTAAGATCTGAGCGCCAATTCCGTAATCTTTGCTGTCAATGATCACTTTTGGTGCTTTCATTGTTCCTCCTGCTTGTAAGGTTTTAAGTTCTGCAATTCTATTCAATAGATTCACAGCCGTCATGTCCTGATTAATGAATAATACAGCGCCTTTGCCATTTTCATTAATCACCTTAAACATATCGTCTAATTGCTGCTCGGCATTATTGGTTAATGTTCCTAACAGGTCATTGTTTACCTGAGAAGAATTGATTCTCGTTAAGATAGGTTCTCCCAGATTCCAGGTTCCTTTTGTTAACGCAATATGAATTTGTTTGTTGGTAGTCTGCTCGTATGCTCTCAACCTAAAAGTTCCAAAGCGTGTTTCGATATCAAAATCTTCTTTTTTTACAATCAAACTATCGTGCTGCATTCTGTAGGCTACTAAATCCTCAATCGAAACTAATTTCAAATTGAATTTTTTAGCTACTTTAACCAGTTCCGGTAGGCGGGACATGGTACCGTCTTCGTTTAGAATTTCGCAAATTACACCAGCCGGCTTGAATCCAGCTAGTCTCGCAAAATCAATTGCAGCTTCTGTATGTCCTGTTCTTCTTAGAACACCGCCTTGTTTGGCAACCAAAGGAAAAATATGCCCCGGGCGTGCCAATTCATGTGGCTTAACATTTGAATCGGTTAGTGCTAAGACTGTTTTAGATCGGTCAGCTGCTGAAATTCCAGTGGTTACTCCATGTCCTTTTAAATCAACAGAAACCGTAAAAGCAGTTTCCATATGATCTGTATTGTTGGTAACCATTGGTCTTAGATCCAATTCTTTACAACGGCTTTCTGTCAATGGAGCGCAAATTAACCCACGTCCGTGAGTCGCCATAAAATTGATCATTTCCGGAGTTACCTTTTCAGCAGCAGCCAGAAAATCACCTTCATTTTCACGATCTTCATCATCGACTACAATGATTACTTTACCCTGACGAATGTCTTCAATAGCTTCTTCAATGGTATTCAGTTGTATTTTTGTTGTTGACATAATTATTTTTGATTTTGAGCAGGGAAGAACCGCTCTGAAATTTTTTGAAATAGTTGTGATATTGGAGTTGTAATTGCATCGAAGTTGATTAATCCGTTGTCGTTAGTAGCACGATACGTTAATAAAACAGCTAAAGGCAATAATATAAAAGAAGACATCCATGATCCTATAAACGGACTCATTCCGCCTTCCTGTGAAAGTCTTTTCCCAAAAGTATTGATGAAATGGAATGTAATAAAAATTAAAACTGCAAAAACAATAGGTAAACCAAGTCCTCCTTTACGGATGATGGCTCCTAATGGTGCGCCAATAAAAAACATTAAGAAACAGGCAAACGCAATAACGAACTTTTCATATAAGGCCGTTAGGTGTTTGTTAATGTCTCTTTGTTTGTCTTTTAAATCGTTTTGTGTGGTTTCAATCGAATAGATGTTGCTCGTAACATTGCTGCTGGCCATTTTAAGAACATCAGATTTCTCTTTGGTGGTATAGAGCGATAAAAGATTATTGGGTAAATCTTTTTTCTTTATAGCTGTTTTTAAGGTTGGCGGCGATTTTCGGATTCCAACACGCTGATTGATGTTTTCTGAAAAAGAAATGATTTCATTGTCCAGATTTTTGTTCAGAGAGTCCAGTGTATAGCGAAGCTCGCTAACATTTAGCATTCCGTTTGTATTGCTTATGTTTTCCTTATCGTCATCGGTTTTGTTTAATTCAGATAAGTCGATATTGATGATCTGCTTTTTGAAAGCTCCTTTTATGAAAGGCAGTTTGGCGCGATCCTCGTATTTTTTCGGAGTAACATCCTGATAGTAATAACCATCATTTAAAACTAATTTTAAAATGCTGGATTTTTCGTTACTCATTAATTTACCGCTCTTAGCCTTAATGACCGTTTTGTTTTCACCGGTATTGTTTGGCTTTTCGTGAATAGTAACACCGGTTAAAATGTTTCCATTTTCTCCCGATTTTTTGTTGACCTTAATATTGTAGAATCCAACATCATTAAACTGTCCTTCGGCAATTGCCATTGCAGGCTTGGCCTGTGCGATGTTTTTTCGAAAATTAATAAACTTGTATTCCGCATACGGAATCACATTATTGGCAAACCAAAAAGCGACAATACTTAAAACAAAGATAAACACTATTAAACCCCGCATCGCTCTTTGAAGCGATATTCCGGATGATTTCATGGCCGCGAATTCATAATTCTCAGCCAGATTTCCAAAAGTCATAATAGAGGCCAGTAAAACCGATAGAGGTAAAACTAACGGAATGATTCGGGGCATCGAGAATAAAAGGAATTTTACCACCAGTATCAAATCCAGATCTTTACCTGCAAGTTCTGAGATAAAGAGCCATACGGTTTGAAGTATGAAGATAAAAAAAAGGATTACAAATACCGTAGTAAATGTAATCAGAAATGTTTTTAGTAAGTATTTGTCTAAAATTTTCAACCTTGTAATTAGTCTAATTTATTGATGTAGTATTTTGGATATTTGCTCGCTACAAATGTAAATTGATTTTTTGATAAAGGCTGATTGGTTTTAAAAGAATTAACGGTTAAAGTGGTTTTTGTTCCGTTTTTTCCGGTTTCAATCAAATTATAGATGTGTTTAGTCTGAACATCAATACCTAAAAGAATCTCTTTTCTTTGGTCTTTCGAATTTGTGGGGGCTAATTTGATGTATTGAATTTTTCTTCCTTTTACGTTCTGAACAATATCCATATTGTATTTGTATCCCGAATTAAAGAAAGTCAGCATTTTTGAAGGCGTAATAGCAGTATCGTCTTTTTCGTTTACTTTAGAAATGGTTACTTCTTCATCTTCCGGAACGATAGTGTATGTTTTCTGACCGTCGAATATCTTCGTTACTCCCATAAAATTCAATACATATTGATTGCCTTTCATCGTCACATTACCTTTACTGTCCTGGTTGATGTTTTCTTTGGCGTTATTCAGGGTGTATTTAAAGTCAATAACAATATTGTTGTAGCTCTTTATTTTAGAAGTTACTTCATTCAATAAATCTTTGGCTTTTTTATCCTGAGCCTGAATAGAAGTGAAGCTCAAAAGCAATAAAACTGCCATTTGAATGCACTTTTTAGTCGTCTTAGTAATAGAATTGTTTTGGATTTCCTGAATTTTTGTTTTCATGATGGGCTTAATTTTGTTCATTATTAAAAAATTGATCAAGAGCACTTAAATCAGTTATGTTTACAGTTCTTGCTTTACTGCCTTCAAAAGGGCCAACAATTCCGGCTGCTTCCAGCTGATCGATCAAACGACCGGCTCTGTTGTATCCTAATTTTAATTTTCTTTGCAGTAATGAAGCGGAACCTTGTTGTGCGTTGACAATAATCTCAGCAGCTTCTCTGAATAAAGTGTCTCTTTCGGAAATATCCACATCAAGATTGATGCCAGTTTCTTCTCCAATAAACTCCGGAAGCAAATAAGCCGTGGCATACGCTTTTTGCGAACCGATAAAATCCGTAATTTTTTCTACCTCAGGAGTGTCGATGAAAGCACACTGTACGCGTACTACATCATTTCCGTTGGTGTATAATAAATCTCCACGTCCAATTAACTGATCGGCTCCCTGAGTGTCCAGAATCGTTCGGGAATCAATTTTAGAAGTTACTCTAAAAGCAATTCTCGCAGGGAAATTCGCTTTAATTAAACCTGTAATAACGTTAACCGATGGTCTTTGTGTGGCAATAATTAAGTGAATACCAATAGCACGGGCCAGCTGGGCCAAACGCGCAATCGGAATTTCGACTTCCTTACCAGCCGTCATAATCAAATCGGCAAACTCATCGACTACCAGAATAATATAAGGCAAGAAGCGGTGACCTGCTTCAGGGTTTAGTTTTCGTGCTCTGAATTTTTCGTTATACTCCTTAATATTACGCACCATCGCGTCTTTTAGCAAGGAGTAACGGTTGTCCATTTCAACACAAAGAGAGTTTAGGGTATTTACTACCTTGGCATTGTCTGTGATGATTGCGTCTTCGGTATCTGGAAGTTTGGCTAAATAATGTCTTTCAATTTTATTGAAAAGCGTAAGCTCTACTTTTTTCGGATCTACCAGTACAAATTTGACTTCTGCCGGATGTTTTTTGTATAAAAGAGAGGTTAAAACGGCATTCAAACCTACAGATTTTCCTTGTCCGGTTGCTCCTGCCATCAGTAAGTGAGGCATTTTGGCTAAATCGACCACGAAAGTCTCGTTTGAAATGGTTTTTCCTAAAGCAATTGGCAGCTCCATTTCGGCTTCCTGAAATTTCGCCGACCCAATAACGCTTTTCATCGAAACCATTGTCGGGTTCTTATTCGGAACCTCGATACCAATGGTACCTTTTCCTGGAATTGGGGCGATAATACGAATCCCTAATGCGGAAAGGGATAGCGCGATATCGTCTTCTAAACTTTTAATTTTAGAGATTCTGATTCCGGCTTCCGGTACAATTTCGTATAAAGTTACCGATGGACCAACGGTTGCTTTGATTTGTGCAATTTCAATTTTGTAATTGCGCAGTGTATCTACAATTTTGTTTTTATTTTCTTCTAATTCTTCCTGATTGATAGTGATTCCGCCAGTCGAATATTCTTTTAATAAATCAATTGTTGGGAATTTGTAATTCGATAAGTCCAAAGTTGGGTCAAATAAACCAAAATCGGCCACCAAACGGGAAGCCAGATTTTCTTCGATAATATCCTCTTCTTCCGCTTTTTCAATTACAAATTCTTCTGTGTGAACAGGGGTTTTTACAGTTACCGGATTTACATCCATCTGAACTGGTTTTAAAACCGGATTCAAATCAATTTCTGATGCATTTGAAATGGTAGGTTTCAAGGCTTCTTTGTTGATTTCGAATTGGCTGACATCCGATTTTAAATGAATGTTGTCCAATTCCGGATCTTCTTCCTCGATTGCAAATTCTTCTAAATTATAAGCGCTTTCAGCTTCCTGTGGCTTTTTTATTGACGCTAGTTCTGAACTGAATTCCTTTTTGGTAGAATCAAAAAACGATTGAATTTTTTCAGGCGATAGCTTGATTTTAAAAATAAGGTATACAATTAACCCGAAAAGAAGTGTAAGTAAAGTACCTGTTTTTCCAATGTAATCTTGTAAAAACAGGTTAAGTTCGTACCCAATTGTTCCCCCTAATTCAGGTGCTGATGTGGCGAAAAATCCAAATAGTACAGAAACAATAATAATAGCAAACAGATCCCAGAACCAAATGTTTTTTAACTTTTTGGTAGAGAGTTCCAAAGCCAGAAACATTCCGGTAAGAAAAAATAAACGCACCAGTACAAAGGCGGCAATACCAAAACCTCTGTATACAATAAGATCGGCGAGGAAGGCCCCGAATTTTCCGAGCCAGTTTTCTACAACTTCAGTACGATCACCAAACTGGGTTACCGCACTTTGGTCAGATTGCCATTGTCCGTTGACATAAAAAGAAATAAATGCCACTAATAGTGCAACTGAAAAGAGCACCAAAAGGCATCCCAAAACAAACTTTTGCTGTTTGGTTAATTTCAAGTACTTAGCGGTTTCAGTCTTTGATTCGTTTTTTTTGTCTAAAGTTTCTTTTTTGGTTGTTTTTGCCATTCTTGCGTTTACTGTTGCCTATATAAATTTTGGGAGATAAATGATCAAGCCTATTGCTATTGCGGTCATTGCAGCAAAAAATACCGCTCCGGCGGCAATATCTTTAATAAAACCGATTCGTTTGCTGTAATCAGGGTGAATAAAATCGGCGATTTTTTCGACTGCCGTATTCAGCCCCTCGACACTTAAAACTAGACCTATGGCTAATGTTTGGCACAGCCATTCGGTCTGTGAAATATGAAAATAAAACCCGGCAATGGTCATGATAATTCCCAATGAGAATTGAACCATAATGCTGTGTTCTGTTTTGATCAATTTTACGGCTCCATTAAAAGCATAGGTCATACTTTTTAATCGGCCAGTAACAAAGGTATTGTCTTTTTGAAATTCCATTTAAAGGTCTTATAGTGCTGCTAAAGCTGCTTCGTAATTTGGTTCGTTTGCAATTTCAGCTACTTGTTCTGTGTGAACTACTTTTCCATCAGCATCAACTACAATGATTGCTCTGGAATGTAATCCGGCTAAAGGTCCGTCAACAATTTCTAAACCATTAGTTTTTCCGAAATCTCCTGCTTGGAAATCCGATAAATTAACTACATTTTCTAAGCCTTCAGCACCACAAAAACGTTTTTGAGCAAATGGTAAATCTCTTGAAATACACAATACGGTTGTGTTCTCTAGATTACTAGCGCTTTCGTTGAATTTTCTAACAGATGTAGCACAAGTTCCGGTATCGATACTTGGGAAAATGTTTAAAACTAACTTTTTTCCGCTGAAATTCCCTAAAGAAGCAACTGATAAATCGTTTTGTACTAATTTGAAATCAGCCAGTTGTGATCCAACTGCTGGTAACTCGCCTGAAGTATGAATAGGATTTCCTCCCAATGTTATTGAAGCCATGATTTTTATTTAAATTAATGAGGTTCAAAAGTAAGGATTAATATTTGAATCTAAAAGTATTTGTTAATGGGTTTAAGGAGAGATTAAGGATAGTTTTTGGGCTGGTATGAATTAACGAATTTGAATGGAGAGGGCTTTGTTAAAGTTTTAAATTTTAACAAAACGGGAGGAGGGAGTTTGTTCCTAAACTTGCGTTTTTTGTTTGTTGGTCTGAGCAGGGAAGAAGATCTTTTGCAGCGTGAAAGTCCTTCGATTTCGCTTAGGAAGACACCATTGGTTTAAACCGAGACTGAAAACTGAGACAGAAAACTGCCACTGAGACTGAGACTGAAAACTGAGACTGAAAACTAAAAAAAAAAGCGTCTCAAAATTGAAACGCTTTTTTCCTTGTCATGTTTTTTTTATTTGTAATGCTCGATTATTTATCGATGGAACCTAAAACACGTTTCATAAACGCATTTAGAGCTTCTTTTTTATCAGTACCCTGAACTACCATTTTGTGTACTTCAAGCGCACCATACATATTTGAAATTAATTCGCCAATTACATCTAATTCTTCATCCTTTAAAGATGGAATTTCAGTCATAGCTTCTAAAACTTCGATGGTTTCAATGATATAATCCTGATCGTTTTCTTCGATGAATTGGGTCAATTGCTTTATTACGGGTAATTTCATAATTAGATTTCTTAGATTTTAGACATTCTTAGACTTCTTAGACTTTCTTGAAAATTTAGACAGCCTCTAAGGAGTCTAAAAATCTAAGTAAGTCTAACCAATCTCATTACGCGATCGCGTTTACCAAGTCGATTAAAACTTCTTGTTTATTGGTTTGAGTTTCTCCAACCAATTGCCCGTTTACAAAAGTGGCGAAAGTAGGCAGATTGCTTACATTGGCTAACTTTCTTGATTCCGGTGAATTTTCAGCATCAACCAAAACAAAAGTGATAGCTTCGTTTTCTGTTGCTAATTTTTTGAATTTTGGTTTCATAATACGGCAATTTCCACACCATGAAGCTGAATATTGTACTACTACTTTTTCGTTTTTAGCAACTAAATCTGCTAACGTATCTTCGTTTAAGTCGATTAACATTTTTTTATTTTTTAAGATTCTGAGGTACTGAGGTTCTAAGGAGCTAAGTTTTTGCTACTTTTTTGTCAGTCTTTTTTGGGATGTTTTTAGGCATTAAGATTTTAAGTTACTAAGGATTTAAGATAAAATCTTAGAACCTTAGCATCTTAGTATCTTAGAACCTTTAAAAGGAATTAGTTTGCGCTCAAATACTCAGCAGTACTAAGTCTGTCTGCGCTCATTGCTTCTTTTCCGGCTTCCCAGTTTGCAGGACAAACTTCACCTTTAGTTTGAATGTGTGTGTAAGCATCAACCATTCTTAAGTATTCGTTTACGTTACGTCCTAATGGCATATCGTTAACACTTTCGTGGAAAATTTTTCCAGTTTCGTCAATTAAATAAGTAGCTCTGTATGTTACATTTGAACCTTCGATGATAACTGAATCAGTCTCTTCGCTGTAGCTTGTAGCTTCGATATCAAGGATCCCTAAAATGTTAGCCAAGTTACGGTTAGTATCTGCTAAGATTGGGTAAGTTACACCTTCGATTCCACCATTGTTTTTTGGTGTGTTCAACCAGGCAAAGTGTACTTCGTTGGTGTCACATGAAGCTCCGATTACGATAGTATTTCTTTTTTCAAATTCTGGTAAAGCAGCTTGGAAGGCGTGTAATTCAGTTGGGCAAACAAAAGTGAAATCTTTTGGGTACCAAAACAATAATACTTTTTTGTTGTTGTTTACTGCTTCTTCAAAAATGTTGATTTTTAAATTATCACCCATTTCAGAGATAGCATCAACTGCAATACTTGGGAATTTTTTTCCTACTAAAGACATATTTTTCGTTTTAAAGTTAAAAATTTATTTCTGCTGCAAAAGTAGGGTATAAGTATAGAATCTTACAATAAGATGTGATTATTAATATTTATTAACTGATAGTTTTTGATTATAAGTAATAGTTTGTGTGTTGTAAGTTATTGAATGTCAATATTTACAGGAAGACTTCCTTTACAGGTACTATTTTCAAGAAATTGATTTCCGGCATTTTTTTGAAACTCTTCAAAATCCTGATACACCTGAACAAGCCCTGAAGCCTTTGAAAGGTTCGGGATTATCGGTAAAACATAAGGATTTCCAAAAACATAAAGAATACATTTTTTGGTTTGAAGCAAATCAGACAGCAATGTCAAAACTTCGGCATTGATTTCGAAATTGTTCATCGGTTTTGCTTTCGGAACAAATAAGGAAATGATGATCGTTTCAAACGGCTTCAGACTTTTTTGAATTTGCTGAAGGTTTGAATCTTCCAGGTTTTCAAAAGCAAATTCTGCTGAAGTTAACTTTGAATTTAAGGTTTGAAAGAACGGATTATTGCTGTTTTTGTACAAACTCAATTTGGCCAGCTGCTTGTTTCTTTGTGCTTCAAAAACTTGTTCAGTAGTGAAATTACTGATGATTTTGGTGATGGAATTTTGAGCAATTTCAAGATTTAAAGCTGAGGCTTTTTCAAAATTCAGTTCTCCTGAGGTAAATGGAGTTTCAGCTAAGATCCCAACTTTTTGTTTGGCTTTTAGGATTCGGTTAAAACTTTCTTCAATGCGTTCCGGAGATGCATTTTTAAGAATGGCTTCAATTCCTTCGGGAACATTTTCGGCGAAACATAAAACGTCGTTGCCGGCGTTGAAGGCTTCCCATTCGAGTTCTCCTTTAGTTTCGTACAATTTAGAAACGCTGTGCATGTTCAGAGCATCAGAAATTACCAAACCATCATAACCCAATTTTTCTCGTAAAAGGGTTTCGATAATAGGTTTTGATAAGGTTGCCGATGTATTTTTTCCGTCATTTAAACTTGGAACGGCCAAATGTCCAATCATAATCGAATCGACATTGTTTTCAATTCCTTTAATAAATGGGTACAACTCATTTTCGAGTAATTCTTCCAAAGTTTCGTTTAAAACCGGTAATCCCAAATGCGAATCGACATTGGTATTTCCGTGCCCCGGAAAGTGTTTCAGGCAGCCTAAAATTCCAACTTCGGACATACCTTTCAAATATTCGACAGCAAAATCGGCTACTTTTTCTTTGTTTTCACCAAAAGAACGATAGCCAATTACCGGATTATTCGGGTTGTTGTTGATGTCTGCCAGTGGCGACAAGTTGTAATGAATCCCAGCCGCTTTTAAATCTAAACCAATCTGTTTTCCAACTTCATAAACCAAATATGATTGGCTTTCCGGTAAGGCTCCCAAAGTGATCGCGTAGGGGTATTGTGGTGTTTTTTCGATGCGCATCGCCAGGCCCCATTCAGCATCAATACTGATTAAAAGCGGGGTGGAAGCCGCTTTTTGGTAGCGAACGATCAGGTCTTTTATTTTTTGATAACTATCGTCATTGAATTCGACTTTTTTCTTGCTTTCGTAGTTCGTCGCGGCACTGGCACGGCTGTGAAAAAAGGTAAGTCCGCCAATGTTGTGTTCTTTTATTAAACGTTCAGTTTCCTGAATGTTTTCTTCAGTATCGTTTATAAAAACTGCAGGAAAAAAAAATTGTCCCACTTTTTGTCTTAATGCTTGAGCTGTCATTTTCATTATTATAAAGTCTTTTTCATGCAAACGCTATTCTCCATTTTTTCGTAAGGAGGATAATTTGGGATAATAGTGTAACCTAATTTTTGGTACAAATTGATGGCTTCGGGCTGATTTTTACCAGTTTCTAAAATCGTATAAGGGTATTCAACTTCCTTAGCCCATTGTTCCAGTTCTGCCAGTACCTGAGAAGCAATCCCTTTTTTACGGAAATCCGGATGTACAAACATGCGTTTGATTTCTACCGTATCTTTTTCTTTTTCTCTGAAAGCGCCACAACCTACAGCAACATCATTTTCGTAAAAAACGACAACATGTTTTATTTGATCGGTCTTGTTGAACTGATTGTAAAAGGCATGGTCATCTCCATCCCTGATTTTTAAGTCCTGATCCAGTAAAACTACCAGGTTTCGGAAATCAGTATCGTCAGAGTTGGTTCTTTTTAAAGCAATCATGGCAAATTGTATTAAAAGTTAGGTTTATTTCAGTTTGCTTTTCTTTTGTTTGGCAAGTTGTGTTTTGGTGTGTAATGCTTTTTCTAATCGGTTTTTAAAACGGAAGAGTTTTGGCAAACCTTCAATTCTGTCTTCGATTGTAATTTCTTCGTATACGATAATGGCTTTTTCCAAAACTCTAATTTCATTATCGATATTATTTTCGTTTTTGTAGATCGTTGCTAATCGATCATAAGGATGATTTCCTTTAAAGCTTTCCTTGACATTTTCCTCATACAACTCAATTGCTTTTTCTAAATTTCCTGCTTTCTCGAACTCAGCTCCTTTCAGGTTGCGTTCGGCCTGCAGATTCTCATTGATTTCCATATGTAAGATGTTTGATTTGGGGTTTAAACTTCTTCAGCTTTTTTCCCAAAATCTTTCGGGAAAATTAAAAAACGTGATAAAATAAGACCTGGAATTGTGGCAATTACTACCCAAATAAAGAAGTTTTCATAACCTAAATATTTTTGTATAAAACCACTTAGCATCCCCGGAAGCATCATTCCTAATGCCATAAAACCAGTTGCAAGGGCATAATGTGCCGTTTTCGATTCTCCTTCTGCAACATGTATCAAATACATCATAAAGCCTGTGAAACCAAAACCGTATCCAAATTGTTCCAGAATGACAGTGATGCAGGTATAGAGATTTAGAGGAGAGTTAATTTCGAAAAAATAAAAATTTAAATGCAGATGGAAAATATCTTGCGGTTGAAAATGAGCCAATCCGATAAAACCAAGAATAGGCAGATGCATCGTAAGAAACATAGGAAACATCCATTTGGTAAGACCGTGTTTAGAGAGTGCAATTCCACCCAGGATTCCACCAACAGTCAAAGCAAAAATCCCTAAAGTTCCGTAAATTATTCCAACTGCTTCGGTATCGAGTCCCATTCCGCCCAGCTCTTTTCCATCCAATAAAAAAGGACTTAACATTTTGAGTAATTGTGATTCACCAAGTCTGAAAACAAGGATGAAAGCGAGAATTATTCCAATTTGTTTTTTTTGAAAGAAACTGGTAAATACAGTCGCAAAATTTTGATGATGTGCTTTATCAGTACTTTCTGATGCATTTATTTCGTCTTTTGGAGTAAAGATGAAATTGTAAAGCGTGATAAAGGTCATTAACAAACCAACAATAATCATGGTATAGGACCAGGCTTTTGTATTGTCGCCATATTTATGTTCTAAATAACCGGCAAGCAAAACAATTAATCCATTTCCGGCAAGCATCGAAAGTCTGTAAAATGTACTTCTGATTCCTAAGAAAAAAGATTGTTGCTCTTTTGGTAAAACCAGTAAATAAAAGCCATCACTGGCAATATCATTAGAAGCCGAAGCAAAAGCGGCCACCCAGAAGATCGCTAAGGTCATCATGAAAAATCCAGTCGCCGGAATCGTAAATCCGACTACTAAAAAAGCAATGGAAATAAGCAACTGCATCGATAAAAACCACTTTCTTTTGGTGCCGGTCAATTCGATTAGCGGACTCCAGAGCGGTTTGATCACCCAGGGTAAGTATAATAAACTGGTGTAAACACCAATGTCTTCATTCGATATTCCCAGATTTTTGTACATAATTACAGAAACGGAGATAATTATGGCATAAGGCAATCCAGATGCGAAATTGAGAAACGGAATCCAGAACCACGGTTTATTATCTGTTTTCATTAGGCTGGGCAGGGGTATAAGGTTTAAAAGTCTTTTTTAAGTCGATCGCAGCGGGTGTACTTTCGTTGGCATAATAATCGATAAAGGTCACAGCGCAGGCTTTGTACTGACTGATTTTTTCGGCAGGAATGCTAAGGGTAATCACGTCACCAGTTTCGCGAACGGTAATTTTATCGATAATTTTTGTAGCGTCATTGATGTCTACTTTCGAGACATGATCGCCACCGTAAATTACCATATAACGCACTTTTGTGTTCAACGGATTTTTGATCGTGAAGGTGTATTTGCTGCTGTCTTTTGAATATTCATTTATAAACGGTGTATCGATTATAATGTGTTTTAAATTAGGAACCGCAGCCGGAAGTGCCGGATATTTATATTGATTTTCCTCTAAAAGACGAACAATGTCAAAGTTTTTGTTCATGAACCATTTAGAGCTGAAATAGGCGCTTCCGCTTACTTTTTTGAAACTTCTGGCATAATCAATCTGAGTTGGGATTTCACTGGCAAAATTCCAGCTTTTGTCATTGTCTCCTCTAATTTTATAAGAAGCGTGTCCGATATACAAAGCAGTATTGTTGGAGTTTTCCGACCACCATTTGACTAATTTTGAATAGGAAGCTTTCGGATTGTTCATGCTCCAGTACAATTGAGGCAGGATGTAATCGATCCATTTTTGGTCCATCCATAAAACAGGATCAGCATACAGGTCGTCGTAATTGGAAGTGGATTGGGTTTCAGAACCTTTAGGATCCTGCGATTTATTTCTCCAAACACCAAACGGACTGATTCCGAATTGTACCCATGGTTTGCTGGCTTTGATCATGGTAGAAATGGTGTGCACAAAATTGCTCACATTCGCACGACGCCAATCGCCAATGCTTAGTCCGGCTCCATATTTTTTATAAGAGGCGGTATCGTTAAAGGTTTTTCCAGGAACCGTGTACGGATAAAAATAATCGTCAAAATGAATCGCGTCGATATCGTATTTGTCGACTACTTCTTTTACGACTTTGGTTAAATGCTCCTGAACTTCAGGCAGTGCCGGATCGTAATATATTTTCCCGGCATATTCGATCATCCATTCCGGATGTTTAAAAATGTCGTGATTAGGATTTAGCTGCTGTTTGTTGAGATCGAAAGTGGCGCGATACGGATTCAGCCAGGCATGAAATTCAAAACCTCTTTTATGAGCTTCTTCAATCATCCAGGCCAATGCGTCGTAATACGGATTGGGTGCCTGACCTTCTTTGCCAGTCAGAAAACGAGACCAGGGTGCGAGTTCTGTAGGGTACAAAGCATCACCAACACTTCTGACCTGAACAATTACGGCGTTGTAATTTAATTTTTTATAGGCTTCTAAAATTTCAAGATAGTCTGCTTTTTCTTTCTCCACGCCGTCTGTAGCCGTTTTGGGCCAGTCGATGTTTACCACAGTTGCAATCCAAACCCCTCTAAATTCGTTTTTAGGGTAAAGGTCTTTTTCCTGTGCATTGGATTTCCATCCAAAGAAAAATAAAAATAGAATAGAGAATAATAGTTGCTGATTTTTATGCATTTCAATCTTTTTTAACAGAAACCAAAAATAGTTTTTTTAGATGAGTATAAGAAATTATATGCTCTTCGTTTTTTTTACAAAAATTATACCTTAAAAATGAGCCCTTTTTTGTAAAAATATCCTAACATACAACTCCATAAAAGAACATATAGTATAGAATAGGTCAGAGAAGATACCATTTGATTTTCAAAAAGCGGACTGATCCAATATTGGTACGCATAGTCTCTAACGTTGATGGAATCTGAAATATTTTGAGGATCCTGAACTTTAAGCAATGCGAGAGCGCGAGGTAATATTCCGGAAACAAAGAATACGATCATCGGGTTTACACCCCAAGCTAGTAAAAAAGGTGTCCATTTTTTGTGATTCAGCACGTCTACGATATAATAAATCAGGGTGAGAAGGAAAAGCGCGATTCCGGCGGTAAACAGCACATACGAGCTGCTCCAGAGTGCTTTGTTTAACGGGAAGACGATGGACCAAAGTAATCCTGAAAGAAGCAGTACAATGCTCAGGATTCCCATTTTTTTGGCAATTTCGATTTTAGGTAAAGGCTTAAGAAGCAATTGCCCAATTAGTAAACCAATCAATCCGTTGGCTATAGTGGGTACCGTGCTTAAAATGCCTTCAGGATCCCAGGTTTTAGTAGCGATGTACATATGATCTTTGAGTAAAATACTATCCAGCCACGAAGCTAAATTGGTACTCGGTTCGAGGTTTGCAGGACCAATTCCGGGAACGGGAATCAGCGTCATGATGCCCCAATATCCCAATAAAATAAGGACACTTAGAAGGATCTGGGTTTTTATGGTTGTTTTTAAATAAACAATAGATACCACTAAATAGACAATCCCGATGCGTTGTAGTACGCCCGGAAGTCTGACATCACTGAAATTTTCATGTCCACCGTAAGCTAAAGTCAGGAAAATAAGGAAAAGCCCAACGGCTAAAATGGTTTTGGTTTTAAGATTGAAGTTTCCAATTAAAGCATATCCGACTAAAAAGGTGATGACTAAACGAAACAGTAGAAGCGGGAATCCATCGAGTCCTAAAAAATAGATGCTGTTAAAAAAGTACAGAAAGAATCCGAGACAAATAATACGCAGGGAACGGGTGATTATTTTTAAAATATTTTCGGGTTTGTCCTGTTTGATAGGCATGGCAAGTGGAATCGCAATTCCGACGACAAGAATAAAAAACGGAAAAACAAGATCGGCCAGGGTACAGCCGTTCCATTTTGCGTGATCGAGAATGGGGTAAACATAATCCCAACTTCCGGGATTGTTTACAACGGTCATTAACAAGACGGTAAGTCCTCTTAAAACATCAACTGAAATGATACGGTCTTTCATTTTTTATTTTGTTATTTAGTCGGGTAACGAAATTTTCCCCATGGTTACGGATGGAATTCCTTTATGTGAACCAAAATTAAAATCTTCTCCGGCTATGGTTTCATTGGCCAGAATGGCAAATAAAACGGCTTCTTTGGCATCTCCAGAAATACCCAGTTCGTCTGTTTTGTGAAAATCGCAAGGCAATAATTCTTCAAGCCATTGGACTAATAAGGGGTTGTGTGTACCTCCGCCGGACAGGTAAATTTTGAAATCCTCCAGTTTTGAATCGGAATGGCTTACGGCATACTGAATCGCTTCAGCAATTGTTTCGGCACTAAAACGGGTTAAAGTGGCTAGCAAATCGGGAGGGGGAATTGTATCGGGGGTGCTTTTGGCCAAAGCCGCTTTTACATATTCGGCACTAAAAAGTTCAGGTCCAATTGTTTTTGGGAATTCCTGACGGAAAAAAGCATCGTCTTTTAAATGGTTTAGCAACAGCTGGTTTACGATCCCTTGTTTGGCTATTTCAGCATCTTTGTCGTAACTTTTCTCAGGATAATACTGTTTAGTAAAAAGATCTATGAGGGTATTTCCAGTACCGGTATCGGTCACGAAGGTTTCTTCAGCATTTAAGGAAGCAGGTAAAAAAGTAAAATTAGCAATGCCGCCCATATTGAGCATGATGCGGTTTTCTCCCTTTTTTCCAAATAAAAAATAATCACCATAGACGGCCAAAGGAGCGCCTTCGCCACCTGCAGCAATGTGTTTTTGTCTGAAATCAGACAGGGTGATAATGCCCGTTTTTACGGCAATATGATCGCCGTCACCAATTTGCAAAGTAGCGTTTGGAAATTTTTCCTGCTGGTGCAAAAACTTGGGTGCGTGCAAAACCGTCTGTCCGTGTGAGGCAATCAAATCGATTTGGTTAGCGGGAATATTTCGTTTTTTCAGAAAATCGTTGATCATATCGGCGTGCAAAATTCCAATCCATTCGTTGAGCATGACCAAATGTTGAAAATCAATTTCTTTCTTCGCAAAAACTTTACGGATTTCAATTTTAATGTCTTCCGAATAATCGATGGTTTCAAATTGATCTATTTTAACAACGGTATTTTGCCCTGAACCTGAAATTTTGCATAAGGCAATATCGAGTCCGTCAAGCGAAGTGCCTGACATTAGCCCAATAATGCTGCGGGTTTCTTTTTTTGCAATTTGGTACAGTGCGCTAATATTTTTATTCATGAAATTTGAAATTTATGAAGATGATTTTAGGTGTAAAAGATTTAAAATTAAGTTGTTGTGATGATTTGTTTTAACATATAGCGGCATAGATTATATGGTCATAGCGTTTTTTCTGCCATGAATTCACGAATTATTGCTTTATACTAATTCGTGAATTTGTGGCGAAATTTTTTATTCACTCATCCTATATGTAAATGATGCATCATTTAGTTTTACCTTTTCTGAGCTTACAATATCTATGTTTCTATGTGTTATCATTTTTTTGTTAACGGGTTAAAAATAGATTTTTTTGGCATTAATCGGCTTAAAAGTATATTTTTTTCTTTGATTTTTTACTGGTAAAATAAAGGCCTGCATAAGTAATCAGAGCATTTACAATTATTAATTCATTGTCAAAAACATAACCCAAAAGGGCTTCGGAATTTTCGCTTAATAAATACGTCAGCAGAGGAGCGAAAATACAAAACCAGGGCACCAGTTTGTCTTTTACAATTCTGTTTTTCTGCAATAATCCAAAAGCGTATAAGCCTAACAGCGGTCCGTAAGTATAGGATGCGGCCTTGAAAACCAATGCAACAACAGAGCTGTCATTAAAGGAATTCAGAACAATAATCACCAGAAAGAAAAGAAAGGAAAAGGCAAGGTGTACTAAATGTCTTCGTTTTACATTTTTGGGATTTGAAATGTTTTCGGCTTTATCCATCCCCAGAAAATCAACACAAAATGAAGTAGTGAGGGCTGTTAAGGCAGAGTCTGTAGTCGCAAAAGTGGCTGCGATAATTCCTAGCAGAAAGACCAATGCAGGAATAGTAGCCAAATGATTCAGCGCAATTTCTGGAAAAAGCAGGTCGGTTCGGGGTTTGTTGGTTACTAAATCCAGCGGTACGGCGATATTGTTTTTTGCGGCATACATATACAATAAGGCGCCCAGACTTAGAAAAAGGAGACTGATGGTGACAAAAATAACAGTAAAGGTGTACATGTTTTTCTGTGCTTCTCCGATGTTTTTACAGCTGATATTTTTTTGCATTAAATCTTGATCGAGTCCAACCATCGCAATCATTATAAACAATCCTCCCAGAAATTGCTTGGCAAAATGGAATTTATTGGTCAGAAAATCATCAAAGAAAAAAGTCTTGGAATAATTACTGTTTCGGATGGCCGAAACCGATTCGAATATGGTTAAGTCTAAGCTGTTTAAAACAAAATAAATGGTAATAAAAACAGAGGATACCAGAAAGAATGTCTGTAGGGTGTCCGTGATAATAATAGCTTTCAGACCGCTGCGGTAGGTGTAGAGAAAAACAAAAGTCAGACCTAAAAACACGGTGAGCGGAAATGGAATGTGGTAGTAGTCAAAAACATAACGCTGCAGTACAAGTACCACCAGATAAAAGCGCAAAGCAGAACCAACGGTACGACTGACTAAAAAAATAGAAGCAGCTGATTTGTAACTGTTTGTTCCCATTCTTTTTTCGATATAACTGTAAATCGAAGTAAGGTTCATTCTGTAATACAAAGGAAGCAGCACTTTTGCAATAATGATAAGCCCTACGGCTTGTCCCAATATAAATTGAAAGTATTTGAACTGTTCTCCATTTGGTGATCCAACCTCACCGGGAACCGAAATAAAAGTAAGTCCGGAAAGTGAAGTGCCAATCATACCAAAAGCAACCAGATACCATTTGGAGTTTTTATTGGCTTTGAAAAACGAATCATTGTCCTGTCCTTTTTTGCTGATGATTTGTGAAATCAGCAGTAATATTCCAAAATATACAATGATAAAAATTAAGATGGTGCTTGAAGACATTTTGGTTTTGGATTAGTGATGAGATTATTTTTTAACTTGTATGATGTGCCTGATAAAAGGCTAATTAAACACAATGTTGTCATTTCGAGGAACGAGAAATCACACTAGTAATTCGACAAAGATTGGCGACTTTCTATTAGGAGTTTCGCGTGTGATTTCTCGTTCCTCGAAATGACAGTTATTGTGCGGGAAATTTATTCACCATGGTATTACGGAGTTTATTTGTTAGCGCTATTTTGCTGTAAAACTGCCCTCACACTTTTGTGTTTCTCTAGTAATTCAGCAGCCGGATCGTGCTCGATATGAAGTTCTTCCATGATCATTTTAATGGCTCTTTTTACCAGTTTTTCGTTAGACAATTGCATGTCTACCATTTTGTTGCCTTTGATTCTTCCTAATTTGATCATAACCGAGGTTGAGATCATGTTTAAAGTTAGTTTTTGTGCTGTTCCGGCTTTCATGCGGGTACTTCCGGTTAAGAATTCCGGACCTACAACTACTTCAATGGGATAATCGGCTTCCTGTGCAATTAGTCCGTTGCTGATACAGGAAATACTTCCGGTTTTAATATTGTTTTCTTTGGCTTTTTGGAGTCCGCCCAGTACGTAGGGGGTGTTTCCGGAAGCGGCGATCCCAATAACAAAATCTAAGCTTGAGATCTGATGTTGGGATAAATCTTTCCAGGCTTGTTCGGTATCGTCTTCGGCCTTTTCTACAGCTTTTCTAATGGCGGTATCCCCACCTGCAATAATTCCGATAATCATATCATGGGATACTCCAAAAGTAGGAGGGCATTCGGAAGCATCCAGAATCCCGATGCGTCCTGAAGTCCCGGCGCCAATGTAAAATAAACGTCCGCCCAATTGCATTTTTTTGACGATGGCTTTGACTAGTTTTTCAATTTTCGGAATTTGTTTTTCAATGATATCAGGTACCTTTTTGTCTTCTGTATTGATATTGATGAGCAGTTCTTTGGTGCTCATCTGATCCAGATTTTTATAAAGGGATTCTTGTTCGGTTTCTGGGTTTTTATTTTTCATAATACATGCTGTAGTATTGTTTAATCGTTTAGCTGTTTGTTGTTTGGGAATCAAAAATCAACAATTAAAGAATGTCAGTCTTCGACTTCGCTCAGACTGACAAATCGTATTTATTATAAATTGAGTTTAGGTTTTATAAATCAAAAAATAATAATCAGAGAATGTCAGTCTAATCAGAGTCAAAATTATCAGTCTGAGCGAAGCCGAAGACCGACAATTTTTAAATAGCCGGATCAACAGGGGTGTTGGTATTGTTATTTCTTTCAGAATCCGGATAAGGGTACCAGTTACGGTTTCTTTCGGCACCGGCTGTTCCTGCTGCCGGACGGTCAAATCTTCTGCTGTCTTCCAGTTTTAGACTTGACATGTACATTTCGATACAACGGTTTCTGTAAATTTCGGTTAAAATAGCAGCTTTGGTTACAGCCCCCGCATAAGGCGGAAGATTGGCGCCAATGCCATAGGTGTCTGCTCCGGTCGTTTTGGTTAAGACTTTATTTAACTCGATAAGTGCTTGTGGTAAATTGTCTTTTCGGGCATAACCTTCGGCTTTAATCAGCATCATTTCACCCGGTAAATACAATGGAATGGATTTGGTATTCGAATCAAAAAATCCTGTGGCAACCGTAGGATTTGACCCCGGTTTGATGTAAAAATTAAGTCTTCCGTCAGCATTTGAAGGGGCTAAAGTAGCAGGTAATCCCAAGGTCAGATCAACAGGCTGAAAAACATTGTTGGTTGTGATCGAAATATAGGCAATCGGATTCGCACTAATCTGATCAAAGGCAAATACCGATTTTACAGAGAGATCAACCATGCCGGCGTAGGCAATGGCATTGTCGTAATCTCCGGCCATAAGATAGGTTCGGGCCAACAGGGCATAAACCGTATTTTTGTAATTAATAGTGTTCACCAATCCCGTTACTCCGGTGGCTTTGTCTAATAAAGGCTCTGTTAGTTTTAAAATTTTTATGGCTTCGGCCAATACATCGGCTCTGGAATCAAAAGTGGCATTTTTACCGGTTTTTAGCGGTACGCTTTGAAAATATTGTACCAGAGTTGTAAGCGCCATTGCCTTAAAAATAGTGGCATGAACAAGAACACTGGCTTTCTCAGTGTCTGAAGTTAATACATTAATATTATCGATTACTTTTTGCGATTCAGATTTAATGACAAGGCACTGTGACCATAAATTATTTACGACCTGATTTTTGGTCGAAAGTACACCGGCGCCTACAGAAAGTTCGCCTTCGTCGACATTTCCGGCGTTTAGAAGTCGCAGTTCTTTTGTGGTAAATCCGTTTCCGGTAATGGTATTGTAAACGGGGCTTGTTCGGTCAACGCTCCACAGCAGTTGTAATCCGTTGGCAGCACCAATAATTCCCTCTCGCGTTCCAATAACTAATTCCTGAGACGGTTTGGTTGGGTCTAAATAATCTTCATTACAGCTCGTTAAAAGTAATGTCAGAGCTACTATAGGGATGAATATTTTTTTCATGATGTTTTGATTTGATTAAAATTGAACTTTTACCGCCAAGGAGTAAGAACTTGGAATTGGCACTGTTCCAAAATTGTATTTCGCAACCGAAGACTGTCCGCCCGAGTTGGTTTCAGGATCGAAACTGGTAAAGTTATCCCATGAAATCAGGTTTCTTCCACTGGCAGTAACGGTTAAATCGTCAAAGAATTTGTTTAGTTTTCCGAAAGAATAATTTAGCGAAACTTCTCTTAATTTCAGGTAACTTCCGTCTACCACTCTAAATTCTTCCACGTTATAAACCGACCAGATGTACCCACGTGGTAACTCACCGTTAAGTTCCTGAGTAACCAGTTTGCCTGATCCCACACCCTGTCTGGTTCTGTAATCGGCATCAAAAACATCTACGCCCTGAACACCGTCAAATAATATTGAAAGACCAAATTTTTTGTAATTCAGATTCGCTCCGAATGCGATGATATAATCCGGATTTGGATTACCAATTTGTTTGTTCAAAATAGTTCCTGTCGGCTGTCCTGAAGCATCTCTTTGTGGAGCTCCGGTATTTACATCTCCTTTCTCGGTTTGCGGATATCCGCCAGGAGTTAGCAACAAGCTTCCGTCGGCATTTCGGGCAAAATAAGTTCCGTAGAAAATCCCGATTGGTTTGTTCATTTCAACAAAAACAGGTGCTCCGGCCAGGTTGCTGTCCAGTTTGAAACGGGTTTGCGGTAAGCCTGTTACTTTGTTTCGGTTGCTGCTGTAGTTGACAAATACATCAAGATGAAGATTTTCTTTTTTGATCAGATCGTATTTCAAATTGATTTCGAACCCTTTGTTGTTCATTTTTCCGATATTTTTAATCGTATTGGTAGCGCCTTCAGAAGCAGCCAATTGAACCGGCAATAACAAATCGTCAATATCAGCATTGTAATAACTGAAAGACAAATTCAGACGGTCTTTGATAAAACCAAAATCACCTCCAATTTCATAGGTAACACTTTGTTCCGGTCTTAAATCTAAATTTCCCTGTTTGAAGCCTTCAATAGTAAAAGTACTGTTTCCTAAAAGGGTTCCGGTAGAATAATTGGTGAAACGGGCGTAAGGTTTAATCGCAGTTAAACTTCCTGATTTTCCCCATGAAGCTCTAAAACGTACTGAACTTACGGCATCGTGAATGTTTTCCATGAATTTTTCATCAGAGAATACATAACTCACACTCGCTTTTGGATAAAACTGAGAACGGTTGGCACTTGAAAAAATAGTCGAAGCATCTTGTCTTCCGGCAATTGTCAGGTACAATTTGTCTTTGTAACCAACAGTTTCCTGCAGGTAATAGCCCCATAAATTATATTTGGATTGGCTCGAACTTGGTGAACCCGGAATCAAAGTATTAAAAGCATTTATGGTTTCGATAAATGGTTTTAAGTTACGGCCTTCAACTGCCGCAAAATTATCACGGTAGGTTTGCAGGTTGTAACCTCCGTAAGTAGTAGCTTTCCATTTGTCGTTAATGTTCCAAAGATATCTTAAGTTCAAATCGTTATTGAATTGTACGACTCTGTTGGTCGCTTCAGAAACGTAACCGTCGTTGTAATACGCAGGATTCACAACGTAAGGATATCTCGGAATAAAAACATTTCCTCTTTGATTGTAATTGTCAATACCAAAAATCAAATCGGCATTGAAATTTTTAAAAGGCGTATAGTTTAATTGTAAATCAGAGATAATACGGTCTGTATTTTGTTTGATTTTGAAAGTTTCGATGATCGAAAGAGGATTCACTCTGTTGGGATCAACAGCCAATAGATTACCGTTTACGTCTCTTTGATTGATGTCGTAGATATTATTGGTGATATTGATCGCGTTAATCGGACTCCAGAAAACATTCCCGTCCGGTTTTTCATTCGAACTAGAGTTGATGTAATTTAATCCCACCGTGGCAGATAGTTTCGAATTGAAGTCATGTTTCAGTCTCACTTTGGCCCCGGCTCTTTTAAAATCGGTATTTTTTATAATTCCTTCGTTTACCAGATAACCAAGAGAAGCAAAATATTTGGTTTTCTCGTCTCCGCCTTGTAGTGAGAAATAAGTATCGGTTCCAACACCGGTATTGAAAATGTCATCCTGATAGTCGTAACGTTGCACGTTAGTCGTTCTGGTTTCAAGGTTTCTGCCTAAAACGCTAACTGTAGTTGGGCTAGCCGGATTACCCTGAATCGGGAACAGGGCCGGAGAGGTGCTTACAAACTGTTTGTCAGACATATTCATGTCCAATTTTTTGCGAATTTGGTTAGAAGTTACGCTGGTTGAAAACGTATATCTGGTTTCTCCTGCAACTCCTTTTTTAGTGGTAATCAAAACCACACCATTGGCCGCTCTTGATCCGTAAATGGCGGCTGCAGCACCTCCGTTTAACACCTCGACACTTTGTATGTCATTTGGGTTAATGTCCGAAGATCTGTTTTGACCAATTTGCATGTTGGAGTTCCCGGTCGTTACATTTAAGTTGGTTACATTGGTGGTCGCGTTGTTTAAAACCACACCGTCAATAACATATAAAGGATCTGAAGAGCCTAATATAGAAGAAGTTCCTCTAAGCTTGATGCTGAAACCTCCTGCCGGATCACCCGAGTTTTGAGAAACCTGAGCCCCTGCAATTTTTCCCTGTAAAGCTGTTGAAAGTCCTCCAGGCTGTGCTTTAACCAAATCTTCTCCTTTTAAACTGGTTACGGCATTTCCAAGTTCTTTACGGGTAGCGCGTACGGTGGAACCCAGTACAACCACTTCAGAAAGAGCGTTTGTTTCTTCGGACATTTTTAGGTTGATGGTGGTGGTGTTTGCTGAGATTTTAATTTTCTTCGAAGCAAATCCTACAAAACTAAAAACGAGCGTTTCGTTTTCTTTTGCGGTGATGCTGAATTTTCCGTCTAAATCAGTTGTAGTGCTTTTTGAAGTACCTTCAATCAAAACAGATACTCCTGGTAAAGAAAGTCCGTCGGTAGTACTGGTAATGGTACCGGTTACGGTTTTTGACTGCGCAAAAATGGGCTGCGCAAACAAAATAATTCCAAATAGAATAAATAACAGTTTTTTCATTTTTAAAATATTTGTTTGGTTAGAGATTCTAAATATAGGAATTAATTTTAATAAATGCGATTTAATGCAAACTTTTTATAAAAATTGTTATAAAACGCATAATAACGCAATTTTTATTTTAATTTTTAGTGTTTTAGGGCTTGTGTAAGATAATTTGTAAATTATAGCAGGTAAATAGTGCATAATAACGCATTATAATTTATATTTGTTCAAAAAAGTTAAAATGCTTAAGAAAGAAAGACATCAGTTTATCATGGATAAATTTAAGGATGTCGAAAAAATACATACGATCGATCTTGCCGCAGAGCTCAGCATCTCTGAGGATACCATACGCAGAGATTTTAATGAGTTGCACAACAAAGGCCTGATCAATAAGGTATATGGGGCTGCTTTTCCGGTAAAGGAGAAATCCAATAATGTATTTGATATTACCATTATCAATGAAGATAAAAAGATTGTAGTAGGACAAAAGGCCTTATCGTTTCTGAATGAAGGTCAGGTGATTATCATGACGGGAGGAACCACCAATTTGTCTTTTTGTAAACTCATTCCAATCGATTTTTCGGCTACTATATATACGTACAGTCTGCCCATCGCGATGCAGTTGTCGCAGCATCCTAATATCGAACTGATTTTTATTGGTGGAAAACTACAGAAAAAAGCCATGGTAACTGTGGGTATCGATGTAGTTCAGGTGCTGTCTAAAATCAGAGCCGATGTTTGTTTTCTGGGGGTGAGCAGCTTAGATGTCAATCAGGGACTTACCGAAATGGGTTACGAAGTTTCGATCATCAAAAAAGAAATGATCAATGCCTCAGATAAAGTAATTGTACTGGCTACCTCCGATAAAATAAATGGCAAAATGCCACATCAGGTTTGTGGTCTCGATAAAGTAGATGCTATCGTTACCGAGCTGAATCCGAAGAGTGCTAAGATTAAAAGCTTCGTGGAAGCCGGGGCGAGGGTTGTGTAGGTGAAATTGCGTTTTTGTGCGGTTTTTGTGCTGCTGTGTGATTCTAATTTGTGTTGGAATTATGCAGCATTTTTTTTGAATGGTTGAATAAACGGGTATTTATACTTGGTTGTTTAGATGGGTTAATTGATAGTTTTGAAGAACACGAATTTATTTTTCTAAAAAAAGGTTTTCCGTAAAAATGCAACAAATTTTAAAATGATATTTGATTAATTATTAATCACTTAAATTTAAAAATTATGCAATTAGAAGGTGCTATTATAAAAGAACAAGGTCAAAATTTTGCAATTGTAATCGTTAAATCACATGTATTGAATTCAAATGAAAGAGATAATGCAGTTCAGCAATTTTCGAGATATTTCCCTGGAATGCCAATTATTTTAATGGCACAAAATTCCAGAGGAATACCGACGTATTACGGACGAACAGATATTGTGAAATTTTTATCTAAATTACAATTGTCTCAAATTCCTTGGAAAAAATTTACTTTTAATTAGTATTAATATTTTCTGAATAGACTAGTTTTTTGAAATTTTAAATTATTAACTAATAAATATAACTATGAAAAATTTAATCTTGATTACCGCGTTATTATTTGTATTTAGTTCAAATGCTCAAGCTAAAAAGCAATATAGAAGTGCAAAGACGGGACAGTATGTGACAAAAGCTAAAGCAGAAAAGAGTCCCTCAACAACTTATAGTACAAGCAGGAAGTCAAAAAAGTAGTAGCTATTATATAATTTTTAAAGTAGCTTTTTTGATTTTAGATAAACATTGGGAACTTGGGTTTTCGAGGATAACTGTTTTGTGAAGTCTCATAACTTTGTAGCCGTTCCAAGATATCAAGAAATCAAAACTTAAAACCTCGATTTGAAAAATTCGAGGTTTTTCCGTTAATTCTAAAATGGGATAATTAGTAATCTATTCCATATCCAAATAAGGATTTAAAACTCCAGCTAACTCATTGAATCAATAAAAGCTGTTTTCGAGATTGCTTACTTTGTTTTTTCGTTCTTTGTGTCTTTTGAGGATTTAAGTAATCCAATATAAGTTAACATTTCAATTATTAGTTCTATCACGAAGTTTAGATTTTAATATAATGGATTAAATGTATTGCTATAATTTGATTTTAAAAAGTAATTTTACAAAACAGATTCATAGTATAGATAGATTTACAAATAAAAAAGCCCTCGACTACGCTCGGGGTGACAATTGGGGGAAACTCCAAATTTAGAAATTCCAAACTCCAATTGAAAAGGGCAGAATCAAAGAAAAAAAACTTAGAACCTTAGTTTCTTAGAGTCTTAGAACCTCAAAAAGTTTCATAAGCCTTCAACTACGCTCAGGGTGACCATTGGGGTAAAAGAGATTTATTTCTTTTTGAACTTGTATTCTCGTTTTTTGCTTTTTGGGTTGAGGTCGACAAATTCGTATTCCTCAAAATCTTCAAAATTAGTTTTAAAGAAATCTGCTGCTTTTTCGTGCGACCAGGATTTAGGATAATAAAAACCATCGAATTCAGTATCATGAAGAAGAAGTTCAAAATCATGTCTAAATTCGTCGGCTCCGGAATAGGTTAAAGCAATTTTTCCAGTCCATTCAATATCATATTTGTTTTGAGTTGTGGGAGTAATTTTTATTCTATGATTGGCGCAGTTATCGTGTCCTAATAAATAAATTCCGAATGCAATTTCGTCGTAATCAAAATCATCATCAAGGGGAAAAGTGTCTGCCAATAAATCCTCTTTTATAAAATCATTGAAAACAGTTTTTTGTGAAGTTTTATTGATTTTAATTCCATAATCTCCCCAATGTGTTGAAGACATTGTACATTGATGAAAATTGCCCCAGACTCCTTTGGAATGCCAGTCACCTTTATATTCTTCGTCGTCGTCTTCGGATTGATCTTCGGCATAGTAATCATCTGTTTTTAAATGAAAATCAAACCAAATCGATTCATCTTCTTTGATTCTTCCGTTCCATTTAAATTGTTCTAAAGTGTGACCATTTGGATATGGATTTCCTAAAAAATAGATTCTGTTTGGCTGGTTCATATATTGGAGATTTGTAACTCAAATATAAATTTCAATTTTTGAAATTCCAAATTTCAAAAGGTTGTATTAAAATATTGGTTTCAAGCTTTAGACAACGGTCTGAGTGACAATTGAGGTGAAATTCTAACTCAAAAATTCCAAATTTCAATTAAAAAAGGCACAATCAAAGAAAAAAACTTAGAACCTTAGTTTCTTAGAGTCTCAGAACCTCAAAAAGTTTCATTAGCCTTCGACTGCGCTCGGGATGACAATTGGAGGAAATTCCAAATTTAGAAATTTCAAATTCCAATTCAAAAAGGCACAATCAAAGAAAAAAAAACTTAGAACCTTAGTTTCTTAGAGTCTTAGAACCTCAAAAAAAGCTATTTTTGTAATTCACTGAATCCGTTTTAGTTCATAAATCAAGTTATAATGTCAATAATTAAAGAGTTACAACACTTATCAGAATCATTAGAAGGAACACTTTTATACGACGATCTTCACAAAACACTTTATTCAACCGATGCTTCGGTATATCGAATCCGGCCAAAAGCGGTGGCAGTACCTAAAACGATCGAAGACATTAGCAAACTAATCCGGTTTGCGGGAAAACATCATATTTCGATTACACCAAGAACGGCTGGGACTTCTCTTGCCGGACAAACGGTTGGTGACGGAATTGTGGTCGATGTTTCGAAGAATTTTACTAAGATTTTGAATTTTGACCCGATTAAAAAAACGGTTACGGTGCAGCCCGGTGTCATTCGCGACGAACTGAATTTATTCCTAAAACCTCACGGCGTATTTTTCGGACCCAATACTTCGACTTCCAACCGCTGTATGATTGGCGGAATGGTGGGGAATAACTCTTCGGGAACAACTTCGATTCGATATGGGGTAACACGTGATAAAATTGTCGAAATCAAAGCCATTTTGAGCGACGGTTCGGCGACGGTTTTTAAGGAGCTGACGTCGGCTGAATTTATTGAAAAAACCAAAGGGGATACCTTAGAAAATAAAATTTATAAAAGCCTTTACGACGAACTTTCGATAAAAGCAACGCAGGACGAAATCATAAAAGAATTTCCGAAGCCCGAGATTCACAGAAGAAATACAGGTTATGCCGTAGATATTCTGCTGAAATCGGATTTGTTTGGCGGGACAGAGCCTACTATTAATTTAGGGAAATTGCTTTGCGGAAGCGAAGGAACGCTGGCTTTTACAACTGAAATTACATTAAAAGTCGACGATTTGCCGCCGGCCAACAATATTATGGTCGTGGCGCATTATCATAGTATTCAGGAATCGTTAGAGTCTGTTGTGGTAGCGATGAAACATCATTTGTATACCGCTGAAATGATCGACGATACGATTTTAGATTGCACGAAAACCAATCGCGAACAATCGAAAAACAGGTTCTTTTTGGTGGGCGAACCGAAAGCGATTATGCTTTTTGAAGTGGCTTCGCATGATGCACAGGATGCAGAAAACCAGGCCAACGCTTTAATTGCTGATTTGGAGAAAAACAATTTTGGTTACGCACTCGTAAAAATTTATGGAGCCGATATTGAAAAAGTAAACGAGCTTCGTAAAGCGGGTCTCGGGCTTTTAGGAAGTATAGTGGGAGACGATAAAGCTGCCGATTCAATCGAAGACACTGCTGTTGAATTGAGCGATTTACCGGCTTATATTGCCGAGTTTTCGGCCATGATGCAGCGTCACGGACAAGAGGCAATTTATTACGCACATGCCGGAGCAGGCGAGCTGCATTTGCGCCCGGTTTTGAATTTGAAAAAAACATCAGACTTAAAACTCTTTAGAACAATTGCTACCGATGTGGCTGTTTTGGTTAAAAAATACAAAGGTTCGTTAAGCGGGGAACACGGTGATGGAATCGTGCGCGGTGAGTTTATTCCGTACATGATAGGCGAAACGAATTATGAATTGCTGAAAAGAATCAAGCTTGCGTTTGACCCCAACTCGGCTTTGAATATCGGTAAGATTGTGAATGCCTTAAAAATGGACGAAAATCATCGTGTCGTTTCGGGCAGGGTAGAACCGGATATTAAGACCTTTCAGGATTTCTCTGATAGTTTGGGGATTTTGCGTGCTGCCGAAAAATGCAACGGTTCTGGCGATTGTAGAAAATTGCCGTCGGCAGGAGGGGCTATGTGTCCGAGTTACCGCGCGACGAAAAATGAAAAAGAAACCACACGTGCAAGAGCCAACGCTTTACGCGAATATTTGACCTATTCAGAGAAAGAAAATAAATTTGACCAGAAGGAACTCTACGAAGTTTTTGAATTGTGTGTAAGCTGTAAAGCCTGTGCCAGTGAGTGTCCGAGTAATGTGGACGTGGCCACTTTGAAAGCAGAATTTTTATACCAGTACCAAAAAGCAAATGGCTTTTCGACCCGAAATAAGATTTTTGCACACAACGCCAAACTGAACAAGATGGGAAGTCTGTTTCCGTCGATTACGAATTTTATTTCCAATCAGTCTCTCGTGAAAAAAAGCATGGGAATTGCACCGGAAAGACAGGTTCCGTTATTGGCTAAAAAAACGTTCCGAAAATGGTACGAAAATCATAAACCACAACAAAAGAATTTCCCAAACGGACAAGTGTATTTGTTTAATGATGAGTTCACAAATTATTACGATGTCAATATCGGAATTGATGCTTTTGAACTACTGACGAAATTAGGCTATGAAGTTTTGATCGTCGATCATGAAGAAAGCGGAAGAACCTACTTGTCGAAAGGATTTTTGGAAGAAGCGAAGAAAATTGCAGACGAGAACGTGACTATTTTCAAGGATTTGGTTTCTGCGAAAGTACCTTTAATCGGAATTGAACCTTCGGCAATTTTAACATTCAGGGACGAATATTTACGTCTGGCAACCGATAAAGAAGCCGCCGCAAAAGTGGCGCAGCATGCTTTTACGATAGAAGAATTCTTTAAAAAGGAAATTAGTGATGGTAAGATTACCTCTGATTCTTTTTCAGGAGAAAAGAAAGAAATTAAGATTCACGGGCATTGTCATCAGAAATCATTGAGTTCAGTTGAAGCGACTTTTGCTATGCTGAATTTGCCAACAAACAATGTCGTTACCATTTACAATTCGGGCTGTTGTGGGATGGCAGGATCATTTGGTTACGAAAAAGAACATTATCAGGTGAGTATGCAAATGGGAGAAGATACCTTATTTCCGAAAGTAAGAGCTACCGCTCAGGACGTAAAAATCGCCGCAGCAGGAACCAGTTGTCGTCATCAGATTTATGATGGAACGAGCAGGGAAGCACAGCATCCGGTGAGTATTTTAAGAAACTGCCTGAAGTAATTTTAGATTTTAGAATGTAGATTTTAGATTTTAGATTTTTCTCACGCAGATTTTTTTTAATCATTTTAATCCTCGTAATCTGTGGCAAAAGAATAATTTGTGCTAATTCGCGAAATTGCTTCGCCTGTTCGCTATCGCTCGGGTCGTGGCGAAAAAAAAAATCAGCGTAAATCCGTTTAATCCGCAACAATCTGTGGGCAAAATAATTCATCACAAAAAACGATGCAAAACAAAATCGTTTTATATATTTGAAATCAGGATAATTTTTGCATTATTTGCAAAATAAAACCACAAAGACCGAATTAAATTAATTTTAAAAGCATAATTACATATGGCATTATCAGGTTTATTCCGAAAAAAAACGGTACAAGATATTCTGAAGCAGGTTGCAAAAAACGATGCAGACGGTCATAATGCATTAGGAAAACACTTAACTGCTAGAGATTTAACTGCCTTTGGAATCGCTGCTATTGTTGGTGCCGGAATTTTTAGTACTATCGGAAAAGCCAGTGCAGACGGTGGGCCAGCCGTTATATTTTTGTTCTTATTTACAGCGGTGGCTTGTAGTTTTGCGGCTTTTGCTTATGCTGAATTTGCCTCAATGGTACCCGTTTCAGGAAGTGCGTATACCTATTCGTATGTTGCCTTTGGAGAAATTATTGCCTGGGTTATTGGTTGGGCTTTAATCATGGAATATTCGGTTGGAAATATAACCGTCGCCATATCATGGAGTGATTATTTTACAGGACTGCTCGCCAGCGGAGGCATTCACCTCCCGCAGTGGGTTCAAATGGACTATTTAACCGCTTCAAACGGATTTAATAATGCAACAGCTCTGATGCACAGCGGAAAAGCTTTCGATAATTTAGAACCAGCCCTGCAGTCGGCTTATACAGCCTGGACGACTTCACCGGTTTTATTTGGTTCCTTTCATTTTGTTGCCGATCTTCCGGCTTTATTGATCATCATTTTAATTACAGCATTGATTTATCGCGGAATGAAAGAGTCCCGTAATGCCAGTAACATTATGGTGGTAGTAAAACTTTGTATTGTACTTTTAGTAATCGCAGTGGGTATCTTTTATGTGGATACGACCAACTGGGATCCGTTTGCACCAAATGGAGTAAGTGGAGTACTAAAGGGAGTTTCAGCAGTATTCTTTGCTTACATTGGTTTTGATGCTATTTCTACCACGGCCGAAGAATGTAAAAATCCGCAAAGAGACTTACCGCGCGGAATGATGTGGGCCATTATTATTTGTACGCTTTTGTATATCGCCATTGCCTTGGTTCTTACCGGAATGGTACGTTATAACGAATTAAATGTAGGGGATCCGCTAGCATTTGTATTTGAAAAATTAGACTTAAAATGGATGTCCGGAATTATTGCAGTAAGTGCGGTAGTGGCTATGGCTAGTGTTTTATTGGTTTTTCAAATGGGTCAGCCTCGTATCTGGATGAGCATGAGCCGTGACGGATTATTGCCAAAACGTTTCTCACGCGTACATCCAAAGTTCAAAACACCTTCTTATGCGACTGTTGTAACCGGATTTGTGGTTGCTGTTCCAGCCTTGTTCCTAAATCTTACTATGGTAACAGATTTGTGCAGTATTGGAACTTTATTTGCTTTCGTATTGGTTTGCGCCGGAGTTTTGGTATTGCAAAACAAACCGGAGATTCCAAGAGGAAAGTTTAAAACGCCTTACATCAATTCAAAATACATCATGCCGATTTTATTAATCATCGGATTAGTTTTCGCCTTTGGATACAATAAAAAAGCGACGATGAGCTTTATCACAAACGAGACTCAAATTAATAGCCCGGCAGACATTATTACATCATTGGATAAAAGTGAGTCCGAAAAAGTATTCAATTATCTAAAAAGTATCGATGTTCAGAATAAAACTTCAGAAACAGCCGATTTAGAGCATTTGCTAAGTCAATATCAATCGGATGATGCGAAGTATGCCGAGGTTGTAAAAGGTTTACCAATTAGTGATTCCTTAAAATTCGAAAGCGGATTTAGTTTGTTCAAACATAAAATTCCAATGTGGATCTTTTTACTTGTTTTGATGGGCTTGACAGTTTGGGCTTTCAAACAAAATCTATCATTGATTCCGCTTTTAGGGTTAATCTGTTGTTTGTATATGATGGCTGAATTGAGTGTCTGGAACTGGATTTACTTCACAGTTTGGTTGCTTATCGGTCTTTGTATTTACTTTGGCTTCAGCCGAAGAAACAGTAAGCTGAATGTAGAAGCTTTATAGTTAGAATATAAAAAAGATAAGCCGTTCTGAGAAGTAGTTTTCAGAACGGCTTTTTTATTTTGATGTAGATTAAAGAGGTTAAAATTTTTTTTTGTTTCAGGCAGATTAGTAAAAACCTGTTTATAATCTAAAAAAGAAAATCGGGCAAATCTGTGCGAAAAACGCTGTGTTCCGTACTGAAGAATTCCGAATAAATTTCATGAAATTTCTCATCTTGAAAACAGAGTTAAAAGAAGGTTTTTTCTTATTTTTGTTTTTATAGATTTTTAATTTTTTATACATGGGTTTTTTTGATAAAATATTGGGTAAAAAGCAAGCCCCAATAAATTCGTATGATGATTTTTGGAATTGGTTTCTGAAAAATGAAAAAGAGTTTTTTAATATTGTTCAAAGGGGAGAAAACATCCCTAAAGGCTTTTTTGATAAATTGGGGCCAAAATTAGCAGAAATTCACTCTCAGATTTATTTTTTGGCGGGAATGATCGATAGTCAGACAGCTGAATTAGTTTTAACGCCCGACGGAGTAATTAAAAATATTTATATAATAGAAGAGTTAGTAAATACTGCACCAAAAATTGAAGGTTGGAAATTCACTGCTCTTAAGCCTGCAATAAATATTGAAAATGTTGGAATAAAGTTTGAAAATTTTGAACTCAATGGTGATAATTTAAAATTTTATCCTAATATAAAAAAAGACTTTCCAGATGTAATTGATTTGACGATCGTTTACGATCATTTTACAGAAGATAAGAAGCAGTTAATAATTAACGGAGTTTATATTTTTCTGGATAATTATTTAGGCGAATTGGATTCTGTTACTTCGATAGATAACATGCAAGTAATAGGAAACAACGAAATTTCTGAGGAGTTAATACCAATTGGAAAATTAAAAGATTATTTGATTTGGAGAGAAAAAGAGTTTGTGGAAAAATATGAAGGCATCAGGTACAATACTGAAAATGATAGTTATTCAAGCTTTGAAGCAAATACAGAGGAAGGCGGTATTCTCTTAGCGATTATGAATACATCTATTTTGGAATGGGATAAAAAAGCATCACATCCGTGGATGTTTATTATTAGTATTCCGTTTGATGGAAGTAATACTAATGGAATGCCTGACGAAGAAACGTATCAATTACTGAATGAAATTGAAGATGAAATTACAGTCGAATTGAAAGACTTTGATGGATATTTAAACATTGGAAGAGAAACGGTAGGGAGCAAAAGGGAAATATTTTTTGCGTGCAAGGATTTTAGAAAGCCATCAAAAACAGCAGATGCAATACTTAAAAAATATAGTAGTTCTTTTGATATAAGTTACGAAATCTACAAAGACAAATACTGGCAAACGTTTAGGCATTACGAGGCGAGATAGCTTATAGCCGCGAATTCACGAATTTTTTTTGAATAATATATTCGTGAATTCGTGGCAAAAATAAACTTAGCAAATTTCTATAAAAACTTTTTTGAGAATCTTTAAGGGGTTCAAAATCCCAAGTTCAATCATGAACTTTTCATCATTTCATAAGTACGCTCTATGTCATTGTCAAGACCAATAGAAAAACGAATCAGGCTTTCTGTCAAGCCCATTTTGGCTTGCTCTTCTGACGAAATTTCGTTTGAATTTGAGAAATTCCCCGCGCACTAAATAATGTTTTGTGCGTCTCCACGATTATCAAAAGAAAAAAATCTGCCTGATCTGCCAAATCTGCGAGAACCTTACTTTTCGATCTTCAAAAACCGATTTCAGATAGGAAGAACCTTTGCGCCTTCGCGCCTTTACGAGCGAAAAAAAGCAACCTAAACGTATCAAATCTTTGCAGATCTGGCAAACCAATCCCAAGTAAAACATTAAGTAAAATTTCACACAAAAAACATTGAGATTTAAACTTTAAACAAAACTTTATTCCTTAATTTTGTATCGCTAAAAATAAAATAGACAAACTATGAGTTCATTTGACGTAGTCATTATAGGTTCAGGTCCTGGCGGATATGTATCAGCAATTCGTTGCGCACAATTAGGTTTTAAAACTGCAATTGTAGAAAAGTATAACTCTTTGGGCGGAACTTGCCTTAACGTAGGTTGTATTCCTTCAAAAGCATTATTATCGTCTTCTCATCATTATGCAGAAATTGCACATTTTGCAGATCACGGAATCGAAGTTTCTGGAGATGTAAAAATCAATTTAGAGAAAATGATCGCGCGAAAACAAGCAGTTGTAGATCAAACCGTAGGTGGAATCAACTACTTAATGGATAAAAATAAAATTACTGTTTTTAATGGTTTAGGTTCTTTCGCAGATGCAACACATATTGCTGTAGCAAAAGCTGACGGGACTTCTGAAACTATTGAAGCAAAATATACTGTGATCGCTACAGGTTCTAAACCATCTTCTTTGCCTTTCATTAAAATTGACAAAGAAAGAATCATCACTTCTACTGAGGCTTTAGCTTTAAAAGAAGTTCCAAAACACCTTGTAATTATTGGTGGTGGAGTAATCGGAATTGAGCTTGGACAAGTTTATCTTCGTTTAGGAGCTCAGGTTTCTGTAGTGGAATTCATGGACAGAATTATCCCGGGAATGGATAGCGCTTTGTCTAAAGAATTAACGAAAGTATTGAAAAAACAAGGAATGAAATTCTACGTTTCTCACAAAGTAAAATCAGTAGAAAGAAATGGCGATGCTGTTGTGGTTCAGGCTGAGAATGCAAAAGGAGAAACTATCACTTTAGAAGGAGATTATTCATTAGTTTCTGTTGGTCGTCGTCCATATACAGACGGATTGAACGCTGACAAAGCAGGAGTGAAAATTTCAGACAGAGGACAGGTAGAAGTAAACGATCATTTACAAACTAATGTTCCAAACATCTATGCTATTGGTGACGTTGTTCGTGGAGCAATGTTGGCACACAAAGCAGAAGAAGAAGGAACTATGGTTGCTGAAATCTTAGCAGGTCAAAAACCACATATCGATTATAACCTAATTCCTGGTGTAGTGTACACTTGGCCGGAAGTTGCTGCTGTTGGACAAACAGAAGAGCAGGTAAAAGCTTCAGGAACAGAATACAAAGTAGGAAGCTTCCCTTTCAAAGCATTAGGACGTGCAAGAGCAAGTGGAGATCTTGACGGTTTCGTAAAAATTATTGCTGACGCTAAGACAGATGAAGTTTTAGGTGTTCACATGATTGGAGCCCGTACAGCAGATTTAATTGCTGAGGCAGTTACTGCAATGGAATTTAAAGCTTCTGCTGAAGATATCTCAAGAATGAGCCATGCACACCCAACTTTTGCTGAAGCAGTAAAAGAAGCAGCTTTGGCAGCTACAGACAACAGAGCATTACACGTATAAGCTACGTAAAACTATAGTTAAAAAACCGTCAGAAGTGATTCTGACGGTTTTTTTATTGCTTAATTACAGTAAAAGTGTAATAAGTTTCTTTGTTCTTTAAATACACACCATAAGTCCCATTCTCTTCTTTGTACAAATGATACAAATACTTGTCGCCTTTGATACTTAAATTTTTTCGTGCCAGATTGTTGCTTTCAATAAATTCCAGTTCAAATTCACAATTACTTTTCATTCTGAAATGCAATTTTGAAAAAGTATTGTCGGCAAATTTTTCTATCCATAGATCATCGTTTAAAGTTACTTCTACTTTAGCACCTCCATGCTCGAAATAATAATATTTTGAAGATTGGTCAAAACGATTGCATTCTTCTTTAGATATTTCATCGAGAGGCTTTTCATCCTGCATTGACCAGCTGCTTTGTGCAGATTCATTTGGAAAAAGTGCTACAAATTCGTTGCAGTTTTTATGTAATCGGTAAAATACCTGTTCAAATACTCTCCTTTGCACGATGCTGTCTTTAAATTTTGTCAGGTAAGGAGTGATATGAGTCTTATTGATTGTATTAATTCTGATTTCATTGTCCAGCACTTTGTTTTGCACTAATGATTTACAGATTTCAATGGTTAGAGAATCTACAGATTTTATAGATTGTGATCTCGAAAAATTAATACACAGTAATAAAACAATCAAATGGTATTTTTTCATGTAAAAGGCTAATTTTAATCAAATATAGTTGTTTAGTAAAACTATTTAGAGAGATCAATTTTATTCTTTTAAAATTTGAGTTCAAAAAAGAGGAAGTTTAGGAAAAATTTTGTAAATTAGAGGTAGAATTCTGTCGCTGTATTTAGTAAGATGAAAGTGGTAATGTTTTGAAAAACAGTGGTGTAGTTTTGCTTTTAGAAGAAATGAAGAATTAGAAATCTGATTTGTTTTTGAAGATCAAAAAAAATCAAAAAATCCACTTTTGACTCCTCTAAAACATTTAGTAAAATTGCCGGGTGAGATTATCAATGCAAGTGAGTTTTAAACAATGTAACTACTGGTTCTTTTAAATGCTAATGATTGATAAAAGGTTAATAACAGGGGCTATAATGTCATAAAAGACAAATGGGAGGAAAGCATCGGGAAAAGCCAGGTTTGTCAAAAAGGACAATGTTGGTATGCTTAAGGTTTCATTTTTTGGTCCTTTTTATTCGGATTAAAATGAAATTGCTATCGATTTGAGATTACACGGGATAGCAGTTGTAGTTCTAGGTTACAGTGCACGTATACTTTTAAAATAACAAACCCGACAGGTTTTTAAAATCTGTCGGGTTTACTTTTGGTATAAAGTGAAAATGGACTATCTGGTGAAAACACTTTTATAATTATCCCAATATCTGTAGATTAAAAATAAATTGGCAAGGAACAGCAATATGGCTAGCGGCAAACCTTGTGGAGCCAGAAAATAATTAATAAACAGAATGTTTACCGTAATTGGTAGGATCAATATATTAGCCAATGTTACATAACGCCCCGTTACAAAAGCAATACCGCAAAGAAGTTCGATTGATTTTGCTAAAGGCAATAAATAAGTTGAGGCTACAAGTCCCATGTTAAAAGCTTTAAAATCACCGGTAGTTTCCGGTTCCGGTGCCAGTTTAAAGAAAAAACTAAGAGAGGCGAATAGTAACAAAAGACCAATTAAAACACGGACAATAATGGTAGCAATTTTCATAATACTTGAGATTTTTAATGGGTTAAAAAAGTATAATTTATTTTTGGAAAACGTTACAATCTGAACTCTCAAATAAAATGAAAAGCAGCTTTTAAGGCTTTTGTGCTGAGAGTTTTACAGTCTTTATTGCTCTATTTTAGGAAAAATAGAATGCTATATCAAATATAACGAATTTTTTCTTATGAAATTGCTATTTAATTAACACTTTTCTTGTCTCTTAATGTATTTTTTGTAAAAGAAAAACCCACCAAAACCAATCAGAATAAAAGGCCACAGATTAAGAATGAAAACAAAAATCGTTTCGAGAATATACCAGCCGTTTTTGAGAGAATCAATAATTTGAATACCCAGATTTGGTTTGTAAGCATTACCGCTTTTTTCGCTTGCCATTATTTCCTGTTTTACGGTTTCGTTTTGATACAGCTGCAAAGTGATGGTGCTGAAATTAATCTGATCCTGCAGCGATAAATTCTCAATGGCGCGATTGTCTTTTTCTTCTTTCTGGTTTGCCAGTGCATTTTCGGCTTCCATAACGTCATTGATTTTTTTGCCTTTCGAATCAATTGCATTTTCGACCCTTTTCTCTGTAACCGCACTTCTTTTTTGCGAAAGCTGATTGGCCAGTAATTTTAGAGAAACATCATCGGCTTTGATAACTCTGAAATCAAGAAAATCGATTTGTCTGGCTATGGTTTTAATAACCGTATCGAGTTGTGTATTGGGAACGCGAATCGTAATGTTGTTCTCGACGGTGTATTTGGTGGTTTCAAGCGTACTGTCCTGACTGATTTTAGTTTTAATCTGATCGTGAATGTTGCTTTGCAAGTTCGTGTACGTTACAAAACCTCCGAATTTTTGTGTTGCGTTTTCAATGGCGTAAGTTGATTTGACGACATTTTTAACCTTAAACTTAATATCGGCAGTCCGAATGAATTTCTGCTTGCTGTCTTTTTTCTCCACCGCAGCCGATGAAGAAATTGCAGTGCTGTCTGCTGTGGTTTTGTAATCTGCGCTTGCTGTTTCCGCAGCAGGATCGGCTTTTTTACAAGAAAAGAATAAAGTGATAATCACTAAGGAAGTTAATCCAAGGTTTGCAACTGTTTTCATAAAGGTTTTAGAATTTGATTCATAAATAATTTAAAGGGTCTGTTTTTTTTAAGAAGTATTTTTTGAATCAATAGGCAGTAAAGTGGTTAAGAGTTCTTGTTAATTCGATATACTAAAAAGTGTGCCAATATTTTTTGCCTATTTATTTTATTGAGGGATTTTTTTTGTTGTAATTTTGAGGCTTAAAAAATACCTATTTTTGAGAGTTACCACATATAAAAATATTTCAGATCCAGAACATTTTAAACAGCAACTTTTAAGCTGGTCACAGCAATTTCGTGAGGTTGTTTTTTTGGATAGTAACTCCTATCCACAGGAGTATTCCAGTTTCGATTTTGTATTGGCAGCAGATGCTTTTACGTCTTTAAAAACAGATTTTCATAACGCCTTTGAAGATTTAAAACAATATCAGCAAACCACTAAAGACTGGCTTTTTGGATACCTTTCTTATGATTTAAAGAATGATGTTGAAAAGTTGACATCGTCTAATTTTGATGGTCTGGATTTTCCGGATTTGTTTTTCTTTCAGCCTAAAAAAATATTTACAGTAAGAGGAAATCAGCTTGAAATACAATACTTGCTGCTTTGTGATGATGAACTTGAAGATGATTTTGAAGACATTGTTCAGAGTAAATTTGACCGCTTCGAAACCTTAAGCGGTATAGAGATTAAACAACGCATTTTAAAAGAAGCGTACCTCGAAAAGATTGCAAAAATGCAGGAACACATTCATATAGGAGACCTGTATGAGGCTAATTTTTGTATGGAGTTTTTTGCGGAGAATGCCGAAATTAACCCTCTGGAAAAATTTCAGAAGTTGAGTGCAATATCACAGGCTCCGTTTTCGGTTTTTTTAAAAAATCACAAACAATATTTGCTTTCAGTTTCTCCGGAACGCTACCTGAAAAAAGTAGGGGAAACTTTGATTTCTCAGCCGATAAAAGGAACTTCAAAACGATCTTCAGATCCGGTTGAAGACGAAAAGTCAAAACAATTTTTAGCATCTGATGCCAAAGAACGTTCCGAAAATATTATGATTACCGATTTGGTACGAAATGATTTGTCGCATACTGCACAAAAAGGTTCTGTTGAAGTAGTGGAACTTTGTAAAATTTATTCGTTTTTGCAGGTGCATCAAATGATCTCTACCATCACTTCAAAATTGGATCCGCAATACTCGCCAATTGATGTTTTAAGAACCACTTTTCCGATGGGAAGTATGACCGGAGCTCCAAAAATTTCGGTTATGAAAATCATCGAAAACTTAGAAGAGACTAAACGGGGTTTGTATAGCGGTGCTGTTGGTTATTTTACACCAGAAGGTGATTTTGATTTTAATGTTGTGATAAGAAGTATCCTGTACAATCAGGAGCATAAATACGTTTCTTTTTCGGTTGGAAGTGCTATTACTTCCCTGTCAATTCCTGAAAAAGAGTATGAGGAGTGCCTTTTAAAAGCCAAAGCGATGCACGAAGTCCTGCGTTAGAAAAAGACAATGTAGGGTTAGAGGATTAGAGCGTCAGGAGATTCGGTGTAAAAGCTGAAAAAGGATAAAATTCATAACGTTTTAAAACATAAAGGAATCTTTCTCCATAATTAGAATTAAATTTTTACATTTATAAATGCTTTCAAAATTTCAAAATCATTTCGCTTCAAGGTTTCCATTTTTGGAAGATAAAAAGCTGTTTCTGGCGGTAAGCGGAGGTTTAGACAGTATGGTTTTGTTGCATTTGTTTCAGCAATTGCCCATTAAAATTGCTGTTTTGCATTGTAATTTTCAACTTCGCGGATTAGAAAGTTTCGGGGATCAGGATTTTATTCAAAAGTACTGTGATGAGAATGCTGTTCCAATTTTTAGTACCCAATTTGATACCGAAGCATTTGCCAAAGATTACAAACTATCCACTCAGGTTGCGGCTCGTGAATTGCGCTACAATTGGTTTTACGAACTGTTAGATACCGAAAATTTCGACTATATTTTAACAGCCCATCATGCCGATGATAATCTGGAAACGTTCATCATCAATCTAACCCGCGGGACCGGATTGGAGGGATTAATTGGGATACCGGAAGAGAACGATAGAATTATTCGTCCGCTGTTGCCTTTTTCCAGAACGGAAATTTTAGACTATGCCCAACAAAATAATATTCAATGGCGGGAAGACAGCAGTAATGCGTCAAATAAATACCTTCGAAACAAAATCCGTCATGATCTTGTTCCAATACTAAAAGAGATCAATCCAAATTTTTTAAATGCCTTTCAAAAAACACAATCTTTTCTGCAGGAATCGCAGGAAATGGTTGAGGATGCTTCGATCATGATTTACCAACAAGTGGCAAAAGAAGAGGGTGATGACATTCATTTTGATCTAAATCAGCTCAAAAAGCTTCCCAATTATAAATCGTATCTGTACCAGTGGCTCAATGAATTTGGTTTTCTGGCCTGGAACGATGTTTATGATTTGGTCGACGGGCAATCAGGAAAACAAGTGTTTTCGGCCGATTTCCGGTTATTGAAAAACAGGGATACTTTGATTTTGAGTCCAATTTCTGAAGTAGAGGAACAGGAAGTATTTGAAATTAGCGAAGTAGAGCAAGACGTTAATTTTCCCTTAAAATTGAGGCTTTGTCAGGTAGACGACATTACAATAGATTCAAATAAAGCTATATTTGTGGACGCTGAAAAAATCCGGTTTCCGCTGATTTTACGTAAATGGAAAGAAGGTGATGTTTTTCATCCTTTTGGAATGGATGGGAAATCGAAAAAGCTAAGCAAGCTTTTTAAAGATGAAAAATTGTCGCTGATTGAAAAGGAAAAGATCTGGATTTTATGCTCAGAGGATCAAATTGTGTGGGTGATTGGAATCAGACAGGACGAACGTTTTAAAATTGAGAATACTACAAACAAAATAATTAAAATAGAATTATTATAATGAAGCCTAACTACTACCATCAAACGACAATATCGAAAAGTGTCTGGAATAAATCCATTTTGTTTTTGCTGTTTTTTCTTTTTGCATTTGCAATGGGAAATGCCCAAATCCTGGAACCTGTAAAATGGACTTCTAAAATTGAAAAGAGAGCCGGAAATAATGCCGTTTTGATTTTTGACGGAACGATTGAAAAAGACTGGCACATGTATTCGCAATTTACACCGGAAGGCGGGCCGCTTGCTTTGGAGATTACTTTTAAAAATCAAAAGGGAAATTATAATTTGGTTGGAAAAGCCAAAGAAGGAAAAACCAAAACCGCTTTTAATGATGTGTTTGGAGTAAACGAAACTTTCTTTGAAGGTAAAGCGCATATCGAGCAGGAAATCACCATCATCAATCCAAATCTAAAAACGGTTGATGTTGATTTTGACTTTCAGGTTTGTAAAGAAGTTTGTATCAATTCAAGTAAAAAATTCTCGATTGCAATTCCGTCAAATTTTAAAATGGATGCAGCTGCAATGGCGATAGATCCAAAGTTAAATGAAACTAAGGTGATCGTGATTGATGCAGCCAGTGATACGGCTAAAACCGCAGTAGTAGCGAAGGCAGGAGATGTAAATGTAAAAGTAAATGTAGCGACTTCGGTGGCTAATGCAAAAGAAAAGACCCCAATGCCAGCGTCGCCAAGAAGTTTATGGTCCATCTTTTTTGTGGCTTTCTTGTTTGGGTTTACAGCATTGCTGACTCCTTGCGTTTTCCCGATGATTCCTATGACGGTTAGTTTTTTTACCAAACAGAGTAAAACAAAAGCTGCCGGAGTTAGAAATGCCATTATTTATGGAGTTTCTATTATCGTAATTTATGTTACATTAGGATTTTTAGTTTCGTGGATATTTGGTGCTGACGCATTAAATTCATTGGCTACGAACGTTTGGTTTAATATTGGATTCTTTGTTCTGTTGGTAATTTTCGCTACTTCTTTTTTAGGTGGTTTTGAAATTATGTTACCCAACTCATGGGCTAATAAAGTAGATCAGCAAGCCGATAGAGGAGGAATAATTGGAATTTTATTTATGGCATTAGCCTTAGCTATTGTGTCGTTTTCATGTACAGGACCAATCGTTGGATCATTACTGTTTGAGGCAGCTACAAATGGTGTAATTGGACCAATTGTTGGAATGTTTGGATTCTCATTGGCATTGGCATTGCCATTTATGTTGTTTGCGATGTTCCCGGGTTGGTTAAATTCATTGCCAAAATCAGGTGGATGGCTTAATACCGTAAAAGTATTTTTAGGATTTTTAGAATTGGCTTTTGCTTTCAAATTTTTATCCAATGCTGATTTGGTTTTACAAATGCATTTATTGGAGAGAGAAGTTTTCTTAGCGATCTGGATTGCTATTTTTGGGGCTTTAGCTTTATATTTATTTGGGAAAATTTCGTTACCTCATGATAGTCCTTTACAACATATTTCTGTAGGGAGATTGTATTTGGGGGTAGTTACTTTGGCCTTTACGGTGTATCTAATTCCAGGACTTTGGGGAGCGCCTTTGAAGTTAATAAATGCATTCCCACCACCTCCACAGTATAGTGAAAGTCCGTTTGGAGTAGGAGGATCTTCTACTTCGGGTAACAGCAGTATTGAGATTGTCTCAGGTATGCCGGCAGGAGCGGAGTTAGGCCCTCATGGTATCATGGTTTTTCATGATTATGAAGATGGTTTAGCTTATGCAAAATCAATCAACAAACCGATTATGCTGGATTTTACAGGTTATGCCTGTGTGAATTGCAGAAAAATGGAAAACAATGTATGGTCAGAACCAATGATTCTGCCAATCCTGAAGAATGATGTAGTTTTAATTTCCCTTTATGTCGATGATAAACGCGACCTGCCAAAAGAAGAGCAGTATGTTACAGCAAAAGGAGACAAAATTGAAACTGTTGGAGATAAATGGACCGATTTTATGATCTCAAAATATAAAACAAATACGCAGCCCTTATACGTGATCACCGATTTGGAAGGGAAGAATTTAAACTCTTCAAAACCGACGATCAGTTATGTAAATGCAGAGGAATACCTGCAATGGCTGAAAGAAGGAATTTCGAATTTTAAATAGTTTTTTTCTGTGAGATCTTAAATGTGAGATGGATAGAGTATATAATCTAAATTCTACAATCTAAAATCTACAATCTAAAATAAATAAGGTGAAGTTAATTCAAAACAAAAATCCCTCTAAGGTTGAGCTTTAGAGGGATTTTTTATGGCAAGGAAGGAAATTGAGTTTTTATAAGAATTCGCCGTGTTGGGAAATATCGAGTCCTAATTCTTCTTTTTCTTCGGTAACTCTTAGCGGGGTAATTTTATTTACGATAAAGAATAAAACATAAGAACCCACAAAAGCGAAGATGGAAACGATTACCAAAGCTGTCAGCTGATTGATGAATAAGGTAGGAGTTCCAAAAATCAAACCCTGATTGTCTCCAACGGCCGGGTTGATTGCTTTGGATGCAAAAACACCGGTCAAAAGCATTCCAACCATACCGCCAACACCGTGACAGGCAAAAACGTCTAAAGCATCGTCGATTTTTCCTTTAGGGAATTTGCTTACGACAAGGTTACTCACTATGGCAGAGAATGCTCCGATAAAAATAGCATGAGAGATGCTCACGAAACCTGCGGCAGGAGTAATGGCAACGAGACCAACAACTGCACCGATACAAGCGCCAAGAGCAGATAATTTATGGCCTAAGATTTTGTCAAGGAAAACCCATGCCATGGCAGCAGCAGCAGCGGCAACCGTTGTCGTTCCTAAAGCCTGAACGGCCAGTCCGTTAGCTCCTAATGCAGAACCTGCATTGAAACCAAACCATCCAAACCATAACAAACCTGTTCCTAATAAAACATAAGTAATTCTGGCCGGATTTACTTTTTGAAGTTTTCTTTTTCCCAGGAATATGGCTCCGGCTAAGGCAGCCCATCCGGCGCTCATATGAACTACTGTTCCTCCGGCGAAATCTAATACGCCCATTTTAAAGAAAACTCCATCAGGATGCCACGTCATATGTGCTAAAGGAGAGTATATGAATATAATGAATAGAACCATGAATAATAAATAAGCCCAGAAACGTACACGTTCTGCAAATGCACCGGTAATTAATGCAGGTGTAATGATGGCGAATTTGGCCTGAAACAATGCGAATAACATAAAAGGTATTGTTGGAGCAAGACTCCAGGCAGTAGAAGTGCCTACACCCTGAAAGAATAAATTAGAGGTTGGATCTCCAATGATTCCGCCAATGGTAGGACCAAATGCTAATCCGAAAGCTACTATAACCCATAAAATAGTAACAATTACCATTGCCATAAAACTTTGCAGCATAGTACTAATAACGTTTTTCTTACCTACCATTCCTCCGTAGAAAAATCCTAGTCCCGGTGTCATAAGCAAAACAAAAGCGGTTGCTACGATCATCCAGGCAGTATCTCCGGTGTCAAACTTTACAGCTTCTGCCGGAATTGGATTGTCGGTTAGGATGAAGTTGGACAAAAAGGTTAGTACCAAAATCGTGATAAGAATCACACTTAAAATAATTTTTCGCATAGTTAATTGGTTTTAAATTTTTTGTAAAAATATAAAATCAACTTAAACCCCTGTAAAAAATAGTGTTATGTAGTTTATTTTTATTAATTTTTCATTTTAACCCCTGTTGTTTTATGGGTATGTGTTTTAAATAATTAAAAATTTACAATTTGGTAATGCGAAATTTCAATTGTGAGGCATTTGGCAGGCTTGTGGAGAGGGAAAGAGGGGCAGAATTCCTGTTTTAAGAATGTTTCGATCTGAAAAAAATAGGTAATTCATTGAAACGTTTCGAATTATAAATAAAAAAGGCATCAGATGAATTTTCAAATGATGCCTTTTGTTTTAAAAAACTATTGCTTATTTCTGATTGAATTTTGCTTTGAATTTATCATTCAGCTTCGTCTGGAAAGTTTCTAAATTAATTTTTCTTCCCTGAATGAAAGCAGTTGTTAATTTATTGGTTCTCATATCCAGCGCATCACCTTCAGAGATAAATAATGTAGCATCTTTACCCGTTTCCAATGTACCGCAAGTAGCATCAATACCTAATAACTTTGCCGTATTTGAAGTGATAAGCTGTAATGCTTTTTCTTTATCTAAACCAAATGCAGCGCAGGTTCCGGCTAAGAATGGCAGGTTACGCACACTCATACGCTCGTGATCCCCACTGTTTTCAAGTCCAACCACAATACCTTTATCGGTAAGTATTTTGGCCATTTTGTAAGGAAGATTTACATCTTCGTCATCACTTGAAGGCATGTCGTGAACACGTCTTAAGAATACACCAACATTATATTTTTGTAATACGTCGGCAGCTTTATAAGCTTCAAATCCTCCCACGATAACTATTTTCTTGATCTGATTGTTTACCGCTAACTGAATGGCATCAACGATTTGTTTTTCTTCATCCGCGTGTACGTAAAGTGTCTGAGTTCCGTCAAAAAGACCTTTTGTAGCTTCAAAAATGATGTTTCTTTCTTTTGAAGCAGCCTGATTGTAAGCTTTCGCATTACCCCAGAAAGCAGCAATTTCTTCCACTTGCTTTGGATAATCTTTGTTGGCTTCAATAATCCCCGGCTCAAACCATGATCCTGATCTTCTGAAATTAGAAGGAAAGTCAAGATGAATTCCGTCATTTTCTTTTATAATCGCATCTTTCCAGCTCCAGGCATCTAACTGTACAACAGAAGAAGTTCCTGAAATTCGGCCTCCACGAGGGGTTATCTGCGCCATCAAAATACCATTTGGACGAACAGTTTCTACTACTTTTGATTCAGAATTGTACGCAATAATACTTCTTACATTTGGATTAAAAGTTCCAATTTCTTCCTGATCGTCTGATGATTTTACGGCATCAATTTCTACAAGACCCAATGTGGCATTGGCAACGATAAATCCCGGGTAAACATGTTTTCCGCTGGCGTCAATAGTAGTATCGTATGCATCGGCGGCAAGTCTTATCGTTGTTGCATCGGCCACCAGCGTTATTTTTCCGTCTTTAAATCCAACCGCACTGTTTGGAATAACGGTTCCGTTACCTAAGTGAGCAGTGGCGTTTAATATCAAAACCGATTTGGTTTGTTGAGGGGCAGGTATTTGCTGCGCTTTCATTTGTAACGAGGCACAAAAGGCGAGCAAAGTTATATATATGTTTTTATTGATCATGTTAGCTGTTTTTATCTTTATGAATTTTATAAAGCCGTTATTATTGTTCTAAAGTATCACAGTGATATTCTTTCTTCTCTTTTTTGGTTGGCTGTTGCGTGCTCATACCTTTGTTTTTTTCCTGCAACATTTGTCCAATAAGTAAACTTCTTTCTTTTGAAATAGCCAATTGTTTTTCGGCATCTTTTTCAACATCAAAATACACTACACCTTCAATTATTGTTTTTTCGACTTTAGCATAGATAGACAGTGGGTTTTCGCTCCACAATACAACATCGGCATCTTTACCCACTTTTACACTTCCTACTTTATCGTCGATATGTAATAATTTTGCAGGGTTCAGTGTTACAAATTTCCAAGCCTCTTCTTCAGAGATATTTCCGTATTTCACTGCTTTTGCAGCTTCCTGGTTCAATCTTCTGGACATTTCGGCATCATCTGAGTTGTAAGCTACAACCAATCCTTCATTGTGCATAATTGGTCCGTTGAACGGAATTGCATCGTTTACTTCAAATTTGTAAGCCCACCAGTCAGAGAATGTAGAAGCTCCAACACCGTGTTGTTTCATTTTGTCGGCAACTTTGTAACCTTCAAGGATGTGCGTAAAAGTGTTTACTTTGAAATTGAATTTCTCAGTAACATTCATCAACATTAAGATTTCAGATTCTACATAAGAGTGACAGGTAATAAAACGTTCCTTGTTAAGAATCTCAGCTATCGTCTGCATTTCTAAATCAACTCTTGGTGCTTTTCCTTTTTTAGAACCTGCGTTGAATTTTTTCCAGCTTTCATCGTATTCTTTTGCACGTTGGAAATAGTCCATAAAAACTTGTTCAACTCCCATTCTGGTTTGTGGAAAACGAGTTGGGTTATCAATTCCCCAATTGGCTTGTTTTACATTTTCTCCTAAAGCAAATTTGATAAACTTTGGTTGGTTTTTGTATAACATTTCATCCGGTGCAGCACCCCATTTCCATTTTACAATTGCAGAACGCCCTCCGATAGGATTTGCAGATCCGTGTAATAATTGCGAAGTCGTTACACCTCCTGCAAGGTCTCTGTAGATATTAATGTCTTCAGAGTTTACAACATCCTGAATCGTAACTTCGGCAGTAGAATTGTGTCCCATTTCGTTTACACCTTTTGAAATAGCGATGTGCGAATGCTCGTCGATAATTCCGCTGGTGATGTGTTTTCCTTTTGCATCAATAACCGTGGCAGAAGCATCTGAAAGGTTTTTGCCTACAGCAGCAATTTTTCCGTTTTTAATTAAAACGTCTGTTTCGGTTAGGATACCTTCTTTTTCGTTGGTCCAAACTGTAGCATTTTTGAATAATAAAGTTTGGGCAGTTAATTTTTTGGAGTCTCCAAAAGCAATATTTGGGTAAGTTGTCGGGATAATCGGATTTAGTTTTTCAACTTTAGTAGAGTCTTTAACTGCTACAAACGGACTTGTTCTTGTAGCGCTCCAAAACAATTCAGTTCCGTTGGCCAAAACCGCTTTTCCAGATAAATTTTCCGGTTTTTCTATTAATCCGGTTAAACGTGTAAAGTTTGATTTGATTGAATCTGTAGGTTTAATCAAAAGTGTGATCCAGTTTTTAGAAACAGCAAAAGTGCTGCTTACTTTTTTGGTATCTGCAGTTGTAATTTCAGATTTTGGAGCATCAGCTGTTCCTTCAATTTTCCATTTGTAAGTGTCTTTTCCAACGGTTAAGTCGTAGTTACCGCGAATATCTTTTGCGTTAACATCATTCACCACATATTTAGTTCCCTGTACCCAGTTTTCGTATAAAACAGTTTTTTCGTCAAAGATCTCACCTGAAGTAATGATGAAATTAGCAAAAGCACCTGTTTTTAAACTTCCCACTTCATTGCTTTTTCCAAGTAAAGCAGCAGGAACTGTAGTTAAAGCTTCTAAAGCTTTTGTTTTATCAAACCCGTACTTAATAGCTTTTAATAAATTAGGTTTAAAATCTTCGGTCTTTTTTAATTTGTCTGTGGTTAAGGCAAAAACAACTCCGTTGTCTGAAAGTACTTTTAAGTTAGTTGGTGCCTGATTCCAGAAACGCATATCAGCCAGTTCGATCTGATTGGACAAATACGGATTAGAAACATCATACGCCTCAGGGAAACTGATTGGAATGATGTATTTTGCATTGGTAGCTTTAATTTCTTCGATTCTTTCAAACTCATTTCCACTACCTTTCAAGATATAATTTAGTCCAAATTCTTTAGCAATTTTTGCTGCTCTTAAGCTGTTTAACTTGTCTTCTGTAGCAAAAATCTGAACCAGCTTTTCATTGTCAGCTAACGCCTCTAATGATAAATCTTTTGTTTCTGAATTGCCTTTTTTGTACCAGTCTAAGTCCAGATACATCTGACGTAATAAGGCGGTCATCCCCATCAATGAGCTTGGATAAGCCTGATTGGTTAAGGCACTTCTTGTAAAAGCAAAATGGTTGGTTACTTTATTGGCAATAATTTGTTTGCTGTTTTCGGTATTGTTTAGGGCTACCAGAATTCCGGTTCCCTGAGCAACTCCGTCGGCAATATGCGTTCCAACTACTCCAAAACCGGCTTTTAGTAATTCTTCCGCTTTAGGCTGATCGTATTTAAAAGTCTCATAAGTATTTACTTCAGGACGAACACTTTCGTTCCAGTAGTAACCTACTTTTTTAGTATCGTATAAAGGGCTGCGATCACGTCCACGTCCGGCAGGGGCTTTAGGTTTTTCAACCCCGAAACTGGTGTAGATATCAATAAACGAAGGATAAATAGTTTTTCCGGCAAGATCAATCGCAATGCTGTTTTTAGGAACGGTGATGTTGTTTCCAACAGCAACCACTTTTCCATCTTGGATGAGTAAAGTTCCTTTTTCGATTTTTTGTGTTGGAGTAACATAAATCGTGGCATTGGTAAAAACCGTGTAATTGTTGTTTTTGTTGTGGACACTTTCATTTACAGGAAAGTAATCTTGAGCATACGTTTTTGTTAAAAAAACACTCAAAAATAGTAGTAGTAGTTTTCTTTTCATGGATAATTAATAAAATTTTTAATAAAAATAGCAAATATTAATATTTAAGCAAGTTTTAATTAAAATTAATTTTTTACATTATACGGAAAGCACCAAAAACGATTTAGTACTTTCCGTGTTTTTGATGTTTTGTATTGTTTTTGTGAATGCAGTTATTAAGAATGTCTTTTTATTTTAAGATTTTCTCATAGCGGTTTTTTAGACCTTCCAGATAAGGAGCTTTGATTTCTGTTGCAATTTCTACTGCTTTTTTTAAGACTGCCGCCGCACGATCTTTTTTTCCATTTTGTTCCAAAAGATCACCATATTTTAAAAATGCCATCGGAGATTTTGGATACAATTCGGTATTGCTTTTTAAAATGGACTCTGCAATAAATGGTTTTGTCTTCATGTAATCTGACGATAGCGTGGCAATGTCTTCTTCGGAAAACAAATCAGATTCGGTTAGTTTTTTAACAACCATTGCGATTTGCTGGTCCATCTTAGCCCAATCAGCTTCATTAAGAGGTTGTGTTTGCTGATCGATAACGGATTGCAATTCCAGATACAGTTTTTTTGATTCAGCTGCTATTTTGTTTCGATAGCCCTCGGCTGCTTTTGCGGCCAATTCTATTGTTTTGTTGTATGCGGAATCTTTGGTGGTTTTATATTCCGGAATTACGCCAATGCCTTCCCAGTTTGTTTTAGTAATTGGATTTATGGCAGTTCCGGTAGGAATAAATATTTCCAGGAGAGGGTTCACTTCAAGAATTTCACCCGGATTGGCACCGCCACCGGTTACTTCACCAACTAAGGTTGCTCTTTTTTGTGTTTGCATGTTATAACTGAATTCTTCTGCTCCCGAAAAACTTCTGGCTCCGGTGATAATCAACAAAGGAACATCGGTTCGCTTTTTGCCGTTTACTTCGATGACCTTAAATTCTTCCGTAAAGTTGTCTTTCCTAAAGTATAAAGTATTTAACAATATAGGTTCTTTAAAAAAATAACTGCACAGGTATTGAACGGTTTTGGGGCTTCCACCGCCATTGGTTCTTAGATCGACAACAATGGCGTCTGTTTTAGCCAACAGTAGCATATAAGAATCTATAGTCTGTTGGGTCTCGTGTATGAAATAGTTAAACTTCAGATAGCCAATATTGCCGTCAAGTATTTTAACTTCTCTAAAACCATTGGCGAGTTTTCGATCGTCGGTTAAATTGTGAAGATAAACTTCGTACGAATCTTTGGTCGCAATTGCTTTGTCTTTTTCAGGAACAAATTTGGGTCTGATTCTAAGATGTTTGTCATCGTTGATAAACCGGACTTCTTTTGTTAAGGCTACTGCGAAAGAATCCACTAAATCATATTTTTTGAACTTATTTTCTTTATACGCCTTTTTTAAATGAGCGCCCATCAGTTTTGCCTTCTCAGGAAATATGTATTCCTTTTGTATCAGGGAATCTATTTTTAAGATAGTTTCCTTTTTAAATTTCTCGGTTATTTTCTTTTGCTGACTGTTTACACTCGATAGCGTAAGGCAAGACAGAAGGAGGAAAAGAACTGGTTTGTTGTTAAAAATAAAAATCTTGTGTCGAAAAGGTTTGAGGAGGTGCTTCATGTTGCTTTTGGATTTTTATATTATAACGCTAATTTAGAGTTTTATGATAAAATTTGAGAAAAATATTTGATAATGAATGATTTATGGGATGGATTGATTGTTAAAATAATTTAATGTGGGTCTGAATTATTTAATTGTAATAATAAACCTACTTTTAAATATTTTTCATTAGATTTAGAAACATTTAATGAATAGGATTTATGCTGGTAAAAGTTTACGGAAGTGCCGTTTTTGGAGTAGAAGCAACGACAATTACGGTAGAGGTACATATGGATAAAGGGATTGGTTATCATTTAGTTGGATTGCCGGATAATGCCATAAAGGAGAGCTGCTATCGAATTGCTGCTGCGCTTAAGAACAACGGATTGAATTTTCCCGGAAAAAAAATAACCATAAATATGGCTCCGGCCGACCTGCGTAAAGAAGGCTCTGCCTATGATTTAACTTTGGCGATGGGAATTTTGGTGGCTTCTGATCAGTTAAAAGCACCCGAGATTGAAAGATACATTATTATGGGAGAACTTTCTTTGGACGGCAGTTTACAGCCTATTCGGGGAGCACTGCCTATCGCGATAAAAGCGAAAGAGGAAGGGTATAAAGGTTTTTTTCTGCCAATTCAAAATGCAAAAGAAGCTGCTATAGTGACCGGCTTGGAGATTTATGGTGTTGAAAAACTGCAGGATGTTATTCACTTTTTTAATGGAAAAGGAACGCTTGAGCCGACCATTATCGACACTCGTGCCGAATTTTATAAAAACCTGGATTTCCCCGAATTTGATTTTTCAGATGTACGCGGGCAGGAAAGTATAAAGCGCTGTATGGAGATTGCGGCTGCCGGCGGTCATAATATTATTTTAATTGGCCCGCCCGGAGCCGGAAAAACGATGCTGGCGAAGCGAGTACCCAGTATTTTACCTCCTATGACTTTGCGGGAAGCCCTTGAAACAACAAAAATTCACAGCGTTGCCGGAAAGTTAAAAGAAGTGGGGTTAATGAATCAACGGCCCTTTAGGAGTCCGCATCACACTATTTCAAACGTTGCCCTTGTGGGTGGAGGAAGTTATCCACAGCCCGGAGAAATTTCGATGGCTCACAATGGTGTTTTATTTTTAGACGAATTACCGGAATTCAAGCGTGATGTTTTAGAGGTAATGCGCCAGCCGCTTGAAGATCGGGAAGTCACCATTTCGCGTGCTAAATTTACAGTAACTTATCCCTCTTCATTTATGCTTGTGGCCAGTATGAATCCCAGTCCCAGTGGTTTTTTCAATGATACTGCGATGCCTAATACTTCTTCACCGCATGAGATGCAGCGGTATTTGAGTAAGATATCGGGGCCATTACTGGATAGAATCGACATCCATATTGAAGTCACGCCAGTTCCTTTTGAAAAACTGGCCGATGATCAAAAAGCCGAAAGCAGTGCCGAAATTCGCAAACGGGTTACTGCCGCAAGAGAAATTCAAAGCATACGTTTTGAAGCAATCGAAAACGTGCATTACAATGCGCAAATGAGCAGTAAACTCATTCGGGAGTTTTGTGTATTGGATGAGGAATCAAAAGAGCTGTTGAGAACGGCCATGGACCGATTGAATCTATCAGCAAGAGCCTATGACAGAATCTTGAAGGTAGCGCGAACAATAGCCGATTTAGAAGGAGTGTCTCATGTAATCTCACAGCATATTGCCGAAGCGATTCAGTACCGAAGCTTGGATCGTGAGGGCTGGCTGGGGTAGAGATTTTAGATTTTACTGTTTTGGAGCGAAAATTTAACTTAATTCTATAAAATTCTCAATATGAATTTCATCTAAAAAAAGGATATCATGCGAAACCACAATTAAAGTCCCCTTGTACTCGTTTACAGCTGCGGTCAGAATTTCGATATTTTGAATATCAAGATTGTTTGTTGGTTCATCCAGAATGATCATATCCGGAGCCTCACTATTGAGGGTTAAACAGTAAAGCATCAGTCGCATTTTTTCACCTCCGCTTAAAGCAAAACAGGGTTTGTTCCAATCATTTTGTGAAAACAGAAACTTATCAAGTTTCATTTTCAGATCATGTTCTTGTAAACCGGAAGTATTAAATTTCTGTGCTTGTTCATAAACTGAAATTTGATTTTCAATAAGTGAATAATCCTGATCAATGTAAATTGATTTAGAATTGGCTTTGTAAACATTTCCTGTTTTGGGTTGCAATTGGCCCGTGATTATTTTTATCAATGTCGTTTTTCCGGAGCCGTTTGCACCTTTGAGGGCGATACGCTGCCCGCTTAGAATTTGAAAATGAAGCTTATTTTTCCACAACAACTGATCGTTATAACTATGATTAATTGCTGATGCTTTGAAAAGTATTTTTCCTTTATGAAGGTTTGTTTTATCAAAACCAAATTTCATTTGATCAATATCAGGTAATGTTGACCGCAATTTTTGCAGGTCCTTAGCAATAGTTCCAATTTTTTCGGCATGAACACCTTTTGTTTTGGCCGTACTGTTTTCGGCATTGTTTCGCAAAGTGTTCATCATAATTCTTGAAACTCCGGCTTTCTTCTGCTTCTTTTCACCACGGGAGTCCAGTTTGTTTTGACGTTCCAGAGTTTCACGTTCTTTTTCTTTTGCTTTGCGTAACGCTTTTTCTTTACTTTGAATATCCTGACTCAAAGCCTTATTTTCGATCTGTTTTTGTTCAGTATAAAAATCATAATTACCACCGTAAACTGTTATTCCCTGTCCTGATAATTCATAAACAACCTGCAGTAAATTCAATAATTTTCGATCGTGACTTACTACAATCAAAGTTGAAGCGCTCTTTTTTATAAATTCATATAATAATTCTCTTCCCGAAATGTCCAAATGATTACTTGGTTCATCGAGTAAAACCAGTTTTGGTTCATGAATCGAAATTCCGGCCAGGAAAACTTTTGTTTTTTGTCCGCCGCTCAGCGTTCCGAGTTTTTGGTTCCGGTCTAAATCCTGCAACTGCCAGTATTGTAAGGCTTCATTGCAACGCTCTTCAATTGTCCAGTCGTCGTTTAAAATAGTAAGGTTTTCTTCAGAAACGACTCCGTTAAGAATTTCGTGCAAAGCATTCAGTTTGTCTTCAACCTGAAGCGCCTGAGCAATCGTAAGCTGATTAAACTGCCCGAAAATTTGAGGCAGATAATAGGGTTTGGAATCTGTTTTTAATAAACCGTCGACAGGTTCTGATTCGCCTGCAATAATTTTTAATAAGGTTGATTTTCCAACACCGTTATTGCCAATTAAAGCAATTTTTTGGTGAGGGTTAACTGTAAAAGTAATTTTATCAAACAACAAATTCTTGTTTGAATGTAAGTAGGAGATATGCTGTAAAATAACCATAATTTCTTTCTTTAGGGAATAAACAAATGTGCAAGCCATTTTAATAGCTTACCTTAAAATTGTCCGAAAGAAATTTTTATTCACATAGAGATGGTACGGTTTATTTATTGCTGCAAAGATACAAAAAATAGTTTTTAAGATTTGAGTTTCACCTTATTCAAATTTTAAACTGGCATTTTTAGACATTAAATAGGAAGTGAGTTTTTTAATTTTTCCTTTTTCCATTTCAAAAACGTCACAGAAAACAGCATCCAGTTTATTGCCATTTTTCATGTTTCCCTGAACCGCACCTTCAGCAATAACGATGTCATCTTCTTCAATCAGTTTTAGGATCTGAATGGTGGGACTACCTGTGAAATTGTCGTTTTCAATTTCTTTGTCAAAAGCTTCTTTACCAACATGCTGATAAACTCCGGGCATTTCCCAAATCACATCATCAGTAAGACAATCTAAAATTCGTTTATGATCGCTTACCCTAAAAGCTTCCATATATTCGGTTACGGTTTGTTTATTTACTGTCATGTTTTTAGGATTACGATGTTAAAACTGATTTTTGAACGACTATTTTAGGTGCAGTATAAAGTTACTGTTTTTTAGAAATATTCCAAAAACTGATTTTTCTTCTTGTCTTAAAACCTAGTTTTTCATACAGGCTAATGGCACCAATATTACTTTCGACAACATGTAAAAAAGGAGTTTTATTATCGTCTAAAATGCTGTTGACAACAGCTGTAATCAATTGTTTGGCATAACCTTTTCCGGTGTGATCGGGATGTGTGATAATAGCGCTCACTTCTGTAAAATCATTCATTTTCATGCGTCCGCCAGTAACTGCGACCAATTGGGGGCCTTTAAATATTCCGTAATAATTGCCTAATAAAGGAGTTTTGGTTTTAAAATAGCCCGGCTGAACCAAATTAACCAATTGTAATAATTCGGCATTATGATTTTCGGTAAGTTTCACAATTTCAGTGTCTACTGCAAGCTGAATTTTGTCGGGAACAACCATTTGCAGACAAACCAGTTCTTTGACTATTTTTAAAGAATCAGCGATTTCAGGTTTTTCACCCACTATAAAAAAAGAATCCGATAAAGACGCATATTGCTTTGTGGCTTTTAAAGTACTTTCCGGTTTTATAAAACCTCCAAACGGGCAATACTCCGGATTGTAAAATTTAGTACCGTCATAATCAAGAGCAAATGCGGAATGACTTTCGGATAAAGAATGCCAAACCGGATTGTCTAATTTATTCTCATTTTTGTTTTTCATTAGTTTAGAAAATAATTTTCCGGAGTACACTATATTCGGTTTTTATTCTTTCTCTTTTATTGGATAGAAAAAACGAAACGAATTCGAAGCTGCGGGATGTAAAATAGTAGCATGATTTTCCAGTGGGAGATAGTCAAAATAGACTTGTATGTTTTTGCTTTTTGAGGCTTTAATTTTTTCAGCCAGTAAATTGGCATCGACTTCCATTACCCTTGGAATTTCGGTTGGAGTAAGCCCTTCTTTGCCCACTGCAAGGTAAATTTGGGTTTGCTGATTAAAATTTTCCTGAAAAAGAGCACTATCCTGATTTAGAATCGATGCATTATTCCACCAAATACTTGGACTCACGATAACGTACTTATTAAAAAGTGTTGGTTTCTTTAATAAGATTTCGGCTGTGAGTAAGCCTCCCAATGATTGTCCCATGATGGTTTTTGAATCATTGGCCTTGTAGTTTTTTTCAATAAAAGGCTGTAATTCTTTTTCGATAAAAGCAATGAATTTATCAGAATGACCGGAAGTTGGAAACCTTTTTTGATCTTTTTCAATAGTTGTCGGAAAGGTAAAGTCTCTTCTTCTGTCGACAGTTGCAATTCCCACAATAATTGATTTAGGCACCTGATTGATCCATTCAAAACTATTAAACTGTACCAGACCGGCGATATGAATAAAATCTTCATCAGCTGAGCCGTCTAACAAATAAATTACCGGATATTTTGTTGCCTCTTCCGCTTTGTATCCTTCCGGAAGATAAATATTCAGAATCCTTTTTTCGCCCAGTTCCTTTGATTGAATTTCATCGATAACTCCTAATACAAATGGTTTTTTGGTTTCTGTTGTTTTGGCTTTATTGTTTTGGCCAAACATAAAAGTTGTAGAGAGGAATAAAAGGGCAAGGGTAAAAAATTTGTTCATTATGGTGTTATTTAATAGTAATAGGGTAAAATGTCACAGCGTGAAACAGGAAAGTTATGTAGAACGAAAATACAAATTTATAGCATGCTAAAATCTTAATAAAAGGGAAAACATTGTTAAAAAACGACTATAAAATAAATCCCTTTCATCAAGCAATGAAAGGGATTTATTAGGTGTTTAATGCTATTGAAATCTTTTAGAAAAAGGAATAACCTAGTATGATAGATGTCGTTGAAAATGAGGAGCTCCAGGTTTGATAATTGCTTAAAATCTTTCTGCCAGCCAAATATCTAAACTCTATACTGTATCTGTCACGAAATTTTCCACCAATTCCAAATACTAAGGTGTTACGGGAACTAACATCTAATTTATTTACTAACGAACCGTCTTTTCTGGTGAGTTCTATTTTCGAGTTCAAATCAAAATCAAACAACAAAGAAGCATTTACAAATATGTTGGAATTATTATTAAGGAAAAAGTAATGCCTAATTCCTATTGGCAGTTCTATTGATTTATAATCTACTTTTGCGTTTACTTCACCTCCTGACAAATTGGAGGTTTGTTTTGATTTTTCTCCACTATAGTATTGATAAGTTGGCTCTGCGATTATTGTCCATTTATTTTTATTAAAAGGGAGAATAAATTCTGCTTCAATACCCAGACTAAGATTTGTTTTCGAATCAAACTTAAAGTCAAAATGATCGCTTATTGATAAAGAACTATTATTTAGTCTTGGTCTTAAGGTTAAATTAAAGACATCTTTCTTTTCTTTAGGCTCAAAAGTGGCAAAATTAGTATCACTGCATTTGTTGTACTTGATGAAAAATTTTAGCAGTTTAGTGGAGTTGTAGTCTAAAAATTCATATTCTTTTTGAAGGATATTTTCGCATTTCATGTCAATAAATAACTGCTCTCTAAAGTAGTTGTTTTTGGCAATTGAATAATTTTCGCTTAGATATGTTTTGTAAATCAACTGTTTTATCTCGGTATTGTCCATTTTGTAGAAGAAACGTCTTAAGTTTCCGTCGTTATATGAATAGAGAGATGCTTTTCCTTCAACAAGTACTTTCAGGAAGAGCGTTTCTTCTTTAAGATCAGGATTTTTATCCGTACTCATACTTTCTATGTTCTTTGAGGAGCGGTCTATTTTAACTAAAGATCTGATGTATTTACTTTGTCCGGTAATTGAAAATTCTTTTACAGTTTTTATATCCGCAGTAATGATATTCGTATTGTCAGGGAGTTGGTATCTGAAGCTGGTAGGAGTATTTTTCCAGTCTTGATTTTCGATTTGACACTCTATTTTTTGATTATTTTGGTTAATAATGTAACCGTGTTCGAAAACTATTTGAGAATAACTGTTAATGCTTATTATAAGAGCTAATACAAGAAATAAGGCTTGTTTTTTCATTAAAATTAGGTTGTTGATTATTATTGGTTTTAGTTAGTGAATGTTAGTTAGATAAATGTTTGAATAAAAAAATAGCAGCATTATTTTTTGAGTGTAAATGTAATGTGCGAAATCGGCAATACATTACGTAAAGCCGTAAAGCTCCCGATTTGTTATTAGGGAAATTTAGTAGTGGTATTTGTCCTGTCGTTTGTAAATGTATACGTTAGGACAAGTGAAGCATTTTTTTAGCAGATTTTTGTTTTATCAATAATTACTTCACTTCCGTTCCTTCAAATTTTATTCTTTTATCATTTACATGAACCAATTCGTCGAGTTCGTAGATATTTTTATAGCCGTACCCATAAAGGTTAATATGTGTAGGGATGTTCAGAGCCAGCATAACAGGTTTTCTGTTGGTTAATATCTGAGATTCAGGGGCACTTTTAGGCATAGCCATTTTTGAAGCAAAATCTATCGGGTCGCCATTAAAATTGTTGTTGCAGTAAATCAATATTCTGGTGTTGGGATCGGGAATTAACTGATGCAGGTTTTCCTGCGTAAAGTCGGTGAAATCAATATGGATAGCCCCTTTTAAGTGTTTTCGGTTGTAACGAAAATCAGAGCGTGTGTCCAGAATAATGGTATTGTCTTCGCGGCTCATTTTAAGAAAGCGATCAAGACTCACCAGATGTTTTGCTCTCGCCTTTTCGACTTCGGTAACCAGATTTTTAAAATCGTCGTAATCAACTAATGCTTTGGGATAAGGTTGCTGCTCTGTCATTGCGGTAGGAGTTTTGGCTGTCTGCGTTTGAGCGACACAGCCTGTGAAACAAAATGATACTAAAAACAGGATTGTTACTTTTTTCATTTGATATCAAATTTATACTTTAGTGTAAGTACTACTCAGGGCAAGCACTATATATAGCTGAACATTAGATTTCAGGTATTTCTGCGGCAAATGAATTCATTTGCCATCGGTTTAGCTTCTGAATTTATTTCTAACGATAATGTCTTTCAATCTGGCTTTCAGGTCTTCTCCGGTATCAAACACCATTTGCTCATTGTTCGGGAATGGGACTGCTCGTTTATTGAAATAGTTGATGTAACTGTCTTCACAGGCACTTCGGTCTCCTTTAAAAGTAGAGTAAACGTTCTCAAAAATAAATTCGCTGCTCACGGGAAAGGATTGAACTAACTGATTTGTTCTTGCATCGACATAATCGACTTTAGCCGTAACCTGGCAGGATTTAAATTGTCTGAATTCGTATACATTTGCACGTAGCGTTCTGTAATTGTCTACTTTTACTTCTTTGCCCAGACTGTCTTTAACCGGTCTTCCTCTGCTGTCCAGTAGTGTTTTTACACCGTCTTTGATCTGTCTTTCTTTGATGAATTCTTTTTCTTTGATTTGCTCAGGTGAAATATTAATCTGTACGAAGTTCACAATCAAACTATAATCATAAACGACTCCTTTTTGTCTAAAACTGTGATAAACCGTCCATTTATCATTTAGTCCGTAAGTTTTAATATCCAGCAAGTCATCCTGAAGCTGTTTCGGAATGACCATATTGGTTTCATTTGTAGCATAAACATCTACAAAATCAGTTCCTTTAAACTGTGCATCGTCCATCAGTTTTTTGGTGTTTTTGTAGTTTGGACTAATACTTTCCAGATAGAAAAAATCATCGTAGGCTTTTCTAAAATCCATTTTGTTTTTTGATTTTAAAAGGGCAGATGCATTTTCATACAAATACCTCGACAATGCAATTTTGCTGCTTATGATCTGATTTGTATAATTATCAAACTGAAATGTGGCACTTCTTCCTTGTTTCAACAGTTGCAGAGGCAATAACGGTCTGATTTTCTCCTGACGATTGTTCAACTGCATGTAGGTATTGTAAGTGCGTTCGGCATTTATCGGATTTGCTTCTTTTATCATTAACTCCAAATTACGCAAGTCTCTGTCTTTGGCTTTTGCGAAAGCTTCTTCCAGTAAATACACATAATCTTGTTTTCCTTTAGAATCTTTTTTGGTTCTTAAAGCTTCGACCGCACGATCTATCGCTCCGTCATAATTTCCATCGCTAAGCATTGATTGAGTCGTTTTTACACCACAAGACGACAGTGTTAAAAATAATATAGAAAACAGTATAGTGATTTTTTTCATGCTAAAGACAATTGATTTTAAAGGAGCAAAGATATCTGTTTTTTAGACAAATTAGAGGTTGTGATTTTAATTTAAGAAGCAGAAGTTTTAATTTTTATCATAACCTTCAGTCCCGCTGTACGCTAAATCTTTTTTGCCGAAACCCGGCAAAAAAGGATACCGCTTCCATCGGGGCTAGTTAATAGAGTTTAGTTTTCATAAAGAACAATCGATTGGAATTTTATGTTTTACTCCGGCCAATACAGCACATTAAATTTATGACCATCCGGATCAGAGAATCCAAAGAAATAGCCTTTGGCATAATTTTGAGGTTCAGCAAAAATAACACCTCCTGCATTTTTTACGTCAGATAACCATTGGTCTACTTCCTCTTTGCTTTCGGCTGAAAGCGAGAAAATAATTTCGTTTCCCAGTTTAAGGTCGGCCATTTCATCGTTGACGGCCCATTTAAAACGTTCTTTTATAAAAAAATGAATAATGAAATTGTCGTCACCAAAAATAAAACTTCGGAGTTCTTCATTTGTATTGTGACCGTTTGGTGTAAAACCTAAATCATTGTAGAATTTAGTTGTTCGGTCTAAATTTTCTACGCCTAAATTTGCCCATATTTTTTTAGTTTTCATAAGATGTTTTTTTAAAATATTAGATTTTAACTGCTAAAATTTTAGGATAATAAATTTATGAAATTTAAATTTAGGAATCGCAGAAACGTCCACATACTATTGCGCGTGTACAGATTCAGATGTTCAGCGAGAATGTTTAATAACTTTATTATGCATCGTTTTTAACGTAGACACAAACGCAGCAGTGTGTCTAATATATGGTTAGGGTCTCATTATTTTCTAATTTTCCAAAAAATAATAAGCAAAAGGACATTGGTAAGTGTCGCCGTTTTCATCAAAGAAAGAATTGATAAGATCTAAAACCGAAAAACCACGGCTTAAAGTGAGATAGTATTGAGTTTTTTTACGGGAGTTGCAGCTATTTTCCAATCCAGATCTTGTAATTGGTGTTGGCAATCCAGGTTCCGTTTAAAATAGTTTCTCTAAAACGATTGGCAATTTCTATAGTATTTTTCATCTTTCAATATTTTTAGAAAATAGGATTTTATTCCTGCTGAACCCAGTTGTATTTTCCGTCTTTTAGGTAAATAATCCCGCCTCCGCAGCTTTCTTCGGCATGAATAAAGATACCGTCATTTGGCAGTTTGATTTTGTCTTCTTCTTTTATTTCTTCGTCACCCATGATTTCACCCTCATCATTTACATTGTTCCATACAACTTCTCCTTTTGGAGCTTTTTCAAATATTCCGGCCCAGTCGATTTCGTCAAAACCCTGATTAAGAATAGTGGTTCCCATTCCGAAATAATCTGTGCGGGTTCCATTTCCAAAAACAATTCGAAAACCGCTTTTGCCGCTTTTTGTACCTCTTACAATTTCAACAGTTTCATCCTTTCCGTCTCCATCCAAATCACAGGTAATTTTGTTCGTTTTATGTTTGGCCGAAATTACAATCGTATCTGAGTTGTTGCGATTTTCCTTTTCGTTAGACACCTGAACACTGTCTTTTGCTTTAGTTGGAGTTGCCGTGATTTCGGTTTTCGGTTCTTTTTTGCAAGAGATAAAAATAAAGACAGAGAGAAGTAAAGGTTTAAATTTCATGTTTTAAGAATGTGAATTATCTAGATGTTTTTGTGGAATTATTTTTACTTAGAGCTTGGCTAATCTATTGTTAAGGTTACTAATCTCTTTCCGTTGTTTTTGTTTTTATCATTCAAGCCATACAAATAAATTATGAATGTGGATTGATTATGTTTAGAATGGAAATTGATAAGTTCTTTTAAATCAATTGTATTAAGTTTATTTTTTCCTTTTGATTCAACTCTGGTAACCTCTAATTTTCCTTCGCCAATAACTATAAGGGAATATTGGCAGGTTGTGCAGGGCATATCGTCAAAATACTGAATTGCGAGATAATCTCCGGGTTTATATTTGCTACTCTTTATTTCGATTGAGTTATTTTCATTATCACTAATAAATTTAAGTAACGAATCATTATAATATACTTTCCAAGTTGGAATTGTATCTAAGTTGCTACTTTTTGAGCAAAATGGAAGTAACGAAAAGAATAATAGAAGTATTATTTTTTTCATGTCTTCCTGATTTTCACCTGATATACAATTTCCCAAAAGAGGATTGACAAAATACCGTTTGTGAATATGGCTGTTTTAACTAAGTATGGATCGTATTTAGTAAGCAGATGCAAGTTGGCAAACTGAACCGCTAAGTATAAGGACAATGCTGCAATTACGATAGAACAGACTACATTCAGCACAGGTTTCCATTTTAATCCCAAAAAGGAATAAATGATATTTAAAACGGCAAAACCACATCCGAGCGTGATATACGGATCTGTTTTTAATCGTTCTCCCAGAGAAAGTAAAAGTGAAGTTGAAGTAAGGTATAAAAAGAAAAGGATTGCGTAAAGCAGAATTCGTATTTGGATTTTCATTTTGATGTTTTTTAGATAAAACTGTAGAAAGGAAGTTTTATGAAATGTTGATTTTGTTAGTACTGTCTTTATTAAAGGAAAGTAATTTTACAGGGTTGGATTTGTTTTCTATTTTAAATTATTCTTTTTTCCTCATATGCAACGCAATTCTGTTTCCTTCGCAGTCTTTAAACTCTGCAACCCAGCCAAATTCGCCATTTGAGGTTATTGGAAATAAGATTTCAGCACCATTTTTTACAGCCAGATGCAGCGTTTCTTCAATATCTTCAGTATTAAAATACACAAGAGTTCCGTTTAAGGTTGGCTTGTATATTTCTCCTTGCGCCAAAGCTCCCGAAATACCATTATTACCTTCGGTAAGCGGAAAAAAAGCCATTTCGTTATCATGAATACGCTCCCGCTCAAATTCAAAACTAAAAACGGCCGAGTAAAATTGTATGGCTCTTTCGATGTTGGCTACCGGAATTTCAAAATAAACAACGGGGTTTGACTTGTTTTTCATTTTGTAAGGTATTTTTTTAGTGTAAGCGAAGTTAGAGAAAATTTTAGTTCAATTTGCTGGATTTTATTTTTTCAATTTGTCGTTTGTGTCGAAGAATATGTACAATCGCATGTTCCGTAATTTGTTCAATGTCGTACAATTGTCCCCAACCCGTTTTTATTTTTAGTGAATCGTCAAACTGTTCTAATTCATCATCTTTAATTTCTTTGAAAATGTCTTCGGTAAAGAGGAAGACATTCATTAAATCTTTCAGATATTCGGCAATGGTCAAATGAAAAATTTTGTCAGGTCGTTGAATAGTATTTCCTTTTAGGTTATGAATACTGATGGCATAACTATAACCGGAACTTACAACATGTGACAGTATGGTTTGTATGGATTTGCAATCTTCGTTTGTTGTTTTTTCGTCTATGATAATGGTCAAAGCATCGTCCGGAATATTTTTAATAACGTTGGTAAGATCTAAAATTGCCTGTTCGTAGATATCAAGCAATGCGCCAACTGCTCCTTGTCTGTTCATTTTCTTATTTGTTGATTATTTTTTTTGCAATTTCAGAAACTTCTTCGTCGATTTCTTCTTTAGTCGGATCTTTTGCGATTCTTTCGATTTCATTTAAAACCATTTGATCTTTAATGATCTCTCCAAAAGTATCAAGAATCCAATATTTCCAAACCTGATCCTGACTTTGTAAAATTTTCAATATTTCAGAAGAAATTTTTTCACAGTAAGGAATCAGAAGCGCTGCAATTGGCCTACTAACGGGCCAATTCATATCTTGTAACCATTTAAGTAAATCCGGAATAATAGACTCGATCTCTTCAAATGAGTAATTTTTTAGTTGTTCGACTGTTTCAAAATCAAATTTATCTTTTGGGATTAAATTTTTTACGTTCATATTGCTCAGATCTGTTAGTTGAATTTTGTATTATATATTGACCCTTAGAAAGCGTTTTTTTTCATTTGTTTTCTTAAAAAAAGAACCACTAAAAAGAAAATAAAAGCTAAGATTGCCAATTTTGATGCATTTCCGGATGCACTCATTCGTGCCTGATGTTCTCTGCCATAAGGACCGGAATGTTTTATAGATCCGAGAACAGATTGCATTTTTTGAAAATTTGATTTATCATTTTTAGGATCATCAGAAAGGAGAATGTTGATCCAGCCTTTTTCTCCGAGACTTTTTGCTTCAAACAATGTTCTTCCGAACATATTATATCTGGCAAGCGAATAATTGTGATTGGCGTTAATTATTAAGGTATCGCATTTGAAATCTTCGGCAGTAATTTTATTTAGCATTTTCAGCACACTTTCTGATCTTTCTGCACCAGCTCCTGGATTTTCATAATATTGATA
>JAHEZJ010000043.1 GCA_023251135.1 Flavobacterium sp. | reverse complement strand
AAAGAAACGAATACAGGAGTATTTTTTGACTATTCTGAAAAAGCGAAGTTAAAAAGTGTACTTTTGGACTTTTATAATCAGTTTCTGGAGGGTAAGTTACAGGCTAACGGTGTTGGTTTGCAACAATATTCCAGAAAAAATCTAACAAAACAGTTAGCGGAGCTGGTTAATAAGTTATAAATTATGTGTTGGTGGTTGTGAATTTGGTGCTAAATTTCGATAAACAATCTGCAATAAATCTAAAATCTGCAATCAAAAATTTACAATGGGTATTGTTTTAAATCAGTCTTTTAAAAATACAATTATCACTTATATAGGTTTCGGTATTGGAGCCATTAATACACTTTATTTGTATCCTGTTTTTTTGGGTGCAACTTTTTATGGTTTAACTAATTATGTGACTTCTTGTGCCAATGTGATTATGCCTTTGTTTGCGATTGGAATGCAAAATACCTTGGTTAAATTTTATTCGCAATATCAAACGGAGGAAGAAAAATCCCGTTTTCTATCCTTTACGGTTTTGTTTCCTCTGCTATTAATAATTCCACTTTTACTGATAGGTCTTGTTTTTTATGATGAGATCCTGTTCTTTTTGTCAAAAAAGAATGCGATTGTAAGAAGTTATATTTGGTTAATACCTTTTATTGGGTTGTGTATGGCCTATTTTGAAATTTTTTACGCCTGGTTGCGGGTAAACATGCATTCTGTTTTTGGAAACTTTGTAAAGGAAGTCGGTTTACGATTGTTTTCATTATTTCTACTAATAGGTGTTTACTACAATTGGCTTAGCGTAGAAGGTTTTGTATATGCAACAGCAATTTTATATTTTTTAGCATTCCTGATAACCATGCTGTATGCATTTAGTATTCAGAAACCAACTTTTCAGTTTACAATACCAGCAAATACAAAAGATATATTAGTATACACTTTCTATATTATTTTATCCGGAAGTGTTGCCAATTTACTTTTGGATGGCGATAAAATGATCTTAAATCAATATATGCAGATTGAAAATATTGCTTTCTATTCTGTTGCCACCTATATTGCTTTGGTTATTTCGGTTCCAAGCCGTGCCATGCATCAGATTGTATACCCCATTACGGCAAAATTAATGCATGACAACAAACATGATGAGTTGAATCAGCTTTACAAAAAAACGTCAATAAACCTGCAGATTGTGGGTGGTTTTGTAATGCTTTGCATATTCGTAAATATCGGCCAGTTATACGAGTTGGTTCCAAAAGAATACAGTGGTGGAATTGCAGTTGTATTTATGATTGGCTTGTCTAAATACTTTGATTTAATTTTAGGAAACAATAATGCGATTATTTTTAATACTAAATATTACCGTATGGTATTGTATTTAGGATTAATGCTGGTTGCGTTGACCGTAATTTTAAACATGATCTTTATTCCAATTTTTGGAATCTTCGGATCTGCTTTTGCTACTTTATTATCGATTACTTTATATAGTCTGGCCAAACTGCTTTTTGTGGTTAAAAGGCTTCATTTGTATCCTTTTACGATTCAGACAATATATTCGATGTTAATTACATTTGCATTATTTTTATTGTTTTACTTTTGGGAGTTTCCTTTTTATCAATTGATTAGTATTGCATTGAAATCAATTTTAGTAACCATTTTATATGTTTATTTAAATTATAAGTTTGCGATCTCTCCTGAGATCAATAAAGTAATCGATACTATTTTGAAAAAGATAGGAATAAAAATGTAATGCGATTTTTACAGAGAAAGCAAAAGTAATTTACAATTGAAGCTGTTTTGTTTTTATATTTGTTAGAAAGGTTAACCAACTTATTGCTGACAGTATATGAAAAATAAAATACTTTGTTTTTTAACAGTTTTTATTACTTTGTTTTCTTCACTGGCTTTTGCTCAGAAAGACAGTTCTCAAACCCCCAAAATAGCCGTTAAGGAAATAAAACCGAAAGGTTATCCTGTAAAACCTTTTAAGGACACACTTTTTTATGTGTACAATAAAGTAGGTTCTTTTTCTCCCGAAAGCAGGGCAAATGCCATTACAGAGAAAATCAGAAAACTGTACGAAGATTCTTTTTTTGTAGCAGATTCTATTGCCCTTGTGCCTTCAGATATCTCTCAGGATATCGTCTACAATAATGATTTTGTAATCATGTCTGTTTTAGATGTGGATGGAAAAGCTGAAAATCAAACGGCAGATTTTATCGCAAAGCGAAATTTAAATCTGATCAAAAGAGCTATTGTGTATCAGAACGACAATTATTCGATGCTTCCAAAAAGGCTTGGATATACCGCACTGCTGGTTTTGATTATTGGTATTGTTTTATACTTTGTCGGCAAAATTTTCAACAGAGTAAAACTGTACATCTTAAAAAATAGCGACCGATATTTTAAAGGCTTCAAGTACAATAGTATCAGCATTCTTTCGCCTCAAAAGCAACAGTTTTTACTGATGCGATTGTATGGTGTTATTAAAGCTATTACGCTGATTTTAATCGTATACCTTTCATTACCCTTATTGTTTAGTATTTTTCCCGCTACAGAAGCTTATACGACCACCTTGTTGCGTTGGATTCTTTCGCCGGCAAAACTTGCGGTTATGGGCTTTGTTGGCTTCCTGCCAAGTTTAGTTACCATTGTTGTTATTTTAATCATTTTTAAATATGCGATAAGAGTGATCAAATTCTTTTTTGATGAAATTAAAAAAGAGAATATTAAAATTGATGGTTTCTATAGTGACTGGGCGATGCCGACTTTTAATATCATTCGCTTTTTAATGCTGGCTTTTATGCTGGTTGTCATATTTCCGTATTTACCGGGCTCGGATTCTCCTATATTCAAAGGGGTTTCGGTTTTTGTGGGGATTTTATTTTCTCTGGGATCCTCCAATGCCATTGCCAATATGGTTGCAGGATTAGTGATTACCTATATGCGTCCGTTTAAAATTGGAGATTTTATTAAGATTGGTGATGTGAGTGGGGAAGTGATTGAGAAAACAGCTTTGGTCACCCGTGTCAGAACACCTAAATTTGAGGATATTACCATTCCCAATGCGACCGTTTTGTCGAGTACTTCTACCAACTTTTCGGCCAATACCAAAGAGGTGAATAACGGATTGCTAATTCATACGACCGTTACAATTGGTTATGATGTTCCGTGGAAAGACATTTACAAAGCGCTGATCGAAGCGGCTTTAAAAACAGAAATGACAGAGCAGACGCCGGCTCCTTTTGTCCTGCAAACCAGTCTGGATGACTTTTATGTTTCGTACCAGATTAATGTCTATACCAAAATGCCTACGAAACAACCTCTGATTTACTCCTCCCTGCATCAAAACATTCAGGATACGTTTAACGCGGCCGGAATCGAAATCATGTCTCCGCATTACAACGCACTGCGAGACGGGAATACTACAACAATTCCGGAGAGTTACCTGAAGAAGGATTATGAAACACCTTCTTTTAAGGTTAAGAATGAAAAATAGAGGCAAGATTATAGAAGTAAGAGAATATGGAGAGTTCGAGGTAAGAGATTGATACTCTGTGAGTAGTCTTAAAATTTTAACAGTTTTTCATTTTGTGGTTAATTTTATAAAATTTAACTTTAGCTAAGAATATGACAACATTTTGCGTTATAAGTTAATGATATCGGACTGATAACAATAAAAGTGTACTTTGCGGTGTTCTCTAAATTAGAATGCTTTTTGAGAATTTATAATTTGTGGAGTAATTGTAGTAGTATTTGGATTAATTTTTAACGGATTATTATGAAGAACGGTCGACTCAGCCAAGAACAAAGTTTGCAAGTATTTTCTAATATGATATCAAACAAAATTCATAATGGATTTACACTGGAAGAACGAAATGATGAATTGCTTTTTGCTGTTCTTACTAAAGGTGGAAAAGTGGTAAATCATAGTTTAAATTTTATGATCTTTTGCCTGACTCTGGGATTGTGGTCATTTGCATGGCTTTATCTGACAATAGAAGCCTCTAAGCAGAAAAAAGTACTGGTTGCCATCGATGAGGATGGTTTTCCTTTTGAAGAAAAATGTTTAGTAGCGTAGTAACTTAAAAAAAGAAATTAAAAAAATCCAAATCCCAATACAAGTAGCCGTATTGGGATTTGGATTTTTTTTATTGGAATTTCACCAGAGTTATAACTTGTCTTTCAGGTATATCCCGGTAACGGATTCTTTTACTTTTACAATGTCTTCGGGAGTTCCTGTGGCCAGTAAATGTCCACCGTTTTCACCACCTTCAGGCCCCAGATCAATAATCCAGTCGGCACATTTGATAAGGTCGAGATTGTGTTCGATTACAATAATGGAATGCCCTTTTTCGATTAAGGCATCAAAAGAAGCCATCAATTTTTTGATGTCATGAAAATGCAGACCAGTTGTCGGTTCGTCAAAAACAAATAAGGCCTTGTCTTTTGTAACCCCTTTTACCAAAAAGGAAGCGAGTTTAATACGCTGTGCTTCACCACCCGAAAGCGTTGAAGAGGATTGCCCCAATTGAACATAACCCAAACCTACGTCCTGTAAAGGCTGTAATTTTTGTGTGATTTTGGTTTGCTTGTTTTTGTCAAAAAATGCAATGGCATCATCAATAGTCATGGTTAGAATATCGTTGATGTTTTTCTCGTCGAAATTGATTTCTAGAATTTCTTTTTTGAAACGTTTACCGCTACAGGTTTCGCAGGGTAGCGAAACATCGGCCATAAAGACCATCTCGACATTTATAGAACCTTCTCCTTTACAAGTTTCGCATCGGCCACCGTCTACGTTAAAAGAAAAGTGTTTGGCCTGATATCCTCTTATTTTGGATAGTTTTTCTTTTGCATATAAATCACGAATATCATCGTAGGCCTTGATGTATGTTACCGGATTGGATCTGGAACTTCTTCCAATTGGATTTTGATCGACGTATTCGATATGTTTGATTTGTGAAAAAGAACCTTTTAGTTCGCTAAACTGACCCGCTTTTTCAGCAGCACTGTCCAGCTTTTTTTGCATAGCCGGAAAGAGTATCTTTTTAATCAGTGTACTTTTTCCGCTTCCTGAAACTCCGGTAACAACCGTTAAAACGTCTAAAGGAAAAGTAACATTGATATTTTTTAAGTTATTTTCTCTTGCTCCGACAATATCAATATGGTTTTTAAATTTTCGTCTTCTTTTTGGAACCGAAATTTCTAAATCACCGTTCAGGTATTTGGCGGTAAGCGAATCCGATTGCAAAATCTCTTTATACGTGCCCTGGGCGACTAAGTTTCCACCAAAAGTTCCTGCTTCGGGACCAATATCAATAATCATATCGGCAGCTTTCATGATGTCTTCGTCGTGTTCCACCACGATTACCGTATTGCCTAAATCACGTAATGACAGTAAAACTTTAATCAATCTTTCGGAATCTTTAGGGTGCAAACCAATACTGGGTTCATCGAGGATGTACATCGATCCAACAAGGCTGCTCCCTAGCGAAGTGGCCAGATTGATACGTTGTGATTCTCCTCCCGACAGTGTTGCCGAGTTTCGGTTTAAAGTCAGGTAATCTAAGCCTACTTCGGTCAAAAAGGACAAACGATTGTTGATTTCGACCATTAATCGTTTTGCGATCTGCTGTTCGTAAACATTTAAATCGATGTTTTTGAAAAAAGTAACCAAATGTTTAATAGGCAGGTCGACTAAATCGGAAACCGTTTTTCCGTTGATTTTTACGTAAGAAGCCTCTTCGCGTAAACGTTTTCCACGGCAAACGTGACATTTTGTTTTTCCGCGGTAACGGGACAACATGACACGATTTTGAATTTTATAATTTTTCTCTTCAAGTTCTTTGAAAAAATCATTCAGACCTTGAAAGTATTGGTTACCTTTCCATAATACCTCTTTTTGTTCTTCTGAGAGTTCGAAATAGGGTTTGTGAATCGGGAAATCAAATTTGTACGCATGTTTTACCAGCTCGTCTTTGTACCAGCTCATGCTTTCGCCTCTCCAGGGATAAATCGCACTTTCGAAAACAGATAAGGAAGTATTTGGGACAACCAGATCAGAATCGATGCCAATAATATTTCCGTAACCTTCACAAACAGGGCAGGCTCCATACGGATTATTGAAACTGAATAAATGAACGTTGGGTTCTAAAAAAGTAATGCCGTCCAATTCAAAATTATTAGAATAGGAGAATCTTTTTTCGGAGTTTAATTCCTGTAAATAACAAATACCTTTTCCTTCAAAAAAAGCGGTCTGTACAGCATCAGCCAGACGGTTGTAGAATTCCTCTTCGTCTTTAACCACGATACGGTCAATAATCAACAGTATATCCTTATTGTCTAATTGATGAAGATCTGCCGGTGAAAAATCGTCCAGACGTACCATTTCATTGTTGACTAAAATACGGGCAAACCCTTGTTGCAACAGTACTTTTAATTTGTCTTCTAATTGTCTGCCTTCCTCGAGATGAATAGGAGCAAGAAGCAGCCATTTGCTGTCAAGTTCCAAAGCTTTCACATCGGTAATGACATCGGTAACCGTATTTTTTTTCACTTCCTGTCCGGAAACGGGCGAATACGTACGGCCAATTCGGGCAAACAAAAGTTTTATATAATCGTATATTTCTGTAGAAGTTCCAACGGTAGAACGGGCATTGGTTGTATTTACCTTTTGCTCAATCGCAATAGCTGGAGCAATACCTTTAATGTATTCTACCTTCGGTTTGTCCAAACGCCCCAAAAACTGACGTGCATAGGAAGATAAACTTTCTACATAACGGCGCTGTCCTTCGGCATACAAGGTATCAAATGCCAGACTTGATTTACCAGATCCTGAAAGACCAGTAATAACAACAAGTTTATTTCGGGGTATTGCAACATCTACATTTTTTAAATTATGTACCTGCGCTCCTTTAATGATAATATTATGTTTTGGGTCGAGTGTCGAAAGATCAATTTGCATAAAAAAAGTCAATTTCTACAAAAGTAATCAATTTTGATCTGAGTTTTGTTAATCAGATTGTTCCAAATTCTAACAGAATTGAGATTGGCAAAAAGAAGATAAATACAAAAGAACAGGAATTAAAAAAGTGTTAGCTCTGCGTGAAAAGAATACAACTGCAATAGATAAAAAAATAGGGAAGGAAGTTTTCTTTGTAAAATTAAAACAGCAGCTAGTATAGGGGTTAAGGTGTTGTTTTTTAGTGGTTTGTATCTGATTTTTTGTGTTAAAACAGTGGCGATTTTGGATCTTTTTTACTGGGGATGAAGCAAAAAAAAAGTGTGTACTGCAAAAATTAACGATTTATTGTTAATTATTCTTCCTTTTGTTTGCTTTTTAAAATATTAATTTGTTAAATTTGGTCAAAATATTAACATAACTACATAACCCAAAAGCCACGCCTATACAAAAAAACTACTTTTTATAAAATTACTCCAAATTTTAAATAGAAACTAAAAAAGTAGTATTATGGCTGATGTGCATATTCCTGACGCTCTATTGGTAAAAAATTATGTCGAGGGCAACGAAAATGCTCTTGCGACATTAATTAAAAGGCACGAGTCTAAGATATATGGATTTATATATTCAAAGATTGCGGATAGAGATATTTCAAATGATATTTTTCAAGACACTTTTATTAAGGTGATCAAAACCTTAAAAAGTAATTCCTATAACGAAGAAGGTAAATTCCTGCCTTGGGTAATGCGTATTTCTCACAATCTGATTGTGGATCACTTTCGTAAAACCAAAAAAATGCCGATGTACCGGGAAACTGAAGAGTTTTCTATATTTTCAGTCATGTCGGATGATTCTTTAACCATCGAAAATAAATTGATTTTTGATCAGGTTGAAGTTGACTTAAAAAGAATAATCGAAGAGCTTCCTGAGGATCAAAAAGAAGTACTGGTGATGCGTATGTATCAGGACATGAGTTTTAAAGAAATTTCTGAACTTACAGATGTCAGTATCAATACGGCATTGGGAAGAATGCGTTATGCTTTGATGAATTTGAGAAAAATAATTGATAAACATCAAATTATTTTAACCAACTAATACTAATTCAGGTATTGCTTCGTTATACTATAATAAAAACGTTTTGACGGTATGGCGAAAATTTACTCTAAAAAGGCATTAGCTTCTAAAGATTTAAAACCTAAAAAAGAAGTCATTTCTTTTTTATTGAATTATTCACAAGCATTAACTGTTGTGAAAATTGAAGATAAAAGTTTTGAAATTATAGCTAATTAAACAGCCCACTCCATTTGTCGGATGTTTATTTCGAAAGAAAAACCAGATGGTCGTTCTGGTTAAAAGCTCACTATTTGCATGAAAATGCGGGTAGTGAGTTTTTTTTTGTTTAAGGGTGTGAGCGGATTAGCGTTTTTGTGACCCTGAAATTTTCGTAAGCTTCTTCGTAGCATGGAGTAAGTTGTCTTTGAATTTTTGGAGGACAAATTGTTAAATTTCTATATTTTGTTTGAATTTCATTTATTTATTTTATATTTAGCTTTATTTTAGTTAAAAAGCGAACTTTTGTGTAATGAATTTGCTCTATATTAACGATTTGTGTATTAAAAACCTTTCAATATATAGAAAAGCTCATTCAGGAATACCGCTTTAAAATGTCTAACCAAAACCGGATAATTTATGAAGAAAAACTACCCAAACTTTGTTTTGTTTGTTGTTCCTCTTAGTATTTTGTAAAAAATAGTAAGAATGGTGAGTTATCGCTTGATGCTCAATGGGATTCAATAGCAATTTTGCTGTTTCCTTTTGAATGTTTGCCATCGTGTAGCTCATAAGATTACCGTAAAATCTATTAAACAACTAAACCAAACCAAAAATGAAAAAGAATCTTAAGATGTTATCGTTGTTACTAATGGTAAGTATTGGAGCATTTGCTCAAAAAGAAGAATTAAAATCAGCGCAGTCTTATTATGCTAAAGGAAAAAACCAGGAAGCTTTAGCTGTTTTAAAAAAAATAGACTATCTCATGTTAAATGCTCCGGACGAGGTAAAGACCGAATATTTTTTTACCAAAGGAAATATTTATAAGGATCTGGCTGCCAAAAATATAGATGCTGCGAGTAATTTTACCCAGGCATTGGCGGCGTATCAGGACGTATTGTTGTATGAGAATGAGTCGCGTAATTATAAGTATGCCTTTAAAGCGAATTTGGCTTTAAAAGAAATGAAATCCAAATTGGTTGACGGCGCATACAATGACTATAAAGCGGAGAAATTCAAAGAAAGTGCCGATAAGAGTTACGAAGTGTATTTGTTTGATAAAAAAGATACTTTGAACCTGTTCAATGCAGCTTCTTCTTCCTTAGCCGGTAAAGATTATACAGCTGCCATTAAATACTTTGAAGAGCTTAAAAAGGTTAATTATTCCGGTAAAGGAATGCTTTTTTATGCTACTAATAAAAAAACAAAACAAGAAGAAGTTTTTGTTTCGATGAGTGCCAGAGAGTCAAGTATCAACGAAGGTTTTTATGAAAAGCCAAGAAATGTAAATCCGCCTTCAAGAAAAGAAGAGATTCTGGTTTCTTTGGCCTATTCGTATTTAGAGAGAAATGATTTTCGCAATGCTGAAAAATACTATGAAGAAGGATTGAAAATCAATCAAAATTGTATGACCTGTTACATTAATCTTGCTTATGTGAAGGTGCAGTTCAGAAAAGAAATTCAGGATCAGATGTCTTCATTGGGAACCAGTGCCAGTGAAATGAAGCAGTATGATAAATTAGAAGCACAGAAAGATGAAGTGGTAAAAAGTGCGATCCCGTATCTTCAAAAAGCATTGGCGATCGAACCTAAAAATGAAGGTGCAGCAAAATCACTTCTGGGTATTTACAGAACACTGAATATGACAAAAGAATACAATGCGCTGAAAAGCAAACTGTAAAATTATATAGAGGAGCTGCTAAAATTACTTTTTGGCAGCTTCTTCTAATAAAGATTTTTTACCAACAGTCCGCGTAATAATATCTTTTTCGAGGCTCCATCCTCTGGCCGGCGAATATTCGCGTCCGTACCAAATAATCTGCAGGTGTAAATCATTCCATAATTCTCTTGGAAATAATCGTTTAGCATCTTTTTCAGTTTGTACTACGTTTTTCCCGTTCGAAAGATTCCATCTGTACATTAGTCTGTGAATGTGTGTATCGACCGGAAAAGCAGGAACACCAAAGGCCTGCGACATCACTACACTTGCTGTTTTGTGTCCAACTGCCGGTAAGGCTTCCAAAGCCTCAAAACTCTGAGGTACTTCACCGTTGTGCTTGTCAATTAAAATATGTGATAACCCATGAATTCCTTTAGATTTCATTGGAGACAAACCGCAAGGACGGATGATTTCCTTAATTTCTTCAACAGACATTTTAATCATATCATATGGATTATCGGCTTTTGCAAAAAGTAAAGGGGTAATCTGATTCACGCGAACATCGGTACATTGTGCCGAAAGTAAAACTGCAATTAACAAGGTGTACGGGTCTTTATGATCTAAAGGTACAGGTATAGTAGGGTAGAGTTCTTTTAACGTATTTATAACAAATGCAACGCGAGCTTCTTTATTCATTTCCGTAATTTTAATCCCGTAAAAATAGTATTATTTTAATTGTGAATTGTATAATGTACATTGTAAAATGTGAATTGTGAGATGTGAAATGGGAATGGTTCATTCTAGGGAATGAATTATTTCTAAGTTGCAATCTAATAGTCAAACAATCTAACAATCTAAGTAAGTCTAAGGGGTCTAAGGAGTCTAAAAAAGTCTAACAATCTAAATATCTAAATAAATGGTAACATTAAAAAAAGGCGACAAAGCACCAAATTTCTCGGGAACAGATCAGGATGGTAAGACACATAAACTGGCCGATTACGCCGGGAAAAAACTGGTCGTTTTCTTTTATCCAAAGGCAAGCACGCCAGGATGTACCGCTGAAGCTTGTGATTTAAGAGATAATTTTGAGCGTTTTAAAGCGAATAACTATGAGCTTCTAGGGGTAAGTGCCGACAGTCAGAAAGCACAGTTGAAATTCAAAGATAAATATGAGTTTCCTTTTCCGCTATTGGCAGATGAAGACAAATCGGTAATCAATGCATTTGGAGTTTGGGGTCCTAAAAAGTTTATGGGAAGAGAGTACGACGGAATCCACAGAACTACTTTTGTTATAGACGAAAACGGAATTATTGAAGAAGTGATTGCTCAGGTGAAAACGAAAGAACACGCTGCGCAGATTTTGAAGTAAAGATAGTTTTTAGTCTCAGTATTCAGTTTCAGTCGCAGTTTTTAGTTGGCAGTGTGATCACTGAGACTGAGACCGCGACTGTAAACTAAAAAAAATCCCCAACAAGAATATTTTCTTTTGGGGATTTTTTTGCTATGTATTTTGTTCCAGTTCTTTCTGCGGATGGTATCCAAAAAGATGGTGTTCTTTGATAATTTCGGCAATACCGGTTGGAAGCATGTGTTCCCAGCCCGTTTTTCCCTGATTGATCATTTTTAGAACCTCACGGGAGAAAACTTCTAAATTATGCGGATCATAATCGGCGATATCAATTACTTTTCCGTTGAATTTAAAGAATTTGTACAATTCTTTCATTCTTGGATGTACTTTTAAGTTGTTTGAATTCATTAGAACGCCATTTTCGTCTAACATCGGATACAAGAAAACTTTCATATCTCTGTAGAACAATTTTCCGAAGGCTTCCAGGATTCCACCGCTTAAATGACGGTAGTATTTCTCATCAAAAATGTCAACTAAGTTATTTACACCCATTGCAAGTCCCATACGGGCTTTGGTATAATTGGCGAAATATTCCACTACCTTATAATACTCCTGAAAGTTCGAAATCATTACAGTCTGACCCAGAGAGCAAAGCAATTCGGCTCTGTCCATAAAGTCACGTTCGTCAATTTCACCGTCTGAACGTAAGTTGGAAAGTGTGATCTCGAAAATCACCAGGGTATTGTCTTTTTCTACCTTATTTTCTTCAAGGAACATTTTAAGAGATTTCTCGTACATGTCCATGTTTACTTTTGTAACAGGGCGGAAACTTCCTCTTAAGGCAAGAAGGTTCTTTTTGTATAAGATCGCTGCCGGCAGAATGTTTTTTCCTTCCGGATTAAACATTACGGCATCTGTCATTCCGTTTTTAACCAGTTGCAAACTCATCAAACGATTGTCAACATCTGCAAAACGTGGTCCTGAGAAGTTAATCGTATCGATTTCGAGTTGGTCTTTGTCTAAGTGATCGTATAAGTAACGAAGTAATCGTTTTGGATCGTTGTATTTGTAAAAAGCACCGTAAATTAGGTTTACCCCTAAAATTCCAAGTGTTTCCTGCTGTAGTCTGGCGTCGGTTTCTTTAAAACGAATGTGTAGAATAATTTCGTTATATGCTTCATCCGGTTCAATTTGGTAGCGGATTCCTACCCAGCCGTGGCCTTTAAATTGTTTAGCAAAATCTATGGTAGCAACAGTGTTGGCGTAACTAAAGAAAAGCTTTGTTGGATGTTTCTCTCTGCTTAATCGTTCTTCGATGATTTGTCCTTCAAGCGTAAGCATTTTTTTTAACCGTTCCTCGGTTACATAGCGACCATCACTTTCAACTCCATAAACGGCATCGCTAAAATCTTTGTCATAGGCAGACATTGCTTTTGCAATTGTTCCCGATGAACCTCCGGATCTGAAAAAATGTCTTACTGTTTCCTGCCCGGCACCAATTTCAGCAAATGTTCCGTAAATATTCTCGTTTAAATTAATGCGTAACGCTTTGTCTTTTATAGAAGGGATCTGTTCGATGACCTTGTCACCTTTGAGTTTTATTTCTGTACCCATTTTATTTTAAATAGATTTGTTACAAAGTTAGTAAATTAGGCTTCTAATGAAAGAGAAATAATCCTATTTTTGTAAAAAAATTAAGTTCAATTGAAGGTATATTTTTTAGGTACTGGTACTTCTCAGGGCATTCCGATAATCGGAGTGGATCATCCAGTTTGTAAAAGCACTGATGCTAAGGATAAAAGACTTCGTGTGTCCATTTGGATTACATGGGGCGAGCATTCGTATGTGATTGATTGCGGACCTGATTTCAGACAGCAAATGCTTTCCTGCGGCTGCCGAAAACTCGATGCGATCTTATTTACACATGAACATGCCGATCATACAGCCGGTCTGGATGATATTCGTCCGTATAATTTCAGACAGGGCGAAATTCCTGTGTATGCACATCAGCGTGTAATCGACAACTTAAAACGTCGTTTTGATTATGTTTTTGAAACGGTAAACAAATATCCGGGAGCACCCAGCGTTAAAACGATCGAAGTAGTCAATAACATTCCTTTTGCGGTTGGCGATAAAACAGCAATTCCAATTAATGTCATGCATGGTGATTTGCAGGTTTTTGGATACCGCATTGATGATTTTGCTTATTTGACAGATGTTAAAACGATCGATAAAGCCGAAGTTGAAAAACTGAAAAACTTAAAAGTGCTAGTGGTCAATGCGCTGCGCGTAGAGCCGCACGACACACACTTTAATTTGCAGGAAGCATTAGATTTTATTGAGCTGGTGAAACCTGAAGTTGCTTATTTAACACATATCAGCCACGTTTTGGGCTTTCACGAAGAAGTGCAAAAACAATTGCCGGAAAATGTTTTTCTGGCCTATGACAATTTAGAAATTACAATTTAATTATACTACAAAAATGAAAAAATCCTTAATGCTTTACCTTTTTATCCTGGCGATATTAATGAACGTTTTTACTTATATGTTTTACAGCAGTGAAGTAAAATTTGAAAAGGAAAGATATGAGAAAACCACAAAGAAACTTAGAGATAGTATTAGTCTGGTATCCACAAAACTGGCTGAAGCGGATTATTTCTCTTTAGAACATAATGAAAATGCACAAAATTACTTTGACAATGGCGCTAGTGGAGGAAAAGTAATTCTATATGAAAAATTGATCCCGCTCGTAACAGAGAAATTATTGGACTTAAATGCAAATCCAAATGGGAATCCTTATACGGGGCAGGATAAAATTGGTCCGAACAAATTTATTATCAATAAAGTAAAAATTCTAAACCACAGATGGATCATTGCAGATTATAGTAATGGAGAATTATGGGGAGAAGTCTTATTAAAGTACTTTGTTAATGACGATGAAAGTATTACTTTTGAAGTAAACCAAACCTGGTTGTATCAAAAATAAGAATGCATTGTTTTGTTTTATAGAGTTTTAACTAAAAAATTGACATATGAAAAAGATTTTTTTATTGGCCGTTGTAATAGGACTTTCGTTTTCTTGTGGAAAGAAAATTGCTGAAGAAAATAAAACTCCTGAAAAGAAAGAGGAAGTAAGACCGGTTGTTGTTGGAGGTGATTCTGACGCTCATGGCTGTAAAGGTTCTGCGGGATATACCTGGTCTATTCTTAAAAATAAATGTATTCGTGTTTTTGAAGAAGGTACAAAATTAGCTCATGCCGAAGATGGAAAAACATACGCGACTGTGGCTTATGTTATTTTTGACGGAAATAAAGCAGAGCTTTTTCTGGACACTCAGGATGACGTAATCCTTTTAGAAAGAAAATCTGAAGGAGAGCCTTGGGTAAAGGATGATTATCAATTAATTCCCTGGAAAGGTTATGTCCTGAAAAAGAAGGATAAAATTATTTATACAGGCGAATAAATAATAACGTTTAGGCTTTTATAGCTTTTGATGTTATGTGTTATATGTAAAATGTGAGATGTAAAACTGATAAACCAATCATTTTACATCTCACATTTTACTTTTTACTAAAAAACTATTCCGCCAGCCAATTCTTAAAATCAAAGAAATTTTGCGGAGCAACACCATGTCCAACCGGATATTCTTTATACGTTATAGGGATGTTTAAATTTTCTAAAATTGCCGGAGTTTTTCTGGCCCATTCGACTGGTATAACCTGATCGACTGTTCCGTGAGAGGCAAATATTTTTAGATTTGTAAAGTTGTTTTTTTCGTAACCTTCTTTGATGATTTCTTCGTTGAAATAACCGCTCATAGCTACTACTCGCTGCACTTTTTCAGGATACGAAAGCGCCACGGCATAACTTAAAATAGATCCCTGACTGAAACCAACCAAAGTTACATTGTTGGCATCAATAGGATAATTTGCAGCCAATTCATCAATGAAAGAAGCAATTACATCACGGGAAGTTTTTGCCTGTTCATTGTCTGAAAATTTATTCTGATCGGCATCAAAGTTAATGGCGTACCAGGCATAAGCGCCATATTGTATGTCGTAAGGAGCTCTGGCCGAAATAATGTAATAATGATCAGGAAGTTCGGTTGCAAACGAAAATAAATCGGCTTCGTTACTGCCATATCCGTGTAACAAAAGTAAAACAGGATTTTTGTCTAAGATAACTTTTGGCGCTTGTATTTTATATTCTAGAGATAGATTCATTTTTTTAGTTTTCAGCCGCAACCTCAGTTTTAAGCTGATTACGGACTTATTAGAATTTTTATTGTCTATATTCCAAATTAATACGCTGATGAAACAGATTCGCTAAAACGAAAACGTAGCTTTTAACGGATTACTTTTTTTGGAATCTGGAATTTGGAATTTGAGTTTTGGAATTTAAAGATTACCCAATTTTTTGAAACCATTTTTGGAAAAGTTCTCCCACTAACGGAATTGGCTTTGTTTGCCCTTGAATAGCGGTAAAAATACCGTAAGTCCATAAAATCGAAATACAGATCCACATTGGAAAAGTAATAAAGAAGCTGTCAAAATTGCTGATGATGGCTCCGAATGAAATAAAGGTCAGGGAAAGTCCTAATGCCTGGCGGATGTGGAAAGAAGCAAAGCTGTTTTTGTCTTCAGAGTTCATCGACATGGCAATTAATACCCCAATAATCAAAATATAACTGGTGATTGCGATTGGTTTTCCCTTTTCAATTGAATTGTTCATTGTAATTATTTAGAGGTAACAAGTTTGTTTTGATTTAATATTCCGTAGACGGTTCCTTTGACTTCTGCTCCTAAAAAAGCCGAGTTTTTAGATTTGGAAAGAATATTTTGTTTTGTAAAAGTTGATTTTCCTTCCGGATTAAAGAAAGTGAAGTTGGCTTTTGAACCTTCAGCAATAGTATTGTTTTGAATCCCGAAAACAGATTTTCCTAAAGTTAACTTTTCAATTACGGTTTCTAAAGGTAAAACGGTTAATAAAGTACCAAAAGCGCTTTCAAGACCAATTGTTCCGTTTTTAGCCGTATCAAATTCCATTTTCTTGAATTCGATATCGATTGGGTTGTGATCAGAAGTAATCATGTCAATTGTCCCGTCTAAAACGGCATTTAAAAGAGCAGTTCTGTCTGTTTCGTTTCTAAGTGGTGGTGTTACTTTAAAACGGGTATCAAATTCTTCCAGTTTTTCATCGGTCAGTACAAGATGATGTACTGCAACACTGCAGCTTACTTGTAAACCTTTTGCTTTTGCTTCTTTAATTAATGCTACTGTTTTTGCTGTAGAAACAGTCGGAATGTGTAATTTTCCGCCAGTGTATTCCAGTAAAAATAAATTTCTTGCCACCTGAAGTTCTTCTGCTAGGGCTGGGATTCCTTTAAGACCTAATCTTGTTGAAACGATTCCTTCATTGGCAACTCCGTTTCCTTTTAGGTTAGGGTCTTGTGCGTAAGTGATTACCAAACCGTCGAAATCCTGTACGTACTGTAAAGCAATTTTTAAAAGATTGGCATTGTCGATACTTTTGTTGTAATCTCCAAAAGCGACTGCTCCCGCTTTCTTCATATCAAATAATTCTGCCATGTCTTTTCCTTCGCTGGCTTTGGTTAAAGCTCCAATTGGGAAAAGTTCTGTTGCAAAACCGGCTGCTTTGTTTTTTACAAAATTTACCTGCGATTGATTGTCAATAACAGGGAAGGAGTTGGGTTGCAGGGCAACAGCTGTAAAACCGCTTTTTGCAGCGACCTTTAATCCGTTAGCGATCGTTTCTCTGTCTTCATAACCTGGTTCTCCGAAGGAAACACTGCTGTCAAACCAACCTTGAGAAAGATGTAAATTATCAAATTTAACTTCGGTTGTGTCCTCGATATCAAGAATTGAAGTTCCTATTTTCTCAATTAAACCATCTGCAATTAAAAGATCAACAGTCTGATTGTGAAACGGACTTTTTGAATCGATAATTTTGGCGCTTCTGATGATTATTTTCATATGTAGAGTAATTTATTTTTTATTTACAAATTCTTTCTTGCCATTTCGGCGAAGGAGAAATCGCATCCAATTATTCCGTGCAGTGCGTTCTCAGTTAGTGTGATTTCTTCTTACGTCGAAATGACATACAAGCTGAGAAATTACTTTACAAATTTTATAATTGCCATTTCCAATGCTAAAAATAACAGTGCAAAGATAACAAACCATTTCCAAATTTGACTGTCTGTACGCTCAGTTTGTAAGGTGTTAAAAATGGTGGAAAGCGTATCAGCAGTTTTAAAATCTGAAACGACATTTGTGTTTACCTGACTCAAATCGCTTTCGCTTCTTTTGTAATTGAAACTCAGGTTTTCAACCCATTCTTTTCTGTCAAAAACACTATAGTTTCCGGCTGTTTCCGGGAAGTCGTTAAAAGTCAGTTTGACTTTGTTGTTCAGTACCTGCTGGATTGGAATAAAAGAATCATCGTTTCCTTTTACTTCCAGAATAGCATCTTTGGTCAATAAAACATCTACAAAATACGGTTGGTTACTGCCTATAATCAAAGCATTTACCCCGGTTTTCTGATTGTTTTGCCCCATTTTATAAAACAAAGGAACAATTAAGGGGGATTGCTGAAAGTTTGAATTTGTGGCATTGATAGGGGCCGAAAAAACCGTAATTCCGGAAACCGGATTCTGGATGGCTGTTACAAACACACTTTGATCTTCGTATGATAAAACGGCTGGATAAGGGCTTGAAATTCCGAAAGAACTGTTTGTTTTCGGATATTGAAAATTCGTGATTTTATTCTCGAAAACACCGGAGAATAAGGGATGATCAAAATTGATTTTGGTGATTAACTTCACTTTGCTCTCAAGGGTCGTAAACTGAATTTTTCCAAAATTAGCTAAAAAGGAATTCAAATTTGAAATCGACGTTTTCTCAGACGGGATCACGACTAGATTACCTCCTTTACCTACAAAAGCTTTTAAAGTGGTTTGCAGTGCCTGAGGAACTTCGGCTAATTCATTTAAAATAATCGTATTTTGTTTGTCCAGGCTGTTGTAATCCAGACTGCTAATCGAATAGTTGTGGTAGTTGAATTCGGCTGTCGTATAAATTCGGGACAGGAAATTGCTTTTTTCAGGTTCGCCGATACTGATGATGTTGGTTTTCTTCGTTTTTAGAATGCTGAAATAGAGTTTGTTGTCGTAGGTTAATCCGTTGTCTTCAATAACAACATAACCGTGAAAAGCTTCTTTCGGAATAGTAAAGTTGATTTTCTTTTTCTTTGCATCAAAATTGATAATGGTTTTGGCAATTAGCTTGGTTTGATTGTATAGTGCCATCGAAACAGGCTTGAAATCTTCACCATAAGCAGATAAACTAACGCCTATTTCGTAGAAGTTCTCTAAGGTTTGATTGATAAAAACACTGTCTATGGCGATGTTGTTTTTTTGCTCAGCTTCCGGGATAATGAAATAGGGTTTCTCTTCTGTATCAATATTTTTCACATCTTTTTCGGCTAAACCAACAGCATCAGTGATAACCACAATATCTTTTTTATGTGCTGATTTGTGCGCTTTGATCTTTGCCATTATCGATGGAAGCTCAAATGGAGTAGCGCTGTACTTTAGGTTTTGTAAAGCACTTTTGGATGATTTGATATCGGTATTCCAGTAGTTTTCGGTATTGGTCAGTAATGAAAAAGTGGTGTTTTCGGGCGTGTTTTCCAGCAGTTCCTGCACGGCACGTTTTAGTAATTCTCCTTTTTTGCCTTTGGCCTGCATGCTAAACGAGTTGTCGAGAATGATATACATTTCGTTAGCGGCATTTTTGCTGTCTTTGGCTTGAAAAAAGGGCTGGGCAAAAGCGAGAATGATACAGGTCAACAATAGCAGGCGGGTAGCCAGCAACAATCGTTTTTTAATTTTAGAACTCTTCCGGGTTTGAATAGCAAGTTCTTTCAGGAAACGAACATTGGTAAAAAAAGAGGTTTTAAAACGTCGTAATTGAAATAAATGAACCAAGATTGGAACAATTAACAAAAACAGAAAGTATAGAATTTCGGGATGTTTAAAATGCATTCTGGCTTCGATTTACTTCACTACGTTTTATTTTTCGCGAAGACACTGGTCAAAAATACAAATTTTTACTCAAAACAGCTGAGTTATAAGAGAGATTATAAGCAAAGGTTACGGTGGGGGAGAATTAATGTATTTATAGGGTTTGCAGGTTTTAGAAAAGCAAGCCGTATGGTTTGAAAAATGTAACTTTTGTAATCCGTTTTGTAACAAAAAAATGGGATCAGAAAAGATATTATTCCCTATTTTAGCGTATTCAACAAACAACTCAAAATTATGAAGAGATTATCTATATTGCTTTTTTCTGCTTTTTTCTGCGCAGGTTTGCAGGCTCAGAACAAATTCAATTTGCTGGTAGGGACTTATACGAATACCTGTCAGAGTAACGGAATCTATGTTTATGAATTTGATGCCGATTCGGGTGCTTTTAAATTGAAAAATTCTTCTGAAAGTGTTGTGAGTCCAAGTTATTTGTCGGTCTCGGCAGATAATAAGTTTGTTTATGCGGTAAACGAAAACGGACCTCAAAGCTCGGTGAGTGCTTTTGGTTACGATGCAGCAAGCGGAAAGCTTAGCTTTCTGAATAAAAATGATGCCTTGGGAGCTGACCCTTGTCATTTGATTAATGATGATAAAAATGTGCTTGTCGCGAATTATTCGGGAGGGAATATCGCTGTTTTTAAAAAGAATACTGATGGAAGTATTTCCGAAGTACAGCAGCTGGTTCAGCATGAAGGAAAAGGCACCAATGTGGCGCGTCAGGAGAAAGCGCACGTACATATGCTTGCTTTTTCACCGGATAAGAAGTTTGTTTTAGCTAACGATTTAGGCCTGGATAAGGTTTTTATTTATAAGTACAATCCCATTTCTAAAAATGAGATCTTAACGTTAAAGGGAACTGTAGATGTAAAACCGGGAAGCGGACCCAGACATCTAACGTTTAGCAAAGATGGTAAATTTGTATACCTGGTTCAGGAATTAGACGGTACGCTGACTACTTTTAGTCTGGATAAAAACGGAAACCTGAAAGCAATTGCCGAAACGAGTATTTTGCCAAAAGGATTTAAAGGCGGAACAGGTGCGGCAGCCATTAAAATTTCACCTGACGGAGCATTCTTATACGTTACAGACCGCGTAGATGCCAATTCGGTTGCTGTTTATAAAATCCAAAAAGAAGGCGGAATTGAACTGGTAGAACAAATCAGTACTTTAGGAAAAGGTCCAAGAGATTTTGCAATTGATCCTACCGGGAATTATCTGTTAGTAGGGCACCAATATACCAATGATATTATTATTTTTAAAAGAGACAAAACAACAGGAAAATTAACCGATACCGGAAAAAGAATCGGATTGTGTTCTCCGGTGGGGTTGGTTTTTACCAGAGTATAGGTGCTAAGCTGCTAAGGTTCTTAGTTTCGAACAGTGAAAAAGCTCAAAATATTGAATTAAGAACAACTTAATTCAATATTTTGAGCTTTTTGTTTAATCCTTAGTCCCTCAGAACCTTAGCTCCTTAGTAGCTTTAAAAAAAACTATTTATCCTTATCCTTTCTCTTCTTATCTCTCGTTTTTAGCATGTTACGATTGACAGATCCGTGGGTTTTCTTTTTTGTTTTAGAAGGGCCTCCAAGGTTGACTTTTTTATTCTTTTTGGCTTTTTCGTGAAAGGCGCCATCACCATCAAGTTTTTGTTTTTTCATTAAAAACTTAATCGGTTGTCTGTCTTTTTCAGGTTCAATTAACTTGGTTGAAATTTCAACTTCTTCAGGGAAATCTGCAATTTCAAGTTCCTGATTCATTAATACTTCCACTTCAATTTTAAATTCTTCTTCACGTGGTGTGATGAAACTAATAGCGGTTCCTGTAGCATCGGCACGACCTGTACGACCAATTCTGTGCATGTACAGTTCAGGGAATTCAGGAAGTTCGAAGTTAATAACGTGAGAGATGTTCGAAATATCTAAACCTCTCGCCATAATGTCTGTAGTGATTAATCCGCGGAGATTTCCTTCCTGGAATTCTGCCATGGTACTCAAACGGTAATTTTGAGATTTGTTGGAGTGAATTACCCCAAACTGTCCTTCAAAATCCTCTTCGATTCGGGTATGAAGCATATCCGATATCTTTTTATTGTTTACGAAAACCAAAACACGTTCCATGCTTTCGTTGGTTTCAAGTAAATGTTTTAGGAGATTTACTTTCGTATTGAAATTCGGAACATTATAAGTAATCTGTGTGATTTTTTCCAAAGGAGTTCCCGAAGCAGCAAGCGTTACTTCTTCCGGAAAGTCAAAAAAGTCATTTAGTACAGCATCAACTTCATCAGTCATAGTTGCTGAGAAAAGTATGTTCTGACGTTTGGTTTTCATCATGGCCAAAAGAGCCGTCAATTGTGTACGGAAACCTAAATTTAGCATTTCGTCAAACTCATCAATGACTAATTTTTGAGTTTCATCAAAACGTACTACGGCATCCAATGCTAAATCCATCGTTCTACCAGGAGTTCCTACCAGAATATCAACACCTTCGTATACAGCCTTTTTTTGTGTATTGATGTTTACCCCACCAAAAATACCAAGTGTTTTAACCGACATGTATTTGGTTAATTTCTCTACTTCTTCTACAACCTGAACTACTAATTCACGCGTTGGAACCAGAATTACAATTTTAGGTGTATTGGTATTGGTAAATTTGTATAGTTTTAAAAGTGGTAGTAAGTAAGCAAACGTTTTACCGGTACCGGTTTGCGCAATTCCCATCATGTCCCGGCCAGACATAATCACGGCAAAAGATTTTTCCTGAATAGGGGTAGGCGTAACAAAGCCTAATTCGTCGATTGCTTTTTGTACTGATTTTGGGAGATTGAATTTTTCGAAAGTGCTCATTTGCATTAAATTTTGTGCAAATATAGCTATAAATAGCTGAAAATTGATGTTTCTTAGAAATTACGATGGTTTGGGGTATTCGTATTTCTCAAAAAAGCAGTTTGAAATGCTATAAAAAACGTTTTATTCGCAACAAAAGTTCATTTGGATTAAAGGGTTTTGCAATAAAATCGTCTACACCCAATTCAAAAGCTTCTTCAACGGTATTTTCCTCTTCTCCAAGTGAAGAAAGTGCGATAACGCGAATGTTGCTGTAATTTTGTTTGATTTCATTAATAATTTCCAGACCGGATTTAAGTGGAATTGTAATCGTGGTAATGACCAAATCGGGCATAATAACCGGTAGACGCTCCATGGCGCTGATACCATCTTTTGCAATACTTACTTTATATCCTTCTTTTTTAAGAATGAATTTTAGAATTTCAACAGTCATGTCATCATTATCGATGATCATAATTTTTTTATCAGCAGTATCCATTTTGACTCTTATTTTTTAAACAATTCTATCTCGTCCAGCATTATCATAGCTTTTTTGTTTTTTCGTTTCCTCCAGACAGGCAGTTCCTTCTGGTTCTCTGCGACGATTTTAATTTTGGCAAAACTACTTAAGATCGGATTTCTAATCTCCCATGATTTTGTTGTAATTTCGTAGTCTTCTGTTAAAATGTCACAAATTTGTTCGTTTATAAGTTCCCATTTCTGATTTTTGAAACCGTATATTTTGATGCTTTTGGGTGTGAAAATCCAATGTCTCTGATCGCTTAGGAAATTTAATTTCAGAGTATTAAAAACAAGGTTTTTGGTTTCGATTTCAATTTCGGGATTGCTTTCATACCATCCGATCCAGTTATTGTTAAAATCTTTGTAACCTCTGTTTCCGTCAACTAAACCGTAACTTCCTTTGCCTTTAAATTCAGCTGAGGGGGATGTAATAAAGGTAACGTTTAAATCCTCACCCAAATGAGTGGTTGTGTTTTTGCAAATTTCAACCCATTCTTTATAATAATTATCAGGAGAAAGCCCGTCTTCGCTCAATTCATAAATTCCGAATTGATTGCAAGATTGGGTAAATTTTAAAACTCTTTCTGTCAAACCTTTTTTTACTTCTTTTTCTCCTTTGGCATTTACGATAAACATACCGTGTTGGTTTTTCCCATAAAATTTAGCCTGCTCAAAATAGACAAATTCTAAAGCCAGTCGTAGTTTATGAACACGCGAACTTAAGATTGAATCATTTTCTACAGCTGCGTACGCCTGTTCGAGCAAGCGATCGTATTGGTCCATGGCCTCGGGAGTCAGGAAAGTATTTCGGGCCTGAACGGGGCCTGAATAGATGTCTAAGTAAGCATTGCTTTTGTTTTGATTGGCTTCCAGCAGTTCAAGGTATTTTGTAACGAAGGGAGCTGCTTTTCCGTAAAAACCTCTAAAAAAGTCGGCTGTAACGGCTTTGAGATCAATATCCGCATTCCACATTAATTTAGCGAGAAGATATTGCCGCAATTCCGAAAAATCTCCGGGAACATCAGCATAGCCCTGCACAAATAACCCTTTTACTTTGTTTTTTTTAAAGAGCTTATAATTGTCCTGAAAAGAGTCAAAATTAGGAAAGGGCGACATGAAGTTGGAGAACTGCACCGTATAATCCCATAAAAAGAGGTGTGGCGAAGTTATACTCCAGTTTTCTAAATTTTTCACAAACGAAGGAGCACTCTGAGGGCTAACCGGTTTAGCACGGTCCAGTTCGATTGGGCATAAAATCGTATAAATGTTGGGTGCTATTTTCAAATTTACAGGAGGTCTGAAGGTATGAAGATAGGCCAGGGTCGTAATCTTTGTTTGAGGAAAGCGAGCTGCAATTTTATTCAAAAAATAATAAAACGAACCCTGCGGACCGCCATATTTGGTGTTCATGGTCCGGCATTCGGTACATTCGCAATACACTACATCATCGTTCTGACTTACGGAATAGAATTGAGCATTGGGTGTTTTTGCAATAATTTCGGTCAGGTTTTTCTCAATTAAACGTACAACAGTATCATTGGTCATACACAAAGATTCGGTATTTCGTTCGCCTTCGTATAAGGCAAAAAATTTGGGGTTGCTTTTAAAATATTCTTTTGGTGGAACAAGCGTGCTAAAAGAATGTCCCCAAAGTCCAAAATCGTCAAGTTGCCAGTCGAGTTTGTGCCAGTCCCTGAAATCTTCATCGTAACAATCGGGGTAGAACAAGGCTCTGTAATCAAAAGAAGGCTGGTAGGTTTTGCTGGTGTTTTTTGCAAAAGTAAAGTGCGTTACTTTCGGAATGTAGGTTTCGGTAGCGGTGAATTTTCGAAACTCCCAGATTTCCAATAAAGAATAAACGGCATAACGCAGGTATTTTTGATTTGGAGCCGTTATATAAATGGATTTTGAATCACTTCTGATGATGAATTCATTTGCTTTAAGTTTTTTGTCGTTGGAAATTTTCAGAACGATTTCGGACGTAGTACTTTCTTTTTTGCTTTCGGATATAATTTGAAAGGGTTTCGAAATGGCTTTGTCAAGATATATTTTCAGGATTCCTGCTGCCGCCTGCGTATTTTCAGTTGTTGCAATAATCTTGTTTAGATCGGATATTATGATTTCAGATTGTGCCATCATCTTAAAGCTAAGCAGGGTGAAGAGAAAAATTAGGAGATAAGGAGGTTGCTTTTTTTTCATACGTTTTAGAATTTGTATTGCAGTATAAAAGCAAAATCAAGCTCGTTTTGAAATTTCTTTGCGGTATATTCCTGTTGATTGTCTGTGATCAGTAGACCAAAAATATAATGGGTTTTGATTAATTTATAAAAGCCGGCACTCAATCGATAGGAGCTTAAAGAAGCTCTGTTTTGATATTCTGCCGATCTGGTCTGGTCGTCCGGTGACGTTCCGTAGCCTGCAATTACAGTAACATAGTCAAATTTAGTTCCGTAATAATAACGTGAAGTCAGGGTAAACGAAGGACCGTCTTTTTGAATGTAGGACCGTAAATTGACCCAATAGGAGCCGAAATATTTTCCGAGACCCACATTCAGTGTTTTTAAATTACTGTTGTCCTGCATTTCAATAAAACGAAAGCCTAAATCGGCCTCCCAGCCTTTGTTGAAATTATAGAAATAGGAATACCCCAATCTCCATTCCGGAAAAGCACTGTCTTTGCTGTAGGCAACATCAATATAAAAATAATTGTTTTTCTTTCCCGAAAGATAAGATTCCACTTCAAACTGGAGTCCGCTGGCCATAACCAGATTCGAGGAAAGTCTTTTGGCATAACTAACTCTTCCTATTACGCTTCCCCAAGTACGTTGCCGCATATAATCGGCACTTACCAGATGCCAGGGACCAACACCGTCACGATCAATTGTGGTGTAGTTGTAGTAAGCACCTGCGCGGTCGATATTGGTTTTGGAATATAAGGTAAAAAGACGCTGCTCGATGTCGGCATCATTAGGATATTTTGCCCGAATCGATTTTAGTTCTTTTTCTTCATTTTTAGCGTCATTTTGCAGAGAGTAGATAGCGATTCTTTTAAGTCGGAAGGTTTTGTTGTCCGGAAACGATTCAATTGCTTTATCGGTTAAGACCAAAGCATTGTCGTAATTTTTGACTTCCAGATCCATATTGATCAGGTAGAGATAGGCATCTTCGTATTTTGGGCTTTTATCAATCACATAGTTGTAGTAAAACCGGGCGCTGTCTTTTGCTTTCGTCAAATCATAGTTCCGGCCCAGTACCAGATAGAAATCAAGATAATCCGGAGCCAGCTTTGTTCCTAACAAAGCTCTTTGAATATTGGCCTTATAATCCGGACGGATGCTTTTCATGTCTTTGAGCACCACGGTCAGAAGGCTATCGGTGTCTACTTTTTGCCCTTTTACGGTTTGAAAGGGCAATAAAAAGAAACAAAGAAGCAGTTGTATAAGATATATAGTTCTGTTATGGTTCATCATCCTATTATTTTTTAGTTGGACTTGCATATCCTTTTCGAATCATCACGCCCCAGTTTTGTTCTTTTCTGCGAAAGAAGAGCCAGTACCCTTTTAACGAGGCATAAATGGTGACAGGATGGTAAACAAAAGGTTCAAGGGCGGCCATCCCGATAAGAATCATTAGTTCTTTATAATTGGCATAACTTTTATAGAGTATTTCATCAATCAATATGGATATTATGGTGATGGAGAGGTAAAATAAATATACCAAAAGGCTTATAAGGAGCAAATACTGGTAATCGATAAGGCCAAATATAAAACTCGAAATCAGGGTGATGACACCAATAAATTCAACAATAGGAACCAAAAATTCGAAACTAAAAAAGTAAGGCAGGACCAGGAAAGCGGTTCGTCCGTACTTTGGATTTAAGAACATTTTTCGATGCAGCTGTAAGGTTTGGACCAATCCTCGTGCCCAGCGAATGCGCTGCCGTAAGAATATCTTTCGGGTAGCCGGTACTTCGGTCCAGCAAAGCGATTCGGGGATATATTTGATTAAAAACTTCTCTTTATTGTCGTGCATGTACCTGCGCATTCGTGTCACAAGTTCCATGTCTTCGCCCAAAGACTGGTGCCAGTATCCGCCTGCTTTAATAACAATATCTTTGTCAAACATACCCAAACCTCCAGAAACCAGAAGCAAGCCGTTGAGCTGACTCCAGGCCATTCTTCCAAAGATAAAAGAACGCACATATTCTAATTCCTGAAAACGCGGATACCATTCTTTGGGATAGTGAACTTTAAACAAAAAGCCTTCTTTAATATCGCAGGAGTTTGATATCCTGATTCCGGCACCGCATGCAATAACACGGGTTTCGTTTTCCATGAACGGTTTGGCCAGTTTTAGAATAGTATCTCTTTTTAAAATACAATCTACATCCGTACATAAAAACAAGGGGTACTGCGAGGAGTTTATTCCGGCATTTGTGGCGTCGGCTTTACTTTTTCCGTTTATTTTGTCTACAATCAGTAGTTTTGAATACACGGGATTTTTTGATTTATAGTGCCCGCGAACAGGTTGTGTGGCTATTTTTTCCTGATAATAAAAATCAACTTGAACCAGATCAAATTCGGCAATAAGTTTTTCGAGCGTATCGTCAGAACTCCCGTCATTGACAATAATGATTTCGTATTTGGGATAGGTTAAAGAAAGCAGGGATTTGACATTGTAGACAATATTTACCCCTTCGTTAAAAGCAGGTGCTACAATAGACACTCCTAGTATGTGATTGGAGCGAAGTAAAACGTCTTCGTCCAAATATTTCTGATATTTCAAATGTTTGATGATTGCCCAATACGATAAAATGGAGAGGAATATGTAGAACAAAAGATACCCAACAGAAAAATAGGCGACAAAAATATCGTAGTAGCGAATCAGATGAGATAGAAAATCCGGAATCATAGCTGTAATTTTCTAATGTGATTAATCATTTTTTGGGTATCTGCATCGGCTATTCCCATTTGATCCAAACGCACTGCATCAAGATTGTTTAAAGCAGTTACCATTTTTAATTTAAGGTCTTTGGTCTCTTCTTTTGGAATTTGGGTGTTTAAAAACGAAATTGTTTTTTCAGACCCTATTACGGCCAGTGCGTCCAGGATTTCTAATTGTATTTCGATATTCTCCTGTTCAAACTGCAGCAGTAAATCATCTTCGGCTTCGTACAGGTACAGGTCCCGAATGGCAATGATAACATCAGTTCTCAGGCTTTTATTTTCATGTCGGAGCAATTTGATGATCTCTTTAGATTTGTTTCTGTAGTTGTAAAAAACCATTGTCATAACCGCCAATTTTAAAATAGTCGGATTGTCGGATTCGATCCAATGGTCTATTTCCGGTGGGATTGGGATGTTTTGTGAATGCAGTACATCCATTATTTTTATGGTGGTGGTAATCGATACTTTTACGGGAATTTTATTCACCGCCTGCCAGTCGCCCTGGGTTAAAATCAGGTAAGCAACATTGGCATTTGACCGAATGATTTTGTTGGGATGATACAGGTATTTTTTTAAAAGTGAAATTCCCGGTTTGTATCCCAAGGCCTGAAAATGATAGATGCCATCGCATTTTTTATACTTTCTGAAGTCCCGAAGTAAACTTGCCGAATAATGATTTAAGTTCAGCTGTTTGTAGATAAGAAGAATGTTTTTGGCTGTTTTTCCTTTTAAATTGCTTTTCATCCGAATCATATCTTCGATCAGCATGTTTTTGCACCAGTTTTTATGGATTGGAATTTCGGATTTAAACTTGGCAATTTTATACTTCAGTATGCTTTTCTCCGGTTTTGAGAGTGTAATCTCAGTCAGGAAAATTTCAGATTTTCGGATAATATGATGTCTGTAAGGTAGCGTGTATTGATAATGAATTCGTTTTAGTATTAAGGCAAGTGCTAAGGTTAAACTTGTAAATACAAATAATGGGATGGCGTAGTGTTTTATATAACCTATAAAATGCTCCATAAATATTGCTTTATAGAGTGAAATTACGAAAAAAAACAGAATAAAGCTAATGAAAGGTTGCTTTACCGGGCTTAGAATCCTTCAAAAACACCCAATCCGAAAAGAGCAAAGTCATATTTTACCGGATCGAGCGGATCCATTTTTCGGAGCTTGAGGTCAAGTTCTGTTAAGGCCTTTCCGTCATTTTGTTTTCGCGTCAGTATTCCTAATTTTCGGGCTACGTTGCCGGAATGTACATCAAGCGGGCAGGACAATACAGCGGGAGAAATGGTTTTCCAGATTCCTAAATCGACACCTTTGCTGTCCTGACGTACCATCCAGCGCAGGTACATGTTGATTCTTTTTGCAGCCGAATTGTTTAACGGATCTGAAATGTGTTTTTGAGTGCGCGGTAAATGATCGATTTCGAAAAATATCTTTTTAAATTCGCTGATGCTTTTCTGTAAGCTGTCGGCTTCCTGATTTTTGGCAAAAACGGCTTCCAGACCATTGTGGTTCTGGTAAATATGCTGTAATCCTTTTATAAACCCTGAAAAGTCTTTTCCGTTAAAAGTACGGTGTACAAAGTTTTCCAGACGTTCGAGATCCTCATCTGAATGTGACATCACAAAATCATAAGGCGTATTCCCCATCAATTCCATCATTTGATGTGAATTCTTGATAATCATTTTACGATTTCCCCAGGCGATGGTGGCGCTCAAAAAACCAGCAATCTCAATGTCTTCTTTCTGCGTAAATAAATGCGGAATCTGTACAGGATCACTGTCGATAAAATCGAGATTGTTGTATTGTGTTACTTTTTCGTCGAGAAATTCTTTGAGTTCTTTTTGTGTCATGATTAAAAGGAAAGAGGCTGCCGGATTGTTGAGGAATTCTTAATTGCTAATTAAGCCATCCACCATTACTAGCTTTCTGTCGGCCATATTAGCCAATTCTTCATTGTGGGTTACAATTACAAAAGTCTGTCCAAATTCATCGCGAAGCTGGAAGAATAACTGGTGTAAGTTTTCAGCTGAGTGGGTGTCGAGATTTCCCGAAGGTTCATCGGCAAAAATAACATCAGGTTTGTTGATTAGCGCTCTGGCGACAGCAACTCTTTGCTGCTCTCCTCCCGAAAGTTCATTTGGTTTATGATGTATGCGATGTGATAATCCCAAATATTCTAAGATTTTTTTTGCTTCGTTTTCTGCTTCAGCCTTAGGTTTGTTGGCCATATAAGCCGGGATACAAACGTTTTCCAGCGCCGTAAATTCAGGTAATAATTGGTGAAACTGGAAGATAAAGCCCAAATTTAAATTTCGGAAATTAGACAATATCTTGTCCTTTTTGCTCTTCTTTTTAAAATAACGATTCAAATAGATGAGTACGGATAAAATTGGCAGTGACAAAGCCACAAGTGTGACATATTCCATTACATCATCCTCATTTTTAATTCTGAAGAAGACCAGATAAACGAAGAATAAAATAGAATACAAACCACCGATCCACGATACAATTTTGAATCTTTTTTCTTCTTTCGAATTATCGGTTTCAGCGTCCTGTAGTTTTAATACATTCTCTCCATTGATAGTCAGCGAAGATGCTGCGTCTCTCTCCGGTTTGTCTAAGGTGCCTAAAATTTGTAAAAGTGTTGTTTTTCCTGCACCTGATGCACCAACAATCGAAACAATTTCTCCTTTTTTAATGTGCAGATCGACTCCTTTTAAAACTTCTAATTTGTCGTAAAACTTATGTATATTTTTTGCGTGGATCATTTTGAAACTGTTTCTACAAAGAAACAAAGATTCTTCCGATATAAAAATGCCAGCTAACAGAATTTTAAGAACAAGTTTTTAAGAGCAATAGTAATGACAATCTCAATTTTATGAAGCCGGGAAAAGCTTAGAAGAGAGAAAAATACTGACTGCTAAATAATCGGTCTGGTTTTTGGTAGAAGATTGAAAAGCATGTTTTTTGTAAAGAAGGTGCTGGACAAGTGGGAATTAAGAAATAAATTGTGATCAAAAAATAAGTTTGTTTTAAAGAATTCTTTTTAAATTCGAATCTCTAAATACGATGAAAATGCAGGATGCCAAAGTAATGAATGACGACAGAACAAAGAAACTCCTTTTGGGGTTGGCTTTGGATGCGATAGGAATGCTAACCTACAGTATACCGGGCTTTGCCGAGCCTGCTGATTTGATCTGGGCGCCAATAGCGGCTTTTATCATGACCCGAATGTATCAGGGAAGGGTAGGTAAAGTAGCGAGTGTGCTGACTTTTGTGGAAGAAATACTTCCGGGAACCGATATTATTCCTTCGTTTACAATAACCTGGATTTATACTTACTTTTTTCAAAAAGGGAGTAAGGAGTAGGGATATTTATGATTGCTGATTAACGATTTTTGATCTGGTGTTGTTAAATAAACAACGTAATAGTTGATTTTATACTGCCATAAACTATCTGAAATCAGCAATCGTTAATCAGCAATCTTAAATCTTTTAGGGTAAATTAAGACTGAGGTTCTGAATCTTTAAACAAAAATCCAAGTCCCATATTTTTAAGCATTTTCTTTTCAAAATTCCAAAAGAAACGGAATTGCCCGAACAAAGTGCCAATCGCTACTAATAAAACCTGATAGATTGGAAAAATAATCAGCAATCGGATCAGCGTGAACCAGCCTCCAAAATCTTCTTTGGTGATGCCCAGTAAAACGCAAAAGGGTTTAGACAGCCATGCAGATGCCGATCCTGTGATGGCAAAAACAATCAGTATTATAATGGCTTGTACATTTGAGGTAATGCCCCAACGTTTTTTTAGTCTGTTCATTCTTTATTTGTAACGATTACAAATATAAGAACATTATCTTATAGGAACATAACCGGCGAGCTTTTGTTTGTATGTATTTTGAAAATAAATCATATAGTTATAAATCAAATAATTTACTTCGTAGCCATAATGAATCGTTGGCTGGTAATCAATTCTCATTTCATATAAGTTAGGACTGTAACGCTGTGGCTGTAAAACACGGTTGTTCCATTCGGTTACGTACAAATTATTCTTGTTTTCGAGATAAGTTAACGAATAATAATTTCGCGGAAGCGCTCTCGAAGCCAGCCAGGTGCTAAAACCATTATCAATAATAATAACTTCATATTCCAAAGAGTCATTGGCAATGCGTACCGTATCATTTACAGCAGTATTAGACTTAGACGAGGTTTTTGCTGCAACAGTATTTTTCGAAGCCGTTGAGCAGGCTATTATCGTAAACAGTAGGACTAGTATAAAAAGATATTTTTTCATAATTTTTGTTTGAGCCTTAAATTTACGAATAAATGAGGAAAAGGTTTTGGTATTTAACAGTTTGTAAAGAAAGGTGCTGAGCTTTAAAGGTTCAAAGCTACAGAGGTTCAAAGGTTCAAAGGTTTGGCGTAGCTGTTCTATAAAGAGGAAAGGCTGTTTACATTTGTGTAAACAGCCTTTTTATTGATTTAGTTTGAGAACTCTGAACCTTTGTTGCTTTGGGCCTTTGCCTCTTAAAAGAAACTATTTTCCAAACAATTTTCCCAGTAAACCGCCTAGTCCTCCGCTTTTAGTGAGTGCCATGGCATCGGATACGTCTACTTTTCCATCGTTGTTTTGGTCCAGGCCAAACTGCATTCCGTATTTATTAATGGTTTCCATGATACCCGAAGCCTGTCCGCTATTTCCGGAGATGGAGCTTATGATATCGGAGATATTAAAACTACTGTCGTTCGGATCTTTTGCTTTGTTTACTAAAGAACTTAAAACCTGCGGAATCATACTTGAAGCGACACCAGCTGAATCGGCACTGCTTAATCCGAATTTTTCACCTAGGCTACCGCTCAATTGCTGCGTTATTTGCTGTACAACAGGGTTAGAACTGTCTAACTTCGAAGTTCCGTTGAATAAGCCTGCCAATTGTTCTGCACCTCCTTCTGAAGCAATTTTCTGCAATCCTGAAAATATTGAAGAGCTCGTTTCCTGTATAACCGCTTCATTATGCTCATTTGGGACAGCAGCATTGTTTACCACTGCATCTCCTCCGTATTGTTGTACTAATTGTGTTAATTGTTCAAACATGATTAAAAGAATTTAGGTTAGAATTTAAACTCAAATTTAATCAAAAAAAGAAAGGGATTTATTAAACGATGTTAATAAATCCCTTCTAAATAATTTATTTTTAAATCATTAGCTCAATAAAGTAATGATTTGTGAGGCTAATTCTGTACCAATTCTGTCTTGTGCTTCTCCTGTAGCAGCTCCAATGTGCGGCGTTAATGAAATTTTAGAGTGCATTAAAATAGCCATTTCCGGTTTTGGTTCGCTTTCAAAAACGTCCAATCCTGCAAACGCAACTTTTCCTGAATCCAGCGCTTTTACCAAGGCAACTTCGTCGATAACACCACCACGGGCACAGTTAACGATTCCAACACCATCTTTCATAATCGCCAGTTCTTTCTCTCCAATGATGTATCCATCCTGAGCAGGAACGTGTAAAGTGATAAAATCAGCTTCTTTGAATAAAGATTCTAAAGATTGAGAAACGATAGTGGTAGTGATAGACTGACCGTCAAAAAACTCTACTTTAACATCTACAGAAGGAATAAAGCTATCGGCAGCGATTACTTTCATCCCTAAACCAAGCGCCATTTTTGCGGTAGCTTGTCCAATACGCCCAATACCAACAATACCAAGAGTTTTTCCTCTTAATTCGGTACCGTTTGCGTAGGCTTTTTTCAAACCGTCAAAGTTAGAATCCCCTTCAAGAGGCATATTTCGGTTTGAATCATGTAAAAAACGAACACCAGAAAACAAGTGTCCAAATACCAACTCAGCAACAGATTCTGATGATGAAGCCGGTGTATTAATCACATGGATTCCTTTGCTTTTTGCATAATCAACATCGATGTTGTCCATACCAACACCACCACGACCAATAATTTTTAATCCCGGACAGGCATCGATAATGTCTTTACGAACTTTAGTAGCACTACGTACTAAAACCACCGCGACATTATTTTCGTTTACAAAGTTAGCTACCTGTTCCTGAGCTACTTTTGTAGTAATAACTTCAAAACCACCTTTTTCTAAAGCAAGAATTCCACTTTTTGAAATTCCGTCATTGGCTAATACTTTCATCTTAGTTTATGTGTTTATTTGTTTAATCGTACAGATTAGATTAAACCTATATTATAATTTTTTCTTTTTTGTTTAGGAGCTAATCCCGCTATGCGTTACAAACGAAGTTCACTGAACTCCGATTAAAATAAATACTTTAGTGAAGTAATCTTTTTTGTTTTTAAAGAAAAAACAAAAAAGGATTTCCACTGCTATCGGGGCTAGGAATCCTGTGTTCCATTCACATTTTTGGTAAACTGTAAACTAAAAACTGTAAACTAAACTTTAGTCTCCAAAGCTTTCATTACATCTACTAAAACCTGAACGCTTTCGATAGACATCGCATTGTAGATTGAAGCTCTGTAACCACCAACGGAACGGTGTCCCGGTAATCCCGAAATTCCGGCTTCTTTCCATAAAGCATCAAAAGTTGCAGTATGATCGGCATTGTTTAATAAGAAAGTAACGTTCATTTTAGAACGATCTTCAACTGCTGCAGTACCTTTAAACAATGGGTTTCTGTCAATTTCTGTATAAAGTAAGTCGGCTTTTGCATTGTTTAGTTTTTCAACAGCGGCAATTCCTCCTTTTTCTTTAACCCATTGTAAGGTTAATAACGAAACATACACGGCAAAAACAGGAGGTGTATTGTACATACTTTCTGCTTTGATATGTTTGGCGTAATCTAATATACTTGGAATTGTTCTTCCGTTTTTCGCCAATATTTCTTCTTTAACCACTACCAAAGTAGTTCCTGCAGGTCCCATGTTCTTTTGAGCACCGGCATAGATTAAATCAAATTTAGAGAAATCCAGTTCACGTGAAAAAATATCAGAACTCATATCGCAAACCACAGGAACATTAGTTGCCGGGAATTCTTTCATCTGAGTTCCAAAAATAGTATTGTTGCTGGTACAGTGAAAGTAATCAGCATCACTTGGTATTTCGTATCCTTTTGGAATATGGCTGTAATTGTCTTCTTTTGAAGAACCAACGATAACAGTTTCTCCAAAAAACTTTGCTTCTTTTATAGCAGCAGTTGCCCAGGTTCCGGAGTCTAAATAAGCTGCTTTTCCGTTTTCTTTCATTAAGTTATAAGGAGCCATCAGAAAAGCTGTGCTGGCACCGCCTTGTAAAAATAGGGCCTGATATCCTTTCCCCTGAAGTCCTAACAATTCTAAAGCAAGGGATCTGGCTTCTTCCATAACGGCAACGAAATCTTTACTTCGGTGCGAAATTTCAAGAATAGAGAGTCCTGAATCATTAAAATCTAAAATTGCTTTTGAGGCTTTCTCAAAAACTTCCTGAGGTAAAATACTTGGTCCTGCGCTGTAGTTGTGTTTTTTCATGGTTGTTGTTAATAGTCGAAAAATTTAAAGAGGCAAATTTCGGCAATAGGAGCTGAAAAAGCGATAAATTATTCGAAATATTTGCACATATTTTTACTTTGTTGTTAACAAAAACGTTATAGTATCTATGTTATCTGCGTAATCCCACAATCGTGGTTTCTGGGTTTGCCCGAAAGTAATGCTGTTTTGGATTAGATCATGGCTCACGATGCATTGAATTTGCTCAGAATCAGCTTCTAAACGAGCTTGCAACTCTTCGATGTTTTCATAGAATTCATAAAATACGCTCGAAATAGGAGAGGCGTAACTTGGATCTTCCTTTAAAGTTAAAAAGCCGTTGTCCAGAAGTTTGAAGTTGCTCATCAAAAATACGGCTTTGTTGTAGTCGTAATTGTTAGCGTATTTTTCGTAATGGATGACGTCCTGATATTTAAAAATAGCCTGAAAAAAGGCATCAAAAGAATAGTCTTTTGGAACAAAAAGCTTGGATACATTGCGGCATCCCAGACCAAAATATCTGAAAATATCTTCGCCCAAAGCTTCTAATTCCTCATGAGTTTCTTTTCCGTTTAAAACCGCTACCGAATTTCTGTTTTTGCGAATGATCGAAGGTTTGTCTTTAAAGTAATATTCAAAGTAACGGGCGGTATTGTTGCTTCCGGTGGCAATTACGGCATCAAAATTTTCGAGTTTGCCTTCCACGAAAGTGATTTTATCTTTTAGACTTTCATCAACAAAAATCAGGTATTTGGCCAAAAACGGCAATAAATGCTGATCGTTTGAAGAAGTTTTGATCAAGGCTTTATTTCCAGTGATTAAAACCGATAAAAAGTCATGGAACCCTACTAACGGAATATTTCCGGCAAGGATTAAAGCGACTGTTTTTTCTGTTTTTCCCGCTTTCTCAAATGCTTCGGCATAAGGAGAAAGCCATTTTTCAAGGTTCTCTTCTGTCAAAGCTTCGCCCCAGGAATTTATGGCAAAATGCACTTGTTCAGGAGTGTACCATCCGTTATGGGATTGCGAAAGGTCAATCAGTTTTATGAAAGCATCAAAAAACAGCTCATTACCTAAAACCGATTCATTTCGTGTGTTTTCTGCTTCAGAGAACTGACTTAAAAATCGACCTAGTGCTATAAAAGACTGTTTTTTTTCGTTTTGTAACATAAGTAATTTGTTTATGAAAGGTTTTGATTGTAATTTTGCACAAAAATAAGCTATATTAAGTTATAAGGCAAAGCAGAATAAAATGTTTGACGTTTTTAACGCAATTCTTATAACTTTTAACTCGTAACTAAGAACAAAATGGCAATAATTATAACTGACGAATGCATAAACTGTGGGGCTTGCGAACCAGAATGCCCAAATACAGCAATTTATGAAGGAGCTGACGATTGGAGATATAAAGACGGAACCAGTCTTTCAGGGAAAATAATTTTACCAGACGGAACTGAGGTTGATGCAGGTGATGCGCAAACACCAATTTCGGATGAGGTATATTATATCGTTCCGGGAAAATGTACTGAGTGTAAAGGTTTTCATGACGAACCTCAGTGTGCTGCTGTATGTCCGGTTGATTGTTGTGTGCCAGATGATAATCACGTTGAAGACGAAGAAACTTTGTTGAACAGACAAGCATTTTTACACGCTGAATAATAAAATAAGTATTTACTGTTTTAGATAAATAAAAAAAATCCTGAGTTCAACACTCAGGATTTTTTTTATTTTTATTTGTTTCACTGGCTAAAGTTGAATTTCTTTTTCAACTTCGTCCGGGAAGATAGTAGGAATTTTTAATGTCATTAAAAATTAAAACCAAGTCTTGCATAGTAGTAAGCTCCGCTGAAGCCCATTTGTACAGCATCCCAGTAACCGCCAGCTTCAGTGTTACCGGTCTCATCTTGTTTGGTTGGGTAAACATTAAATAAGTTGTTGCTTCCAACGCTTAATTTCAGATTTTTGGTCAGTTTGTAACCCACCGTTACATCTGTAATTAATCTTGGGTTGTACACATCATTTTCATCGGTATAGTCTACTAAAACAACTTTGCTGAATCGGGTAAATGCGATACCGGCATCAAATTTATTTTTAGCATAGTTTAGGTTTAAACCAAATTTGTTGTCCGGAGCCGAAGATAATAAGAATGCTTTTTCGCGTTTTCCAAAGAAAGTGCCCTCGTCTAAAGTACCATTTTTTACATTATTAATTTTCATATCATTGATGTTTCCAACCAAAGTTGCACTAAACAATGACTCTCCGAATCTTTTCTTCCAGGCCAGTACTAAATCTAAACCATGAGTGCTGGTATCTACACCGTTAACAAAAAACTGAGCTTTGTCGACACCGAGGTTTAAAGAAGTAGCATCAAAATATCCGGTAAGTACAATACGGTCTTTTACCTTAATATAATAACCATCAACCGTTGCGGTGAAATCGCCAAAAGAAGCGGTGAAACCCAAAGAAGCGTTTACTGCTTTTTCTTCGTTTAGTTTCTGAATTCCAAAAGCTTTGGTAACAGGGCTGTTGTTTGGCGCAAGTAAAACTTCGGTAGCTCCTCCGGCGTTAAAATTTGTAAAACGCAGGTTGTAGTAGATTTGTGCCAAGGAAGGGGCACGGAAACCGGTACTTACAGATCCTCTAAAGTTAATATGCTCTCCGGCTTTTACTCTTGCGGCTAATTTACCGTTTAAAGTACTTCCGAAATCACTGTAGTTTTCAAAGCGAACGGCAGCACTTAGTAAAAAAGCTTCTGTAATGTCCAGCTCGGCATCTGTATATAAAGATAAGTTGGTACGGCTTTTATCTACTGTATTCGATGGGCTGTATCCCGGAAAACCTTGTGAACCTCCCGGTCTCGAAATTGTTGGAGAAGAGGTTGGGTCAGTAGGATCGTAATCCGGATTTGGAATTGTTGGTGCACTTTGCGTTGTAGGGTCGGTTATAGGTCTGCCGTTAGTATCGTAAGTAGCATAAGAACCTTCTTCTCCTGAGAAAATGGTGAATTTTTCGGTTCTGTATTCCGCTCCAAAAGCAAGATTTAAACCGTCTAATACAGTATCATAGTTTTTAGAAAGATCAAAATTGGTTGTGTTTTGGGTCAAACTATGTCCTCCTGCATCAAATTCTGTTGGAGATTTTC